>QHXN01000007.1 GCA_003222975.1 Acidobacteriota bacterium | reverse complement strand
CTTTGCCGACGTTCGAGACGATGACGGCGACCTCGCCCGGCTTGACCTCGCCCGCCTTTTCGGGGATGACCTTGAAGAGAAGCGGGTTGACGTAGTAGGTGCCCGGCAGAAGTATGTCCTTCTGCGGGCCGCGCTGCCCGCCGCGGCGTATGAACTCGTTGCTGTCGGTGAAGTTGTCGTGACCTTCGACCTGCGTGGCGACGTAGTCGCGCGGGTCGAGCGGTGCGCCGTCGAGCGCCTCGACTAATCCGACCTGATTCTCGTTAATCACCGTCGCGTCGAAGAGGCGGATGGAGAAGAGGCCGGGCTTGGGGTCGCCGCCCGCGAGCGGCACGGATTGCGTCAGGATGCGGTAAGTGCCGGGCGTCAGGGTTTCGACCTGCGGCCCCTTCTGTCCGCCGCTGGCGATGAACTGCTCCGCGTCCTGGAAGTTGCGGTGGCCGTCAATCGCCTTGCCGTTCAAGCGACCGGGGTCGAGCTGACCGCCGTCGGAGGCCGTGACGACGCCGACCTTGCCCGGCGGGATCATCGTCGCCTTCGAGATGGAGACGCGGAAGAGGTACGGGTGAATCGGCCACAGTCCCGGCGGCAGCGTGCGGAGTTGGATGCCCTTGACGCCGCCGCGCTTGATGAAGGCGATGGGGTCTTGGAAGTTGTTGTGCGCGTTCTCGGCGCGGTCGGGCGCGAAGTTTCTGCCGGGCGGCATCGGCTCGCCGTCAATGGCCTCGACTATTCCCAGCTCGTCCGCGCCGATCTCGATGAGCGGGACTTTGAGCACGACTTTCTCGAAGGGCCACTTGACGAAGTGCAGGCCGGGCTTCAAAACGTCGGCCTGTATGCCGACCTCGCCCTCGGTGGCGACGACGCGGCCTGGCGGCATCTTCGCGCCGAAGTAGCGGCGCTCCTTGATGGCGATCTCGCGTGCGCCGACGTTGACGAGCCAGCGCCTCAAGAGGACTACGGCGACGACGAGCACGACGAAGCCGATGACGAGGTAGGGCACGAACTGAAACATTTTGTCGTTCATGGTCTTTCTTTCTGTGCGGGGAGTTCATCTCTGAAAGCCCCGGTGGATGGTGGGTTCTCGCGCCGCGCGCGGGCCGCAAGCCTGTGGCGCGCGTCCGCGAGTTTCTGTTTGAGCAGGAAGCCCGCCCCGGAGCGCTTCGCCTCCGAGGAGAGCAGCCAGTATTCGCCCTCGAAGAGCGAGCGCAACTCCTCCGCGCCCGTGTCGCCGAGGCGTCCGTCCTCCCACGCTCGGAGGACGGTCGAGACCGCCAGCCCGAAGGTCTCTGCGTCGTCCGACAGCGCAGCGACGCGCAGCAACTCGGCGGTCGCGGGTCGCGCGGGACTCTGCCTCCAGACTTCGAGAAGGCGCTCGGCGAGCGCCGGGCTTGAGCGCAACTCGTCGCTGCCTGCGAGAAGGGCGGCGAGCGCGCGCAGGTCTTCGGGACTGTTCGCGCAACGCTCGACCAGGGCGTCCAGAATCCGGCGGTAGAGTTCGACGCCGCCCGCGTGCGCGTCCTTCAGGGCTTCAAAGTCGCCCCGCTCGGCGCGTGCGCACAAGGTCTTCTCAAGCTCTTCGGAAGCGTTCTTTTCAGGCTCGGCGTCGTCGTTGCTGCCGCCGCCCGGCGAGCCTAGGGCGTCGCCGCCGAAGAGTCCCCGCGAGCCGAAGCGCGGCGGAAGTTGCTCCGCCTCTTCGTTAGACCGCGGGCGTTTCGTGCGAAGGAGTGCGAGAGAAGCTACGAAGATCAGGAAGACCGAGATGATGAGTATGGCGCTCACTTTTTAACGCCTTCAGCGCGCGCGGTGTTGTCAAAACTTTGTAACTTCAAAACCGCGTGTCGGCGCTGTCCGAAGTGTTTATACGAAAAAACCTGTCGAAGGTTGCGGGGCGGCTTGCGATTCCGGCGTGGGCGATTTCGTCCGCCGGAAAGAGAACGGGCGACGAATCATAACTCGACTCGTCGCCCGTGTCACCCCTACCGCCCTGGCCGCATCAGAAGCTGTGCCGGATGAGGTAGGAGGCTTTGATGAAGAAGGTTCTGCCGTTTCGGCGGAAGCCGGGTTCGAGCTGGCCCGAAAACGGGTTGAAGCCGCGGCGGTTCATGTCGTCGTTGTAGCCGACGTAAAGAGCAGTGCCGGGGTTCGGCGTCCAGCCGAAGAGGAACTGGCCGCGGAAGTTCGAGGCAATCGAGTCGAAGTCCACGCGGGCGCGTGCGAAGGCGAAGCGCGTGAACTGGTAGGTCGCCTTCAGAGAGGCGATGTTCTCGTCGAAGGCGACGAGGCCGCTGTCGTGGCGGCGCAGGCGGTTTTTAGAGAAGCTGAGCGCCAGGTTCAGATCGCTCGAAGCCTTGTAGGTGACGTTGCCGTTCGTGTAGAGGAGGTCGCCCGGCCCCGGCGAGAGCGGCGCGTTGGTATTAGCGAGCGCCGCGAGGCTCGCGCGCGGGAAGCGCGGCCCCGCGCCGAAGTCGTAGTCCATCTCGCCCCAGCGGTAGCCGAAGAAGTAGAAGAAGTTGACGCGCTTGGTCGGCGTCGAGCCGGCGTAGCCGAAGACGTTTTTGGAGTGGGTGGAGGTTTCGGGCTTGCCCGCGGCGAACGAGTTGAGTCCGAACTCGCGTGCGAAGTCGCGCTCGTAGCCTGTGTTGTAGCCCCAGCGGATGAAGGTCTGGCGCTGGAGGTTCGGTCCCATCTGCCCTTCGTAGTTCCAGTTCTGCATGCGCCGCTGCCAGTCGAAGTTGCCGCCGAGGTAGCTGTCGAACTCCCACGAGACGATCTTCTGCTTCGGCTTCGGCTCGGTGACGTACCAGATGTTGAAGTTGTGGTTGTTCGTGTTGACGCGCCGCGTGAATCCCACGTCGGCGCGGTAGCCTGCGGTGCGGCCCACGCCGTTGACGTTCCAGCCGAGGTGACGCCCGTTCACGCTGTAGTTATACGCATACGCGAAGCCGTTGAAGTTGTTACACACGTCGTCCTTCTGCTCTTTGGCGAGGTCGCAGAGGTGTGTCTTCGTGCCGAGCACTTGAAAGTTCAGGGTCGTCTTCTTGTCGAAGCGGAAGCGCCCGTCGAAGCCGGCGACGTAGTTGCTGTGGCCGACGAAGTTGTAGGCCGTGCCGAGGAAGCCGAGGAAGTTCTCCTTGCCCACGTCGCGCTTGAGGCGGACGACGCCGATGGTCGCGTTCTTGTCAATGATTCGGTCGCCGGCAAGGGGGAGCGATTCGGGGTCGAAGCGCTGTTCGTTCGAGAAGTCGCCGGGCGCTTTGTCGGAGGCGAAGAGGAAGCCGTAGGTGTTGCGGCCACGCTTGCCCGTGAGCTTGGCAGCGATCTCCGGGTTGATGATGGTGCGCGTGTGGACGGCGGCGATCTGCGTGCGGAAGATGTCTATGCCTTCGAGGAAGAAGGGGCGCTTCTCGTCGAAGAAGATGGGGAAGCGTTGGTTGGCGGTGCTCACGGTGGCGTCGGCCTCGACCTGCGCGAAGTCGGGGTTGACGGCGAGGTCAATGATGGCCGCCGACGAGACGACGAACTTGGCCGTCAGGCCGGGGTCAGCCTTGACGGGCTGGTTGACGAACTTGCCCTGGTCGGCCACGCCGAGCGTGCCGGCGAACGCCCTGCTCATGGTGCGGACTCGCTTGCCCGTCTCGGAGACGGTGAGGCTGGGGATGAGTTCGATTGTGCGCTCGGTCGAGACGCCTTCGAGGCCCGTGATGTGACCGGCCTGGTTGAGCGTGCCGGAGGCGTCGCGCGACATCGGCATCCACGAGTCAATCTCGTCGTTCATGCGGTCAATGTTGCGCCAGACGTGCAGGCCCCAGAGCTTGCCCTTGCCAACCTCGTAGCGCAGAGACTTGAAGGGGATGGCGACCTCGACCGTGTAGCCGTCGCTCGTGATCATCCCCTTCGACTCCATCACGATGTCCACGGTGAAGTCGCTGCCCTGCCCCTCCGTAAAGATGCCGTCCTGCTGGATGCCGAGCGGGTTCCAACCGAGAATGTAGGCGCGCCGCTGGTCGTTGAAGGTGTCGAGGAAGATGCGGACGTTGTCCTCGCCGAAGACCTCGTCGCGCTTGGCGACCGTGGCGCGCACCTTCGAGGGGTCGTCGAAGCAGTGAAAGCCGAAGTAGAGGAACTTTGAGTCGTAGCCGACGAAAACCTCCGTGGGCGCGGTCGGCGCGACGTTGTCGCCTGGGCTGGTCTGGTAGAAGTCTTTGAGGACGGCTGCCTGCTTCCACACGTCGTCGTCGAGCTTGCCGTCTATGACCGGCGGCTTGTCGAAGCGAGGGATGTTCAGGGGCTGCGCCTTTTCGGGCGGGAGCGCGGGCATCACTCTGGCCGCGGGTTTCGCCGCCGCCGTCTTCGCACCGGCGGACTTGCCCTTCGACGGCTTGGCCGCCGCGGGCTTGTCCACCGCCTTCGGCTCCGCGGACTCACCCTTTGGCGTCGGAGTCGCCGCGGGGGCCGACGCCTTCGAGATGTCGGGCGTGGGCGAGGGCTTGGCCGAGGCTACTTGCGCCCTCACGCTCGTCGCCGTGACGAGTGCGAGGGCGCAGAGCAGCGCGACTTTTCTGTAAATGCTCATCATCTTTCCTTGAGACTGACTGGCCGCCGCGGAGAAGCCTCCGGCCACGCGCGGGCACACTGATTCCGAACCGACCGCGAGGGGGGCGGCCAACGGACGACTTTAGTTTTATTGCGAAGCCTCTGATCTAAAGAGCCGTCATTTATCCCTTGAAAGCGCCGGCTCCTTTTGGAGTTCGGACGGCGAGACCCGAAGCGCGCCGATTCCGAGAGCGCGCTCGCTCACTCGCCCACGGACGTTTGAAACGAGACTGGCAGCACGGGGAGCGGCTTGGTGAGCGCGGCGGGTGCGGGCTGCGGCCCCGTCGCCGAAGGGTTCGCGCCGCCGACCTTGGCCGGACGCCTGACTTTAAAAATCCTGACCCTCGCTCCGTTCTCCGCCCCGCGAACCCAAACCGTTTCGCGCAGGAGCGGGCCGAGATATCTGAACGCCTCTTCGCCCTGAAACTTCGACGCCGCAGTCGCCTCGAAGTGCGTCGCCAGAGAAGCTGCGCGCCGCGACTCCGCCGACCCACGCTGCTCGTTGGCCGCGCTCTTATCCCGCGCGTCGCCCCACGGCGCGTTAGAAAGAGCGGGGATGTCAATGCCCGAACCCGGCGGGATGAGCATCGCCAGCTCGCCCGGTGCGACCGCCCGGCGCGGGAGTTTCGCAGACTTGCCGTGGATGAATTGATCGTCAACACCCGGAAGCTCCGCGCTCGACTCTTCGGACTCAAGCAACGGGTCAATGAGCATCGCCAACTGCGCGCGCGCCTCCCTTTGCGAAGCAGCTTCGGCCCGCGGCGCGGCGTGCGCGCGGCTGTCGTTCTGCTTCGCGTGCGAGGCAGTCAACTCGTCGGACTTCGCCGCAGCCTTGCAGGAGGCGAGCTGCGGCGCGGCCCGGCGCGGCGTCATCCCGCCGGCGTCTTCTCGCGCGTGCAGGCTCAGGAACGCGTGCAGGATTTCTCCGCGGATGCGAGTGCCGAGCGCGCTCTTGAGCGCCGCGAGGTCGTGCGAGACCTGTGGCGCGGCGACGAGCGCCGCGGCGAGGAGGATGAATGCGATGATTGACCTGTGTTTCATTTTCTTCACCCACCGAACTGTCGGGCGATTCCGCCCTCGCGGGCGATCCTTGTAACCTTGCGCGCCGGGCCGAAGTCTTCTTTTTATTACCCCGGCTGTCTTCCGTCGGCGCGAGCCTTATTGCTTTTGAACTTCCCCGCCCTTTCTACCAGCTAAACACCACTCGCCGAGATTTCATGGCAAAAACTTTTCGCTTACAATGACGCCTGGCGATTCAGGCTGTTAACGAATTAAACGCGCGGGCGCTTCAATGGTTTTCAATTTTTTGTCGCGGGCCGCGAAGTTTCGTTTCGCACCTTGTTAGTGGCGCGTCGCTTCAGTTGGTTTCAAAAATCTTCGCGTCGCGGTTCCAACTTTTTCCGTCGCCCCGGCCTTCTTCTTCAACGTGCAGGATGCCGCGCCGACGCGCGCCGCCTCAAACGAATTGTGACGAAACGCCGCGGCGTTGGACGAACAGCCGGAATCGCGTGACGAAGAGGACTGAGGCGGGGACGAAAATGGAAATCATTTCAATCACGGAGGGTTCGATGAGGTACAGAAGCTTCGGGCGCACGGGCTGGTCGGTCGCGGAGATCGGCTACGGCATGTGGGGCATGGGCGGCTGGAGCGGGTCGGACGACGAGGAGTCTCTGCGCTCGCTGCAAAGGGCCGTTGACCTCGGCTGCAACTTCTTCGACACGGCGTGGGCCTACGGCGAGGGCCACAGCGAGTCGTTCTTGGGCCAGCTCGTCCGCGCCAACCCGGACAAGAAGCTCTACGCCGCCTCGAAGATTCCGCCCCGTAATAGGAAGTGGCCGAGCCGGCGCGAGTTCAAGCTCGACGACACGTTCCCGCCCGAACACATAGAGGAGTACGTCCACAGCAGTCTGAAGAACTCCGGGCTTGAGAGCTTCGACCTCATGCAGTTCCACGTCTGGGAGGACTCGTGGGTCGAGGACGAGCGCTGGGCGAAGAAGATGGACGAGCTTCGCACGCAAGGGTTAGTCCGCGCCGTCGGCATCAGCATCAACCGCTGGGAGCCTTGGAACGGCGTGCGCGCCGTGCGCAGCGGCCTTGTGGATTCGGTGCAGGTCATCTACAACATCTTCGACCAGAACCCGGAGGACGAGTTGTTCCCCGCCTGCGCCGAGATGAACGTGGCCGTCATCGCGCGCGTCCCCTTCGACGAGGGCACGCTCACGGGCACGCTCAACGTGGAGAGCCGCTGGCCCGAAGGCGACTGGCGCAACACGTACTTCGTACCTGAGAACCTGATCCCCAGCGTCGAGCGCGCCGACGCCTTGAAGCCAGTTGCCGCGCGCGCCGGCCTGACGATGCCGGAGATGGCGATACGCTTCATCCTCAGCAACCCGACGGTCAGCACGATCATTCCGGGCATGCGCAAGACAAAGAACGTCGAGTCGAACGTCGCCGCGAGCGACGCCGGGCCGCTCCCGCCCGAACTACTCGCAGAACTGCGCGCGCACCGTTGGGAGCGCACGCCGAAATCATGGTCGCAGTAAATAATGCTGAGTTACAGTGGGGACAGGGGTTCAGAGTACAAGCTTCAGCTTGCTGTTCTCAACGGAAGGAGCAAGCTGAAGCTTGTACTCTGAACCATTCTTTCATTGCAACTCGGTATAACAACCCACAGTGAGGATTGAATGAGAGACGCTCTGAAGTTCGCGCGCACGCGCCTCGCAATCGCGGCGCTCTTGTGCCTTCTCGTCCTGCCGTCGCCCATGCGCGCTCAGGAGCAGCCGCCGAAAGAAGAGGGCACGTTCCGCGCGCCCGACCTCGTTGAACTCACGGAGCTAGACAAGACGATCAAGCTCGACATCCGCTACGCCACGCCGAACAACTTCACGGGCCGCCCGGTCTATACGGAGGCGCGCGCCTTCCTGCAACGCCCCGCCGCCGAAGCGTTGCTCCGCGTCGTCCGCGCTCTCAGGAAGCAGGGCTACGGCGTCGCGGTCTTCGACGGCTACCGCCCCTGGTTCGTCACGAAGCTCTTCTGGGACTTGACGCCCGCCGACAAGAAGCAGTTCGTCGCAGACCCCTCCAAAGGCTCGCGCCACAACCGCGGCTGCGCCGTTGACCTGACGCTCTACGACCTGAAGACGGGCCGCGAGGTCTCGATGCCGGGCGAGTACGACGAAATGACCGAGCGCTCGCACATCTCTTACGCGGGCGGGACTGCCGAGCAGCGACGCCTGCGCGACACCTTGCGCGCCGCGATGGAGGCCGAGGGCTTCTCGGTCTATGAGCCGGAGTGGTGGCACTACGACTACAAGGATTGGAAGTTCTACCCGATCCTCAACCTCAGCTTCTCCGAGGTCGGGCGGGGCCACGCTCGACCAGGCAAGTGAGTCTCACACGATTTAGTGCTTCGCTTGCACTATCTCGCATAAGCGCTCCTGCTCCCGCCTCAAACTCTTACCGGAAATGCTCGAACAACCCTCTCGCCTTCGCCGCGCCTAACACACGGGCACGTGCTTTGCTCCGTCCGCGGCCAAACAGGACGAAGGCCCCGCAAGATTTTCTTCTTCCGAAATCACTTGCTTCGTCCGCCGAACCCGTCTGCCCCCGTGCGGCCCGTTCGATCTACAAACGAAGGAGCGTCCGCCATGCGTTCTCGTCACTCTTTGCCCACGACACTTCTCTTCCTTCTCTCCGCACTGCTTCTCATCTCGACGACGGCACGCGCCGACGACGACACCAACGGCGACGAATACGAGGAGCACGCGCGCGTCCTGCGCGTCAGTCTTCTGAAAGGCGAGGTCAGCCTGCAACGCGCCGGAGGCGTCGAGTGGGAGCGCGCGCAGTTGAACACGCCGCTCGTCGAGGGCGACACGCTCTCCACGGGGCGCGACGCGCGTCTCGAAATACAGGCCGACTCGCGAAACTTCGTCCGCGTCGGCGGCGACTCCGTCCTCAAAGTCGTCACGCTGCGCGACGAAGGCATCGCGCTCAGCCTCTCGGAAGGCACGGTCATCGTCAGGCTCTCGAAGTTCGACCGCGACCATGAATACTTCGAGGTTGACGCGCCGAAGACGACCGTCGCCGCCGAGAAGACCGGCCAGTACCGTGTTGACGTTGACGCGGGCGGCGTCCGCGTCAACGTCCGCGGAGACGGGCGCGCGCGCATCTACTCGGAGACCTCCGGCTTCGAGCTGCGCAACGAACGCACGGCGCGTCTCACCTACAACAGCGCGGAGGAGGGCGACTGGGAGTTGAGTGCCGCCGCGCCGTTCGACGAGTGGGACAACTGGAACGACGAGCGCGAGCATTACCTCGCCTCACGCCTGCGCTACGAAGGGCGTGAGCGCTACTACGACCCGGAAGTTTACGGCGCGGAGGAACTCGACCTCTACGGCGACTGGCTCTACACGAGCGACTACGGCTACGTCTGGCGTCCGCACTCCACGGTCGTCAACAACTATGACGACTGGGCGCCCTACCGCTACGGCCACTGGGACTGGTGTCCGCCCTACGGCTGGACTTGGATCGCGGACGAGGATTGGGGCTGGGCACCTTACCACTACGGTCGCTGGGTCTATTACAACAGCAACTGGTGCTGGGCACCGCGCGGCTACGGCTATCGCTATCGCCACGCATGGTGGCGGCCCGCGCTCGTCGCCTTCGTCAACATTGATTTCGGGAGCGAGAGTCGCGTCTGCTGGTATCCGCTCACATACGGCCAGCGCGACCCGCGCGGGCGCTGGTGGTCGCGCCGCTTCGACACTGCGACGCCGCTGCGACCGGGCGAGAAAGAACACCTTCGGCGCGTGAACCCCGTCCTGCTGCACGCGGTCACGTCAGCGCCCGTGCGGGAGTTCGGCGCGGCGCACCTGCACGCGCGCCCCGCCACGGTTGACCTCGCGCAGCGTGCGCTTTCGAGCGAACCGGTGCGTGGCAATTTTCCGTTCGCGCGCGATGGCTCGCCCCGCATCGAAGGCCGCGAGGGACGCGTCGGCGCACGCGGCGGTCAGACTCCGGGCGCGAACGGGCGCGACGTTTTGACGATCAATCGCACCGCGCCGGTCATGCCGCCGCGCGCCGTATCCGACCGACCGACCGGCGCGACGGCGCGCACGCCCGGCGTCCCGCTCGACGAAGAGCTGCGCCGCACGCGCCTCTTCAACAACCGCCAGCCGCGCGTCGCACCTCCCTCGACCGCGGGCAGCGCGGCTGCCGCGCCGGGCGGTAACGTCACGACCGGTGCGGTCGAACGGCCACGCCCCGACAGGCGTCCACTCTCTGACGCGGGCGCGGGCAACGAAGCCAACGAAGCGACGCGCGCCCGCGGCATCGAAGGCGGCGAAGCGACGCGCGTCCGTCCCGCGCGACCCGCGCCGACAAACGGCAATGGCCCCGGCGAGTCGAGTACGGGCGTCAGACCGGCGCGTCCGTCGGTGGAGCGTCGCCCGGTCGAGCGTCCGGGTGAAGAGCGCCCGCGCGAGGAGCGGCACGCCTCGCCGCCCGTTTACAAGTCCGAGCCGCGCGTGCGCCCCGTTGATCCGGGCGCGCGCGAGCGCCCTTCGCCTCCGCCCGCGCGGCGCGAGGAGCCGCCTTCCTCCCGCCCCGAACGCGCAGCGCCGCCCGCCGAATCACGGCCCTCGCGCAGCGAGCCGTCGCCGCGTCAAGAGCCGTCGCCGCGACAGGAGCAACCGCGACAAGAAACGCCGCGGCAGGAGCGCCCCGCGCCTTCGCACGAGTCAGAGCATCCGACGAAGACCGAGCGAACTGAGTCGAGCACTGAACGAAAGCACCCTTGACAACCGATGTTGAAGGCGCGGGACGGGGCCTCGCGCCTTCGATGGGCGATCACGACCGACGCAATACGCGCGCGCTGTTTCGTCGCCGCGAAGAACAGCACCGCGAGCGTTAGCAAGCGGGTCTGTCGCCCATCACGCGCCTGAGTCTTACACACGCACTCCCGCTTGCTAACGCTCGCGGTACTGAACAGCGCGCTCGCGCGCCGACCGGGTTAGCGCGTCCGTACTCCGGGCAGTTTGTGGATCGTCACGGTGCAGTAGTCTTCTCTTCCAGGCTTCGGCTTGTTTCGCGGTCTGAGCCTGGGCGAGCGCCCGCCGCTGCCGCGCATCTCTCCCGTGCGGCAGCGGCGGCGCGCTGAGTCCCGAAGTCGCGACAGAACATCAAGGCACTTGACGTTTGGGCCGTGTTTCCGTCGCCTCTTCGGGACTCTTCTACTGGTTCACAACGTTCCCGCATCGCATCTCTTAACTTTCGATTGAGCATAGGCCGAGGACGGTTTAACCACGGAGGCACAGAGAATACAGAAGGGCGCAGAGGTCTTGACTTCCTCTGCGAAACCTCCGTGTTCTCTGTGCCTCCGTGGTTTATATCTTCCTGCCCTAAACCCGACCGCGCCGATAGTGTTATAGTTCTCCGCAACTCTTTTCAAACATCATGGATTTGCACACCATCAAGACGCCTTCGCTCCTCCTCGACATCGAACGCGTGCGGCGCAACGCCGCGCGGATATCGGCTCGCGCCCGCGAGTTCGGCGTCTCCTTACGCCCGCACGTCAAGACGCACAAGTGCGTCGAGGTGGCGCGCATACAGACCGTGGGAGAGGCGGGCGGCATCACCGTCTCCACGCTCGCCGAGGCGCGCGCCTTCGCCGACCGCGGATTCAAAGACATCACCTACGCAGTCCCCGTCGAGCCGGGCAAGTTCGGAGAGGCGATTGAGTTGGCGCGCGCTTGCGAGCGCTTCGCGCTCATCACCGACGACTTGGACGTGCCCCGCCGACTCGACGAGGCCGCGCGCCGCGCACGCGTTGTGCTCGACCTTTTCCTCAAGGTTGATTGCGGCTACCACCGCTGCGGCGTCGAGCCGGACAGTCCCGAAGCGCTCGAAATCCCGCGCCTCATCTCGGACGCGCGGGGCCTTCGCTTCGCGGGCATACTCACGCACGCGGGCCACTCCTACCACGCGCGCTCGCGCGAGGAACTGCTCGGCGTCGCGCGCGATGAGCGCGACGTGATGAGGGAGTTCGCCGCGCGCCTGCGCGCCGACGGGATTAAAGTGCCTACGGTCAGCGTCGGCTCGACGCCGACCATGACGCACTTTGACCACCTCGACGGCGTTGACGAGGCGCGGCCCGGCAACTACATCTTCTTCGACGCGTTCCAGGCGACGCTCGGCAGTTGCGGCTTTCAAGACTGCGCTCTGACCGTTTTGGCCTCGGTCGTCCACCGCGACCGCACGCGCCGCAAGGTCGTCCTCGACGCGGGCGCAATCGCGCTCTCGAAGGATCGCGGCCCCGTGGAGTTCGATCCCGCGTGTGGCTTCGGTCGCGTGCTCGACGTTGAAGGCAGCGAAACGGGTCTGCGCGTCGGCCCGCTCTCGCAGGAGCACGGCGAGGTCTTCGTCGAAGACGAGCGATTGCTTGACGCCCTCGGCGTCGGCGCGCGCGTCCGCGTGCTCGCCAACCATTCATGTCTGACGGCTGCCCAGCACTCGCACTACCACGTGCTCGAAGGCGGGCGCGTCGTTGACCGCTGGGAGATTATGCGCGGATGGTAAAAAGGAAAGTCGAAAGTCCGCAACGATGAACGCAGAACCAAAGACAATTGCCTTTCAGTTCTGCGTTCATCGTTGCGGACTTCTGAATTCTTCGTTTTTATGGAGTTAAGATGGCCGGAAACAATCTCAACGAGCTGGACGCCTTCCACGACGACGGCGAGTTGAACGTCATCATCGAGACGCCGAAGGGCAGCCGTAACAAGTTCAATTACGACGAAGACCTTCGGCTCTTCAAGCTCGGCGGCGTGCTCCCTTCGGGCGCGGTCTTCCCTTTCGACTTCGGCTTCCTTCCCTCTACGTTAGGCGGTGACTGCGACCCGCTCGATGTGCTCGTGCTGATGGACGAGCCTGCGTTCGCGGGCTGCCTGGTGCGCGTCCGGCTCGTCGGCGTCATCGAGGCCGAGCAGACCGAGCACGAAGGCGAGACGGCGCGCAACGACCGCCTCATCGCCGTCGCCGCCGAGTCGCGCCTGCACCGCAAGGTTCGCTCGCTCGGAAACCTAAACGAGACTCTGCTCGACGAGATCGAGCACTTCTTCGTCTCTTACAATCAGGTCAAGGGCAAGGAGTTCAAGCCGCTCGGTCGCTTCGGGCCTGTGCGCGCGCGCAAGATTGTGGAGGAAGGGGTGACGCGGTTCAAGAAGTCGAAGAAGAAAAGCACGCCTTCAAAATCCGGCAAAAGGAAGCGTTCGCGCGGATGATCCTGCTTTCTCTCTCTACTTCTTCGGGAACAAAAACCTGAGAAACGGCTTGACGCGCTCAGCCCAAGCCGCCTCGCTGTGCTTCGCGCCGACGGCCTCGAAGTATTTGAGGTCACGGTCGAGCTGCCAGCCCTTCCCGACTAGCGCGTCGCGCAGCAAGCGCGCGCCGTCGGTCGCGTTCGCGCCCTCGTCCGTGCCCATGTCGAGCCAGATGCGCGTGTGCGGCTTCGCGCGGAGCGCCTGCACGTCGCGGACAATCCGGTAGTCGTCCCACCAGACCGACGGCGAGACGACAGCCAGCTTGCCGAAGACTTTCGGATAGCGGAGTCCGAGATACATCGTCACAAGCCCGCCGAGACTTGAGCCGCCGAGGCCGGTGTCCGCCGCGTCCCTCTTCGTGCGGTAGTGCGAATCAACGAAGGGCTTCAGCTCCTCGACGATGAGCCGACCGTACAAGTCCGCCTTGCCGCCGACCTTGAACTTCGGGTCGGCGCTCGGCGTGTACTCCTCAACGCGCTCCTTGCCCGTGTTGTAGATGCCGACGATGATGACCGGTTCGATTGCGTGCGAGAGGATGAGCGCCTGCGCCGTCTCGTCAACGCGCCACTCCTGCCCCGGAATGAAAGAGGTCGCGCCGTCGAAGAGGTTCTGCCCGTCGTGCAGGTAGAGCACGGGATAGCGCCGCCGCCTATCCGCCTCGTAACCGGGCGGCAGATAGATGAGCACGTCGCGTTTTGTCGGAAGGAACTTCGAGTGAAACTGCATGTGCGCGCGGAAGTCGCCCGTGAGCGTGTGCGACTGCAACGGCTGCGTGACCGCCCCGTGCTCCTCCGCCGAGTTGATGACGAGCATAAGGATCAGAAACGCGACAGGGGGAAACGCACGTCGCACAAACTTCCCTCCCCGTCCTGTTCGTTGAATCCAGTCATTATTCTTTATTTCCGCGGATCACGGCGGGAGTGCCTTGTGGCCGCGTCCACAGTTTATCATCACAAGCGCAGGCGGCGAGCATGCTCAAGCGGCGGTGGCTTGATCTAATCTCGTCGTTAATAACAGCCACACAGGTTGTGTGTCTTCACCTTTCATTCTTCATCCTGCTCTTATGTTCCGCGA
>QHXN01000069.1 GCA_003222975.1 Acidobacteriota bacterium | reverse complement strand
CACGCCGCTGATCATGATGACGACGGTATCGGGCGCGAGGCGGAGCAAGTGGGGGATCATCTCCAGCCCGCTCATGCCGCCCATCTGAATGTCGCTGATAACGAGCTGAAAACGTTCCGCGCTGAGGAGCGCCAGCGCCTCCTCGGCTGAGCCGACGCCGGTGCACTCGTAGCGGCAGCCCAGGAACTCGATTAGGACTGCTTTGACCGCTGGGTCGTCGTCAATGATTAAGAGTCGTGCGTTGCTGTTTGGCAGAGACATGTTCACCCACCTCGTCGGGTTCGGGCGTGCGTCGGCCTCGCTTCCGAGACAAAAGGTTTCGTGACGGCGCGAGATGCGCCGCGCTCGTTCGTCCGAACAGGAGTTCACGGCAGGGGTTTTTGCCGGGACTTGCGCCGCGGCTTCGGCAAGAGCCGTGCCAGCATAAGGAAAGGATGAAGGATGAAGGCGGAAGGATGAAGTGAAAGCAGCCTTGCGTTATATTTCATCCTTCATCCTTCCGCCTTCATCCTTCATGCGCGTCCCGTGTAAATTGCAGCGGCGGGTTCATTGCGCCGCTGCACAATGCAGCGACGGCAGTCGTGCAGGGCCGGACAGTCTGAGGCCGCCCCGCGGACATGCGCGCACAGCCCGTCGCCGCGCGTCCGCACGCACGCGCGCCGACGCCGCGAACCTTTCTCTTTCCCCCTCAAAGACATCTGCTCTCCGGCTTGAGACTCTGGGTCATCATCGGCTTCGCGGTGCGCTGCGGCGGCGCGCGGCGCGGCGGCGCGTGACGATGCGGCGGCGTGGGAGTTGGAACGGTGCTTGCTTAGCTCATGTCGCACGCGAGTCGTTAATTTCGCCCCTAAATTTCTCCACTGAATCACCCGCTGTCGCATCGCGAGGAGGAGCCGTTGAAATCCCGCAAGCATTATCGTCTCCGCAGGTGGGTTATCCCCGCGTGCCTCGCGCTCGCGCTGTGCGCGAGGGCTTTCGGCGGAGGCTCACGCGCGAAGTCCGAGAGGGGCGCGAACGGCAAAATCTCGCCCGACCTGCGCGCTCTCATCGCCGCGTCGCAGGACGACGACGAGGGCGGCGAAGACGGGCGCGGCGGCGGCAGGCGCGTCAACGTCATCGTCCAACAGAACGCGGCGGCGGGACTCGGCCTCGACGCACTGCTGCGCGCCGTCGGCGGTCGGGTCACGCACCGCTTCGGCAGGCTGGGCGCGCTGTCGGTCAGCCTCCCGCCGAAGGCCGTCGCGGCGCTGGCCGCGCACGCCGACGTGCGTTACGTCTCGCCGGACAGGCAGCTCGTCGGCGCGGGCCACGTCGAGACGACGACGGGCACTGACCAGGTGCGCGCGCAGACGCTCACCTCGCTGCTCGGCCTCAGGACGACGACCACGCTCGACGGCTCCGGGGTCGGAATCGCGGTCGTGGACTCAGGCGTTGACGCCGGTCACGCGGTCTTCCGCGACGCGCTCGGCCTGAGCCGGGTCGCGGCGAGCGTTGACTTCACGGGCGAGGGGCGCACCGACGACCCCTACGGTCACGGCACGCACGTCGCCTCCCTTGTGGCGGGCAGCGGCCAGCCGTCGGGCGGGGCCTACACGGGCGTCGCGCCGGGCGCGAAGCTCGTCAACCTGCGCGTGCTCGACGCGCAGGGGCGGGGGACGACTTCCGCGCTCCTCTCCGCGCTCGACTGGGTCTTGAGCAACCGCGCGCTCTACCAAATCCGCGTCGTCAACCTGAGCATCGGCACGCCCACCGTCGAGAATTATCAGGACGACCCCGTGTGCAACGCCGTGCGAAATCTCGTTGACGCGGGGCTGGTGGTCGTCGCCGCCGCGGGCAACAGCGGCAAGGACGCGAGCGGCAACAAAATTTATGGACAGATTCACTCGCCCGGCGACGAGCCTTCGGCGATTACCGTCGGCGCTTCGAACACCTTCGGCACCGACGTGCGCTCGGACGACGGCGTGACCACCTACAGCTCGCGCGGCCCGACCCGCGGCGCTTGGACGGACGACGGCGGAGTCCGCCACTACGACAACCTGATTAAGCCCGACGTGACAGCGCCGGGCAACCGTATCGTCGGCGCGGCGGCGGCGGGCAACAGTATCCTCGCTTCGCACCCGGAGCTGAACGTTGACGCGAGCCAGCCCGACTCGCGCCGCATGATGTATCTGAGCGGCACCTCGATGGCGACGCCCGTCGTTGCGGGCGCGGCGGCGCTCGTGCTCCAGGCCAACCCGACCCTGACGCCGAACCTCGTCAAGGCCGTGTTGATGCTGACGGCGCAGCCGCTCGCGGGCTTCAACCAGTTGGAGCAGGGCGCGGGCGAGTTGAACGTCGAGGGCGCGGTGCGCCTGGCAAAGCTCGTGAGGGGAGACCTCGGTTCGAGCACACCGCTCGGCGCGCCGCTGCTCGTGGGCGCGCCGCCCGCGGCGCAGACCTCGGTCGCGGGCCAGACCTTCGGATGGTCGCAGGGCCTCGTGCTCAACCACACCTACGCCGCCGGTCCGGAACTGTACACGCTCTACCAGCGCGTTTACGGCGCGGGCTGCGTGCTCGGCGACGGCGTCACGGAGAGCGGCGGCGCGCAGACATTAAACCCGTCGCTGTTGACGGGCGGCGTCGGCCTCGGCACGATGCTGCTCACGAGCGACGGCTCGACGCTCGCGGGTGGCTCGCCGCTGCTCGCCGTGGACGCGCTCGCGGGCGGGGTGCTGCCCGACGGCGTGATGGTGGGCGACGGCGTACTCGTCGGGGACGGCGTACTCGTCGGCGACGGCATACTCGTCGGGGACACGACTATGCAGGCGCAGTCGGCCCTGACGGGCGGGGATGAGACGGCGTGCATGAAGTGAGCGGTTTCGTATTGACTGCGCGACCGCTTTGCTGGGATACTCTCAGCCTCGTCTCTCCCTCCCGACAAATTTTTTCTCCCAGCAGCTCGAAGCAACCTCGCGAACGGGGGCCTCGCCGTCTCTTCCGATAGCAGGCGGCGTTTTCCCGACGGAGGGCGGCGGGGTCGCTCTAGTCTCGGCGCTCTCTATTAAGTCCGGTCTCATCTGGCGTCTTCCGTTTGTATGCCAGTGGAGGGGATCAAGGTGAAACACGTTGGACGCTCCTTCGCAGCGACGTTCGTCTCTCTGCTCTCGCTGCTCGCCCTCGTGTGCGCGTTCGTGCCGGGCGGCCCGCGGGCCAGCGCCGGGATCAAGCTCGTGCGCGCGGGCGGCGACGACGCGCGGCGGCAGGAGGAGACGGCAGACAGAATCTCCCCCGACCTTCTCGAAATCGCGCGCGACCCCGCCACGCGAAATGAGCGCGTGCGCGTCATCCTCCAGACCGACGACGGGGCGGGCGCTCCCCTCAAAGCGCTGCTCAGCCGCCGCGACGTGAAGACGAGGGGCGAGCTTCCCGCGGTCGGGGCGCGCGTCGTCGAGTTGCCCGCGCGGCTCGTCGAGCAGTTGTCGGCGCGCGAGGGCGTGAGGTTCGTCTCGCCCGACCGCGAGACGGTCTCGTTCGGCCACGTCTCGCTCACGACCGGCACGGACGCCGTTCGCAACGCCAGCGCCGACTCGTTCCGCGGCAACGTTGTCAACAGCCCGACCGGCCAGACGCTCGACGGCACAGGCGTCGGCATCGCCATCCTCGACTCCGGCGTTGACACCGGGCACATGGCCTTCCGCGACGAGCGCGGCAACGGGTTGCGCGTCGTCAAGAGCATTGATTTCACCGGCGAGAACCGGACGGACGACCCCTACGGGCACGGCACGCACGTCGCCTCCATCGCCGCCGGCAACGGGCGCATCGCGCACGGCGACTACATCGGCATCGCGCCCAACGCCGGCGTCCTGAACCTCCGCGTGCTGGGCGCGCAGGGCAAGGGGCGCGTCTCCTCGATCCTCGCCGCGCTCGACTGGGTTCTCCAGAATCGCTCGGCCTATAACATCCGCGTCGTCAACCTGAGCCTCGGCACGCCCGCCGTCGAATCGTACAAGAACGACCCCGTGTGCCAGGCGGTGCGCAGGCTTGTTGACGCCGGCATCGTGGTGGTCGCCGCCGCGGGCAACCTGGGCAAGGACTCGGCGGGCAACAAGCTCTACGGGATGATCCACTCGCCGGGCGACGAGCCTTCGGCCATCACCGTCGGTGCAGCTAACACCTTCGGGACGGACGCGCGCTCGGACGACGGCGTGACCACCTACAGCTCGCGCGGCCCGACCCGCGGGGGATGGACGGACGCTTTGGGCGTCAAGCACCACGACAACCTCGTTAAGCCGGACCTCGTCGCCCCCGGCAACAAGATCATTGACGCCGCCGCCGAGGACAACTACCTCATCACCGCCTACCCTTCGCTCGACGCCGGAGTGAGCGAAGACGACAAGCGCCGGATGATGTACCTCAACGGTACTTCGATGGCGACGCCGGTGGTGGCGGGCGCGGCGGCGCTGCTGCTGCAAGCCAACCCACGGCTCACGCCGAACCTCGTCAAGATGATCCTCATGTACACGTCGCAGCCGCTCGCGGGCTTCAACCAGTTGGAGCAGGGCGCGGGCGAGTTGAACGTCGAGGGCGCGGTGCGCCTGGCGAAGCTCGTCCGTACAGACTTGACCTCGCAGACGCCGCTCGGCGCGCCGCTTTTGACGACGACGCTCGCGCCGCCCGCGCAGACGACCATCGCGGACTACACCTTCGCATGGTCGCAAGGGATGGTTCTCAAGTACGGCTACGCCACGGGGAGCAGCCTGATAAGCTCCTACCAGAAAATCTACGGCCTCGGCGTGCTCGTCACCGACGGCGTGCTCGTGACGGACGGTGTGCTCGTCACCGACCGGACGATGCTCTCGGACGGCGTGCTCGTCACCGACAGCGTGACGGTGAGCGACGGGGGCGCGTTGGGCGACGGGCCGGTTTACCTCGGTGCCGGCGTGCTCGTCACCGACCAGACCTTCGCGGGCGACGGCGTGCTCGTCACGGACAACGCGCTCGGCGCGGACTCGTGCGTGCAGGCCATGTCCGCGACCGCCAAAGGCGACCCCACGGCCTCGATGTCGTCCACACGCGAAGCGGGCGACCCCCTGAACGCGGAGGCCGAACGCATGGAACCGACGGCTGATTCGACGAAGGAAGACGAACCCCCGCCTCGCCCATACGTGTCCAAGGTACGCCCGATTAAGGAGTGATGCTGATGCCCCAGTTCATCGAGTCGAAGAAGGTCGCCGCCGCCGCGTCGCCGCGGGTCGAGCCGTCCTTCCTGGTTCACCCCCTGACGGAGAGTCACAGCGAGGCCGAAGTCCTCGCGTTCCTCGCCGAGCGCCCCGTGCAGACGGTGGTGATGAGCGGGCTGGTGCGCGACAACGGCCTGGAGAGTCCCTTCAACCGCGGCACGTTCTACGCCTGCCGCGACGCGTCGGGCCGCCTCGAAGGCGTCGCGCTCATCGGCCACGCCACGTTCGTCGAGGCGCGCACCGAGTCGGCGCTCGCGGCCTTCGCGCGGCTCGCGCAGAAGGAGGCGGACGCGCACATGATCCTCGGCGAGCAGGCGCTCGTCCGGCGCTTCTGGAAATACTACGCGCCCGCGGGGCAGACGCCGCGCCTGTCCTGCCGCGAGCTTCTGTTCGAGCAGCGCTGGCCCGTGCAGGCGTGCGAGCCGGTCGCGTCTTTGCGCCGCGCCACCCTCGACGACCTCTCGCTGGTCATGCCCGTCCACGCCGCGATGGCCTTTGAGGAGAGCGGCGTCAACCCTTTGGACGTTGACCTGCACGGCTTCCGGCTCCGCTACGCCCGGCGCATCGAGCACGGGCGCGTGTGGGTTCTGGTCGAGCGTGGCGAGCTTCTCTTCAAGGCGGACGTGGCGGCCCAGACGCCGGAGTGCACCTACGTCGAGGGCGTCTATGTCGAGCCGGCGAGCCGCCAGCAGGGGCACGGGCTGCGCTGCCTCTCGCAGTTGGGGCGCGCGCTGCTGGGGCGCAGCGCGACGGTCTGCGCGCTCGTCAACGAGCAGAACCTCATGGCGCAGGCGCTCTTTATGAAGTCGGGTTACAAGCTGCGCGGCTACTACGAGACGGTCTTCCTGGAGCGCAGGGCGAGGGAGAAGGGCGGCGAGGTCTGAGTCGCTTTCATTCGGGGGAGAGTGAGGATGGACAAGCAGCGTTTCGTCAGGCCATACATGTGGGCGGTCGTCGCCGCGGGCGCGTGCGTGACCGCCTACTCGGCGGCGGGCCTCCCCGTCGCGCGGCTCGACCTGCGGCTCGTGCCGCTCGTCGCGGTGACGCTGCTCGTCAGTTCGCGCTTCTGCATCCCCATCCCGCGCACGACGGGGCAGGTCTCCTTCTCCGACACCTTCATCTTCCTCACGATGCTCCTCTACGGCGGCGACGTGGCGGTGCTGCTGGCCGCGGCGGAGCTGTTCGCCGCCTCGCGCTTCGGCAAGAAGCCCTTCAGCATCTTCACCAGCCTCTTCAACGGCGCGATGATGGCCTGCTCGACCTTCATCACCGTCCTCTTCGTGCGCCTGCTCTTCGGGCCGGTTGACGTGCTGGCCCGCGGCGAGTTCTCGGCCTCCTTCGTCGCCGCGCTCTGCGTAATGGGACTGGTGCAGTACGTCGCCAACTCGACCATCGCGGCTGTTCACACGTCGCTCAAGGCGGGCGAGCCGGTGTGGGTCACCTGGCGCAACAAGTACCTCTGGACTTCGATCACCTACTTCGGCGGCGCGTCCGCCGCTGGGCTAGCAGTCAAGCTCGCCTCGACCGCCGGCTTCTACGCGCTCGTCGCCGCCGCGCCCATCATCTTCATCGTCTATCTGACCTACCGCACCTACCTCGATAACGTCGAGGCGATGGCCGCCGCCGCCAAGGCCGAGGCCGCCGCCGGGGGGCGCGCCGAATCAGCCGCCCAGCAGGCCGAGCAGGCGCGCAAACACGTCGAGGAACTGTCGCACTACATCGCCGAGCAGAAGCGCATCCGCGAGCAGTACGCGCAGATCGAGAAACTGTCGGCCCTGGGTGAGTTGGCCTCAGGCGTGGCGCACGACTTCAACAACACGCTCGCCGGCATACTCGGTCGCGCGCAGCTCCTCCTTTCGGCGAAAGACCCCGCAAAGGTCGAGGCCGGCCTTCAGCTCATCATCAAGACGGCGAAGGACGGCGCGCGGACGATCAAGCGCATCCAGGACTTCGCGCGCCAGCGGCGCGACCACGACTTCCAGCCCGTCGCGGTTGACCAGCTCCTCCTCGACGTGCGCGAGATCACGCGCCCGCGCTGGAAGAACCGCGCCGAGAGTGAAGGCGTCCACATCACGCTCGAACTACAGCTCGGCTCGGACGACGCGCGCGTGATGGGCGACGAGTCGGAGCTGCGTGAGGTCTTGGTCAACATGGTCTTCAACGCCGTGGACGCCATGCCTTCGGGCGGCACGCTCACGCTCTCGACGCGCGAGTCGAACGGGGCCATCGAGATCGCCGTCAGCGACAACGGCACGGGGATGACCGAGGACGTGCGCTCGCGCGTCTTCGACCCGTTCTTCACGACGAAGGGCAAGGCCGGCATGGGCCTCGGACTGTCCGTCTCTTACGGCATCATCCGCCGGCACGAGGGCGTGGTCGAGGTCGAGTCGGAGGTGGGGCGCGGCACCACCTTCCGCATCAAGCTCCCGGCGGCGAAGTCGGCGGCGAAGCCGGCGGCGGAATCAGCGTCGCCCGCGCTCGCGCTCGTGCCGCAGCCGTCCGGCGCGGCACGCATCCTGGTCGTTGACGACGAGGAGCACGTGCGCGAGCTTTTGAAAGACATCCTGGAGAGCGAGGGCTACGGCGTCCGCTTGGCGCGCGACGGGCGCGAGGCGCTCGCGCTCTTAGACGGGGCCGACTTCGACGCCGTCTTCACAGACCTCGGCATGAAAGGGATGAGCGGATGGGAGCTGGCGCACGCCATACGCGAGCGCGACGGGGCGATGCCGCTCGCCGTCATCACGGGCTGGGGCGACGCCGTCGGCTCCGGCGAGCGTAGCGACGCGCGTGTGGACTGGGTGGTGACGAAGCCCTTCGACACGGCGCAGATACTCTCCATCGCGCGCGAGGTCGCGCGCCGCGCCGAGTCCCGTCCTAAAAGCGCGGGCGTCGCCGCGTGAGTTAAGCACAAGTCAGTACCGCCCGCCGCAAAAGGATGAAGGCGGAAGGATGAAGGATGAAATGAAAGCCGTCTGCCTTCACTTCATCCTTCATCCTTCCGCCTTCATCCTTTCAATCGCCTCTCAGCCCTGGACGGGCGACTTAACCGCGCCGTTGTCGCGCAAGCCGTTCAAGTCGAGGCCGTGCCGCTTGATCATGCGTTGCAGCGTGGTGCGGTCTATGCCGAGCAGGCGCGCCGCGGCCTGCTTGTTGCCGCCCGTGTGCGCGAGCACGCGCGCGATGTGGCGGCCTTCGAGTTCCGACAGTGACAGCAGGCGCTCCTCCTCTCGTCTCTCGTCACGCGACTCCGTTGCGTCGGCGTGCGCGCCCGCTTCCTGCGGGCCTTGCGCGCGGGCCGCTGCCGCCGAGGCGAGCGCGTCGCGCACGCGTTCGGGCAGGTCTTCGGGGCGCACTGCGCGGTCGCACAGCGCGACGGCGCGCACCACCGCGTTCTCCAACTCGCGTATGTTGCCGGGCCAGTCGTAGGCGACGAGCGCGAGGGTGGCGTCGCGCGAGAAGCTGACGGGGTCGCTCCCCGCGCGTGCGGCGCGCGCGGCGAAGTATCTGGCGAGCGGTATGATGTCCTCGCGGCGCTCCCTGAGCGGCGGCAGGCGCAACGTCACGGCGTTCAGGCGGTAGAACAAGTCCTGACGGAACCGGCCCTCTTTCACCTCCTGCTCCACGTCGCGGTTCGTCGCAGCGATGACGCGCACGTCAACGCTCACGGTGTTGTTAGACCCGACGCGGCGAATCTCCCCCTCCTGCAAGGCGCGCAAGAGCTTCACCTGAAACGCGGGCGTCGTCTCCGTGATCTCGTCGAGCAGGATCGTGCCGCTGTCGGCTTCTTGGAGGAGGCCGCGCCGGTCGCGCTCCGCGCCCGTGAAAGCGCCGCGGACGTGGCCGAACAGCTCCGACTCGATCAGCTCCGACGGGATAGCGCCGCAGTTGACCGCGACGAACGCTTGAGAGGCGCGCGGGCTGCGGCGGTGGATGGCGCGCGCCACCACCTCTTTGCCCGTGCCCGACTCGCCGTGGACGAGCACGGGCAGGGAAGTGGCCGCCACGCGGCCCACCAGCTTCATCACTTCGACGAAGGCGGAGCTGACGCCGATCAGGTCAATGTCCGAGGCGTAAACGGGCGTGGGCGGCAACTCGCCCGTCGTGCCGGGCCGCTCGCGCTTCTCGACCGAGCGGCGCACCGCCTGCGCGATGCGCAGCACGTCCTCGTTCTCGAACGGCTTCATCAGGTAGTCGTAAGCGCCGGAAGAGACGGCATCGAGCGCGCCCGCCGCCGACCCGTGGCCGGTCATCAGGACGATCTGCGCCTCGGGCTGCTCCTCGACGAAGCGGCGCAAGACCGCGTAGCCTTCCGCCTCGCTCGTGTCGCTCAAGCGCACGTCGCAGAAGACCAGCTCCCACTCGCGGTCGCCGAGCATCTCGAAGGCGCGCTCGGCGGACTCGGCCTCGCACACCTCCCAGCCCTCGACGCGCAAGACCTCCGCGACGTTGCTGCGCACCAACTCGTTGTCGTCTATAACCAGCGCCTTCATTTTTTTAGGCCAGACCCGGCCCTCCGCCCCGCAGCCGAGCGCCCGAGGTGGCGGGCTGTCTCCGTATTGAAGCGGGAACCCGGACATTATAGTGCCGACGCGGGCGTCCGCCGCAAGCCCTTCTCCGCGGCGCGCGGCTTTAAAAAGGAGGGCGACCGCCACGCGCCGCGCCGAACGTCAGCGCGCCGCCGCTCCCGTGGCCCGTTACCTTTTGCGTGAATCAACCCGCTTTCTTGATTACCCGCCGGAGAAATATTTTCAACGAATCAGTCATTACCTTATGGGGGCTTACGCATGAGGTAAGGGTGTCGGAGGAGTCGGCGGCTTACGTTTCAGTCCGCGGGCGTTCTGATCGAGCGGGGCATTATTTCTATTGACACCACACTTGCTTAGGAATAGCCTGTCGAGCCTCAGGTTGTTTCATCGCCGCCCTGCGCCTCTGGTCCTTTCGCCGGGGTCGCCGCCAAATCGTCTCGTCTAAGGCCGCAGCCGCCGAGGCTTCCGCGGTAAAACTTCCAGCAGGGTAATTTTCCGAACACAACCGAATAAGGAGAGTGCTCACAAATGGCTAGGACAAAGAAATGGACATTGATGTTCTATTTCGCGAGTGACAACCCGCTCGCCCCCGGCATTGTTTCGCAACTGAAATCTATCAAACAAGCCGGATTTCACCCCGAAGCCAACGTCATCGCGCGATTTGTCCCCGAGGCCGAGAGCGCGGCGGCCCAAATTTATGATGTCAACATCTTCAAAAAGCTCAGAGCCGGCGGCCAATGTAAGATCGGGGTCACCGCCAATGACCCTTACGTCCCAAACCTGGTGTCTGACAGACTCTGGGGAGAGCAAGGTAAAGAACTTATCCGGGAGTCTCTGAACAAAAACGGGTACGCGGGCAAAAGGATTAATTACGATCCGCCCGTGCCGTCGCCGAAGATGTCCCGCGAAAAGAATCCGGAGCAAGCCTTGAGTAACTTCCTTCAGTTTTGTCGGGAGAACTATCCGGCCCGCCGCTACATGCTTTTCATCCTGGGGCACGGCCTGGTCGTAGGCAACGACGTGTTTCTGTTCGACGAGCACGCCAAACAGCATTCGCTATCGTTGGGGGCGCTTGGCCGGGTATTGCGCCGGTTCAAGCGGGGGCTTGTCGAGCAAAAGGCTAAATTCGATTTAGTAAGTTTTCATAGCTGCTCGATGAGCGGATTGGAGGTAGCTTACGAGCTGCAAGGCACTGCCGACTACATGCTGGCATCGCAAGGCCCCGCCTTCGTCGGCAGTTGGCCTTACCGCCAGATATTGGTCCGCGTGTTCAATGATCTGGTCAGGAGAAGGAAGAAGGTTAAAGAAACACTCAAGAAGATTTTCTACTACTGTTTGCACAACAGCTACGACTTCCAGTTGGCGGGCTATTCTTTTGATGTCTCCTTGTGCGACTTAAACAAGGTGCGGGAGATAGAAGCCCCGCTCCAGGAATTATCAGCGGCGCTCATTAAAGGCTTGACAGACCCGGAAGACCCTCTGGCGCGGGAGCGCATTCTGTTGGCCCACTGGGACGCGCAAAGCTTCTGGGAGGAGAACTACACGGACTTATATGATTTCTGCTTCTGCCTCAAACGGAGGTGCGAGAGCGTCGAGCCGGCTTCGGAAAAAACGAGGGCTACGTTCGAGGCCATGCGGGAGGCATGTGGCGAGGTGATCGGTGCGTTGGAGAGCGGAGACGACAAGCTGATCATCCGTTCAGGCTTTACCGGGCCGGCATATCAATACTCGCACGGCCTCTCCGTGTTCTTCCCCTGGTGTGAGCCGGTTAACAGGCGGTTTTGGCCCAGGGAATACGCGGATTACAAATTTAACGAAACCTCCTGGCCCAAGTTTCTTAATCAGTACTTTGAGAATACGATGCGCTTCTCCCGCGGTTCTGAACGGCATCCGGGCGAGCGGCTGGAGCCTAGAACCGGCCTGGATGAAATCTTACTTGACGCCCCCATCCGCGTTTCCAACGGCGACGGGCAACTGGGCGCGGGGGGGGCGAACGAGATGCTGGGCAAGGCCGGCGGGAACGACCCCCTGGGCAAGGCCGGGGGGAATGACCCGATGGGCAAGGCCGGGGGGAATGACCCGGCTGGCGACGACTGCGGTTGCCCTTCCATCAAGAATTATCCGCCCTTCACCAGTGCGCCCGGCGGGAGAGAGCGAGGGCCTGGAAAGCCGACACCCGCTCGTGTGAGCTATCGGAAAGAGAAAAGGTCTTGAGACCTCCGACGGGTCTAAATTTCTTCGAGTGGTTTCACCTTCAGTGAGTCTGACTCTCATGAGAGAAGTATCGGCATCTCTTCGGGCTATGAGTCGAACGACAGCGCTGCGCGGCCTCTTGTTGTCGGCTGTAATGCTTTGTCTGGTTCCGGGCGCGCGGGCGCTTGACACGCCGGACGCCAAAGAGGCGGCCCGGCAAATGGCGTCCGCGGCGGATGACAATGCCGCCAGCCTTGAGCAGCGGCAGGAGGCCCTGAGAAAGCTGGAGGAGGCCGCCCGCCTCTTCCTCGGTGCGGGCGAGACGGAAGAGGCGGCCCGCGTGCTTAACCGCGCGGGCCGCCTCCAGTTGATACTGAACGCGCCGCGGGATGCGCTCGACACTCACGGCCGGGCGTTAGCCCTGCTCAAAGGGATGCCCTCCCTTGAGGCCGAAGTTGACGGCCTGAACGGGCTTGGGGCGGCCTACGTCGTTCTGGGGGATAAGGAAGGCCGCGCCGAAAAGATTCTCCGCAAGTCCCTCACGCTGAGCGAGCAGTCGGGGTACGCTCTCGGTCAGGCGCAGGCGCTGCTCACGCTCAGCGACCGGCAGAATTACGACAACCACGCGACGGCCTTACAGACGGCGCAACAAGCCCTCGCGCTCTGGCAAGCCCTGGGCGACAAGCGCGGACTCGCCCGCGCCTACTCGCAGGTCGGGCTTTGCTACATGGCGCAAAACATACTGGCCGAGGCCGCGCAGAACTATGAACAGGCGCTACAACTCTGGCGAGACTTGAATGATCCCTCGGAGCAGGCCGGGGCCTTAATCAAGTTGGGTTTCATCGAGTACCGCAAAGGAGAGTGGTCAAACAGCGTTTCATTCCTGACTCAGGCCCGCGGCCTGATTGATGAAAATGCCGAGCCGGAAAAGATGGGGCAGATTTCCGCCGGGCTGGCGGAAGCTTTCAACGAGAACGGCCTGCCGGACATCGGCATCACTCATTTCCAACGCGCCCTGGATTATTATCGCCAGACGCAAGACCCTCACTTTATAACATACGCCACCTGGGGCCTGGGATGGACGTACTACCTTTTGGAAAACTACCCCGAAGCCTTAACTCAGTTCAGGCGGTCGCTCGTCGGGGTCGCCGAAGATGGCTTCGACGCGGCGCACAGCTACGAATATATCGGCAGAGTCTATATCGCGAAGGGCGAAGACGCGGCTGCCCTGCCGTATTTGCAATCGGCACTCGCCATCTATACGCGGGCCGTCAATCCGAAGGAGGCGGCGCGGGTGCGCGGCCTGCTGGGGCAGGTATATGAGCAGCAGGGACGACTCGAACGGGCGCGGCAATACTACCGTCAGGCGTTGGAGGCATTCACAAAGTTGTCCGACCGGGTCAATCAGGCCGCCGTCTATTTCGAGCTGGGGCGGCTGGAATTGAAGAGCGGGAACTACGACGCGGCGGAAGGTTATCTGCGGCAGTCCATCGAAGTTACCGAGAACATCCGTCGGGTTCCGACGAGCAGTGACCTGACGGCTGCTTTTTCCGCAACGGTTCACGACCGTTACGAGAGTTACGTCGAGTGTCTGATGCGCGAGCATCAAGCGGGGCCGGAGAGGGGCCTGGCCGTCCGTGCTTTCGAGATGAGCGAGTCGGCGCGGGCGCGCTCCCTCGCGGAGTTGTTGCGGGCGAGTGAGACGAGCCTCGTGCCCGGCCTCGACCCGCAGTTGGCCGAACGTGAGAAGTCGCTCCGCCAATCGCTCCGGGTGAAAGGGGATTACAGAGTGGCTCTGCTGGGCGGGGCCTACAAGAGAGAAGAACTCGAAGCGTTGGATGACGAGATGGCGCGTTTGAAGGCGGAGTACGAACAGGTCACCGAAACCATCCGGGCGCGCTACCCGTCTTACGAGCAGATCGCGCGGCCCGCCTCATGGGACTTGCGGCGAATCCAGGAGCAGGTCGTCGCCGACGACGAGACGGTGCTTCTGGAGTACAGCCTCGGCGCGGGCGGGAGCTACGTCTGGGCCGTGACGCGCGACCGTTTCACGAGCCACGAACTGCCCGCGCAGGCGCAGGTCAACGAGGCGGCGCAAAAGGTTTATAAATTACTGGCGACCCCGCCGGGCGCGGGAACCGAAAACGAATTAACGCAGGCCACACAGGAGCTGAGCCAAATGGTTCTCGCGCCCGTCGCCGCGGAGCTGGATAAGCGAAGGGTCATCGTCGTGGCCGACGGCGCGCTTGACTACGTCCCGTTCCAGGTCTTGCCCGCCCCTTCGTCCGGCGAGCCGCTCATCGCCGGCTGCGAAGTCGTCAATGCCCCCTCGGCCTCCATCCTCGGAGAGTTGCGGCAGGAGACGGCGCGGCGGCACACGGCGGCGAAGTTGTTGGCGGCCTTCGGCAACCCGGTGTTTGAGTCGAACTACGCGCAGAGCAAAGACGCAAGCGGCGGCGAGGAGGTGGGCGGCGAGCTGGTGGCTGCCCTGCAATCTCCGGAGGCCGCGCGCGGGCGTCAAGCTTCGCGCGGCATCGAGCTTAACGGAGACTCTTTCAACCCTTCCATCATCGAGCCACTCTTTTTTGCCAGGCTTGAGTTAGAGAATCTGCGTAACGTGGCCGCCGGGGAAGAGACTTTCGTGGCCGAGCAGTTCGCCGCCACGCGCGCGCAGTTGCTCGGCGCGGACTTGACGCAGTACGCGATTCTTCATTTCGCCACGCACGGCCTCCTCGACCCCACGCGGCCCGAAAATTCCGGCCTGGTGCTTTCCACGATGAGCCAAGACGGGCAGGCGCAGGACGGCTTCGTGAGACTGCAAGACATCTACGCCCTCCACGCGCCGGTTGATCTGGTGGTCTTGAGCGCGTGCCGCACGGCGCTCGGCAAAGAGGTTCGCGGCGAGGGGTTGATCGGACTGACGCGCGGGTTCATGTACGCGGGCGCGTCCAGCGTGGTGTCGAGCCTGTGGAAGGTTGACGACGAGGCCACGTCGGAGTTGATGAAGCGTTTCTACTCGAACATGCTGCAAGGCGGGCTGCCGCCCGCCGCCGCCCTGCGCGCTGCGCAGAACAGCATCCGGCAGGAGCCGCAGTGGCGCTCGCCTTACTACTGGGCGGCGTTCACGTTGCAGGGCGAGTACCGCCAGGTCATCAAGTCAACGCCCGCGGGGGGCGTCGCGACCTACCCGAAGACGATTGCCGGCGGGGCGCTGTTGGTGTTGCTGTTGGCGGGCGCGGCGTGGCGGCATCGCCGCGGATTGCGAGCCGCGTAAGAAGGGGGCGGCTATTCGACGGTAAATAAATAACCGACACGCCGCTCAGTGCCGTCCGCGCCGGTCGCGGAGAGTCTCAAGGCGTATGACCCGCGTGCGAGTCGCGCAGCCGGGATCACTACCGAGACGGAGCGGGCGTCTTGCCCGGCCACCTCCAAAGGCTTGATCTCCCCGCTACCACTCACTAATTCGACGCGATAGCTGGCAGCCTTGGTCGCCGCGTCCGGCAGCAGTAAAGAGATTCTCAGCGCGTCGGCGTTGGGCGGGAGTGATACTTTGCTCGCCTGAGCGCCTTCGGCGCGGTTGCCGGCGACGGCGGTCAGGGTGAGCGTGACGAAGGTCTTTGGCGGCGACGTGCGTGGGCGGGAGAGCCACAGCGCGCCGGCTATGACGGCCACCAACACGAGCGCCGAGGCGGCGCGCAGTGCCCAGGTCTGGCCGTTCCAAAAAGCGCGGAATCGCTCGGCCCAGTTCGGCCCAGCCGGCGGCGCGGGTGTGTATGCCCTCGCCTCCTTGCCGCCGGCCTTTTCCGTTGAGTACGAGGTGTACCGGCTTAGCGCCCGCGCGAACCTCAACTGCCGGTGTCGCTCCGGGGTGGACAGGAAGTGCCGCTCGAACTTCAGGCGATCTTCGTCGGACAGGTCTTCGCTGACGTAATCGTCTATCAGCTCCTCCTCGTCTAAAATAAGTTCCGCCAGGAAGTCGGGATCGGTCAGCAGGCACTGCTCGACCCGCTGCTGTGCTTCCTGGGTAAGGTTTCCCAGCAGGTATAGCCTTAATTCGTTACGCTCCTCGGCATTGAGTGTCATCACTTACGTGTTTTAAGCCTTATTGGCCCCCCAATAGAGTATGCGAAATACTTAGCCTTTATTTCATGCCGCCAGCCCCTGCTCAAGGCACGCCCGGACACACCGCTGGAGGGTCGCCCTGATGCGGTGGGCGCGTATGCGCAGCGCGTTTTGCGCGATTCCCAGCCTCTCGGCCAACTCCTTCCGGTGGTTGATCCTCGCCCGCTTCTCATTCTGGTAATACTCCAGGACTAACTCCCGGTTGCCCTGTGAGAGCCGCTCCATGCAGCGTTCGAGGCACTCGTACTCCCGTTCCCTCTCGTCCGAATCCACGGCGGGGGGCGGCGCGTCGGCGCGGGCGGGCTTCCTCACGGACTCCAGAAAGACTTTTTGTGCTACCCCGTAAAAGTAGAGCGCGGGGTCGCCGACGTACTCCTTCGACACCGTCGGCGCTTTCAAGGTGACCCGGTTAATGGTCTCGTCGGCGAGCTCCTCGGCGTCGGGGCGACCGCGGCAGGTGAAAATCTTGATCAGGCGGAGTCGAATGTTCTCGTACTTCCTCCCGGCCTGCTCGCGGTCGGCGTCGAGCCAGGCCAGTAAAGAATCAAAGGCTGCCTGAGTGAGAGCGTTCTCTTGATTCATCGAATGTTCTGGCGGAGACAGGAAGACGCGCGGAAACAACGTCCGTGTAGGACTTCACCACGGCTCAGCCGGACGCCCTCCGCCCGAACGAACCGCCGTCAGGGATGAATTCAGACGTGCCCGGACTGTCGCAGGTAGAAGGCTGTTCGCGTAAAGCCCGTGGGGACTCGCAACGGATTTAATCGGCAGGTCGGCAGGGCGGACATCCATCGGGTTATTGAATGGCCGTTCGGTTTCAGGAAGCGGCTAAGTGTCTTTACTGCTTTTTAATGGAGCCGAGCGGGATCGAGCCGCTGACCTCTTGAATGCCATTCCTAAATAACACGTTTCCTTGAGTTTGTCCACGTGCTGAAGAGCGCTTATTTATTAGCTTTTCGCTCTCATCTATAGCGGCTGTGTGTGGTTGATTATTGCCCTGTTTCGATGAGTTGGCACACAACCGGCACACAAGAGGTAAATGCTGACTCATACAAATTTCATCAAATAATCCATCACCGTTTTCCAATCCGGAAATCTAGGCGTGCCGAACCAGATATGCTCACCTTCAAAGTCACGCGCTCCGTTTGCGTCGCGGTCATCAATTAAGAGGTTGATTGCCGAGGTTAGATGCTGTTTCTCCGTGTCTGCTCGATATAAGGAGAAAGCGCCTTTTCAAGACAAACCATTGCGTCAATCATCGCGGTTTAGATAGTTTGCTTCGTCATCTTAATAGTCGCGCACAATGGCGCAACCGTCATTTCTTCCAAGCCTCTGCCGACAGGGGCAGCTCGTTGAGTTCAGCGCGAGCTTCTCGCCAAGTTGGATAATGCTGGTTGAGAAGTGCCATAAAGCGCTCGCTGTGCGTTGGCTTCAACAGATGTGCCATTTCATGGACAATGATGTATTCGAGCAGGTCTTTCGGTTTCTTCACGAGTTCCGTGTTGAGGCGGATGTGGCCGGCGAGGTGGTTGCAACCTCCCCAGCGGGTTTTCATGCGCTGAAGAAAGTAACGCTTCACCCGGACGCCGAGTTTAGCCTCCCACTTCTTGATTAACGCCGGCACGACCTCGTGGAGCAGCGACTTCTGCCACTCGTGCATGACCTCGGCGCGTTTTTCGGTACTACAGCCCGGGCGCACGGTGAGCGTGATGCGCTTGTGGTCGAGGCGGACATGGGGCTTGGCGTCGGCGTGGGCGACGGTGAGCAGATAGCGCCGCCCCCAAAGGTGGTGGCTTTCGCGTGTGACGAACTGCCGGGGCGTTTCACGCGCCTGGTTCCTGAGCTTCTGCTGTTGCTCGCGTATCCAGCCGAGCTTGCTGACGGCGTAGGCGCGGGCCACGTCGAGGCGGGTGGCGGTTGGGGCGGAGAGGGTGACGCGGCCATCGGGTGGGTGGACGGAAAGATGGACGTGCTTGATGTTCTTCCGCGACACCTGAATCGAAAGCTCACCGATCTGGATCGTCTCGTTCATTAGTAGCCAGGTTGATTCTTAATGATGTCAAAAATCGCCAGCGTCGCCGTGCCATCTTTCTGCATCAGCTTGTGCAGGAAATTCTGAACGATACGCTCTTTCGTCTCGTCGCCCTTCCATCCCGCCGGGGCCTGCTCCCGCATGGCCTCGTCGAGCGCGAGCGCCAGCGCCGCCCTCTCCTCATCGTCCGCCGGGCATTGGAAGGTCGTCGCCGGGATGCTGCTCAAATTATTGAACAGCACGGTGGCTTCCGTCTTGCCGTGCAGCGCCGCCGGGACGTTCGCGGTCGGCTGCTTCCCGGCCAAACGCCTCACCAGCGCCTCGGCGTCTTGCAAAAACCTGTCGTAATCCGCCGCTTCGTCGCGCTGCTGCTTGATTAAGTCGTCGAGCAGCTTCGACATCTCTGCGTAAAACCTTGGGTCGGTCAGTTGGTCGCGGATGATCGTCTTGCGGACGTTGTTGATGATGCCTTCGGCGACGGCGTTTCGTGAGAGCTTGCCTTTGGCGTTCAGCTTGCGAGCGATGGCGTCGTGGATGCCCGTCTCGATGATCATCTCGGTCAGAGTGAGCTGGCTCAGGCTGCCGAGTTCGGCGGCGGGGTCGGCCTGGACGTAGGTGTTGATGAGGTGGCGCATGTCCGCCTCGAAAGGCTTGATGTCCAGCTCCTCGCCCGAATGCTTTTTGATCGCCGCCCGCGTGTCGGCGTAAAACCGCGTCTCCCGTTCCAGCGCGGCAATCTCCGCCGCCGAATAACCGGCCTCGTCCAGATTCCCGGCAATCGCCGCGTAGGCTCGGAGGAAGACGGCCGTTCCCTTGTAGAAAGAGACGCGCAGCGGCTCGGTGTTGGTAAGCGCGTTGGGGTCGTTGGTGTGACCACAAAAATAGAACAGGTATTGTTCCTGTTCGCGCGGCAGCGGGACAGGCTCACACAGATACCGGAGCGACTCGCGGGCTTCGTCGAGCTGTTTCTTGCCTTCCGTCCGCCAGTCTTTCAGCAACACGTTGCCGTCGTCGCCGCTTTCGTCAACGTCCAGCTCGTCGGAGTTATAGACGGCGATGGAGTTCTGCACCTGCTCGAAGAGTCCCTTGTAGTCAACGATGTGGCCGTAGGGCTTATCGTCGCCGTCGAGCCGGTTGGTGCGGCAGATGGCTTGGAACAGGTTGTGGTCGCGCATCTCGTTGTCGAGGTAGATGTAGGTGCAGCTCGGCGCGTCGAAGCCGGTCAGCAGCTTGCTCACCACGATCAGCAGCTTGCAGTTGGCGGGTTCCTCGATGAAGCGCCGCTTCATCTCGTCCTCGTACTGCTTCGTCGTCTGCCCCCGCTTCAGCACGTGCTGGGTGTAGGTGTCGAATTTGTAGCGTTCGTCGCTGTTGGCCGGCTCGCGGGAGATGGCGTTGTGGTTCGGCTCGTAGGAAGTGATGATGCCGCAGTACGGCCCGAAGCTGGTGTTTTGAAACAGGCGGAAGTAGTGGCAGGCGTCGTAGATGGAAGCCGCGACCAGAATCGCCGTGCCCCGGTCTTCGTTCAGGCGGGGCTTGAGGCTGAAGTCCTCGATGATGTTGGCGATGATGCGCTGCTTGCGCTCGGCGGCGCTCATCAACTCTTCCATCGTCGCCCAGCGTTTGCGCACGACCGCTTTCTGAAAATTGTTCAGTCCTTTCGTCTTTTGCTCGAACCACACATCAATGGCCTTCTGCGAGGTCAGACGCTGCGGCACGTCGCGGGCTTCGTACTTCAGGTCGAGCACCACCTTGTCGCCAACCGCCTCGTGGAATTTGTAGGTGTGGATGTTTGTGCCGAAGACTTCGCGCGTCGTCTGCTTATCCCGGCGCAGGAGCGGCGTACCGGTGAAGCCGATGAAGATGGCGTGCTCCAGCCAGCGCTTCATCTGCTTGTTCATCTCGCCGCCCTGCGTGCGGTGGCACTCGTCCACGAAGACGTAGAAGCGCCCGTGAATCGGCGGGGCGGGGCCTTCGAGGTTGAGGTCGAACTTGTGTATCAGGGCGCAGAGCAGGCGCGGGTTCGGGGCGGACAGCTTCTGCACCAACTCGGCCCGCGAGGTGACGCGGGGCGAGGGCGAGTCCGCGCCGATGACTCCGGCGTTCTTCATCACGCCCTCGATCTGTTTGTCGAGTTCGTCGCGGTCGGTGACGACGAGGACGCGCGCGTCGGGGTCGTGTTCGAGCAGCCACTTGGCGAGCAGAACCATCAAGATGCTCTTGCCGCTGCCCTGCGTGTGCCAGATGACGCCGCCCTCGCCGCGGCGGACACGCTCCTGCGCGGCCTTGACGCCAGCGAACTGGTGCGGGCGCGGCACTTTCTTCTGCCCGCCGTCGAAGATGACGAAGTTGCGGACGAGATCGAGCAGGCGCGAACGCTCGCACATCTCGGCCAGCGGGCGGTCGAGCAGCGCGCCGGGCGCTAGCCGGTCGGCGGTTTGCGGCTTCCACTCGACGAAAAACTTCTCCGGCGTGCCCGTCGTGCCGTAGCGCAAGCCCTGCGAGTCGTTGCCGGCGAAGACGAGTTGTACGGTGGTGAAAAATCCGAGGTTGAAAATCTCCTCCTGGTTGGTGATGAGCTGGCGCACGCCGTCGGCCACTTCGATGGAGCCGCGTTTGAGTTCGACGACGGCGACGGCGATGCCGTTGAGGTAGAGCACGATGTCGGGCCGTCGCTGGTAGCCGCCGCGCTTGAGCGTGACCTCTTCGGCGAGGGCGAAGTCGTTTCTGTCCGTGTGTTCCCAATCCACCAGATGCACGGTTTCGTGGGGCTGCCCGGCGGCAATCTGCACCTGCACGCCGTAGCGCAGCAGTTGGTAGGTGCGGAGGTTGGCCTGATAGAGCATGAGGCCGGTCGAGTCGGCGGCCGTCTCAAGCTTTTGCAGGGCGGCGGAGATGTGCGCGTCGGAGTAGCCGCGCGCTTTCAGGTTGTCGCGCAGCAGGTCGGTTTCGACGTTGCGGTTGTTCGGTCGCCCGTGCCAATCGCCGAGGTAGCGATAGCCGAGACAGTCGGCGCGTGTCCGGTCGGTGAAGAGGGCGACGACGCGGTTCTGCGTCTGTCGTTCGTTCCGAACAACAGACAGTTGAGAGTTGAGAGTTGAGAGTTGAGAGTTGGTTGCGTCATTCATGGGTCGGCCTCTATTTTCATCTGCTCACTTGCCGCTATTGTTTTTGCTGGTTTTGACGATGGAGACGAGGAGTTTGAGGAGTTCCTGTATTTCTGGGTGAATTGACTCGTAGCTTTCCCGCGAGATGTAATCGGATTGGTGAAGGAGATCAAGCCAGTAGTCGGTTTCGTTAGCTTCCTTGAGCGCGATGTTCATTTTATTGATGAAGTCGGCCCGACTCTGCGCGTGGTCGGCTTCCCGAATCAGCGCACCGATAGCCGTGCCGCTCCGTAGCACCTGACGGGAGAGGACAAACTCCTTTTTCCCTTCCTGCAAATGCCGCGAAAGCTTCACCATCCGCAGCGCAAAAGCAAACGACTTATCCCGAACTACATGCTTAATCATATCAGTTAATAGTTGATAGTTGAGAGTGGAGAGTTATGAACCTGTCTTCAACTATCAACTCTCCACTCTCAACTATCAACTAACCTCGTCTTGCCGGTGAGAAGTTCCTGCATCATGGCTTGCTTGAGGGCGTGGGTCTTCTCACGCCGCTGTTCCAGCGCGGCGAGTTCGGCATCCATGTCGGAGAGGACGGCGGCGATGGCTGTCTGTTCGGGAATGCTTGGA
>QHXN01000153.1 GCA_003222975.1 Acidobacteriota bacterium | reverse complement strand
CGCGTCTGTCTTGAGAAAGGACTCCGCGCCGCTCTGCTTCGACTGAAGGATTCCCGGAATGGAAAGTAAGCGCCGCCGCCTCTGCCAGCGCTTCCGCCCGGATGACCGTCGTCCTGTCGTGATATACAGATCAACCTCCGGGACGCTAAAATCTAGCGGAGCGTGCGTAGAACCAACCGACAGGAGAGCCGTCTCCGATGATGAAAACAAGAATCCTGACTCTGCTCGTACTCACTTTCGCGTTGCCCGCCCTGTGCCCCGCCGCGGTCAGTCAACTCACCGTCAGGGCCGTCAACCGGCTGCAAATCGCCCGGCCCGGCCAGACGATTGAGTTGTCGGCCAAAGACCTCGCGCCGCTCGGCGAGAAAGACCTGACGAAGATTCACGTCCGAGACTCGTCCGGCAAAGAACTGCTCTGCCAGGCGGTGGACACGGATTACGACGACTATCACAGGCCGGACATCGTGATCTTCCAGGCCGACTTCGCGCCCGGCGAGACGAAGACGTTCACGTTGAGCGCGGGCCAGAAACAGCATTACGCCAGGGAAGATTTCAAAGCCTACGGGCGCTTCGTGCGCGAGCGCTTCGACGACTTCGCCTGGGAGAACGACCTCATCGCGCACCGCACCTACGGCAAGGCGCTGATCACGTGGAAGGGCGAGCCGCTCACGAGCAGCGCGATTGACATCTGGTCGAAGCGCGTCTCGCGGCTCGTCATCAACGACTGGTACATGCTGGACAATTACCACACGGACACGGGCGAGGGCTTAGACGACTATTCCGCCGGCGCGACCCGCGGCGACGGCGGGAGCGGCCTCTGGGCGAACGGCCAGCTTTACGCGCCCTCGAACTTCGTTGACTCGCGCGTGCTGGCGAACGGCCCCGTCCGCGTGCTGTTCGAACTGGTTTACGAACCGTTCGATGTGGGCGGGACGAAGGTTTCGGAAGTCCTGCGCGTCTCGCTCGACGCCGGCAGCCAGTTAGATCACTTCCAGAGTTTCTACAAAGCGCAAGGCGGAGGCGGGCCACTGGCCTTGGCCGTGGGGCTGAAGAAAGTCAAAGGGGAGCAGAAGGAATTCAACGCCGGGCGCGGCTGGCTCTCCATCTGGGAGCCGATGGAAAAAAATCTCGGCATGCAAGGCGTGGCGGTAATCGTGAACCCGAAGGCGCTCGACCGGGAGGCCGAGGACAAGCAGAACAACCTCGTCGTCCTGAAGGCCGAGACGGAGACGCCCGTCTCCTACTGGGCCGGCTTCGCGTGGGATCGCGCCGGTAAGATCACCTCCGCCGAGGCTTGGAAGAAGTACGTGGACGAGTTTGCCGAAGGCTTGCTCTCGCCGATTGAGGTCAGCGTGTTGCCTTAGCCGCTTGAGTCTCGTTTCTTCCCTTTACTCCTGTGCCCAACGCCTCAGCAGCGGCTCCACTTCGGGGAAACTCAGGCCCTCGCCCCGGCCCGCATATTCGCACAGGCCGTTTACAGCCGTCTCCGTCGCGTGGTATCGGTCGTAGGTATCATCATCATCCAAGTCCCCCCAGCTACCGTCCCTGTTCTGGTGCGCCAGAAGGAACTGCGTGCCCTCGCGGATCAGCGGGTCTGAGTCATCCAGCCCGAAGGACCTCAGAGAGTCCATGACCTCCCCCAGCATGTCCGCGTCCCGCACGGCGACGGCCTTCGGCAGACTGGCCTTCAAAAACGCGTACTCCCGCGGCAGCAAACGCGGGTCGAGGCGATACGTCCAGTAGTTGTTGAGCGTATAGACGACGTGCGTGACGGAATAGACGGCGTCAATGAACTCCGGGTCGGTGCCGCGCCCGCGGACGCCGTAGGGGCGCAGGACTGGCAGCCACTTGAGCACGTCCATGTAATGCGCCCCCAGCGTGACGCCGTAGTGGTCGCCCGTGTGGGCCGTGACGAGCGCGTCGTACCAAACGTCGTAGCGCGTCCTCATCACGAGCCGCCTCTTGCAGACGTGGCAGAGCCTGGCCCCGCGCGGGTTATCCGCCCCGTCGTACTCGCACTCGTCCGGCACGTCCGACGGCGGCGGCTCCGTGAGCGGGTCGAAGGCGAGGTAGTCGCGCGCCGAAAAGCGTGAGGCCGCCAGACGGAGTTGGTCTTTGAGCCGTTCGTCGCCGAGGCCGAGGCTCTCGGCTGCATCGCCGCCGGAGACGAATTCGGCAATCGTCTGCGCGTCCGCGTCGGAGGGAAGCGTGCGGTGCGCTAGTCGCCACTTGCGGGCGCACCGAAGCGCCATGCCACGCGCCAGCCGGCGCAGGCGCTCGTCCCGGACGGTGTTGGAGACGGCCCCGAACCACCACACGTAATCCGAGCCATAGTCGGCGAAGTTAACACGGCTGCGCGCGGTGTGATAGACGAAACGCATCCCGCGCTCAATCGAACGCTCACGCTCTACGTCGGTAAACCTCGCCCCCGGCCAGAGCGGGTGACCCTGTTCCCGCGCCGGCCACTCTCCGGCTGCATGACGGCGCACGCCTCTCCCCTTGAGAGATAGTGCGCGCGCTTTGTTGAGGCTCTTATTACGGCGAAAGGCACTTGCCTGAGAATTTCCCTCGCCGCTTTGGATGAAAGTTTTTTGAAACGGCGCGGTGCTGTTGACGTGAAACGCTCCCGACGGGATGAGAGCAAACAGGAAAGAGGAGATCAGTCTTCTGCGCACGGCCTTTTTCGCCCCGCCGTTGATATACGTGTCTATTGCTATTGCTTCAGCACCGGCAGATGGCCGGGAAGCGAGGCGGGCCGGATGAAGCAAAAGGCTGAGGAAATATGGTAGGCACGTGCGGATTTGAACCGCAGACCCCTACCGTGTCAAGGTGGGCGGAAGGACTTCCTACGCCCTCCGCCAACCACAAATCAGCCTAAAACATAGCCGCGTGGCCGCCGGAAGTCCACGGTAGAGGCTGTGAGAATTATAGGGAGTCGGGAAAAAGTCGGGAATGAAAGCGCTCGTTGGGGACAAAGAACTCAGGACTGCGCGCGATGACAGACAGCACGAATAAGTTTGAAGCGTCCGGGCCGTGGAAAAACTGTCGTCCGCGTAGGTCTGTATATTCCTGACCGACGCTCAAGGAAAAGTTATTTCTGCGTAACTGCCGGGCCGTAATTCGTTCAGCGCCTGAACGACTAGGCTGGCGTGATTTCTGATCCGGGGCCAGCTTGTCGTCATAAGGACGATGACGCCGATCCTGCGCGCCAACAGATTCTGTTGATAGCGCAGGTTCTGATCCGTCGTTATTAGGGCGTCGAAATCGTC
>QHXN01000004.1 GCA_003222975.1 Acidobacteriota bacterium | reverse complement strand
CGCCGTCAGGCCGAACGGGCTGTCGTTGGCGAGGCGCACGGCCTCGTCCTCGTCGCGGAAGGTCATTACAGGCAGGACGGGGCCGAACGTCTCCTCGCGCATGATCGTCATCGAGTGGTCAACGCCTGTGAGCACCGTCGGCTCGTGGAACGCGCCGCCTTCGGGAAGCCCGCGCGCGCGACCGCCGCCTGTGAGTACGCACGCGCCTCGCGCGACAGCCTCGCGCAAGTGCTCCTCGACCGTGCGCAGTTGCCGCTCCGAAGACATCGCGCCGAGGTCTGCCCCCTCTTCGGTTCCGACCGCCTGCCTGAGCGCCAGCACCTTCTCGACGACGCGCGCCGTGAAATCGTCCGCGACCCGTTCGTGCACGTAGCAGCGCTCGACCGAGGCGCACGCCTGGCCGGAGT
>QHXN01000005.1 GCA_003222975.1 Acidobacteriota bacterium | reverse complement strand
GGTCACATTGGAGATCGTGCGGCGCTCGGATGCTCAAAAAGGCTTCGTGGTCTTGCCCAAGCGGTGGATCGTCGAGCGCACCTTCGGGTGGCTCAACCGGTGTCGCCGCTTGAGCAAAGATTACGAGTACCTGACTGAGACGAGTGAAGCGATGATTCATGTCGCAATGATTAACCTGATGGTGCGGCGATTAGCTCGCCGACCTACTTTTTAGACACGCTCTTAGAGTAAAGCCACGCACAATCCACCATTGGGTGTCGGAGCGGCTAATCCCCTTCCGCAAGGCCGGGCGTTTCACCCTTTTGGACCGCGATGAGGTCATTAATTGGACGCGCGGCGAACAGGCGAAAAATTCCGTCGCAGTAACACCGTTCTCGCGCTAAGATGCGGCTACTGTGGCTGCACTCGCGCGAGAAAGCGAGGCAGAAGAATGGCTGTAAGAGAAAGGCCCAAAGGGAGCGGACACTATATGTACGACTTCCGTATTAGCGGGCGTCGTTACAGGGGTTCAATCCCGGAGGCGCGTACCAAAGCTCAGGCCAAGCAAGCCGAGGCCAAAATCGGCAGTGCGAGCCGTCCTGCTAGAGTTGCATGCTAGGGCGCGCGGCGAGTACGTCTTCGCTAACCGTAAGGGTGCGCGTCCGTCAGGCTCCGGCATACAGGCTGCGTTTAAGAAGGCGCTCGTGGAGGCGAAGATTGAAAACTTCCGCTTCCACGATCTCCGCCATACGTTCGGCACGCGCTTAGGCGAAGGGGGCGTGAGTCCCTTCATCATCGCCGAGTTGAGGGGCCACTCCGACATCAAGATGACCGCGCGCTACACCCACCCGACCGAGGAGGGGAAGCGCGCGGCGGTCGAGTGCGCGATTGCTTCGGCGGAAGAGAATGGGCACGTTTTGGTTACAAGGCGCTTCCGAGCCGGCCAGGCGACCGGCGCTTAGACGTTGAAAACGGAAGTGGTAGATTGGGCAGGGCGGATGGATCGCATCGTCGAGTGTGTACCAAACTTCAGCGAGGGGCGCAAGACCGAGACGGTCGCGCGCCTGGTCGAGGCGGTCGAGTCGGTCGAGGGCGCGCTCGTCCTGGGGACGCACGTTGACGCGGATCACAACCGCTCGGTCATCACCTTCGTCGCGCCGCCGGAAACTGTGGTCGAGGCGGCGTTGCGCGTCGTCGAGCGAGCGGCGGAGTTGATTGACCTCAACGCGCACGCGGGGCAGCACCCGCGCATGGGAGCAACCGACGTGCTGCCGTTCGTCCCCGTCCGCGGCGTGAGCGTGGAGGAGTGTGTCGCGCTCGCGCACGGGGCGGGCGAGAGAGTTTGGCGCGAGCTGGGCATACCCATCTACTTCTACGAGAGCGCGGCACTCAGGCCGGAGCGCAGGAATCTGGCGGACGTGCGGCGCGGCGGCTTCGAGCTGCTGCGCGGGCAGATCGCGAGCGTCCCCGAACGCGCGCCCGATGTGGGCGAGGCGCGACTGCACCCGACCGCGGGCGCTTTGATAGTCGGCGTGCGCCCGCTGCTGATTGCCTACAACGTCACGCTGAAGACGGCGGACGTGGGGATAGCCCGCCGCATCGCGCGCGCGGTGCGCGAGCGCGACGGGGGACTCCTGCACCTGAAGGCGCTCGGCTTCGAGCTTGAGAGCCGCGGCGTCGTGCAGGTCTCGATGAACCTGACGAGCTACGAGCAGACTAATCTTCATCAAGCCTTCGAGGCCGTGCGGCGCGAGGCCGTGCGACTCGGCGTCGAAGTCATCGCCAGCGAGGTCGTCGGCCTCGTCCCGCAGGCCGCTCTCCTGGCGGCAGCCGCGCACTTCCTCAAGCTCGAAAACTACTCGCCCGACCTCGTGTTGGAGAACCGCATCGCCGCCGCGCTCGAAAGACGAAAGTGAAGGCAGACGCGGCGCGGGCTTGTCCTCACTTTCGCCTTCCGCCTTTCGTCCCGCCGCTTGGCGAAGTGGCTGCGCGCGTTTAATAATGCCTGCGCCCGATTTCGCCGAGTGTACGCGCGCGAACGTTCGCCGCGCGTGCGAGAGAGCGCGGCGACGCCTACCCCGCCGCACGCGCAGACGCTTCTTCCACAGCAAGAGTCTTCGATGTCCCCCATTGACGAACACGACGCGAGCCGCGAGTCTTTAGTCGCGGCGCTCTCCGACGCCCCCCGGCTCGGCGAGGAGCACCTGCACCTCATACTCGACGCGCTGCCCGCGCCCGTCGCCTACATTGACGCCGACGAGCGCTACCGCTTCAACAACAGGGCGCACGAACGTTGGTTCGGTCGCCCGCGCGCCGAGCTTTACGGGCGGAGCCTGCGCGAGGTGTTCGGCGAAGAGCAGTACGGGGAGGTGCGCCCCTTCGTCGAACGCGCGCTCGCGGGCGAGGAGATCGTCTTCGAACGGGAGGTCGAGTACCCCGACGGCTCGCGCCGCCTGATTAACCTCACGTGCGTCCCCGTGGGCGAAGGCGGGGGCCGCGCGCGCGGCTTCGTCGCGCTCATCAAAGACCTGACGAGGCAGAGGCGCGCGGAGGAGTCTTTGCGCTTCCAGTCTCACCTGCTCGACACCGTGGAGCAGGCCGTCATCGCGACAGACCTCGCGGGGAAGATCACCTACTGGAACCGCTACGCCGAAAAGCTCTATGGCTGGGCCGCCCATGAGGTGCTGGGGCGCGACATCGTCGAGGTCACGCCCGCCGAGATATCACGCGAGCAGGCGGCGGAGATCATGTCGCGGCTGGCGGCGGGCGAGCCGTGGTCGGGCGAGTTCGAGGTGCGACGACGCGACGGCACGACCTTCCCCGCGTCGGTCACAGACACGCCGATTCAAGACGAGTCGGGGAACCTGACCGGCATCGTCGGCGTCTCCGCGGACATCACCGAGCGCCGGCGTGCCGAGGAGGCACTGCGCGAGGCCGAGAAGCGTTCGCTGCGCGAGTACGAGATGCTGCTCCAGCGCCTCACGCACCTCGCCAGCTCGCTCGGCACGGCGCGCGATCACCTCGCCATCTTCCGCGACCTGCGCGACTTCGCCGTCGTCTCCGTCCCCTGCGTCGGCATCTTCATCTCCCTCTACGACGAGGCGCGCGACGTGCGCCTCGCCCAGTACGCGTGGGGCGACGGCAAGGAGGTTGACGTGTCGCAGCTCCCGCCAATGCCCGTCTCATCGGAGGGGCCGAACAGCCGCGCCGTGCGCACGCGCCAGGTCGTCATCACGAACGACTACTGGGAGATGAAGCGCAAAGGGGCAGGCCAACTCGGCGTCGTCATTGGGCCGGACAACGGCCTCAGGCCGCAGTCCTCGCTCGTCGTCCCGATGGCGACGATGGGGCGCATCGTCGGAACCGTCGAGGTGCAGTCATATGAAAACCACGCCTACCGCGAGGAGCACGTGACGGCGATGAAGATGGCCGCGAGCCTCGCGGCGGTGGCGATTGAGAACATGCGGCTCTTGCAGTTCGAGAGCCGCGCGAGAGAGGCCGCCGAGGAGTCGAACCGACTCAAAGACGAGTTCCTCGCCACGCTCTCGCACGAGCTGCGCACCCCCCTCACGGCCATCCTCGGCTGGGCGCGCATGCTGCTCGACGGGCGGCTCGACGCGAAGGGCTTCCGAACGGCAGTCGAGATTATCGAGCGCAACGCGCGCACGCAGCAGCAGATCGTTGACGACATCCTCGACGTGTCGCGCAGCATCACGGGCCAGCTCCGTCTGGAAGCCGAGCCGACGGACTTGCGCCGCGTCGTCGAGGCCGCCATTGACACCGTCGCCCCCGCGGCCACGGCCAAGAGCATTAATTTGAGCGCGACGTTCGAGCCGGGCGTCGGCCCCGTCATGGGCGAGCCGCGGCGTCTGCAACAGGTGGTCTGGAACCTGCTCTTGAACGCCGTCAAGTTCACGCCCATCGGCGGCGAGGTGCGCGTCCTCGTCGGGCGCGAGGGCGGGCACGCGCGCCTCTCGGTCTCCGACACGGGCGCGGGCATCAGCCCTGAGTTCCTGCCTTACGTCTTCGACCGCTTCCGGCAGGGCGACCAGACCACGACGCGCGTCCACGGCGGCCTCGGCTTAGGGTTGTCAATCGTGCGCAACCTGGTCGAGTTGCACGGCGGGACTGTCAGGGCGGAGAGCGGGGGCGAGGGGCGCGGCTCTACCTTCACGGTCGAACTCCCTGAATTGCGGATTTCAGAATTCGGATTGCGGAATGAAGAACGGACGAGCGCCCTCGGCGAAGAATCCGCAATCCGCAATCCGCAATCCGCAGTCCTGGAGGGCCTGCGCGTGCTCGTCGTGGACGACGAGCCGGACGCGCTGAATTTAATCAAGACCGTGCTCGAACGCACGGGGGCGAAGGTGACGACGGTCGAGTCCGCCGCCGCCGCGTGGGGGGCGCTCGAAGAGTCGTGGCCCGACCTTCTGCTGTGCGACATCGGCATGCCGGGCGAGGACGGCTACCAGCTCATCCGCCGCGTGCGCGCGCTGGAGTCGGCGCGCGGCCTCGCCACCCCGGCAATTGCGCTCACGGCCTACGCGGGCGACGCCGACCGCGCGCTCGCCCTCGACGCCGGCTTTCAACTCCACGTCCCCAAGCCCGTTGACCCCGCCGACCTCGTCTCGATCATCGCCGGCCTCGTCGAAGTAAGGCAAAAGTAAAAAGGCAAAAGGCAGAAGAAGGAGACGCAAGCGCCGACGCTTGTCGTCTTCCACTTTTGCCTTTTGCCTTTTTACTCTTGCCTTCTTTAGAAATCGCCCTTGCAGGTGTCGTGTCCGCAGTCGCAGTCAATCTGGACGTTGTGCTCGGTGCTCTGGCAGTGGACGCTGCAAAACTTCTCGCCCTTCTCGACGGGGCAAGTGCAGGGCGCGTTCCTGCAAGCGTTCTTGTCCTTCACGGCGACATCGCCCGCGGTCTCGTCGGCCATCTTCGGTGTTCCTCCCAGGCTCCTGTTCAGAGATTGAAAAAGGCAAGTCGGTTCTATGCCAAATCGCGCGGCGAGTCAAGGAACGAAGCTGTTAGCTGTTAGCTATTAGCTGTTAGCTGTTCGTGGTCGCTGCATTTAATCTTTTCGCGCCGACGCACCTCTCGAAAGAAGCCGAAGGCCGACGGCCAACAGCTAACAGCTAACAGCTAAAGGCTCTTTCTGAGGAACGAGACGATCTTCCAGCCGTCGAGATAGACCCAGGGGCGCTCGCCGCTGGTGTAGTGGCCGCAGGGGAGCCACTGAACGTCGAGCGGCAAGCCCGAACATCGGACGCGCTCGATCACGTCGCGCGAGAGGTCTGCGGGGAAGGTCAGGTCGTGGCGCGCGGCGATGAAGCGCATGGGCCGCGCGCGCTGCCCCGCTAGTCTGTCGGCGAAGGCCATCGGACTAATCGGCAGCCAGAGCTTGCGCAGCTCTTCGAGCGCGAGCACGCCTTCCAGCCCCGCGCGGACGTGTTGCGTGGAGATGCCGCGCCAGACCACGTCGGCGACGTAGCCGGAGACGTGGTTGAAGACGCCCGCGTCAATCCGCTCGTCGTGGACGAAGGCGAGGAAGGCCGTGCACGAGCCGATGCTCGTGCCCGCGACGCCGACGCGCTCGTAGCCTTGCGCCCGGAGCCACGCCACCGCTGCACGCGTGTCCACGACGGCCTGCCGCATTGATTGCAAGGTGCGCCCGACGTTCGGGCTGACGAGGAAGTCGGCGCGCTCAAGAGAGGCGGGCCGGCGCTCCTCGTGGTAGGGGAGCGTCAGCCTGAGCGTCGCCATCCCGAAACGGTTGAGCACGCGGCACAGCGCGACGTGGCTCAACGCGTCGGCGTTCCACTGCGGCAGCACGACGACGGCGCGTCGCACCGTCTCGCCGCCACTCTTTGAAGCACTCTTCGGCGGCTGTTCGGGGAAGAAGCGCGCGCGCGCCGTGTTGTTCTCGTCGGAGGGCGTGCGGACGGCGCTCGTCCAGGTCAGGCGGTCGCCTTCGAGCCTGTAGTCGGCGACCGCGGGGAGCGCGTAGAACTCATGGCTGCGGCACACGGCCTCGCGCGCCGCAGCCGAGACCACGGCGCGTGGGTCGTCGCCGTTCAGGTGTTCGGCGACGAACTCCGCGCCCCAGCCGAACGGGCGCACGACGCGGTTCGTGTCGCGCGCCGCACGTTGCCGCTCCTGTGCCTTGATGATGCGCCCCAGCAAGATAGTATCCCGCAGCCCTGTAACTTTTCCGAGATGCGTGAGCGCGTAATCGTAAAGGCGCGGCACGGTCGAAGGCAAGCGGCGGCTCGCGCGTCTAAGTCCGTCGGCTACCGGGGCGGTGCAGAAGGCGCGGCGCTGCCGTCAATGAACGGGCGCATCTGGCCGACGAACCCGTCGAGCGGGGCGATGCTGTAGAGCACGACCTCGATGGCCTTGTCGGGGAAGCCGGATTCGAGCGTGAAGGTGTAGCCGGCGAAAACGTCGTCGGTCGTGTCTGCGCCCCAGAAAAGGAAGTTACTGTCGCTCTGCCTGAGCAGCGCGCGCATCAGCCCCGTGCCGTCCTTCGCCCTGCCCAGGTTGATGTAGTTATCCTTGTAGTGCGGGTAGATGCGGAAGCCGATGGTCTCGTTGTTCGACACGCCGACGACGACCTCGATGAAGTCGGTGTTGACGAGCGCGTCGCGCTTGACGCCGACGAAGTTGAAGGGATTCTTTTCGCTCTGCTTAAAGTCAATGTTGATGCCCTTCTTCGGGCCTGACGTGGCGAGCAGTTGGCGCAAGCGTTCGCGCGTGGCCTCGCGCGAGGCCGCCTTGTCCTGTGGCGTCTGTGCGGCTGCCGCGCCGGCGCAGACGAGCAGGGCGAGCGCGGCGATGAACAGTTTGCATTTCATTACGGGGAATATCCTCCGGCGTGCGGACGTGGAAAAACGCGAGGGCAAGAATGCTTGTAAAGCCATTCCCGCCCCTGAGTCAACCGCGGACCGCAAGCCCACGGCCCGGCGGCGCGGGAAGGCTCATCGAGAACCCGTTCAGTCCCGCGACCTTCTGCGCTCGCGCAGGCGGCGGAGCATCTGCGGCGAGAGCAGGAGGGCTTGCAGGAGCGAGCCTGTGGCGAAGCGGCGCGCGAGCGAGCGGAAGAGGGAGGCCGCGCCGGGCGTGTAGTTGAACCACCAAACGTCTCCGAGGAGCGCGAGGCGATTGACGTGGACGTGGTGCGGCGCGACCAACTCAAGGAGGCCGAGCCGCCCGTGCGTGCGCCCCAGGCCGCTCTGCTTGACGCCGCCCCAGGGCGTCTGCGCGATGCCGTGCGTGTAGAGCACCTCGTTGACCATCACCGTGCCCGCCTCTATCTCAGAGGCGACGCGCCGCC
>QHXN01000068.1 GCA_003222975.1 Acidobacteriota bacterium | reverse complement strand
GCGCGCGATGCGCCCCTCGCAGAGGCCGTCGAACGTTTCGATCTCGCCGGTCGAAGGGTCGGCGATGGCGATGACGCAGACGAAGCGCGCGCGGCGCTCGCCGTCGCCCGTCGCCGCAAGCTCTTCGAGGAGCTTCTCCATGCGCTCGGCGTAAGTGGCGTGCGGCCCCGCGTAGCGCGCCGAGTAGACTCCGGGCCTGCCGCCGAGCGCGTCAACCACGAGGCCGGAATCGTCCGAGAGCGTCAGCAGGCCGCTCCGCGCGGAGTAGTGGGCCGCCTTGAGCGCGGCGTTCTCGGCGAAGGTCGCCCCGGTCTCCACGGCTTCGGGGATGTCGCCCACCTCCGAGAGCAGGCGCAGGCGCAGAGGCAGGTCTGAGAGAAGCCGTGCAAGCTCCACGACCTTGCCCGCGTTGTGTGTCGCGACTAAAAGCTCTGAAGAATCAGCCATGACTGTTTCGGGCGGCCCAGGTCGGCATCGCCTGCGTTAGCGGGCGGGGGCGGAAGGCGGAAGGATGAAGGATAAGAGCACGGCTGCCTTCACTTCCGCCTTCCGCCTTCCACCTTTCAATTGCCCGCCGCGGCTTTACTGTTTAGAATCTTCGGGGGCGTATTGCTTCGCCCTCGACTTCGGGCGTTAATACGCTTTAGCGTTTTCATTCTAAAGTCTGTCCGCGTGTTTTGACACGGGCCGGAGGGCGGCGGACGGGGCGGACGCGAACTCGTGTGAACGAACAGGCTCAACAGCACACAACGGGCGAGCAGTTCCCCCCGGCCCGCGAGCTGGCCGTGTGGCTGCGCGCCATCCGAAGTTACTTCGACCACGCCAACCAGCCGCTCACGGAGGCCGAGCGCGCCAACATCTCGGCGCGCAATTTCAAGTCAGAGACGCGCGTCGTGCGCGACGCACTCATGCGCTGCCTTCATCTCCTGGGCGGCGTCGAGCGCGGCGAAGCCCCGCCGGGCCAGCGGGGCGAGACGGACGAGACGGACGCCGGCCTCGTGTCGCCTTCGGGCCGGGCCGTTGCGCCGGGACTCGCCGGGGCGAAGGACTCTCTGGGCGACCTCGCCGACGCGCTCAGGGACGCGTGCAAGCTCAGCGAGGCGATGCTCGAATTACCTTCGGTCGGCATCGGCGGTTGGTCAGGGCTGGGGCGCGTCTTCGAGCGCGAGCTGAGGCGTTCGGAGGCCGCACGTCTGATCGTGGCGGACTACGCGGGCGACTCTCCCGGCCCGCTTGAGCCGCTCGAAGCGCTCGCGCGCCGGCTCAAGCCGGACGATTTGGGCGACGACATGGCGGTCGTCTTCGACGGCTTCGCGCGCCTGCTCGAACTCCTGCGCTTCATAGAGGTCTCGCTCGTCGGCGACTCTCATCTCAAGCGCCTGCTCCCGGTCTTCGCGTTCGTCCACGAGGAGACGCGCTCTCTCCTAGACTTCATCGAGGAGAGAGCGCTGCGCGTCGAGGGCGTGGAGCCGAGAGTCCGCGAACTGCTCGACGGCACGGCCTACGCCATCAGGATGGAGCTGCGCAAGTCGTTCGAGCACGAGTTGGCCGGCGTCTGCGCGCTGCGCCAGACGCCGCAGGTTTACTCGAAGCTTGAGACCGCCAACGGGCTTCTGCGCGACTGCTACCGCCAGTCGGTCGTCGCGCTCGCTGAGAGCTTCGACCCCGCGCTCGACGGCGGACGACTCTTCCCCGCGTTCCAGACCAAGCTCGAACAGTCGCTCGCGCTCAGGCGCGAACTCTGGGAACTCATCAAATTCGTGCGGCGGGCCGAGGCCGGGGGCGAAGCGTTCGAGCAGTCGCTGCTGCTCCGACGCCTGAGCGAGTTCCAAGAGGGGAGCCAGCGCTACCTGATGTACAAGGATTGGGAGCCTCTGGAGCGCTTCTGGGAAGAGATCGAGGCGGCGCGCGCGCAGGGCGAGTTGTCGAAGACGCTCCACCGCTTCGTGGCCTTCCTCGAAACGCTGTTCGGGCAGGTGAACATGCGCGCCGTCCTCAACGAACACCCCTTCGACCCGAACGCCGCCGAGCGGTAAGCGGCCCACGCCCGTCATAAAAAAACAGGCCGGCTGCGTTGACCGTCAACGCGGCGCGAGTCGCGTGACTATCTCGCCGAAGAGTCCGAACGACGAGCGCGTTTTCTTCTCGAAGCCGCCGTCCGAGAGTCGCGTCTCGCCGACGCTGTAGGCGCGTCGCGCGAGCGCTTCTTCGAGCGCGGCCTGGTTGCCCTGCGCTGTAGCCGCGTCGTCGCGTGGCGCGAAGTAGGAGATGGCCGAGCGCGCCGAGTCGCGGTCGTCGGTCAGGGTCAGCGCGAACGGCGGCTCGTCGAAGAAGTTCTGCGCCACAGCCTTGAAGGCGTCGGCGCTCTTGAGCGTCCGGCCTTCGAGGTGCGCGGCGACGCAGCGACGCACGTCACCTTCCGATCCCAACAGCAGGTAGTCGCCGACGAAGCACGCCGCCCCGCGCTCCGGGTCTTTCGAGACGAGGAGTTCGGCGTCGCCGACGCGCTCGGTGCGCGCGTCACGGCGAAGGTAGGCGCGCACCTGCTCGGCGAGCGCCGCGCGGTCGCTCACCCGTGCGACGAGCACCTTGCCCTCGCTCGCCTCTTCGAGCCTCGCGGTGGCGACCTCCGACCCGCAGGCGCGCAGGAATTCGCGCGGCTGCTCGATGCCGTAAGGCTTGAGCAGCGCTTCGAGCGCGAGCGTGATGATCGTCGCGCGCGACACGTCAACCTGCGAGGAGAGGGCGGCACTCAAGCCCCGCCAGGCCGCTTCCGGGCTTCGGAAGTTGTAACGCGAAAACTGATGCGTGTCCGGCGGGAGGAAGTCTGCGGCGTTCGACTGTTCGCCCGCGCCCGTCGCGAGCGGCGCTCGCAGGCGCTCGGACATCTCGCCGGGGAGCGATAGAAAATAATCGTCCTCGACGCGACCGCCCACGACGCGCGAACTCCAGCCGACGCTTCCGAGCGTCTGGTTGATGAGTTGCGGCAGCACCGTCGCCAGCACGCTCTGGACGTGCGCCTCCTGCGCGACGCTGCCGACGAAGGCCGGGGCGAAGACTTCCACGACTTTCGCCGCGCTCCCCTGCGGCGCGAATCCGAAGGCCAGCGCGCCGTCCGAGCGCAGGCGCGCGCGCATCTCCTTCAACTGCTCGCTGCCTGCGAGTCCCGGTCGCGCGCCCCGCCTCACGTCCAGGCAAGCCTTCACGACCGCCTCGTCGTTGCCGACGACGGCCACGCTCTCATAAACCGCCGCCACGATCCTCCTCCGCCCGCCCGACGGCGCGCTCCAGACGTAGAACGCCGCGCCGTCAACCTCCTTCCGCTCGGCGCTCGCGGAGCCGAACGAACGTCGCGCGAAATCGCCGACCAGTTTTTCGACCGACGCCTTCACGCGCCACTCGCTCGTGTGCGAAGCTCTCGCCAGTCGTCGGTCGAGGTGACGGCGCTGACGATCTCCGGGAGGCTGTTGGCCTCGAAGTAAATTAGCGAGTCGGCGGGGACGTATGCGGCCATGTCAACCCTGACCGGGCGCGTCCACCACAGCCACGCGAAGACGGCGACGGCGAGCACGAAGACGACGAAGAGAACGCGGCGAACTATCAGCATACGCGCCCATCCTAACCGCCGCTTGGAGTGCGAAGCAAGAAGGGTTCAGACCGAGAGACCGCGCGCGAACGGGGAAGTCATCTCAACTTGATTTTGACCGCGATGGGCCGCACGGCTGAAGCGCCAACTCGCCGCACGCCTTTTGTTCAAATCCGCCGACGAGCGCCGTCAGGTTTCAGGAAATCATCGGGGTGCAATCCAGAAAAGTCACTTAAATGCTTGAAAATGACTATATTAAACGACGTAAAATAGTGATTGACAGAGGCCGTCGCGGTGATTTATATTTTTGAGTGGCGGTCGTGGCACGCCTCGGACCATCAAACGGGGTCGAGATGAGCACGGCCACTTTTGAAGGGCGCGCGGCGGGCCGAAGGTAAGTGGAGAGCCGGCGCGCACGTCTTTTGAAACTCAACCGACAAGGGCACACCACGCGCGAGCGTGGGCCGCAAAGCCACGGGGGTCGGGTTCTTCGAGGACTCCGACTCAGCCGGGTTGCCGAAGGGGAGAATTACTTGAGCCGCAGCGGAGTCGCTCCGACGCCCGCGCCCGGGCCGCGGCGACGCCTTCCTTCCTTCGGAAGTATTCAACGTCAGCGCCCGTTTCAGCTTTAACACCCTCCTCAGGCTAACCCGAAGGCCGCCGACGTTCTCAAGCCAACTACCAGAACAGTCCCGCGAAAGATGAACTCCGCCATGAACACGCACACCCCGCCTTCGCGCACGACTCACGCGAGGGTGCTGCGCGCGCGAGCGCGCCTCCGCCGACTCCACCGCAGACGACAGCAGGTAAACCCCTCCAGGAACGGATAGACTTATGTTCAGAAAAAAACTTGGCAAGAAGGGCCTGGTCGGCCTGGACATCGGATCGAGCGCGGTCAAGGCCGTCGAGTTGCAGGGCAAGCCCGGCTCGCTCTCGCTCGTCAACCTCGGCTTCGAGGGCCTTCAGCCCGACACGGTCGTCGACGGCCAGATCATGGAGATGAACGGCGTGTCGAGCGTCATCTCCGAACTCTTCAACAGCCACCAGTTCAAGACCGACCGCGTGGCCGCGGGCGTATCGGGCAGCTCCGTCATCGTCAAGAACATCGTCGTCCCGCAGATGACGCGCGAGGAGCTTGAGGAATCAATAGACTGGCACGCCGAAGAGCATATCCCGTTCGAGATTTCCGACGTGAGCCTCGACTACCAGGTCGTCGGGTCGAGCGCCGACTCCTTCAACGTGCTCATGGCCGCGTGCAAGCGCGACTTCGTCGCCAACCTCAAGCAGGTCATCCAGCTCGCGGGCAAGCAGCCCGCCGTCATAGACGTTGACGCCTTCGCCCTCCAGAACTGCTACGAGATCAACTACGAGCCGGACGACTCGCTCGTGGTCGCGCTCCTGAACGTCGGCGCTTCGACGATGAACATCAACATCGTGCGCGGCGTGCGCAGCGTGTTTACGCGCGACGTTTCCGTCGGCGGCAACCAGTACACGTCGCTTTTGCAGAAGGAGATGGGGCTGACCTACGAGCAGGCCGAGGCCGTGAAGCGCGGCGGCGCGCCGCCCCCGCAGGACGAGGCCGTTGACATTGACGGCGCGCTCGAGACCGTCTCCGACATGCTCGCGCTCGAAATCTCGAAGACCTTCGACTTCTACCGCGCGACCGCCGAGGACGGCGACGGCACGGTGCAGAAGATTCTGATTTCGGGCGGCGGGTCGAAACTCAAGGGGCTGACCGAATACCTCTCGAACCGCTTCGAGATGCCGGTCGAGCGGCTCGACCCGTTCCGCCGGATCAAGGTGGACGCGCGGCGCTTCGACCCCGACTACATGCGTGAGGTAGTGCCGGAGATGGCGGTCGCCGTCGGGCTGGCCCTGAGAGGAGTGGATGCTTAAATGATCAAGGTCAACCTTCTGGATTCCGTCACCGAGCGCGCCAACAGCGCGGCGGTCGTCGAGGAAAAGGTCGCCAACCCGCGGATGCGTTTCTGGCTGCTGGGCGCGGCGGTCTTCGGGCTGCTCGCGCTGGGGATGCTCTTCGACTACGTCAGCGCAGCCGCCTCGCAGTCGCGTGCCAAGGCCGAGCTTGAGCGCCAGCAGCAGATCGCCGCGCAGATGGCCGCGGTCAACAAGGAGCAGGCCGAGCTGGAGAAGAAGCTCAAGGACATCAACTCGCGCATTGACGCCATCAAGCGCCTGCGCTCGTCTCAGCAGGGGCCGGTCGCGCTGCTCTCCGAGGTTAACTCGCGCATCCCCGCCGACCCCGACTTCCACCTCGAATCCGTCGAGCAGAAGAACGGCGACCTCGTCATCGAGGGCCAGTCGCCGAACGAGTACGCCGTCACGCAGTTCGGGCGCAACCTCGAATTCTCGAACGGCCTGTTCCTCAACGTCAACATCGAGGCCGAGCGCAAGGACGCCGAGGTCAACCCGGCGGACTACGACCCGAAAGAAGGGCCGTTCGACCTGACCTTCAAGCCCGAGACGTTCAAGTTCAAGATCAAGTGCAAGTACGGCGCTAGTCAGCCCCCGCCCGCGCCGCCAGCCGCCGCCCCCGCCAACCAGGTCGCGCAGAAGTAGCCGCGCCGCCGCAGGGCCAGCGCCCCGGAAGGAAACGAATAATGTTCAAAATCGAAGTTCTTCAAGAGAAGCCCTGGTACTTACAGGTCGCCGCGTTCGGCGTCGTCGCGCTCCTCTTTTACGCGGCCTTCTGGTACTTCGTCACCTCGGGGACGCGCGCCGAGACCGCCGAAGTGGAGGCGCAGGTCGAGCAGCTCCAGCGCGCCAACGCGGGCGCGCAGATCGCCTCGCAGCGCCTCAACGAGTTCAAGGCCAACTACGCGCGCGCGCAGGCCGACTACGAAGACTTGAAGGCGTTGCTCCCCGAGCAGCGTGAGTTGACGACCGTTTTGGCGAACTTGCAGGAGCGCGCGAAGGGTAAACTGACGCTCCGTAAGTTCACGCCGAAGGACGACGAGCAGCAGGACTTCTACGCCGACAAACCCGTCGAGGTCGAAGTCACCGGAACCTACAACAACGTCGGACAGTTCTTCGCGCAGATGGCCTCGTACCAGCGCATCGTCTCGATCACCGACTTCAAGCTCACGAAGATCAAGGACTCGATGACGCAGGACAAGCAGGACGGCAAGACCGTTGACGCCGTGTTCACGGTGAAGGCGTACTACGTCGCCCCGGAGAAACTCCAGCCCGCGCCGCCGCCGGCACAGCCCGCACCCAACGCGCCGCCGCAGGCCGTGGCCGCCGCGCCTTCGACCAACCCGACGACGGCGGCGCACCAGGCCGCTGGCGTCGCCTCGAACGCGCCCACCGCCGGCGCGCCCGCGCAGCAGGCGAAGTAAGTGTTGAAGCACGAAGGCACGCAACCGTCAGGAGTCGGAACTCAGGAAAAGATCATGAGAGACAGAAACAGACACACGCTCGGCGCACTCAAAGCAACGTTGGCCGTCGCGCTCCTCCTCTCGCTGGCGGCAGCCGCCGCGGCGCAGACGGCGAGCACGACTTACCGCGGCACCGCGCGCGACCCCTTCACGAAGTACAAGCCGCAGCTCAAGCGGGCCGCCCCGAAGAAGGTGCTCGCGCCCGTGCCCGTGCCGCCGATACAGGCGCGCATAGACGGCTACAAGGCGCAGAAGCAGGCCGCGATGAACATGCAGCAGCCCGCGCCGAAGCCGACGACCGCGCTGACGCTCTCCGAGGTTCAGGTCATCGGCATCTTCCGCACGCCGCGCGGCTACGCCGCGATGGTCGAGGCTACGCCGATCAATTTGTCCTACGTCGTCTATCCCGGCGAGCGCTTCTACGACGGCATGCTCGTCGCCATCGAGGAGACGCGCCTTGTCTTCCGCCGCCAGACGCGCTGGACTGACGGCCACACGGAGGTCGCCGTCGAGACGAAGCCGCTGCGTCAGGCTAACGCCGTCGCCGACTCGCTGGCCGCGCAGAGGCCATCCGTAGAGGCCGGCACGGGCGCGGGAGCGGCACCGGCGGTTTCCGCCGGTAACAAGACCGACGTGAACGCTCTCGTCGAAGCGCTGAAGGCCCTCGCCGCGAGCGCCAGCGAACAGCAGCAGCGCCAACAGGATTCGCAGGGCAGCAAGGGGGACGGAAAACCCTAAGGCCGCCCGGCGACCCGAAGCCCACCCCGCCCGCCTCATCCCTCGCCCGCCCGCCAACTCGACCGGAGGTAAAGAACCAGACGCCGCACTTTCGGCGGCAACTTTTTGACAGCACGGACGGTTGGCCGCACGCGTTGTGCGGCGCGCGCTTGATCGGGTCGCCGCCTCTCGCGAGAGAGGAGGTCGCCCAAACGAGCGTTAGCGCGTGGCGGACGGCCCCCTAGTCGGTGCTACCCGAAGGATGGAGAATATGTCCCAGACCAAACCCCTTCTCGCGGCCACGCAGAGAGGCGCGCTCGTCCTCGTGCTCGTGTGTTCGCTCGGCCTGTCAGCATTCGGCAAGAGTCCCGGCGGCGCGGCGTCTGAGAGGACGCCGGTCGCCACTTCCGTCCGCGCCATCACGTCGGGCGCGGCCACGCTCATCACGATCTCCGGCACGGCCCCGATGCCCTACACGGTTCGCAAGCCCGACGCGCACCTGCTCGTCGTCGAGCTTCCGGGCGTTGACGGCTCGCAGCTCGCGCAGTCTTACGACGTGGCGTCGCCGCTCGTCGCCGGCGTGACCGTCAAGCGCGCGTTGCGCGAGGGCGAACCCTTCGCCAGCCTGAGCATCACTTTGCGCGCGCCCGTCCGCGAGCGCTCGCGCCTCGAAGGCAGCCAGCTCGTCCTGGAGCTTCTTCCCGACGAGGCGAAGGCCGACCCGGCCTCCGCGCAGGGCGCGCCGCAGGCCAGGCCCACGCCGACGCCCGCCAGCCCGAACCAGACGCCGCAGGCCTCGCAGGGCGCGCAGTACGGGCAGCAGAGCTTCGTCGGCGAGCCGATCAGCCTCAACGTCGTCAACGCCGACATCCGCGACATCCTCAACTACATCACCGAGCAGTACGGCGTGAACTTCGTCGTTGACCAGTCGGTCAAAGCTGTGCCCGTGACGATCAACGTGACGGACGTGCCGTGGAACTTCGCGCTCGACTCGATCCTGAAGGCCAACCGCCTCGGCATCGAGGTCAACGGCAACATTCTGCGCGTCGCCACGCTCGACGTTCTGAAGGACGAGTCGAAGATTCGCGCCGAGGAGGAGGGCGCTCGCGCCGCGCTCAAGGAGGCGCAGCTCTCCAACGAGCCGCTCGTCACCGACTTCATACGCCTCAACTATGCCCGCGCCGCGGGCACGCTCGACACCGCCGCGGGCGCGTCGAGCGGGTTCGCCGGCGGCCTCGCTTCCGGGGCGACCGCGAACCGCGACGTGGTCACCGTCGGCCCGAACGGGGAGACCTTCTCCAGCACGCGGGTCGCGTCGAGCGCCGACCAGGGCATCCTCCCGATCATTCAGCGCCGCCTCTCGCGCCGCGGCGGCGTCGAGGTTGACGGGCGCTCGAACACGCTCATCGTCACCGACGTGAAGGAGAACATAGACGCCATCCGCCGCCTCGTCCAACTGCTCGACCAGCCGGAGCCGCAGGTCGAGATCGAGACGCGCATCGTGCTCGCCAACCGCAACTTCTCGCGCGACCTCGGCGTGCAACTCTCGGCATCAGTCCTCAACACCCACCGGGGGGGCTTCGGCTCCATAGAGACGGCGCGGGGTATCAATCTCACCAACGGGACGAACCAGTTGACCATCCCCGCGCCGACCGGTAGCCTCGGGGCGACAGCGCCGAACACCGTCATCGGTTTGACGACCGGCATCTTCGGCACGGCGCAGATCAGCGCGCTCATCACCGCCGCCGAGCAGAAGGGGCAGGCGAAGATCATCGCCACCCCGCGCGTCACCGCGCTCAACAACCGCCCGGCGCAGATCGAGTCGGGGTCGCAGATACCCGTCGTCACGCCGCAGACCGGAAGTGCCGGGACGACTTCAGTCTTCACCACCACGTTCATCTCCGTCCCGTTGCGTCTCTCGGTGACGCCGCAGATCACCGACGCCGGCACGGTCATTTTGAAAGTGACGATGGAGAACAACACCGTCAACGGCGCGCTCACCAACTCGCTCGGCACGCCCGGCATAGACACGCAGCGCATGTCCACCGAGGTGCTCGTCCCCGACGGCGGCACGACGGTCGTCGGCGGCGTCCTGAACGACCGCGAGACCGAGACGCAGAACCGCACGCCCGGAATCAGCAGCGTCCCCGTGCTCGGCAACCTCTTCAAGCGCAAGGCCATCACGCGCAACACGGACGAGATACTCTTCTTCATCACGCCGCGCATCTACCGGCCCGACTACCAGGGCCGCCGGGTCGAGACCGAGCCGGCCACCGGCACGCGCTCCGTCCAGATTCCGCAGCCCGTGCCGCTCGGCAACCCCTCGACGAACACCCCGGCCCCGACGCAGCAGACGACGCAGCCGCAGGCCGCCCCGGTCGTCAACCCCGTGCAGCCGGCCACCGAGGCTCAGCCGCCCGTCGGGACAACGCCGCGCCCGTAGAGGAGGACTGAAGCGATGTTCAGGCAAGCACTCTCGGAGATCATCGAGCGCACCGAGGGCGCGACCGGCGCGCTCATCATGGGCATGGACGGCATCGCGGTCGAGCGCGTCTTCCTGCCCGAAGGCAGCGACGCGAACATGGACGTGGCCGCCGCGGAAGTGACCTCGCTGGTGCGCGGCGCGCTGCGCGCGGGGTCGAACACCGGCCTCGGCTCGCTCGAAGAGCTGTTCATCAGCTACGACCGCGTGCGCATACTTGCGCGCATGTTCTCGCCCGAATACTTCGTCGTGCTGGCGCTCGGCCCCGAAGGCAACCTGGGGCGCGGGCGCTACGAACTGCGCAAGGCCGAACTCCGCCTCGCGCGCGAGTTCGCCCTCTGAAGAGCAAGGAGGCAGACGGCAGGGGCAGGAGGCAGTCAGAACATTCAAGGCAGCCGGTCTTGGTTAAGACCCGGCTGCCTTCTCTTTTGTCTGCCTCCTGCCGTCTGCCCCTGCCTCCTGCTTTTCAGCACGCCGGGAGCTTGACGAACGGCATGCCGCGGAGGATGACGCGCTGGCGGCGCTGGACGCGGCGCTGGTTCTTCTGCGGGTTGAAGACGTTGAGCGGGCTGGGAATCATGGCCGAGAGGTACGCGGCCTCAGCGGGCGAGAGGTCGGCGGCGTGTTTGTGGAAGTAGGTTTGCGCAGCGGCCTCCGCGCCGTAGACGCCGTCGCCCCACTCGATGACGTTGAGGTAGATTTCGAGGATGCGGCACTTCGAGAGCGAGCGCTCCAGGAAGTAGGTGATGGCGGCCTCCTTGGCCTTGCGCGCGAAGGTTCGCTCCGAGGAGAGGTACAGGTTTTTCGCGAGCTGCTGCGAGATGGTCGAAGCGCCGCGCTTGAAGCTGGGCATCTGCGGAATCCAGCCCGACTCGTCCTGCTCGCCCTCCTGCTTCGCCTCCTTCTCCGACTCCTTCTGCGCTTCGTCCCACGCGCGCTGGATGGCCTCGTAGTCGAAGCCGTGGTGCGTCGTGAAGTTCGTGTCCTCGCCCGCCAGCACCGCGCGCTGGAGGTTGACGGAGATGCGTTCGAGCGGAACCCACTGCTGGACGCGGCGCGGCTCGCGCCCCGCGTCGCGCGCCTCCTTCGCGCGCTGCTCGATCATGCTCGTCGTCTCCGGGTTCTTCGTTTGCAGCTCGGATACGTGCGGGAAGGTGAAGACTTCATACACGACGAAGAGGGTGACGAGCGCGAGGACGGCGAGCGCGGCGGTCTTGACGATTCTCCACATGCGCTACCAAGTTATAAGTTCAAAGTTCAAAGTTCAAGGCTCTAAGTGAGAGGATTGAACGGAACCGTGAGCGGTTGTCCGCATAGTAATATGGAGTTTGAGAGACGCGCATGATGCAATTTTAGATTTTTGATTTGCGGTTTGGAAAGCGCCCGTTGCCTGGTTGCCAACACCCGGCTTTTGCCTTTCACTGAAATTGTTTACCGATGACTTTAAATCGCAAATCTAAAATCAATACTGAATCAAACTCCCCTCGCGCTTGGCGCGGCGCACCGCGCGCGTGAAGACCCAGAGCGAGAAGGGGAGCAGGGCGACGAGGAAGACGAGGAGCGTGAGCAGGGGCCGGCGGACTTCGGCGAAGCTCTGGCCCTGGATGAGGACGCGGCGGATGCCGTCAATGCCGTAGGTCGTCGGGATCAGCTGCGAGACCAGGCGGAAGCCTCGGCCCGCGACCTGCGAGAGCAACTGCACGGGGAAGAAGACGCCGGAGAAGAGGGCCGAGCCGGTGCCGATGATGACGCCGAAGGGGTCGCCGCGCTTGAAGACCACCGCAAAGCTGGCCGAGAGAATCCCGATTGACGCGAACACGAGGGTGGTGAGCAGGAGGAAGAGGGCGGCGAGCAGGAAGCTGCCGCGGTACTCGACGCCGAAGAACGCCCAGCCGAAGAAGAGGTAGAGGAACGAGTGGAAGGACGCCTGCGTGAAGTCCCACGCGGAGCTTGCGACGATGAGCGTCGGGATGCCTATCGGAGTCATCAGGACGCTTTCGAGCGTGCCCTGGGCCTGCTCGGAGCGGATGGCCGTGGCGAGGCTGGAGAAGCCGGTCATGAAGTAGTTGAGGAACGGGAGCGCCGTGATCCAGGCGAGGAAGGGGTCGCGCCACTGGGCGTCAGGGGTGCTGAAGGTGGCGGCGAAGATTTGCGAGATGAAGAAGAGGGTGGTGGTGACGAAGAGGATGGAGAGGATGCGCATAAGGAAGTCCAGCCGGTAGCTCACCGCCAGTTGGAAGTCCCGCACCACGAAGGCGCGCACGCGGCCCATCAACAACAGTAGGCTTCTCATCATCAATTCAGAAGACAGGGGACGGGGAGAGTGGGAGACGGGGCGAAGGTCGTGACATCCTCCGCGCATAGTCTCTGTCAACATTCGGTCTCCCCGTCCCCCGTCTCCCACTCTCCTCGTCCTTCATCCTTCCTCCGTCTCTCGCTCGAAAGTTTCCAGCACGTCGAGCAGCGTGCCACGCTCCGGCTCGCACTCGACGACGCGCGCGCCGTTGTATTGAAGCGCGCGCACGGCGCGGTCAAGTAGGTCGTCGCCGACCTCGCGCTCGAAGATGACGGTCGCCCCGTCCGGCTGCTCCGAAGTCTCAAGGCGAGAGACCGTCCCGCGCAGGATGTCTGCGGCGCGTGCGGCGTCGAGGCCGCGCAGCGTGAGGCGGACGCGCTCGTGCTGGCGGTGCGTCGCGCGTAGGTGCTGCGGTGTGTCAATGGCGCGGATGCGACCGTGGCTGATGACGGCCACGCGCTCGCAGAGCTGTTCGACCTCCGCGAGATTGTGCGAGGTGAGGAGCACCGTGACGGGGCGCGGGCCGCGTGCGAGCGAGCCGATGATCTCGCGCATGCGCGCCGCCGCGAGCGGGTCGAGCGAGCGCGTCGGCTCGTCGAGCAGAAGCACGGGCGGCGAGTTCAGGAGCGAGCGCGCGACGGCCATGCGCTGCTTGTTGCCGGTCGAGAGTTCGCCGAAGCGTCGGCGGCGCAGGTCGGCCAACTCGACGAGTTCGAGCAGTTCTTCGATGCGGCGGCGCGCCGACGCCGCGCCGAGGCCGTAGAGCCGCGCGAAGAAGACGAGGTTCTGCTCGACGTTGAGACGCCAGTAGAAGCTGCGCTCCTCGGCGCTCGCGAGGCCCACTTGCGCGCGCACCCGCGCGTCGTCGCGCACGCTGTCGAAGCCGCGGACTGTGACCGCGCCTTCGGTCGGTTGGACGAGCGTCGCGATGATTTTGGCGAGCGTCGTCTTGCCCGCGCCGTTGCGCCCGATGAGGCCGAAGATTTCGCCCTCGCGCACGTCGAAGGAGACACCTTTCAGAGCCTCGACGGGCGCGGGCGTCTTCATGCGGAAGAAACGGCGCAGGCCGGCAAGCGGGACGGGGTAAGTTTTCGAGACGCCGGCAATCGAGATGGCGACAGTGCCGTCAGCCCGCGCGCCGCGGGTCGCGGCGAGTGCTGCGTCCTGCCGTTCGTTGATCGCCGTCGTCATAGGATTAGCGGCGGCGCTGGCGCGGGTCGAGGTATTCACGCAGGCCGTCGCCGAGGAAGTTGAAGGCGAGCACGGTGAGGGCGATGGCGAGGCCCGGCGCGAGCATCGCGTGCGGCGCGCGCACGAGCGTCGCCAGGTCGCGCGCGTCGTCGAGCATCACGCCCCACGAAGGCGCGGGCGGCGGCACGCCCAGACCTAGAAAGGAGAGCGACGCCTCGGCCAGAACAGCCCCCGCCATCCCTAAGCTCGCCTGCACGATGAGCGGCTGGACGGCGTTCGGCAGGATGTGGACGAACAGGATGCGCCAGTCGCGCGCGCCCAGGGCGCGTGCCGCCTGCACGAAGTCGTACTCCCTGACCTTCAACACCTGAGCGCGCATCACGCGCGCGTAGCCGACCCAGCCGATGATGCACAGCGCGAGTATGAGCTTGTTCAGCCCCGCGCCGAGGAAGGCCACCATCGCAATCGCCAAAAGCAATCCGGGAAACGCGAGGAAGACGTTGAAGACGTAGCCCGAAACTATTCGGTCAATCCACCCGCCGTAGAAGCCCGCGAGCGCACCGACCACAGTCCCGACCACAGCCGACACGGCGACCACGACGACGCCGACGCGAAGCGAAATGCGCGCGCCATAGACCACGCGCGAGAAGATATCTCGGCCCGTCGCGTCCGTGCCGAGCCAGTGCTCCGAAGACGGCGGCAGGTAGCGGGCGAGCAGGTTCGTCGCCCCCACGTCGTGCGTCGCGATCAGCGGCGCGAACAGCGCCACCAGCACGAGCAGCGCGATGAAGGCGAGGCCGAAGATTGCGAGACGGTTCATGGAATTTTTGATTTTAGATTTTTGATTTGCGATTGTGCGCTACGCTGGCGTCCGTTGGGTTAGTGTTTAGTGGCAGATTTACGAGAGGCGGTCATTATCGCGACGAGTTCATTAGCCTCTTGCAACAAAGGCTCAACAAGTTCCTTCTTCATTATGTCGCTCTCGATAATCAACTCCATCCAGAATGCGCTCTCGTCGGCCTCCTCTTCGACTATGCCCAGCTTCGCGATGAAATCCGGCTTGGAGCGCCCGCGACAGGCGGCCCTGTAATTCGCGCCGACGGAAGTGCCTGATCGGATTAGTTGGTTCCCAGTCGCTCTGCCTTCGGTAGTCTTCGGCAAGGCTCCCACCAATTTTATTACCCGAAGGGAAAATCTCTTCGTGCGCTCCTTCAATTCTTTCTCATCCACAATCTTTGACCACGCCTTCAAATCGCAAATCAAAAATCTAAAATCAAAAATTACGAAACCCTGATTCTCGGATCGAGCCAGCGGTAAACCATGTCCGTGAGCGTGTTGGCGAAGATGTACGTGACGCTGATGACGAGGACGCAGCCCTGCACGAGCCGGTAGTCGCGCTTGTTGATGCCGTCGTCCACGAGCAGCAGGCCGAGGCCCGGCCAGTTGAAAATCTTCTCCGTGATGATCGCGCCCGCGAGCAGCACGCCGAGTTGCAGGCCGAGGATGGTGACGACGGGGATCAGCCCGTTCTTCAGCACGTGCTTGTAAACGACCGTGCGCTCGCTCAAACCCTTGGCGCGCGCCGTGCGGACGTAGTCCTCGCCGAGTTCTTCGATAACGGACGAGCGCACCATGCGCGTCAGCAGCGCCGAGAGCGCCGAGCCGAGCGTGAGCGCGGGCAGGATGATACTCGACCAGCCGAAGCGCCCCGAAGGGTCGAGCCAGCCGAGCCACACGGCGAAGATGTAGATCAAGAGCGGCCCGACGACGAAGCTCGGCAGGCTGATGCCGACGAGGGCGACGACCGACAGGACGTTGTCGAGCCATTTGCCGTGGTTCGTCCCCGCCATGACTCCGAGCGGGACGGCGATGGCGACGGCGACCAGGAGCGCCGCAATCGCCAGCTCAATCGTCGCGCCGTAGCGCGAGAGCACGAGTTCGAGGACGGGGCGGTCTGTGCGGAACGAGCGGCCCATGTCGCCGCGCAGGATGGCGCGCCAGTAGTCAACGTAGCGGTTATCCGCGCCGTTCCAGCGCAAGGCTCGCTGGCCGCTCTCGTCCTCGGAGTAAGAGAAGAAGAAGGCCGGGCGGTCGAGGCCGTGCTTCTGCCGGAACTGCGCCAACTGTTCGGGCGTCGCCTGGTCGCCGAGTATCGCGGTCGCCGGGTCGCCCGGCACGAGTTCGATCAAGATAGTCACCAGGCTGACCACCGTCCACACGACGACCAGCAGGATCAGCACGCGCCGGGCGATGTCGAGAAGCTTGTGCCTCATCAAAAAGGTCGGGACGGCGTTGGGTTTGAATTGCGGAAGGATGATAACACCGGACGGTTGGATTGCGGAATGCGGATTCACCGATTGCGGAGCGGCGGATTTCGGATCCCTGATTGTAAGGTGAACGGAAGTCGGCGCGGCCTTCATCATTCCTCAAATCCGCAATCCGCCGCTCCGCAATAAAAAACCTAGCCCGGCGAACCCGTTTTCTCGACGGCGGCCCCGACAACCACCAACGAGATGAATTCGCCGGGCTAGTCTCTTGGTTGCGACAAAGTGCGAGGCGCAACCGAGCTTGTCCCATTGGGCGCGGGGCGCGTGGCCGTGTGCAGCGCCGCGATGCCGCCCGTCAAGTTCCGGTACTCGACCTCTTCAAAGCCCGCCTCCTGCATCAGCGCCGCCAGGCGCTTCTGATCAGGAAACCTCGACACGGAGTCGGGCAAGTACTCGTAAGCCACGCGCGAGCCGCTGAGCAGTCCGCCGACGTGCGGCAGCACGCGCCTGAAGTAGAAACGGAACAGCGCGCGAAAGCCCGGCACGACCGGACTTGAGAATTCGAGGACGGCCACTCGGCCTCCGGGCCGGAGAACCCTCCTCAACTCGCGCAAGCCCTCCTCGACGCCCGCCAGGTTTCGCAGGCCGAAGGCGATGGTCACAACGTCGAACGACCCGTCCGCGAACGGGAGTCGAAGCGCGTCGCCCTCGACGAACGGCACCGGGCGCGATTCTCCGACGGCCTTGCGCCGTGCGATTTCAAGCATCGGGCGACAGAAGTCCAATCCGACGACGCGCGCCGCGCCCGCCCGTGCGAGCGCGAGCGAGAGTTCGCCCGTCCCGCAGGCAACGTCGAGAACGCGCGCGCCTTCGACGAGCGAAGGCCGCAAAGTGCGCGCGACCAAGCGCCGCCAACTCCTGTCAACGTTCCCCGACAGAAGGTGGTTCAAGAGGTCGTAGCGACCGGCTATCCGGTCGAACATCGCGCGCACGCGGCGCGCGTGTTCGTCTCTCGAAACACTCGCAGGGGAATTTTCTTGACGTGACAAAGTTTACGACAGGGCGCGCGGGCGTGGTTGCATTTAACTTGCGATTGGCTTGCGTTTCGCTACGGGCGCTTGAGTTGCAGCGCGGGCTGTTGCGGCTTGTTCGGCGGCGTCTGCGGCGCGGGTTTGGGTTCGGGCCTGGCCGCCGCCTCGCCGAAAACCTCGACCGCGCCGACGCGCGCAATCTCCGTCCGTAGCTGCGCGGCGTCGCCGACGGCGACCGAGGCGACGGGCGCGTGTGTGAAGAGTCGCGCGGCCACACGTTGAACGTCCGCGGGCGTGAGCGACGCGGCGGCGCGCGCCATCTCAGGCGCGGTCGCTGCCAGTGAGTTGTACGTTTGCTCGTCGAGCCAGGAGTTCGCCGTCCCTTCGGCGTCCGCTGCACTCTGTCCGAGCGAGGCGGCGACCGCGCGCCTGGCGTTCTCGGTCTCGGCGGCGGTCGGTGCGTTCGTCTGAAGGTCGCGCAGCACCGCGCGCGCCGACTCAAGAGCCTTCGCCGCCTCCGCGGGCGAGCGAAGGCTTGCGCCCATGCGGAAGAGGCCGCCCCCGCGGTTGGCGTCGTGGCGGACGAAGGCCGCGCGGTCTTTGAGTTCGGGCATCGCGGCGAGCCAGCGTTCGCGCACGACCGAGGCGAGCGCCTGCGCGGCGGCTGCGTCTTTGTCCGTGCGCGGGAGGCCGCGGACGGCGAGGCGGACTTCGGAGGTGGAAGCGCCGGGCTGGTTGATGACGAGCGTGCGCTCGTCGGGCGGGTCGGGCTGGCGGAAGGTCGAGGGGATCGCGCGGTCGCTCTTGACCCAGCCGCCGAACGACTCGCGCAGGGTTCGCATCACGCGCTTCGGGTCGAAGCCGCCGACGATGACGAGGGTCGTGTTGTCGGGGTGCAGGAAGCGCTCGCGCATGAGCAGAAGGTCTGTGCGCTCGATGCGCCCGACCGAGTCGGGCGAGCCTGCGACGAGACGGCCATAAGGATATGTTCCGAAGAGGCGTGCGGCGACGGCGCGGTCTGCCGTCTCGGCGGGCGCGGGCGTGGCCTCGCGCAGCGCCTTGACGCGCGCCGCGCGGACGCGCTCGAAGGCTTCGGGCGTGAGCTGCGTGTTCATCACGGCGTTGCGCGCAAGCTCCAGAAGCCGGTCGAAGTCCGACGCCTTCCCGGCGAGCGCGATGTTGATGGCGTCGTAGCCGGTCGTGACCTCGACGCGCCCGCCGAGTTCGTCGCTGACGTAGTCGCGCGCCTGCTTGTCGAACATCGCGTCGGCCAGCGTCGCCATCAGTCCCTCCTTGTTAGCGAGGTCGAAGGCCGCGCCGCTGTGTACGCGGAGCTTGATGAGCACGCTCTGGTCGCCGGGCCGACTGAGCATGAGGACGCGCAGGCCGTTGAGCAACTGCTCGCGCTGCGGCTGGGGCGCGGACTGACGCGCAGCGGCAACTAAACCCGTGCCGAGCAGAATCGTAGCGAGCAGAACTTTGAGCGGCAGGCCGCGCGTGCGGCGTGTTCGACTTGGTGAGCTGTTCATACCGTGCTTTCGTTTAACTTCGGAGCGACCGGCTCGGTGGCCGGGCGGGTCAGTCAGTCCTTCGGAAGCCGAGCCGGGGGCGTGTGGTTCCCGGAAATCTTAGATGCCGTCGGTCAACCCGTCAAATGCCCCCAGCGGCCCCGGCGCGCGCCCTATTTTTGCGGCGGTGGACGCGCCGTGGCAGCGTATCGGCAAACCCCTGCATCAAATCCAGTCCGGTGAAGTGCATCGCGCTCGGACGTTCGTCCTCACGGATTGCCGGCGGGCGCACACTTCAAAGTTTGAAGGGCGGCCCGGCAGGCTGCGCCTCCGGGCTTGAATGAGGGCGGAAAAATCTGTAAGTTCTTACGGAACCGGCTGCTTTTCCCCGTGTGGTTCGACGGGAGGGTCTTGAAGAAATGAAACAGTGTCCAACGTGCCAAGAGGAATTCGCCGACAAGTTCGGATTTTGCCCGGTTGACGGGACGCCGCTCACGACCCAGGTCGCGCAGCCGGTCGTCGCGGCGCGGGCCGCGGATGAATCGCTCGTCACCGCGCCAGCATCTTCGTCGGCTGACCCGGCTTCCTCCAACGGCTTCCTCCATCAAGACGGTGAAGAGACGGTTTCCTCGCAGCCCGTCCACGACCGCGGCGAGTTCCACCTGACGTTCCTCGAAGACGAAGGGCTGACACGCCGCCTCGTCCGCGAGGTAAAGGCTGCGGCGCACGAGGCCGAGCTGACGTGGCCCGAATTCAAACGCGATCCCGCCGGTTTCACCAGGCGAACGGCTAACGCATCCGGCGCTCTCGTCAAGAAGTTTTTCAGACAAGACTACGCCGTCCCCGCGGTCGTCACGCCCTTCGTCGTCTTCCTGCTCATCGGCGGCGTGTGGGCGGGCGTCAGATTCCGCTGCGAGTTCAGGAGCCTCATGGGACGGCCCTGCCCGGCAGGGTCAGTCAACCCTTACGAGGATTTGGAACTCGTCCAGATGATTGATCCCGAAAACGAGATTCCGAAGGAGCAGCAGAAGCCGGACAAGGGGCCTGCCGGGACGGAGACGGGCAAGGGCGGCGGCTCGAAGCCGAAGCAGGACGCGGCGCACGGCGGAGGCGGCGGCGGTCGCCAGGAGGAACTGCCTGCTTCGCAGGGCAAGCTCCCGACGGCCCAGTTAGTGCCGCCGATCCTGACGGCGAACCCGAAGCCCCCGGCGATTACGAACCCGCACCTGCCGACCCCTGTGACGATGCAGGTTGACCCGATGCTGATTAAGCCCGACCCGCGCGACATCCCCTACGGCCTGCCGAACTCGACGGCGACCGTGCCATCTTCCGGCCCCGGCACGGGCGGAGGCATGGGCACAGGCTCAGGCGGCGGCATGGGGTCGGGTGACGGCACAGGGCTAGGGCCGGGCCGCGGCTATAACACCGGCGGCGGCGACGCGCACGAGGGCGGCGGAGGCCGCGGAGGCGGCGGAGGAGGCGACGTTGACTACAACCGGCCCTTCCGGCAGAACGAGGTGACGCGCAAGGCGATCATCACGTACAAGCCTGAGCCGGGATTCACCGAGGACGCGCGCAAGAACAACGTGACCGGCGTCGTGCGTCTGCGCGCCATTCTGCACGCTTCCGGCTCGGTGTCGGATGTCAGCGTGGTCAAGGGTCTGCCCGACGGCTTAACGGAGAAGGCCATCTCCGCCGCGAGGCAGATTCGCTTCACGCCGGCTGAGAAGGACGGCCACGCCGTCTCGCAGTACATCGTCCTCGAATACAACTTCAACATCTACTGAAGAGACGGGAAGCAGACGGCAGGAGCAGGAGGCAGGAAATACAAGAAGGCAGCCGGTCATGTGAGACTCGGCTGCCTTCTCTTTTTGCCTGCTTCCTGCCGTCTGCCCCTGCCCCCTGTCTTTGTGTGACCGCCCGCGCCCCGCCGTTATATACTCCGCCAGCGGTTCTCGAACACGAGCGAGAGAGGAACACTCGGTTGGCCGAAACGTCGTCCCCGCAGGTGAACGTCGTCTGCGTCGCCAGCTACTTCAAGGGCGAGGACTTCCTGCGCGAGTGCAGGCGGCAGGGCGCGCACGTCGAGCTGCTGACGCGCGAGCGGACTCTGCGGGAGAACTGGCCGCGCGACGCGCTCGACGGACTCCACGCCCTGCCCGACGATGCGGGCACGGAGCTGTTCATCCACACCGCCGCGCAGCTCGGACGCCGAAGAAAACTCCACGCCGTCGTCGCCCTCGAAGAGTTCGATGTCATCATCGCGGCGCTCGCGCGCGAGCACCTGCGCCTGCCCGGCATGGAAAGCTCTGGCGCGCGCGTCTTCCGCGACAAGCTGGCGATGCGCGAGCGAGCGCGCGCCGCCGACTTCCGCGTCCCCGACTTCGCGCCCCTCTTCAACTACCAGGAGGTCGGCGAGTACATGGAGCGCACGCCGCCGCCGTGGGTCGTCAAGCCGCGCTCTGACGTTTCGTCCTCCGGCATACGCAGGCTCGAAGACGCCGAGCAGGTCTGGCGCGCGATTGACGCACTCGACGCGCGCGAGAGCTTGCAGGACAAATCGTCCTACTACCTCCTGGAGAAGTTCGTGCCCGGCGAGGTCTTCCACGTTGACTCGGTGGTCGAGGGCGGCGAGGTGATCTTCTGCGGCGCGAGCCGCTACGGTCGCCCGCCCCTGAGCGTCGTGCAGGAGGGCGGCGTCTTCGTCTCCCACACAATCGAATACGACTCGGCTGAGCGCGCGGAGTTGACGCGCCTCAACGCCGGGCTGCTCGCCGCGCTCGGACTCGAATGCGGCGCGGCGCACGCCGAGTTCATACGCGGCGCTGAGGACGGACAGTTCTACTTCCTCGAAGTGGCGGCGCGCGTCGGCGGCGCGTACATCGCGGAGACTCTGGAGGCGGCAACGGGGCACAACCTCTGGCGCGAGTGGGCGCGTGTCGAGGTGGCGCAGGCGCGGGGCGCGAGCGTCGGTCGCCTCGAGCCGCGGCGCGAGCACGCCGGCATCGCCCTCTCGCTCGCGCGGCATGAGCGACCCGACACCTCGGCCTACACAGACCCAGAGGTCGTCTTCCGCGTTGACAAGCCACACCACGTCGGCCTCGTCGTCCGCTCGCCGAGCCTCGAACGCGTGAAGGAGCTTCTTGACAGTTACGTCGAGCGCTTCGCGCAAGACTTCAGCGCCTACGTGCCGCCGCCGGAGCGGCGCGGCATCAACCTTTAATCAAATGATGAATGCGGAATGATGAATGATGAATGATAAGAAAGTCGCTGCTTGAAATTCATCATTCATCATTCCGCATTCATCATTTTCTTCTCACTGGAGGAAACACGAATGGGTCAGCCGACGGTCGCGCCTTACGGTTCCTGGAAGTCGCCGATCACCTCAGACCTCATCGTCTCGGCCACGGTCGGGCTGGGGCAGATCGCGCTCGACGGCCAGGACACTTACTGGATAGAACTGCGTCCGTCCGAAGGCGGGCGCAACTGCGTCGTGCGCCGCACGCCCGACGGGCGCGTTCGCGACGTGACGCCGGAAGGTTTCAACGCGCGCACGCGTGTGCACGAGTACGGCGGCGGCGACTTCGCCGTCCACGAAGGCACGATCTACTTCTCGAACTTCGCAGACCAGCGGCTCTACCGGCAGACGCTCGCGACACCGCCCGCGCCGATCACGCCGGAAAAGAAACTGCGTTACAGCGACTTCTGTATAGACGAAGGGCGCGGGCGGCTCGTCGCCGTGCGTGAAGACCACACGGTCGAGGGGCGCGAGGCCGTCAACACCGTCGTCGGCCTGAGCCTCGAAGGGGAAGGGAACGACGAAGGCGGGCGCGTGCTCGTCTCCGGCAACGACTTTTATTCGTCGCCGCGCCTCAGCCCCGACGGCTCGCGCCTCGCGTGGCTCGCGTGGAATCACCCGAACATGCCCTGGGACGGCTGCGAGCTTTGGGTCGGCGAGGTGAGCGAAGACGGCACGGTCAAAGATTCGCGGCGTGTGGCGGGCGGCGAGGAGGAGTCAATCTTCCAGCCGGAGTGGTCGCCTTCGGGCGTGCTCTACTTCGTCTCCGACCGGAGCAACTGGTGGAACCTCTACCGCCTGAGCGGCGACGGCTCGGTCGAGGCGATGTGCGAGATGGAGGCCGAGTTCGGCGTGCCGCAGTGGGCCTTCGGCCTGTCAACTTACGCTTTCGCGTCCGACGACCGCGTCGTCTGCGCCTACAACGAGCGCGGCGACTGGAGCCTCGCCACGCTCGACACGCGCTCGAAGCAGCTTGAAAGGATCGAGTTGCCCTACACGGAAATTGCCTACGTCCGGGCCGACGCGCGCCGCGCGCTCTTCCGCACCGCCTCGCCGACCGAGCGGCTGGCAATTGTCGAGCTTGATCTGCGGACGCGCGCGGGCTTAGTGCTGCGCCGCGCGAGCGAGGTCGCTATTGACGAGGGCTACGTCTCAAGGCCGCGCGCCGTCGAGTTCCCGACGGAGAAAGGGCGGACGGCGCACGCCTTCTTCTACGCGCCACACAACCGCGACTTCGCCGCGCCGGAGGGCGAGCGCCCGCCGCTCGTCGTCATGTGCCACGGCGGCCCAACCGCCGCCACCTCGTCGAGGCTGAAACTCGACACGCAGTTCTGGACGGGCCGCGGCATCGCCGTCCTCGACGTGAACTACGGCGGGAGCACTGGCTACGGGCGCGAGTACCGGCAGCGCCTGAACGGCGAGTGGGGCGTGGTGGACGTGGACGACTGCGTGAACGGGGCGAAGTACCTGATCGAGCGAGGCGAAGCGGACGGCGCGCGCTCGGTCATCACGGGCGGGAGTGCGGGCGGCTTCACGACCTTAAACGCCTTGACCTTCCGCGACACCTTCCGCGCAGGCGCGAGCCACTTCGGCATCAGCGACCTGACCGTCTTCGTCGGCGACACGCACAAGTTCGAGTCGCGCTACCTCGACCGCCTCGTCGGCCCTTACCCGGAACGCGCCGACCTCTATTTCGAGCGCTCCTCGATCAACTTCACCGAACGCCTGTCCTGCCCCGTCATCTTCTTCCAGGGACTCGAAGACAAGATCGTGCCGCCGAACCAGGCCGAGCTGATGGTCGAGGCGCTGCGCCGCAAGAAGCAGCCAGTCGCCTACGTCGTCTTCGAGGGCGAGCAGCACGGCTTCCGCAAGGCCGAGAACATCAAGCGCGCCCTGGACGGCGAACTCTACTTCTACTCGCGCGTCTTCGGCTTCCCGCTCGCCGAACGTGTCGAGCCGGTCGAGATCGAGAACCTGTAAAAGGCGAAAGCGCGGAGAGTGAGACAACACCCTCCGCGCTTTTTGTAAAGAAATAAGAGACCGAGTTATCGAGTCCGCGGCCTCATCGGGCGTGCCTTACGCTTGTTGCGCTTGCGCGCCAGCGCCGACTTGAGCTTGGCCTTCTGCCCGCGCGACATGAAGAAGGCGTGCTTCTTCGCGTCCTTGATGATCTCCTCGGACATGACCTTGCGCTTGAAGCGGCGCAGCGCGCTCTCGATTGACTCGCCCTGGTTGACGACGACGGTTGCCATTATCTCTCTCCGTTCTAAAACTGGCGAAAAGACGGCCGGGGAATCTCGGCCCCGGAAAACTCTTGCGACGATTTCTGTGTGATTCTTTGAGCTTCTACTCGTTAAATCCGGCAACACCTGCCTCTCAGTCGCGAATAGCGCGAACAAAAGCAACGGCTATTGTGCCAAGCCGCGCGCATTCTGGCAAGCGCCCAGGATGATTGCGGATTTCGGAATGCGGATTGCGGATTGATAAAGGGCGTGCTGTTTTCAAATCCGCATTCCGAAATCCGCAATTAAGAAGAGGAGCGTGGGAGCGAAGGGTCTGTGAGGATGACGAAGTCGCCGAGCTTTCCCAATCGCCCCACGTCGAAGTTCGGAAAGCCCTCGTCCGAGATGATCGTGACGACGACAATGCGCGCATTCGGTCGGTAGTGCGCGAGCTGTTCGGGCACGCCCAGGCGCTCCTCGCTGTGGAAAGTGCCGTTGACCTGGACGACCAGCGCGCCGCGCTGTCGCTTCAAGTAGTCGGCAATCGAGTAGGCCATCGAGGCGTCGCGCAGCGTCTGCGCTTCGAGCAGGTGCGCGCCGCCGTGCGGGTTGGCCTGCGTCTGCGACCCGGCGGGCTGCTGGGACGGCGGCGTGCCGACAGATGCGCCCTGCATGAAGCGGTTGAACTTCGACGCGTAAGCTTCCGACGCCTCCGGGAAGGGGAGTGGCGGAAGCCAGGACTTCGCCGCCGTGGAAAGCTCACGTAGCGAGTTAGGGCCGAGGCCCGACACGCGCGAGACGTAGCGCGCGGGCGCGTTCGCGGCGATGACCGGCAAATGGTGCTCGCGCGCGTACTCGACGAGCGGGCGGTAGTCCGTCTGGTAGTTACTCCACGGGCGGCTGCTCAGAAGAAAGTGGCGCTCTTGGATGAGGCCGCCGAGGTATTCGTCCAAGACCGTCTGCACGTCGCGCTCGAACATCTCCAGGGAGAGAGCGAGCGAACGCTTCCTCTGCGAAGACGGCCCGTAAGTTTCGTCGGCGCGGCGCAGCAGCTCCGCTTCGAGCAGGTGTGCGACCCCGTCGTTGTGCGTCTCGCCGACGACGAGCACGTCCGCCTTGTCGAGCGCGTCAACAATCTCTTGGAGCTTGACGGGGCGGCCCTTCGAGTCGAAGGCGCGGTAGTGTGCTTCGGGCGCTTGCCGCGCGCCAGCGCCTGCCGCGGGGACAAGTTGTGCCGCGAGAGCGGCGGGAAGTAGTATGCTGGCGAGTCGTAAGAAGTTGAACTTCAACATGCCTGACTTTTAGCACGCCGTCATCGCGCGCAGCAACGGCTTTTGTCATGCGCGCGTGTGACGGCAGCGACCGAGTGCCGCGATGAACTGTTAAGCGGTAAGGTCGTAGCCGGTCGGGCTTGTAGTACATTGGAGTTGCGAGATGGAGATATACGTCAGCACGGACGTGGAGACGGACGGGCCTATCCCCGGCGTTTATTCGATGCTCAGCATCGGCTCGGCGGCCTACCTGCCGGACAAGACCTTCCTGAGCGGCTTCACCGCGAACCTCGAAACGCTTCCAGGCGCAGCGCAGCACCCGGAGACGATGCGTTGGTGGCAGGGGCAGCCCGAAGCCTGGGCCGCGTGCCGCCAGAACGTGCAGCCGCCCGAAGAGGCCATGCACCACTATCTCACTTGGCTGAAAGCTTTGCCGGGCGACCTCGTCTTCGTCGCCTACCCGGCGGGCTT
>QHXN01000152.1 GCA_003222975.1 Acidobacteriota bacterium | reverse complement strand
TTTGGCTCACTACTAAGTGCTGTGGATCGGGGCACGGGTCGGCATGTCGCGCTTTTTAAAATCCTGTGTGTGCGCTGACGCGGCTGAAGCCGGGAGTCCAAAATCCTGTGTGCGTGGCGAAAGTGGTGCGCGGAAAATGCGAGGTTGCACACTCCGACACACAGCGCGCTTAACCGCGAGAGGCAGTGGCACGGAGATGGGCCGCAGGATTTTGTAACGGCGGGAGGTGTAGGTTGAGAGAGGAAGCACAGGGCGGTACGAATTGCCGAGGTTGGAAATTTCTTATCAGACCCCACGCGGACGCCCCGTAACCGTTCAGGCCCTCTCCGACAGCTAACCGAGCAGCCGCGACAGATCGAAGCCTGTGCATCGGTCGCAGTAGTACTTCCCGCCCTTCATCGAGTAGCCGTCTTCGGCGAGCCTGATCACACGCTTACACTTGGCGCATTTCGTCGGCTTGTAGGCGGGCGGGTTCGCCAGCTTCACGAAGTTATATTCATTGATTCCATACCAGACGTACATCTCCGTCTCGAACCCCTCCCGACATTGCTGGCACTCCTGCCACATGCCTTCGTGCCCCTCGTTGTAATGCGACGAGCGCAAGGTGTAGCGGCTGTGGTTGCGGTGACAGCTATTATGCGCGTAGGAGAAGAGCACGTACTCCGATTCGTCGTCGCAGATCCACTCGCCGCAGCATTCTGTTCTCGTGAGCTTCTCGCTCTTCCCACATAGCCCACAGCTTCGAGCCGCCCGCTTCTGACCCTGCACCGCTCGCGGCGCACCCTGCTGTTTAGCTCCAGCCTTTCTTTGTCTCATCGGTACTCGCCCCCGACTTCGATAACTGTTCCTCGCCGGTCAGAGCCTATGGCGGCTGTGGCAGCAAGCGCGTCGAGACCTCATTACTCGGCCCGACTGCGGCGCAGACCCGCGCCAAGTATTCCAGCACATTGCGCCCTTGCTGCCTGAGCGTCTGCACGGCCGTCAGCACCCGACCGACGAACCGACTGCCCTCGGCGCTCTGCGTCCCGAAGGACTTGCGCCGCCACAGCACTGCTCGCCGCAACGCCCGCTCGGCGGCGTTGTTCGTCGGCTCGACCCCTTCGACGCGCAGGAACGTCCACAACGAGCACTCCACCTTTAGAATGTTCGTGCAGGTGCGGCGCGTCTTCTGATGCCCGCAGCGCGCGCCCGCTTCGAGCAACCTCTTCACCTCCCGGCGCACCGGCCTCATCAATGAAGCGAGCCGCTCGTGACTCAGGTCGCCGGCGCGCAACTGGTGCCAGAGCTTGAAGAGTCGCTTGCCCTGTTCTAACAGTGCACGCCCCGTCACAGCCGACTCGCCGCCACGATCCACCATCGCCTGGAAGTCTCGCCGAAGGTGGGCCCAGCAGACCTGCCGCCGGCGACCGGCCAGCCAATCGTAAGACCAGTAGCGGTCAGTCGTCACGATGCCGCCGGCTTCGGGGCTGATCACCCGCTTAGCCTCGGCGGCGCCCCGCCCGTCGAGCACTTCGAAGGCGGTCACGTCTCGTGTGGCGTTGACCCACAGCCACTTCAGGTGCCCGCTCTCGCGCCAGCCCGTCTCGTCCACGTGTTGCGACTTCTGCTGCCGGATGAAGTGGGAGGCTTCCTCGACCGGCCCACGAAGCGCCTCACTGACTTGCCGCTGGATCGAAGAGACGCTGCCCGTGCTCAAAGAGAGCCCGTAGAGTACTGACATCGCTTCCGTCACATCGCGATGACTCGCGCCCAGCCGCCCCGTCAGGTAGGCGATTACGGCCTGCGTCCGCGAACCGAAACTCATGTGTGCCACCCCGGCGGGCCAGTCGGCGCGCGTCCGCCTCCCGCACGCCGAGCAGCGCAGTGTGTGCCGACGGTACTCGGTCACTTCAGCGCGTACCGCGGGCACCTCGCTCACCTGATGGCGCTCAACCTCCGGGTCGTCGCCACGCAACTTGCGCCCGCAGCCCGCGCAACTCGCGGGCCTGAGTTCAACGAGGTGGTCGACTTCTTCGACCGGCAGGAGCTCGCGGGCGCTTCCCTGATGGCCGGGCTGAGCGCCGCGGCGGCGACCCTTCGGCTCGCGCGGCGGCTTTCGCTTATAAGAGGGCGGATCGGATGAAGGCGGCTTGGAGGAGTTAGAGGAGTTCTGCCCGAGGCGCTCTCTTAGTTCAGCGATCTCGGCCTTGAGATCATCGATGGTCGCGACTTGTTCACGCATCGCGGCGAGCAGCTTCTCATAAGCTGCATGCCGGATCTCTAGCAGGCGCACCTGCTGGCGGAGCGAAAGCAGGGTGGTGCGGACGACCGCCGGGAGTTGGTCCCACCCCTGTTTAGTGATGCCGAGGTCGCGCCACATTATTAGTGAGAGAGCATAGCCCTGAGTCATGCTGCTGTCTATCCAGAGCCTTCAACTTCACGACCACCCCCTGAACGGTTACT
>QHXN01000067.1 GCA_003222975.1 Acidobacteriota bacterium | reverse complement strand
TCTTTCGCTTCCTGTTCATTCGAAGTTAATGGTGAAACCCGCAAAACAGCTATGAGTTTTGGATATTCAATAAGCATGGGTGCTATTAGCTTTGATGACTTACTTTCAAGAGCAGAAATCGCTTGTCAAGTTGCTAAGGGCTTGGGTGATGGCGTTTGGGTTGAATGGACTGAAGATATTGCAAGAGAAGCTATAGAGAGCCTACGTGATCGTTGTATGAATTGCAATGCGACTATCACATGTGAAGTACCACAACAAGCTGCTCCTAAGGATAGAAAGATGCTGTGTTGCCCGTGCTGCGGGAAGTCATTAGTGAGCGATCATTCATCCCCTCAAGAGGCTCAGGGCTGAGTTTCGGGAGCAATTAACATGGCGGCAAGTAGTGTCGCAGAAACCATTCAACACGCGGACGGTCGCGTTGAGCTGCGCCCGGAGGCTGCGGCGGAGGTTCGGCGAAGCCCGCTTTATAACGAAGACCTCGCGCCCGTGCCCGTCGAGCGGCGCGACTGGACGACGTACAACTACGCGGCGCTGTGGGTGAGCATGGCGCACTGCATCCCGACCTACATGCTCGCCTCCGGTCTCATCAGTGCCGGGATGAACTGGTGGCAGGCGCTCGTCACCATACTCCTGGGCAACATAATCGTCCTCGTCCCGATACTTCTCAACTCACATCCCGGCACTAAGTACGGCATCCCCTTCCCCGTCTTCGCGCGCGCGGCCTACGGAACGCGCGGCTCGAACCTGCCCGCGCTGATGCGCGCCATCGTCGCCTGCGGGTGGTTCGGCATACAGGCTTGGATCGGCGGGCAGGCGCTCGACACCTTCTTCAAGGCCGTCATCCCCGGCTGGCACACGCTCGCGGGCGGCGCGGTCGGCGGACACACCGTGACCGAGTGGCTCTCGTTCCTCGTCTTCTGGGGCATGAACATTTTCATCATCTACCGCGGCATGAACCTCCTGCGCGCGGTCGAGAACTGGGCCGCGCCGTTCGTGCTGGTGATGACTTCTTTTCTGGTCGCGTGGGCCATCTGGCGCGCGGGCGGACTCGGCTACCTGCTCACGCAGCCCGCACACTTCAAGACGCTCTCGGAGTTCTGGCCCATCTTCGTCCCTTCCCTGACGGCGATGATCGGCTTCTGGGCGACGCTCTCCCTGAACATGCCTGACTTCACGCGCTTCGGTCGAAGCCAGCGCCAGCAGGCAGTCGGGCAGATGGTCGCCCTGCCGACGACGATGACGGTCTTCGCCGCGATGGGCGTCATCATCACCTCGGCGGCGCTGGTCATCTACCCCGACATGGCGGCGGGCGACGTTTGGGATCCCGTGAAGCTCGTCGGTCGTTTCCAGCAGCCCGTCGTCATCGCCGTCTCGATGTTCACCGTCGTCATCGCCACGCTCTCCGTCAACATCGCCGCGAACGTCGTCTCGCCCGCCAACGACTTCGCCAACGCCTTCCCGCGCTGGATTTCGTTCCGCACGGGCGGACTCATCACGGGCGTCATCGGCATACTGATGCAGCCGTGGCGACTGCTGGCAGACCCTTCGGGCTACATCTTCAACTGGCTGCTCGGCTATTCGGGCGGCCTCGGCTCAATCGCCGGCGTGCTCATCGCCGACTACTGGCTGCTGCGCGAACGTCGGCTCGCACTCGCCGACCTCTACCGCACCCGCGGCGCGTACACCTACGCGGCGGGCTGGAACTGGCGCGCGGTCGCCGCGACCCTGGCGGGCTGCGCGCTCGCCTGGGTCGGCCTGGTCTGGCCCGCACTCAGGCCGCTCTACGACTACGCCTGGTTCGTCGGCTTCGGCGCGGCTGCCGCCGCCTACTTCGTGCTGATGAAACTCTCGCCGCCGTCGTTCGCAGGGGCGGAGGTCGCGCCTGCCCTCGCACGGGACTCGCCGGGCGACTGAAAAGTTTTTCCGCGCCGGAAAGGAGCGCCGAACGTATGCGTAGAGGCTTGTGCCCGAAGTGCCAGACGCCGACCATCTACAGGAAGCTGAACGGCATCAACTACGGAGGCAACGCGGGCGTCTTCGTTTACACCTCTTGGCTGACGGCGGCCAGCACGGTCGAGACCCTGATCTGTACGCGGTGCGGTTATTTCGAGACTTACGTCGTTGACGAGAAAAAGATGGCGGAGATAACGAACACCTGGGAGAAGGTCGGTTAGCTGTTGGCTTTTAGCTCTTAGCTTTTAGCCTTTCTGTCAGGTGACCATCGTTTTGACCATTTGAAGACTCGGCCCGAAATGTAATAATTGCTAAAAGCCAACAGCTAATAGCTAACAGCTATTTCAGGAGGTAACACATGCCACGCACAGTTAAATGCGGACTGATTCAGGCGACCAACGCCGCGCCGACCGACGCCCCGATTGACGAGATCAAGCGGCTCAACGTCGAGAAGCACCTGAAGTTGATCGAGGACGCCGCCGCGCAGGGCGTCAAGATTCTCTGCATGCAGGAGGTCTTCACCACGCCGTACTTCTGCGCCGAACAGCAGACACGCTGGTACGAGGCCGTCGAGCGAATACCCGACGGCCCGACGGTGAAGTTGATGCAGGAGGTGGCGCGCAGTCACGGCATGGTCATCATCGTGCCCATCTACGAGGAGGAGATCGCGGGGCTGTACTACAACACCGCCGCCGTCATTGACGCCGACGGCAAGTACCTCGGCAAGTACCGCAAGAACCACATCCCGCACGTCAACCCCGGCTTCTGGGAGAAGTTCTACTTCCGCCCCGGCAACCTCGGCTATCCGTGCTTCGACACCGCCTACGCGCGCATCGGCGTTTACATCTGCTACGACCGCCACTTCCCCGAAGGCGCGCGCGCACTCGGACTCAACGGGGCCGAAATCGTTTTCAACCCGTCGGCCACCGTCGCCGGTCTTTCGGAATACTTGTGGAAGTTGGAGCAGCCCGCGCACGCCGTCGCCAACGGCTACTTCGTCGGCGCGATCAACCGCGTCGGCCACGAGCAGCCGTGGGACATCGGCGAGTTCTACGGCCAGAGCTACTTCTGCGACCCGCGCGGCCAGATCATCGCCGAGGCCCCGCGCGACCGCGACGCTCTCGTCACAGCCGATCTCGACCTCGACAAGATTCGCGAAGTCCGAAACACCTGGCAGTTCTTCCGCGACCGAAGGCCCGACACCTACGGCCAGCTCGTCGCGGATTGATTTGTGGGCGGAAGTCTCGTTTTCGCTCCTCGCTTCACAAGGAGTTAGGCATGGCCTTCAAGTCGAACGTAGGATTCCACGACCGTAGTGCCGTGGATCACTACAACATCTTCTTGCAGATGTGCGAGCACGGCGAAATCGTCGAGACGAAGAGCGCCAAGTATCTGCGTTGGATGGTGGGCGAGAACCTGGAGCTTTGGACGAAGGTGAAGGACGACGGGCCGGAGATGCTCTTTCATTCCTACTACGCGGGCGACGCGCGCATGACCGTCGCTCTTTTGGAGAAGACGCCGCGTCGCAAGGAGACGCTTTCGGACGGGGCGTTCCTCTGCCGCAGCAGCGCCAGCGCCGGGGCGGGATGGATCGCGGGGCGCGTCCCTTTCGTCTTCGACACGCCGGACTTTCACCGCTACGACGACCTGCGACTCCCGCGCCTCGCCTCCGTCCAGCTCACGGCGTTCGCGTTCAACGTGCAGGGCTTCGCGGACGAGGATGAGTATGATGAAGCCTACCCCGCGGATGAGGACGGCTACTGCTGGGACTATAAGCACTTCATCCCGGCCTACATGCTTAACCCCCGCGGCGAGGATAACGAGTTGCAGCCCGCGAGCACACAGGTCTCCGGCTTCGTCCTCGACGCCGGGATCATCACGAACCCGGTGACGGGCCTCGACTTCTGCTGGGCGAAGGTCGAGACCATCGGCGGCGAGGTGGACGTGGTCTGCTCGCCCGACAGGCTGAGCGGCTACCTCGTCAAAGACGGGGTCGCGACACTAAACTGTTACCTGTACGGGCGGCTTATAGAAGACAGGAGCAATTAAAGACCAGGCCGAAGAGCGATGAGGCCCCTGCTGTTCATTACCCGCAGCACGCGACCCGACAATCGCGACCTGAACGGAGGTTGAAGCTTATGGAACTCTCGATCACAGTCAACGGCATCAAGTTTCCCAACCCCTTCCTGCTCGGCTCCGGCCCGCCGGGGACGAACGCGCGCGTCATCGCGAAGTCGTTCGACGCCGGCTGGGGCGGCGCGGTGGCGAAGACCGTCAGCCTGGAGAGCGCGAAGGTCGTCAACGTCGTCCCGCGCTACGGGCGTTTGCGCTCGCGCGACACCGGCGAGGTCATCGGCTTCGAGAACATCGAGCTGATCTCCGACCGCCCGATTGACGTGTGGCTCGACGAGTTCCGCCAACTCAAAAAAGAGTACCCGCACAACGTCCTCGTCGCCTCGATCATGGAGGAGTACGACAAGGCGCGCTGGCAGGAGCTGACGCGCGTGGTCGAGGAGACGGGCGTTGACGCCTTCGAGCTGAACTTCTCCTGCCCGCACGGGATGACCGAGCGCCGCATGGGTTCGGAGATGGGCGAGCACCCAGACCTGACCGCAGAGGTCACGAGCTGGGTGACTGAAGTGTCGAAGATTCCCGTCTGGGCGAAGATGACGCCGAACATCACGAACATCAAGGAGCCTTCGCTCGCGGCGGTGCGCGGCGGCGCAGTCGGTGTCTCGGCCATCAACACCATCCTCTCGGTCATCGGCGTTGACCTGAACACCTTACGCCCGCTGCCCTGCGTCGAGGGCTACACCGTGCCCGGCGGCTACTCTTCGCAGGCCGTGCGCCCCATCGCGCTGCGGATGGTGAGCCAGCTCGCGCAGGCGCTTCCCGAAGGGGTATCCATCAGCGGCATCGGCGGCATCGAGCGCTCGCACGACGCCATCGAGTTCATGCTCCTCGGCGCGTCAACCGTACAGCTCTGCACCGGCGTGATGCTGCACGGCGTCAAGATCATTGACGAATTGAAGGAGGGCCTGTCGCAGTTCATGGCCGACAAGGGCTTCGAGACCGTGCGGGAGATCGTCGGCAAGAGCATCCCTTACTTCTCGACGCACATGGACTTGGTGCAGAAGATGAAGGCGGCCAAGCGCATCCGGGCCGGCGAGTCGAGCCGCGACAACGACTGGGCCGAGAAGAGCATCACCGAAAAGACCGAGGAGTTGACCTCCGAGCGCACCGCCGAGCAAGCGTGACCGCTGCCTTTCAGGGTGCTCGGTTGGTGAAAGGGGAAAGGCGCAGGGCGCAGGCCAGGGCGGGAGCTATGCCCTGAATTAAAACGGGCAGAGAAGCTTTTCGAGGCGCTGCTCGCGGATGCCGTAGAACTCTTTGAGGGCGCGATACTCGCCGAGCGCCTCTTCCCTGTCAGACGTTCCTTCCAGCCTGACCGCCGCGATCAGAGTGTTCTTGCGCGTGTGCTCGGTCGAGACGAACTCGAAGACCTTGACCTTATAACCGGCCTGTTCGAGCAGCAGGGCGCGCAGCGAGTCGGTCACCGACTCGGCCTCGCGTTCGAGCAGGATGCCGTGGCGCAGGACTCCGCGCAGAGGTTCGGGCGGCCTCATCTGCGGCCTCAGCTCCTTGTGGCAGCAGGGCGCGGTGATGATGATTGAGGCTCCGGCGCTGACGCCCTTGAAGAGCGCGTCGTCGGTCGCGGTGTCGCAGGCGTGCAGCGCGATGAGGATGTCTGTGGCGGACAGTCCGAAGTCTTCGATGTAGCCCGTCTGAAAGCTCAGGCGGTCGAAGCCCGCGCGGCGTGCCGTCTCGTTGCAGAGTTCGACCAGTTCGGGCCGGGCCTCGACGCCCTCGACCGTGGCGCGGACGCCGAGCGCGTTGTTGAAGTAGTCATAGACGGCGAACGTCAGGTAGCCCTTGCCCGATCCCATGTCAACGACGGAAATCTCTTCGCGCCCGGCGAGCGGCGACGCGGCGAACAGGCCGCCGACCGTTTCGACGAATCGGTTTATCTGCCGGAGCTTGTCGCCCATCGCCGGGCGCACCTCGCCGCGCTCGTCCGTCACGCCGAGGGCCTGTAGATAGACGTTGCCGGCGGTTTGAATCGAACGGCGCTTCCGCCGGTCGTGCTCCGCGGGCTGCGGCTCGGTGAACGTCGGCGCGCGCTTGACGAGGTGCGATTCGCCCCTGCGTTTGAATTCGAGTCGCAGGTCTTGAACGGTCATGAACAGGTGGCCGCTCAGGAATTCCGCGCCGAGGAGTTCTCGTATCAGGCGGACGCCCTCTTCGACCGTGTGGTTCTTTACCACGTCTCTCGTCTTATGCCTGTAGAGGAACGAGAGGCGCGCGCCCTTCTTGAGCGCGACGGGGCGGACGTACAGGTTCTTCAAGTCAGCGTCCTTGCCGCGAGGCTTGGCGAGCGTGAGCTTGACGAAGCGGCCCCCGGCGATGCCCTCTTCGAGCGCCGTGATGAACTGATCTAAATTCGGTTCGGCCATGCGCCCACTTTAAATCAAACGGCGCTCCAGCGTGGTTCGCCCACTCGCCTTTTACCTCGGCTTAACTCAGACATGAGCGGCGGAATCTCCGCGAGGAGTTCGCGCGCGAGGAATCCGATGGTTCCCATTCGCTCACCCAGGTGCTCGCCCGCGAGCGCGTGCAGGTGGACGCCCCACGCGGCGGCGCGCAACGGGTCAGCGCCACGCGCCACGAGTCCGGCGATCAGGCCCGCGAGCACGTCGCCCGACCCGGAAGTGGCGAGGCCGACAGTGCCCGCCCGGTTGACGTAAACCTCACCCGACGGGGAAGCGACGTAAGTCTCGCGCCCCTTGAGCACGACCACGGCGCGGAAGTCCGAGGCCGCCCGCCGCGCCGCTTCGGGCGGGCCTGCGGAAATCTTCTCCTTCGCCTCGCCGTAGATGTCGGCCAACTCCTCCACGTTCGGCGTGACGACGGCGCGGCCTCCGAGCGCGTGCAGAAGCTTTCCGCCCCCGCCGAGGCACGCGATTGCGCCCGCGTCGAGCACTACGGCCACGTCGCGACACAGGCGCAGAGTGCCCTCGACGAACGCGACCACCGACTCGTCCTCGATCATCCCCGGCCCGACACACACGCACTGCGTTTTGTCCAGGTGCTCTTCAAGCTCCGCGCACGCGGACTTGGCGAGCCTGCCCGCCTTCGTCTCCTTGAGCGCGAAGACGCGCGCTTCCGGGATGAGCGCGGCGACGAGAGGCGCGACGCACGCGACCGTCGCGACCTGCAATTTGCCCGCCCCCGCGCGCAGCGCCGCCGTCCCGGCGAGCAGACAAGCGCCCGGCGTCTCGCGCCCGCCGCCGACTACCAGCACGCGCCCGCGCTCCTCCTTGTCGCCGCCCTCGCGCGGCATTGGCAGCGGCATCCTCCGCAGGACGTTCGGGGTGATGAGGGTCGGGCGCGTCTTCAGAGAGACCCCTTCTTCACCTTGTGGACGATGAGTTCGAGGCCGGAGACGGACATCAACAGGCGCTCGTACTCGTGCCTGCTTTGGTCAACGCGCGCGAAGGCCGACTCCGTGAGCAGGATTTCGCCGCGCTGCGCGAGGTCTTCGCCGAGCTTCGAGGCGAGGTTCACTTCCGAGCCGTAGATGTCCTCGTTCTCGACGACGAGGATTTCGCCGTAGCCGATGCCGAACTCGCCGTGCATGTCGTACTCGTCGGGCAACATCGTGTTCGCCAGCTCAAGACCCCGGTCGAGTTCGATTGCGGCGTCCACGGCCTGCTCCACTTCGGGGAGGACGGCGAAGACGTTGTCGGCCTCGTACTTGATGACCTCGCCGCCGTGCGACTCGACGACGGGCGTGGCGATTGCGTGCATGCGGTGAATCTGCGCGAGGAAGTGCGTGATGCCGTGGCGTAGGGTCTGGCGCGAGAAGCCGGACATGTCCATGACGAAGACGGCCAGCGTCTCGCCGAAGACTCCTTTGATCCGGGCGTCAATCTCGGCGGCGCGCTCCGGGTGCTCGTTCCTCTCTTGCAGGAACTTCGCCATCTTCTCTTTCGTGCGCTTGTTGATCATGCAGGTCTCGTCCCGCCCGAAGCATTCGTTACCGTAATTTCAATGAGCCTCTTCGGGAAACTCGTTGTTGCGTTGCGCCGCCCAGTCGCTCAACATCGTAAGGATCGAGGGCGCGAGCGCGGACTCGCTCTCTTTACCCTTCGCCTTCTTGCGACCGATGCCGCCGGGGCCTGGGAGCAGGCGGTTGGCGAGCGCGAGAATGTCTGCGGTCGCTTCAGGGAAGAGCGCGCGGAACTTGACGGCCATGACGGCCTGCGTCGTGATGACGAGTTCCGCCTGCCCGCGCTTGCAGGCCGCGACGATCTGGCGCGCGGCGCGCTCGGCCTGAATCGAAGTCACCGGCAGCGCGTCGCTAATGGCGAACCAGGTGTACTCGGCTCGGTGCCGGCCCTTGAAGGTGGCGTTTCGCGGGCTGCCCGTTCGCATCAGTCCGGGGAAGACGGTCGTCACAAGGATGTTGTCCTTCGCAACCTCCGCCCGAAGCCCTTCGGAGAGGCCCGCGAGCGCGAACTTGCTGGCGCTGTAAGGGACGAGGTGCGGGACGCCGATCTTTCCGCCGATGGAAGAGACGTTGATGATGCGCCCGTCGCGGCGCTCGCGCATCTGCGGCAGCACGCACAGGGTCGCGTAGAGCGGCCCCCAGAAGTGCACGGCCAACGCCTGCTCGAAGTCTTCGAGCGTCATCACCTCGGCGGGGCCGACCTGAATCACGCCCGCGTTGTTGACCAGCACGTCCACGCCGCCGAAATGCTTCGTGACCACCTCGACGAGTTCTTTGACCTGCGCGCGCTCGGTCACGTCGCACGGGAAGGCGAAGACTCGCGCGCCGCGCGCCGTGAGGTCTCTGCGTGCGCGCTCAAGCTCCGCCGGATCGCGCGCGCAAATGGCGACGTTCGCGCCCTCGTCGGCGAACTCGCGCGCGAGCACTAGCCCCAGGCCGCGCGAGCCGCCCGTGACGAGTACGGTCTTGCCCCGCAGGTCGTACTCGCGCCAGCGCCTGTACAACGCGCGCGCCGCGAGCAGCGCCCCCGCGCCAACAGCCACCAGCGCCAGCGTCTCTTTATCCTTCTCCCTCATCCGGCCTCCCTCTCGAACGTCAAAACAGAAACGCCATCAGCGCCGCGACGCCGACGGCGAGCGCGAGCGCCAGCACGAGCCGGCGCGGGCGCACGCGCAGCTTTGGGAAGAAAAAATAGGCCGTCAGGATCGCCGCCAGAAACGACAGCCCGCCCGCCGTCGGCGCGTCCACACGCAGGCTGAGGAGATCGAAAAGAACGACGATCAACGACGGCAGAAAAAGTGCGCCGAGTTTCCCCCAAATCCTCTTGCCCTCGCCGTACACCTTGAAACCCTCCCTCCGTGTTCGACTGCTACTACTTCGGCTCACGCCTTCGCGAACTCCGCGACGACCGGCGTGTGATCCGAAGGCCGCTCCCAGCCGCGCGGCCCCTTGTCAATCCACGCGCGCTTGCAGCGACGCGCGAGCGGCTCGGAGACCCAGACGTGGTCAATGCGCAGGCCCGCGTTGCGCCGGAAAGCGCCCTGCCGGTAGTCCCACCAGGAGAAGTTCCCGCCCTCCGCGTGGTGCAGACGGAAGGCGTCCTCGAAGCCCCACCCTCTGACTTCCTCAATCGCCTCGCGCTCCCGTTTGCTGAAGAGAACGTGGCCGCGCCAGAGTTCCGGGTCGTGCACGTCTCGGTCTTCGGGCGCGACGTTGAAGTCGCCGCAGAGCAGAACCTCGTCGTCCGCCCAGAACTCTCCGTCGAGGAACGCGCGCAGGCGCTTCAGCCATTCGAGCTTGAAGCGGTACTTGTCCGTGCCGACCGCCTGCCCGTTCGGCACGTAGATGTTGACGACCGCTACGCCCTTCACCCTCGCCGCGACGAGACGCGCCTGCGCGCCCTCCTCATCAGTCGGCATCCCGCGCCGCACATCCTCGACGCGGTGGCGCGAAAGTATGGCGACTCCGTTGTAGGTCGACTGCCCGTTGACCGCCGAAGTGTAGCCCGCTTCGGCGAACTCCGCCGCAGGGAAGCGCTCCTCCGTGCACTTCAACTCCTGAAGGCAGAGCACGTCGGGGTGCGCCTCCGCGAGCCAGCGCAGGATAATGTCCAGACGCGCCAGCACAGAGTTCACGTTCCAGGTCGCGACGATCACCGTTGCCCTCATCATAGCTCCGGTCTGCGGGAATTTGTAGAGGGCGCGGCGCGGCGTGTTATAAATTTGACATCCGCGGAAACAAATCGCAGAGAATCGGGCGGGGTTATGAAGAGAGGCGAGGACAGGAAAGAGCGCGTGCTCGTCGTCGAGGACGACGAGACGCGCTGCGCCTGGTTCCGCGAGCGGCTCGGTGGCCGCAGGCTCGACGTGACCTGCGACGTGCCGACGGCCATTCGCTGGCTCGCCGAGAGGGACTACGTGGCCGTACTCCTCGACCACGACTTGGCCGAGGAGCACTACTTCAACGACAGCCCCGACGACGAGCGCACCGGCTACGCCGTCGCGCGCTGGCTCGCCGACAACCCGACCTCCCAACGCGACGCGCTCATCGTCATCCATTCGCTTAACTACGAGGGAGCGCGCCGCATGCTCGAAGTGCTCCGCGCCGCGGGGCGCGACGCCGAACACATCCCTTTCCACTACCTTCAGTCAGGTTTGCGGATGTAATAGCATGTGGGCCGCAAAGCAGAAGGCAGTCGAAACGTTTCGTCCTGACTGTCTTCTGCTTTGCGGCCTACTGCCTGCTGATTTTAACCAGCGAGGGACGCGTGCTTCCCGTTTTGACTTCCGGCCCGCGCTTCTCCCACTCGCGCCCGCAGACGCGGCAGCGGTAGAGACTGCGTCCGGCGGGGTCTGCGCGCCCCGCGTCTTCGAGGAAGGTGGCGGCGTAGGCGTTGACGCTCGCGCCCTCAAGCCGCTCGAACTTCTCGCATGAACAAAGAGGGCTGTCCATAAGTCTTCCGAAAAATCTCAGTCCAACTTTTTCAGTAGCTGCCGCGCGCCGTCGGCGGCCTCCCTGTACTCAGGCATGTATTCGGGGTCGGGCTTCATCTTGAGGATGGCCTGCGCCTGCGCGCGCGCGTCCTCCTTGCGCTTCACCTCGTAGTAGGCCTCGGCGAGACGCAGCCGCAGCATCGCGTTGTCTTCGCCGAAGCGCAACCCCTTCTCCAACTCCTCGACCGCGCGCTTGTGGTCGCCGCCCATCAGCTCCGGCAGGTCGAGGTCTATCTCCCCCAGCGCGAGGTAGGCGCTCCCGTCCTGGTAGCCCTCGTCCAGCTTGATGACCGTCTCCATCTCGCGACGTATGTCCGGCACGTCCGAGAGCGCGTAGAGCGGCCCCTGCACCTGCGCGCGCCCGCCGCGGTTCGCGCCCAGCCAAAAGTGACCGTCGGGCTTGTCGGGAGCGAGCCTCACGGCGGCCTCGCCCGCGGCGATGCCCTCGCGGAAGGCGTCCAGCTTCGCCTTCTCGTCCGACTCGTGCTCGCCCAGGTAGTAGTCGTAAGACGAGAGCTTCCAGGCGACCTCGTAGTTGCTGTAGTCGCTCATGCGCGCGCGCCGCATCACGGCGACGGCTTCGCGCGCGTTCTCGATTGAGTCGCGCGACGCGTAGTATTTGTCGGCCTGCGCGACAAGCTCCTGCACGTTCACCTGGTCGGCGGGGGCTTCCTGCTTCACCTGCCCGCGCGAGCAGGAAGCCGCCAGGCACGCGCACGTGACGAGCGTCAAGAGAAAAGCCTTGCGGCAAAAGGGGGGCAAGAGTTTCATGGCCTCTCTTCCATCCAAAACAAAGAGTGTCCGTGGAGATGGCATGAAGTATATCACCCGAAAAGCGGAGGGGAGTTATACAGAAAGCGGCGACTCCATTAATAAGCGACGAGGACGAGTGACGAGTGGTGATTTGAAGGCAAGCTTTTTTGCTCGTCACTCGTCACTTGTCACTCGTCACTGCTTTTTAATGTTTCGCGGGCGTGCCGACGAAAAGCTCGTTGAGGACTCCGGCGAGGCGGTAGCCCGCGAGCGCCAGGCGCTTGCGCGAGAGCTTCTGCGCCGCGTCGGTGTAGGCTGCGGACGGCGTCGCGCCCTCCGCGATGTTCTTGTAGGCCACGTCGCGCGCCAGTGCGTTGCTCTCCATGACCCACGTGTGCGGGTCTAAGTCTTTCCATTCCGGCACGGCGTCCGCGGGGTACTCCTTCATCAACTCCTCGGCCAGCGCGTGGATGCGCTCCTGCCCGGCCTTGTCGAGCGGGCGCTTCGGACTCACCCAGCCGAACGCGCCGCCCGCCGCGTCCCAGAAGGCGTGCAGGTTAGTGATGTGCGCGTCGGGCGGCATCTGGATTTTGAAAAGATTGCCGCCCGCGTCGCCGTCCGGGTGCGCGGTGGTGACGCGCGTGACGGAGTGGAGGGGCTGGTGCACGTCGCCGACGAGGTGGAAGAGGAAGCCGACGAGTTCGGCGTCGGTCTTGTCCTTGCCCGTCGTGCCGCGCCGCAGAGAGCCGATGGCCCAGTTGATTCGGGCCAGCGCGTTCTCCGGCTCAGGCCCGGCGTCGGCGCGTTCGGGCACGCCGTCGAAGAAGGGGATGTCAACGTAGTGCCAGACGGCGTAAGGGTCGTTCAAAGAGTCGCCGCGGAAGTCGTCCATCCAGACGCCGATGGTCACGGGGTCGTAGGTCTTCTCGCACGTCTCCGGCGTGTAGTAGCCTGCGCAAAGGTATATGAGCGGGCGCTTGCCGGGCTGTGTGACCAGCAGGCTGTCAACCTTGGCCTTCGCCGCGGGCGTCAGCCGCAGGTAAGCGATCTGCGAGACGAGCATGTGCCCCGTGTCATGCCACGCGAGGACGCTCGCCTGCGACGACAGCAAAAGGGCGAGGGCCAGCAGAATCCTTCTGACGGGTAGCATCCAGTTTCTCCTCTTTGACGGGTAGGGTGGTTTACTCCGTTCCTTGCACCTGCCTCGATTCGTCAGCGGTAAAGCAACGCTTGGGCGCGCGCGCGACGGAACTCTTCGAGCCGCGGCTGCCACGCGCGCGCTATGTCTTCCGCGTCGTCCGCACGCCTCACGCGCTCAAGTGTGTCGGCGTTGACGAGCAGGCGCGCGTAGTCGTCAACCTTCCAGTCCTGCGGGTAGAGGCGGCGGAGCGCGACCGCTATCTCAAGCCCGGCGCGGACGGGCCGGAAGCGCGTGCGCTCTATGACGGCGATGTTGACGCCGCCGCACTCCTCGCCCTTGAAGACGGAGGCGCGCGGCGTGAAGCGCACGGGCACGAAGCGCACGCCCGGCAAAGCCCGCCCGTTAAGATACGCGGCAAGCTTCCGCCCGTCGAGCCACGGCGCGCCGACAAGCTCGAAAGGCGTGTCCGTCCCGCGCCCCACCGAAAGGTTCGTCGTCTCAAGCAGGCCGACGCCGGGATACAGCATTGCTTCCGTCAGGCTGCGCATGTTCGGCGAGGGGTTAACCCACGTCTGCCCCGTCGCGTCGAACCACATCGCGCGCCGCCAGTTCTCCATCTTGACGACGCGCAGGTCGCACCCCGTCTTTCGCTGCGCGTTATAGAGCTGCGCCAACTCGCCCACCGTCATGCCGTGGCGGACGGGGATCGTGTGGTAGGCGGTGAACGAAAGTTTGTCGGCGTCCGCAACCGGCCCCTCAACGTCCGCGCCGTTAATCGGGTTCGGTCGGTCGAGGACGAAGAAAGGTACCTTTGCTTTCGACGCCTCCTCCAGCGCGTAGCCCAGCGTCGAGATGTACGTGTAGAAGCGCGCACCGACATCCTGAATGTCATAGACGAGCGCGTCGAGGTTCTTCAACTGCCCCGGCTTCGGTCGCCGCGTCTCGCCGTAGAGCGAGTAGATCGGCAGGCCAGTCTTCTCGTCAAACGTGTCCGAGACCTTCTCGTCGGCGAGGCCGCGGATGCCGTGCTCCGGCGAGAAGAGCGCGGTGAGCTTCACGCCCGGCGCTTCCCTGAGCGCGTCAATCGTCTGTCGCCCGCCGCGGTCGCGCCCCGTCTGGTTCGTAATTAAACCGACGCGCATGCCCTGCAACTCTTTGAAGCCGTCGCGCTCTAACACGTCAATGCCGTTTAGAACTTCCGCGTCCGCGGGCGTGAGAAGCCCGCCCGCCTCGCCCGCCCGCGCTGCGGCGACAGAAGTTGTAAAACGAGCGAGACCAGCCGCCATCTCCTGCACGTACTGACTCTGTTCTAGCCGCGCGCGGGCGACCGTCGCGTCATCCGTGACGGCGGCGGCGGCGATGTTGACGACGCGCGCGCGCAAAGGTGACACGTCGCCCTTGCCGTCCGGGTGCACGCGGTTCGAGAGGAAGACGACGAAGGTCTCGCTCGCCGGGTCAATCCAGATGGACGTGCCCGTGAACCCCGTGTGGCCGAACGAGCCGACGGGGAAGAGGTCGCCGCGGTTCGACGAAAAGCTCGTGTTGATGTCCCAGCCGAGACCGCGCGCGCCGCCGTCTTCCGTCACCTGACGCGGGCGTGTCATCTCCGCGACGGTGAGCGGCGAGAGTATGCGGACGCCGCCGTACTCGCCGCCGTTCATAATCATCTGGCAAAAAATCGCGAGGTCGTCGGCGGTCGAGAAGAGGCCGGCGTGGCCCGCCACTCCGCCCATGCGGTTCGCGGTCGGGTCGTGCACCTCGCCGCGTAGCACGCGCTCGCCCTCAGTCCCCTGCTCGCCCGTCCCGCCGAGATAGCTCCTCATCCCACGCACGTTCTCCGTCGGCGCGATGCGCGCGAGAGTGGTCGCGTTATCGCGTCGGGGCTGTAAAGAATTTCTTTCGCCGATGCGGCGAAAGCCCGTGTCGCGCATGCCGAGCGGCCTGTAGATATTCTCCGAGGCGAACTCGTCGAGCGGGCGGCCCGACGCGCGGCGGACGACCTCGCCGAGCGTGATGAAGTTGATGTCGCTATAGACGAAGCGCGCGCCCGGCGCGTTGCGCAGAGGCTCGCGGTAGAGGCGCTTCAGCATCTCTTCGTAGCCCGACCACTGCTCGCTCAGGTCGAAGTCCGGGGCGAAGCCGGAGCGGTGCGTGAGCAGGTGCTCGATTGTGATCTTCTCCCGCCCCTCGCCCTTCAACTCCGGGATGTAGAGCGACACGGGGTCGTTCAGACGCAACTTGCCGCGCTCGACGAGAATCATCACGCTCGTCGCCGTCGCGACGATCTTCGTCAGGCTCGCGAGGTCGAAGATCGTGTCCGCCGTCATCGCCTCGCGCTGCGGAACTATCGCGCGCGCGCCATAAGCCTTGCGCCACACCACTCCGCCGCGCCGCGCGACGAGCACAACTGCGCCCGGCGTCTCCTTCTTCTCGATGCCCTCGTTGACCGCGGCGTCAATGAACGCGAGCCGCTCCGCCGACATCGCAACCTTCGCGGGCTGCACGGCGGGCAGCGTTGCTGCTAAAGCGTTGGCGACGAGCGCGAGTGACAGGAGGACTGCCGCCGACGTGCGAAAAGTCTTCGCGCCCTTCGCGGTCTCTTTGCGCCCTTTGCCGTTAAAGTACGGTTTCCTTAATCGCAAAGGGCACAGAGAGGCCGCAAAGGGCGCAAAGGAATTCCCTCTCCTCATTCGTGTTTGGCTCATCTGCTCGTCAATGCACAAGCGGGAGTTGCGTGGCCTTCAACTGTATGCCCATGCCGCGCGGGTAGAGACCGGGGAGCGAGATGGGCAGTCGGCCCGTGATGTCTATTTGTCCGAGCAGGGCGCGGGCGGCGGCGCGTTGCAGGCTCGGCATGTCGCCGTAGGCGACCACGTAGGTTTGCAGCGCGGGGAAGTTTTCCAGAAGGTACGGGTTGCCGAAGCTGACGCCGACGATGGGCTTCTTGCTCTGGAGCAGCGCGTTCAGGACGCGCGCGCCCTGCGCGGGGATGCCGACGCTGTTGGCCGCGCCCGAACGCACGCGCCCGTACATCGAGACGATGACCACGTCGGCCTTCTGCGCGCGCTCGGTCGCGTTCTTCACCTCCTCGTCCGACGAGCGGTAGTCGAGTACGAACGCGTCAGCGCGCCGGCCCAGGCGTGCCAACTGCGAGACGAAGGGGTTGGCGACGGAGAAACGGTCTTCGCCGTTGGTGACGGCGAGGTTGAATATGCGCGCGCCGGGACGCAGGCCCGTCCCGTCCTCGCGCCGCAAGAGCTTCGCGTCGTCGCGGACGAGCGTGACTGCGTGCTCGGCCACCTCGTCGGCGAGCTTCAACGCTTCGGGGCTTGAGACGACGCGATCAATCAACTCCAGAGGCGTGACGCGCTCTTTGACGAGTCCGAGGTCGTACTTGGCGGCGAGAACCTTGCGCGCCGACTCCTCGATGCGCGCTTCGGTCAGCCGCCCGCTCTTCACCGCTTCGAGCAAGCCGCGCTCGACTGCGTCCGGGTCGCCGGGCTTGAGCAGCATGTCCGCGCCCGCGAGCACGGCGCGCACGCCGGCCTCGTCCTGCTTGAAGTAGATGGTCAGCCCGCTCATGTCGAGGGCGTCGGTGACGACGATGCCGTCGAAGCCGAGGTCGCGGCGGAGCAGGCCGCCCGTGATGACGGGCGAGAGCGTGCCGGGCAGTACGGCATTTTCAGTGAACACCTGCTGGTCGGCGTAGGCGGGCCGCATGATCGAGTCGGGCTTGAGCGGGCTGACCTGCGTCGGGTCTATCTGCGGCAGGCCGATGTGCGCCGACATGACCGCGCCGACGCCCGCTTTGATCGCCGCGCGGAACGGGACGAGTTCGACCGAGTCGAGGCGTGTGCGCGCGACGTTGATGACGGGGAGTCCGCGGTGCGAGTCGGTCGCCGTGTCGCCGTGGCCTGGGAAGTGTTTGGCCGTGGCGATGACGCCGGCACTTTGCGCGCCCTCGATGAACGCGGCGACGAAGCGCGCGACCTCCGCCGGGTCTTCGCCGAAACTGCGGACGTTGATGACGGGGTTGGCGGCGTTGTTGTTCACGTCGGCGTCGGGCGCGAGTATCTGCTGGACGCCGAGGGCGCGGGCCTCGCGCGCCGTCAGCTCGCCCTCGCGGCGCGCGTAGTCGGGGTTCCCCGTAGCGCCGACGGCCATGTTCCAGGGGAAGTCGGTCGCGTCCTCGAAGCGCATGCCGCTGCCGGCTTCGAGGTCTGCGGAGATGAGCAGAGGCTCGCGCGCGAACTGCTGCATGCGGTTGACGAGGTGGACTGATTCATAGACGGGGCCGCGGAAGAGGATGATGCCGCCGATGTGGTTCTGCTCGACCTGCCGGCGCAGTTCCTTGAACTCGTCGCTCTCTTCGTTCAAGAACCTCGCGTTGATGCCGATGGAGATGAGTTGCCCCGTCTTCTCGTCGAGCGTCATGCGCTTCAGTTCGGCGTCGGCCCACCTGAGCGCGTCCTTCGACGGCTGGCGCGTGTACGGCTGAGTGACCGACGCGTCAAGCACGACGCCGCGCGGTTCGCAGCAGAACTCTGCCCTATTCTGCGCCAGGCCCGCGTTAACAGAAGTGAGCGTTAGCGCGAAGACCGCCAGAAGCGCGAGCGCCGGACGGCTAAACAGTGTGACCTTCGTTCGTTCCATCATACTTGCCCCTGGACTGCGGACTTGCTCCATGCTCTAAATCGAATCTAAACAATAACGTAGCGATGCGTTGTAATAACGTAATCATCCGTTGCGATAACATAATCACGCAACGCTACGACGTAGTGTTGTCCTGCTACGATGTAATCACACGATGTTACATCGTAGTATGCCCTGCAATAACGTAGCACACGATGTTACGTTCTAATCACATGCTGCTACGCCGTAAGTACGTGCTGCTACGTCGTAATCGTGTGTTGCTACGTCATAATCAAGCGTTGCGACGACGTAACCATGCGTCGTTATGTCAAAACCACACGTTGCAATAACGTAGCATCGTTCTGCAATAAGGTAGCGATGACCTGCAAAGCTTCTTTCACAGGTCGGGCTACTGTCATGCTTTAACTGTCACCTTCCAGCCTCGACCGTCGCGGCTGCGCGGCCCCCTGTTAGCGCGCTGACCACGTAGCCGACCGTGACGCAGACGACCGTGCCCATCAAAACGTACCAAGTCCAGGCGATGCCCGTGTAGAACTTCACGCCCAGCATGAAGGCGAGCGATACGGCCATCCCCGTCATCACGCCGAGTTGATTGGCGCGGCGCGTCAGCACGCCGAGCAGGAACGCGCCGAGCATCGGGCCGTAAACGAGCGACGCGATGGTCAGCCCCGCCGTGAAGACCGACCCCCAGCCGCGCGCCACGACCGCGATGAAGATGAGCACCACGCCCCACGCCGCCGTGAACCAGCGCGAAAGTTTCAGGTAGTGCTCGTCCGTGTCGTCCGGATTAATCAACGGCCTGTAGAGGTCGAGCACGGTGCTCGAAGAGAGCGAGTTGAGCGAGCCGCTCAGGTTCGACATCGCCGCGGCGAAGATGGCCGCGATGACGAGGCCCGCGATGCCGTGCGGCAGCCGCTGCACGATGAAGGTCGGGAAAATCTCGTCGTTGCTCGTCAGTTTGTTCGTCAGCGGGAAGGCGCGGTAGTAGGCCGAGAGCAGCACGCCTATAAAGAGGAAGAGCGCGAACTGCGCGAACACGACGATGCCGCTGAAGACGAGCGCCTTCTGGCTGTCGCGCTTGTTGCGGCACGTCAGCAGGCGCTGGACGAGCAGTTGGTCTGTCCCGTGCGAGGCCATCGTCAGGAACGTCCCGCCGAGGAAGCCCGCCCAGAAAGTGAAAGGCACGGTGAAGTCCCAGGAGAAGGAGAAGACCTGAAACTTGTTCGTCGCGGCGGCGTTCGCCGCGACCGCCGGCCAGCCGCCGGGGACGAGGTGCAGAAGCTCGTAGGCGGCGAGCAGAGAGCCGCCGACGTAGATGACGAGTTGTATGAGGTCTGTCCAGATGACGGCGGCGATGCCGCCCTCGAAGGTGTAGATGAGCGTGAGCACGCCGACGATGACGATTGACCAGAGCCAGAGGCTCGGCCAGTCCGGCAGGCTCGTGCCGAGCACCGCGCTCAACACCAGCGACGCCGCGAACACGCGCACGCCCTCGGCGAGTGCGCGCATGACGAGGAAGAGCGAGGCCGCGAAGTTCTTCGTCTTCGCGCCGAAGCGCTTCTTCAGAAGCTCGTAGGCGGTCAGCAGGTCGCCCTGGAAGTAGGCCGGGATGAAGAGCAGGCTGATGATTATGCGCGCGACGATGTAGCCGAAGACGACTTGCAGGTATGTGAAGTTTCCGCCCTGCTCTGGTCGCGCGAAAGTGCTGTAGGCGATTGCGGGGACTCCGATGAGCGTGAGCGTGCTCGTCTCGGTGGCGACGATGGAGAGGCTGATGACGAGCCAGTGCGTGTTCTTCGCGCCGATGAAGTAGTCCTTCACGGTGCGCTGCGTGCGGCGGAACATCATGCCGAAGACCGTGATGCCCACCAGGTAGAGCAGGAGCACCACGTAATCAACAGCGGAGAATCCCATCTGGAAGACCTTTCGCGGAGAGACTAAAACTTGCGAGCGAGCGTCCTACGAGAAGCGCAGGGCGCATAGCATACCAAGCCCCGGCCCGACCACTCAAATCACTTCCCCGCCCCGCGGACGACGCAGCGCGCCGCGCTTGTGATCAGGATGCGTCTTCAGGACGCCGCGGTCGAGTCCCGCGCGTCGCCTAGCAGTTCGCCGAGCGAGCGTATGCGCGGGCAGACGCTTTCGGGGTGCAGGCCGAGCGGGTCGAGCAGAACGGCGCGCATGCCGACCGCGCGGGCCGCCAGCGCGTCGCTCTCGTAAGAGTCGCCGACGAAGGCCGTTTCGCCGGCCTCGACGCCGAGGCGTTCGAGCGCGAGGCGGAAGATGGCTGCGTCGGGCTTGCGGCAGCCGACGAGTTGCGAGTCGAGCAGCAGACCAAAGCTCGAAGCGATGCCAGCGGCCTGAAGCGCGTCGCCGAGCCTCCCGTCCTCCGTGTTCGAGATGACCGCCGTGAGCAGCCCCTCGCACTTCAACCCTTCGACGACGCGAGGGGCTTCCGCGTCGAGTCCGCACCAGAGGTGACGCTCGTCGTGCGCCGCGTCGAGTCGTCCGACTGCGCGCGCGCACGCCTCCTCGCCCATGCCGAGCGCGAGGTACACGCGCCTGAAGACCCAGTGCCGCGTCCGCTCGTCGGTCAGCGGCGCTCCAGACTTCTGCACCTCGGAGCCGGCGGCCTTCAAGACTTCACTCATCGCGCGCCGCATCTCGTCTGCGCCGAAGGTGCGCCCCGCCAGATCAGCCACGAGGCCCGCCAGGCGCGGCCAGTCCGGGTGGATGAGCGTCCCGCCCGCGTCGAAGACGCAGGCGCGCGCTCCTCTGAGTGAAGGGTGCAGCATGGTCGTGACGATTTTGTGCGCGGCCTTCGAGACCGCCGCGCCGGTCTCAATCGGCGTCCCGCGAAAGCTCCTCCACAGCCCCCGCGACGACCCACCCCGCGGAGCCGAGCGCTCGCTCAGCCTCCTCTCGCGAGCGACCCGTTTTAGACATGACGAGCGCGACACGAAGGTCTCCGCCCGCGCGCTCAAGCGCCTCGCGCGCCGCCCCCTCGTCCAGTCCGGTTTCCGCGCCGAGGATGCGGAGCGAGCGCTCGCGCAGCTTCAGGTTGCGCGGCTGCATGTTCGTCATCCGGTTGCCGGTGACGTAGCCGAGGCGGATCATCGTCGCCGTCGAGATCATGTTCAAGACCATCTTCTGCGCCGTGCCCGCCTTCAAACGCGTCGAGCCAGCCACGACCTCCGGCCCCACGACCGGCACGACTGACACCTCAGCCGCGCGCGTGATCGGCGAGTCGGGCGCGCACGTCACGGCAGCCGTGAACGCTCCGAGCGCGCGCGCGAACTCGACCGCGCCGATGGTGTAAGGCGTCCGGCCCGAGGCGGCTATGCCGACGAGCGCGTCGCGCGCGCCGACGCCTCTTGCCGCGGCGTCGCGCGCGCCCGCGTCGTGGTCGTCCTCCGAGGCTTCCGTCGCGCGGTACAGAGCCTCATAACCGCCCGCGATGATCCCCTGCACGAGTTCGGGCGGTACGCCGAACGTCGGCGGGCACTCCGATGCGTCGAGCACTCCGAGACGGCCAGACGTGCCCGTGCCGACGTAGAAGAGTCTGCCCCCGCCGCGCAGGCGCTCGACGATTGCGTCAACCGCGCGCGCGACCTCCGGCAGCACGCGCTCGACGGCCCCGGCCACGCACGCGTCCTCCTCGTTCATCAGGCGCACGACCTCCGCCGTCGGCAGGCGACTGATCTCGCGCGTCCGTGGGTTCTCCTGCTCCGTGACGGGGACATCCGAAGGGTTCTCGTCGGCCATTTCAATCGAACAGTCCGCGAACGGTTAACCTGAAATTTCAAATTTGAGATTTTAAATCTTTCGGCGTCAGCCGGCGAGCGCGAGTTGTAGCTGCTCGCTCGCCATGCGCGCGGCGGCCTCGGCGGGGGCGAGCACGGGCGGCGCGATGAAGGAGCGCGGGGCGGCGCGCGCGACCTCCTCGCGCAGAGGGTCGAGCATCAGGTCGCCCGCGGCGAAGACCCCGCCGACGTAAGCCACCTGAAAGCGCTCGCGCTCCATCCGCAGCTTGCGGATGACGGCGACCGCGGCGCAGGCGAGTTCTCGGCCCGCCTCGGCGACGATCTCGCGCGCGACCGCGTCGCGCCGCTTGGCGGCCTCGATGACCTGGCGACCGAATCCGGCGATGCGGTTATTCGTCATGTTCGGCGCATAGACCGCCGTCGAGAGGTCCTCTGCCTTCGTGACGTTGAAAAACTCACACGCCGCCTCGACGAGCGCGGTCTTGCGCCCGCGCCCGTCCGACGCACGCGCCACCGATTGCAACGCGCGCCGCGCGATCCAGGAGCCGCTCCCCTCGTCGCCCGCCACAGGCCCCCACCCGCCCGCGCACGCGCGCCGCCCGCGCCCGTTTATCCCGCAGCAGATCGAGCCTGTGCCCGCGATGATGACGAGGCCGGGCTTGCCTTCGGTCGCGCCGTAGAGCGCGATGTCGGCGTCCGTGACGACCTCGATTGACTTGATGCCGAGTTCCGCGAGCGCCGCGCGCATCCGTTCGCGTATGTCCGCGCGCTTGACCCCGGCCAAGCCCACTTCGGCGGCGACGATTTCGAGCCGGCGCACGCCGGCCTCGGCGCAGGCGCGCTCCGCCGCCTCGCGTATGGCATTCGCGGCCTCGCTGACGCCGACTCTCAGTGGGTTCGACGGCCCGGCCTCGCCCTCGCCCAGCACGCGCCCGCGCGCGCCGACGACGACCGCGCGCGTCTTCGTCCCGCCGCCGTCCACGCCGAGCACGAGCGCCTGCGCGCCGAGGGGGGCTGCTCGCTTAGAATGTAGTTTGACTGGCTGGCGCTTGGCCTTCATCGGGGAACCGGGCGAACGCGGCGGCGGGTCTATGGTTTCGGCCCGCGTCGGAAATTTCGTGAATTGTAGAGGGAGTTTGCGTATAATAAAAACTAAAAGATTTTATTTCTACGATAACCGCCCCTGATACCGGAGCCACGATGGAGATTCGACAACTGAAGGCATTCTTGGCAATCGCCGAGGCGCGCACGTTCACCGCCGCCGCCCAGCGCATACACTACACGCAGGCCGCGCTGAGCATGCAGATCAAGCAGCTCGAAAAGGAGGTCGGCCTCCCCCTCTTCCTCAGAATGCCGCGCCGCGTAGTCCTCACGGAGGCGGGCGAGCACCTGCTTGAGCGCGCGCACCTCATCCTGCGCGAGCACGACGCCGCGCTGGCGGAGCTGGCGGAGCTGGCCGGGGCCGAGCACGGACGCCTGCGCGTGGGGAGCGCGTCGGGGATGGTGAGCGCCGAGGCGCTGCCCGCAATCCTGAAGATGCTGCGCAAGGGACACGCGCACGCGGAGGTCTCCGTCAGGTCGGGGACGAGCGAGGAGCTGGTCAAGAGGATTCTTGCGGGCGAGCTGGACTTGGCCTTCGTGTCGCTGCCCGTGCAGGCGCGCAACATCGAGACCGAACTGCTGAGCCAGGATCAGCTAGTCGCCATCGCCAGCCCGCGCCACCCGCTCGCCGAGCAGCGCGTCGTCAGCGCGTTTGCGCTCGCGGGCGAGCGGCTCATCCTCGGCGAGCGCGGCGGCAACACGCGCCGGTTGATTGACGAGTTCTTCGCGGAGGCGGGCCTGAAGCCGACGGTGATGATGGAACTGAGCCGCCAGGCCGCGATCAAGAACATGGTCGCTGCCGGGATGGGCGTGGGCATCGTGCCGCTCTCGACGGCGCGCGACGACGTGGAGCGGGGTCGGCTCGTGCGCTGGTGGATCGAGGGCGCGCGCATCAACTGGGAGCTGGGCGTCGCGCGTCTGAGCGGCGGCTACCTCTCGCCCGTCTGCCAGTCCTTCATCGGGCTATGCCACGATTACTTCTCCGCGGAGGCGCGGGCCGTCGAGGGCAAATCGCAGCGCGCCAGGAAAAGGACGCCGCGCGGGAAGAAGCGGCCAGCGGGTGCAAGTCGAAAGGGCAGACCGAAGAAATGAGCTATACCCGGAGCGCTTAGTGTCGGCCTGAGCGCCGCCGCCGAGCGATTTCAGGCCGGGATGAATCGGAGCAGAGATTCAACCCGTGTACCTCTTCATCAACTCGTCCCAGCGCCCCTGCGCTTTCAAAATAAGCTCGCAGACCTCGCGCACCGCGCCGAAGCCTCCGGGAAGTTTAGTGACGTAGTGCGCGGCCTCGCGTGTGTCGCGGCCCGCGTCGGCGACGGCGACGGCGAGGCCGGAGCGGCGCATGAGCGGGATGTCAACCACGTCGTCGCCGACGAAGGCGACTTCCGCGGGGCTAGTCTCGGCCTCGGCCAGCAGCTCTTCGAACACTTCGAGCTTGTCGAGCGCGCCCTGGCGGACGTAGGCGACGCCGAGGTCTGCGGCGCGCATAACGACCAGGCGGGAGTAGCGCCCGGAGATGATGCCGGAGCGCAGACCCGCGCGATGAAGCATAACGAGGCCGTGCCCGTCGCGCGTGTGAAAACTCTTCTGCTCGTCGCCGCCTTCGACGAGCATGATGCGCCCGTCCGTGAGCACGCCGTCGCAGTCCATCAACAACAGCTTCACTCCGGCCGCGCGTCGCTCGACATCAGCCGAGGGGAAGAGGGGAAAAGGGGAACTGGTTAAAAGGATTTCTTCTCCCCTTCCCCTTTTCCCCTCTTCCCCCTTTTTCCCGTTTATCTTTTTCATCTCACCTCGAAGATTGGTATCTCGGAGAGCTTCCAGCCCGCGGGCGTGCGCGCGAAGACGTAGACGGCTGGGCCTGAACGGTCTTGTCCGAGCGTGCGCGCCGTGAGTGTCACGTCCGCCGCGACGCGGTCGGGGCCGAGCTGGTCGGTGCGCAGGACGTTCGTCTGCCACACTTCGGGCTGCGTGCCAGTGATGCCCTTCGAAAAGTTCGCAAGCTCGCCGGGGACGATCACCGCGTCTATCTCCGCCTTGCGACCGCCGCGGATGGCAGCGTCGAGGGCCGCGACCGCCGCCTTAATCTGTCCATCCGGCGCGGGCGGCGTGCCCGCCGCGGCCTCGGCCCTCAGGCGGTCGGCGCGCGCGGCGAGCGTCGAGGCATACTCTGCTTCCGTCTTCACGGCGTCGTCGAAGAGCTTCGCGGCGTCCGCCGGGCGGTTGCGTTTGAGCGCGATCTCGCCGAGGCCGATGTCCGACCAGGCGAGCGTCGCGGGCAGGGGGAGCGGCGAGTCGAGCGCGGCGCGAAACTCTCGCTCGGCGTCGTCGAGCCGGTTCTCTTCGACGAGCGCGCGCGCGAGCACGACGCGCGCCTCCTCGCTCGAAGGGATGCGGGCGAGTATCGCGCGCGCGAGTGTTTCGGCCTGCGCGGGCTGCTGTCCGAGTTGAATCCTCGCCTGTTCGACCGCCTCCATTGTCCCAGGCCCCTGCGGGGCAACGTCGTTCGCGTAGTTGGTCTGCGGGTATAGCTTCTCCGGGTCAACCTCGACGCGCACGATCTTCGAGGCCGTCTTGAACTGCGCCTCGCCGAAGTCCTTCGCGGGGATGCGCGCGGTCGTCGTCAGGCGCTCGCCGCGGTCGGTCAGGGCCTCGACCGTTACCTCAACGTCGAACGAGCCTGTGTTTCGCAGGTTCGAGACCCACGCGCCAGCGCGAGGCTGCGGCAGGCCGACCAGCAGGTCTGTGTCCGTAGGCAAATCGAAGAGCGACGACATCAGACGGCTCACGCGGTCGCCGCCCGTTTCGGCGAGCCGCTCGCGCAGCGACGCGAGCGTGACGGCGCGCGGCGTACCCGCGCCGAACTGAGCGCGCAGCACGCCCGCGAATGCTTCGCGACCAATGGCGCTGGCGAGCAAACGCCAGACGAGCGCGCCCTTGTTCGTCGCGGAGTTGAAGTACGTGTCGTAGGCGGGCGAGGTCTTGGCGAGCGGCGCGTCGCGCTCCGCCACGGGCGCGTAGAGCAACGCCATCCTCGTCAGTTCGGCCTCCGCCGCGGTCTTTCCGAATTGCTTCTCGATGAAGAGCAGCGCGAGGTAACGCGACAGCCCCTCGCGGACGACGCCCGCGCCCTCGCCTTCGACCGGCGTCGCGCCGCCGACCCAGAGGCGCGCGACCGCGTCGGCGATCTGCGTGGCCGTGACCGAATCAATCTTCTGGCGGCGGAAGACGGCATGGTCGAGCAGGAGCGTGCCCGTCGCGTCGAAGCCCGCGCCGCGGCGCACGCCGACGAGACGGATGGGGCTGTCGGGCGCGGGGCCGAGCAAGTTGGCGTAGAACGCGCGTGCGGCGGCGGCCAGCGCGATCAACGCCTCGGCCTCGCGCCTCTCTTCCGCGCTCGGATTCTGATGGAGCATCGCGCTTACGCCGCGCGCCTCCGCACCGCCCTCGACGGTCTCCCAGCGGCCCGTAACGAAGAAGGGCTGAGAGTTGAGCGCCTGCTCGTAAACGCCGATGCCCGTCGCCTTGCCGGTCGAGACGAAGGCGTCCCCGCCCGCGAGTCCGCCGACCGTGAGCTTGACGGGCGCGTAGTCAGCGCCGCGCGGCGCGACGGGCGTGTTCGGCGTCGGATACCAGTATGAGAGCGGGAGGAACTGCGCGCCTTCGGGCGAGATGGACGCGAGGCCATTGTTCGTCGTCAGGGGGATGCTGTACTGGAAGGTCGCCGTGATGGTCGAGCCGGGCGGGATGTTTGCGGGGAGTTGTAGCTGCGCGGTCAGAAGCTTCACGCGCGCGTCCTTGCCCGGTGTGAAGCGGGCCTGCTGGCTTCCGGCGCTCGCCGACTCGATCTTCGCGTTCTCGTTCAGGCGGACGGTCAGCGTGCGTCCCGCGCCCGTGCCGACGTTGCGCACGGTCAGCACGGCGCGCGCCGTGAGCGTGCGCTCCGCGCCTGCGGCGTCGCCCGCGCTGACGTTGATGTCGTACTGCAAGACCTGCCACGCGGGCGCTCCCTCGCCGGGCTGCTGCGCGCGGACGCCCGCCGGAGATGCGAGCAGAAGGGTGACGAGTAACAGGTTGCGGAAGCGGGAAAAGCTCATAAGCTAATGACGCCGGGCGGCGGACTCCGTGTTGTGATGAAGACTGTGACAGTGCGCGCGCGACCCCCTTCACGCCTCGACGCGCGCGCCGCTGCGGACAAGCTCGTGCAGGTCGCGGAGCATCTTGAGCAGCGCGGCCATGCGCACGAGCGGCAGAGCGTTCGGCCCGTCGGAGAGGGCGCGCTCCGGCGCGTCGTGGACTTCCATGAAGACGGCGTCCACGCCGCAGGCGACGCCGGCCCGTGCGAGCGGTTCGATGAACTCCGACTGTCCGCCGGTTGCATGCCCCAGACCGCCCGGCAGTTGCAGGCTGTGCGTCACGTCGAAGACGACGGGTGCGCCGAACGAGCGCATGACGGGGAACGAGCGCATGTCAACGACGAGGTTGTTGTAGCCGAACGTGAACCCGCGCTCGGTGAGCAGGAGACGTTCGCAACCGGCTGCGCGCGCCTTCTCGACGATGTTGCGCGCGTCCCAGGGCGCGAGGAACTGCCCCTTCTTGACGTTGACGGCGCGGCCCGTCTCGCACGCCGCGACGATTAAATCCGTCTGGCGGCAGAGGAAGGCCGGGATTTGCAGAACGTCCGCCGCGCGCGCGGCCTCCTCGACCTGCGAAACGTCGTGCACGTCCGTAAGCACGGGCAGCCCCGTCTCTTCCTTGACGGCGCGCAGCGCGTCGAGTCCCTCGCCCACGCCGGGGCCGCGATAAGAAGAGTGCGACGAGCGATTCGCCTTGTCGTAGGAAGCCTTGAAGACGTAATCAAGCCCGGCGTCGCGCACGCGCCGATGGCACTCGCGCGCCATCAACAGGACGTGCTCGCGCGACTCGACGACGCACGGCCCGGCGATGATCGTCAGCCGCCCGTCGCCGAACGTCGCGTCGCCGACCTTGAAAGGTTTGATCTCCGGCTGTCTTAAATCTTCACTCATTGCCGTTCGTGTTCGCGTCCTGCCGGCTGTTCCCCTCGCGCGTTCCTTCGCGCGCGACGCGGCGGCGCAGGTCGCGCAGCGTGTTCTCAACGCGGAAGCGATTCTCGTCGCGCGGGGCCTGTTGCAAGAAGGTCTCGAATTCTTTGATGGCTTCGTCGGGGCGGTTCGTCTGCTGGTAGAGCAGGCCGAGGTTATAGTGCGCGTATGCGAAGTCGCCGCCGCGCTGTTCGACGCCTTGTTTGAAGGCCGACTCCGCGCCGTCGTAGTCCTTCTGCTGCGCGAGCGCGACGCCGAGGCGGTAGAAGGCTTCGGGGTCACGCCCGCCGTTCTGCTCGATGGCCTTGCGAAACGAGGCCGCCGCTTCGGGCCAGTGCCCCTGATCGTAGAGGATCGTGCCGATCTGGTAGAAGGCGTCCGGGTAGTTGCCGCCCTTGCTGGCCGCGGCGTCGCGGTAGGCTGCGAGCGCCTTCTCCCTTTCGCCCTGCTGCTGGAGCGCGAAACCGAGGTTGTATTGGGCCACGGGGTAGTTGCCGCCGCTCTGCTCGACGGCCTTGCGGAACTCGTCGGCTGCCGGCGCGTCCTGACCTTTGAGCATCAGCGCGCGGCCCAGACGGTTGTGCGCGCCGGGGAAGTCGGGCTGCAACTCGACGGCGCGGCGCAGGTCGCGTATGGCCGCGTCGTAGCTGCGGATGGAAAGGAAGTAGGTGCCGTTCTCGTAGAACTCGGCGGCGGTCGTGGGCTGCTGAACCATCGAGCCGCGCGGCGAAGAGCCGCCGGGCGTGAGCGTGCGACCGAGCGCCTCTTCCGACTCGTCGGCCTGCGCCGCGCCCGCGCTTGTGTTCGCGCGTCGCGCGGGCGAGCGCCGAAGCAGAAGCACCCCGAAGACTACGAGTAGCAGAGCGCCGACGATGACGGCGAGGACGGGCGGCTGCGTCAGACTCTTCCACGCGGGCACGTCGCCTCGCAGCGGCACGCGCACGCGGACGGGTTGCCGCGCACTCCCTCCGACGGGCGATGAAGAAGCCGCTTCCGCAGATGAGGGAGAAACTACATCCGAAGAAGATGAAGTCCGCGCTTGCGCGGCACTCGAAGCGATAGCGGCGTTGGCTGAGCCGCCGCCGGCTCCGAAAGACGACGAGTCCGCAGGATCGAGCGACGCGGCACGCGCGGCAGCGGGCCTGCCCGAAGTGTTGCGCGCGCCTTCCTGGTCGGAGGTCGGCTCTCCGGCCTGGCCCGTCTGCGCGACGGCGTCGCCGGACTGCGTGGCGGCGCGGTTGCGGCGCAGCCGCTCGATGTCAATGATGAGTCGGCCCGAAGGAGTCTCAGTCCCGGCGTCGCGCAGTGTCTCGATGGTCGGCCCGCTGAAGCCCGCCGAGTGTTCGAGGCCGAGCCGTTCGGCCACGGCGAAAAGCTCGCGGCGGAACTCTCCGGCGTCGCGCGGTCGGTCGTGCGGACTTTTTTCGAGCGCGTGGAGCGCGACCTGTTCGAGCGCGGGCGGTATGGCTGCGACCAGCTCGCGCGGCGGGCGCGGACTCTCCGAAGAGTGCTTGAGGGCGAGCGAGAGCGGCGTCGCGCCCGTGAAGGGCGTCTGCCCCGTCAGCATCTCGTAGAGAATGACGCCGAGGCTGTACACGTCCGAAGCGGGCGTGAGCTGTGCGCCGTCGCACTGCTCCGGCGACATGTAGCGCGGCGTGCCGATCATCACGCCCGTGCCCGTCAGCGTGTCGTGCACTGCGGCGTCGCCGCCTTCGGGCGCGAGCTTGGCGATGCCGAAGTCCAAGACCTTGACGACGTAGGGCGTGTCCGGCCTCTGCACGAGGAAGATGTTGCCGGGCTTGAGGTCGCGGTGGATGATGCCGGCCTCGTGCGCCGCCTCGACCGCCGCCGCCACTTGGAGCATGAGCGAGACGGCGCGCGCCGGATCGAGCGGGGCCTCGTGCGCCAGAACCTCGCGCAGGGGCCGCCCTTCCAGAAGCTCCATGACGAGGTAGGCCAGCCCGTCCTCGGTCTCGCCGAAGTCGGTCACGGCCACGGCGTTCGTGTGCTGGAGTCGGCCCGCGGCGCGCGCCTCCCGGCGGAAGCGCTCCTTCGCCGTCTCGTCGGCGACGAGCCGCGGATTGAGAACCTTGACGGCCACGTGCCTCTCGATGAGAAGGTGCGTCGCGCGATAGACCGTGCCCATTCCGCCCACGCCGAGGCGCGCGTCGAGGCGGTACTTGTCGTCGAGGACGCGCCCGGCGAGCGGGTCGAGCGGCGCGGGGTCGGCGACCGTCGAGTCGGCGCTCAAGGGCGTGCCGTCTTCCGGGCAGACGGTCACGTCCGGGGCGAACTGCCGACCGCATTGCGGGCACTGGAGCATAGGGCGAACTGAAAGCGCGGATTCGTCCCGTGGGGACGAGATGATAATAGCCCAGTGCTGAAGCGCTGGGAAACTCGTGAAGAGAAGATTGAGAGTCCCGCAGGGACGACTGAACAGGACGGATTCTATCCCCTTTCAGCCGTCCCTGCGGGACTCAACTCAAGTTAACGCTTTCGTTCCCGGCGCTGAAGCGTCGGGCTATTATCAATCGTCCCTGATGGGACGGGCCGAACCTGTCGGCTTCCCTACTCCGTGTTCGGTTTCACTTCTTCCTTGACCCCTTCACTCTCAGGGTTCTCGACGCCAGGCAAGGGCGACCCTGGGGGCGGCTCGCCGTGAATCTTCGTGTTCGGGCTTGTGACTTCCGGCGCGTCGTGTTCGCCCGTCGCCGTTCCCTTCCCCAAGTCCTCGCTCATAAAAGACCTCCTCGCGTGCGATGTCCTTCAGTCGTCGCCGGCCAGGGCCTGCGCGCGCTCGTGCTGCTGGCTCTCGGTCTCGCCCGCATCGCCGACCGTCGCCTCGTCGCGCATGCGGTTACGGTACGCGGCCTCGACGAAAGATGCAAACAGCGGGTGCGGCGCGAGCGGCTTCGACTTGTATTCGGGGTGGAACTGGCACCCCAAGAACCAAGGATGCACGTCGCGCGCGAGTTCCACCATCTCGACGAAGCGACCGTCCACCGAGACGCCGCTGAAGACCAGCCCCGCGCGTTCGAGCTGTTCGCGGAACTCCGGGTTGAACTCGTAACGGTGTCGGTGGCGCTCGCTTATCTCTTCGCGGTTGCCGTAAACCTCGCGCGCGAGGGAGGCGGGCGCGAGGCGGCACTGCCACGCGCCGAGCCGCATCGTCCCGCCCATCTCCTCGACGCCGACGAGGTCGCGCAGCTTGAAGATGACGGGGTAGGGCGTGTCCGAATCGAACTCGGTCGAGTCCGCGCCGACGAGGCCGCAGACCGTGCGCGCGTACTCGATGACGGCGGTCTGCATGCCGAGGCAGATGCCGAAGTAGGGCGTGCGCGTCTTGCGCGCGTAGGAAATGGCGCGGATCATCCCGGCCACGCCGCGCTTGCCGAAGCCGCCGGGCACGAGTATGGCGTCGAAGTCGCGCAGACGCTCCTCGTCCGTGTCGTCCTTCAAGCCCTCGGACTCAACCCAGCGCACGTCAACTCTCAGGTTGTTCGCCACGCCGCCGTGCGTCAGGGCCTCGCGCAGAGACTTGTAAGAGTCTGCCAGCTCGACGTACTTGCCGACGATGCCGATGGTCACGCTCCCGGCGGCGGGGTCTCGAATTGTGGCGACCAGCTCGCGCCAGTCCGTGAGGTCTGCGTTGGGCGCGCGCTCCTTGAGGCCGAGCGCGGAGACGATCTGGTCGTCGAGTCCCTGCTCGTGGAAGGCGAGCGGCACTTCGTAGATCGTGTCCACGTCCTGCGCCGTGATGACGGCCTGTTCCTTGACGTTGCAGAAGAGCGCGATCTTCGAGCGTATGTCGCGCGAGAGCGGGCGGTCGGAGCGGCACAGGAGTATGTCAACGGCGATGCCGATCTCGCGCAGGTCGCGCACCGAGTGCTGCGTCGGCTTCGTTTTGAGTTCGCCCGCGGCGGCGATGTAGGGGACGAGCGTGAGGTGGATGAAGACCGCGCCGTTCTGCCCGTCCTGGCGCTCCTCGTTCCCCATCTGGCGGATGGCTTCGAGGAACGGCAAGGATTCGATGTCGCCGACCGTGCCGCCGATCTCGACGATGACCACGTCCGCCCCGTCCTTCTCGGCGGCGGCTCGCACCGCGCGCTTGATCTCGTCGGTGATGTGCGGGATGACTTGAATCGTTTTGCCCAGGTAGTCGCCCCGCCGCTCCTTCTCGATGACGGAGAGATAGACTCTTCCGGTCGTCCAGTTGTTCGAGCGCGAGAGGCGCGCGTGCGTGAAGCGCTCGTAGTGGCCGAGGTCAAGGTCTGTCTCCGCGCCGTCGTCGGTGACGAAGACCTCGCCGTGCTGGAACGGCGACATCGTGCCGGGGTCAACGTTGATGTAGGGGTCGAGCTTGATGCAGGTGACGCTCAGGCCCCGCGCTTCCAGCAGGCAGCCGATTGAAGACGCCGCCAGTCCCTTGCCGAGACTCGAAACCACGCCGCCCGTCACGAAAATGTATTTAGGCATCGTCTCCCTCTTCCTCTGTTGGCTTCAGCCCTTCTTTCTTTTGGCCCGGCTCGTCGCCTTCGCCCTTCTTCTCTTCGTCGTTGTAGAAGCCCGCCTTCAAATCCTTCTGCACCTCGATGGCTTCCGCCGCCTTCGGGTTGACGAGCTTCTGCAAGGCGTTCATCCCCGCGAACGCGCCCGCGCTCATCGTCCCGCGCCCCTCGCGCACGCGCCGCTCGTACTCCTCTTTGCTCATCGGCTTCGCCGGCTTGCCCAGATGTGACAGGCCGTAGAGCGCGCCCACGACGACGAGCACAATGATTCCGAGTCCGATCCAATCGCTCATGATTCTCAGTTCAAAGTTCCAAGTTCAAGGTTCAAAGTTCGAGGCCAAAGCATTCAACTTTGAACCTTGAACTTGGAACTTTGAACTCCCTCTATCATCGCGCGCACGCGCCTCAAGTCCTCTTCCGTGTCCACGCCGACGGACGGCGAGGCCGCTTCGACGACGCGGATTCGGTAGCCGTGTTCGAGGATGCGGAGTTGTTCGAGCGACTCGGCACGTTCGAGCACAGTCTGAGGCCAACGCGCGTATTCTAACAAAAAGGCGCGACTGTAAACATAAAGCCCCGTGTGCTTGCGGAAGGTGGCGAGCAGCGCCGGCTCGACTTCGAGCGCGGCCACGAGCGACCCGTAGCGCCGCACCGCTTCGCGCGGCAGCGGCACGGGCGAGCGCGAGAAGTAAAGCGCATGGCCGCGCTCGTCCACGACGACCTTGACGACATCAAGGCTCAGAACGTCCTCCGCCGTCTCGACCGGCTCGCAGACGGTCGCCGCCGCGCAGCCGTCGCTTTCCAGAAGCGCCTTGACCGCGCGCTCAATCGTCTCCGGCGAGATGAGCGGCTCGTCGCCCTGCACGTTGACGATCACGTCGGCCTCAATCCGCGCGGCGGCCTCTGCGAGACGGTCGCTGCCCGAAGCATGCACCGCGCTCGTCATCAGGGCTTCGTGCCCGGCAGTGCGGACGGCTTCGAGAATCCGCTCGTCGTCCGTGGCGACGACGGCGCGCGAGACGGACGGGGCCGCCAGCGCGCGCTCGACGACGTGCAAGACCATCGGGCGGCCTGCGATTTCCAGAAGCGGTTTTCCGGGCAGACGGCTCGAAGAGTAGCGCGCGGGGATGATTGCGACGACCGTTGGATTCTGTGAAGGCGTGCCCGTGTGATTCACGGGATTACAAAATAACTCAAAGGGGCGGCGGGTGACAAGGGGAAAGCGTGAACCGTAAACCGTGAACCGCGACAAGTGGTTTTCGTCTAATCGCGGCTCGCGGCTTCGGGACGCGGTTTTCTCTCGTCACGGTTTACGGTTCACGGTTCACGGCTTTTCCTGCTTGTCACTCGTCACTTCGGTGGGCTACCATGCCGCCATCCGTTCAGGTTCATGTTCGCGCCGTCACACACCAAGATTTCGGGCGAAGGTTCGACGCCCCTCGTCGCCGCCGAGAGCATCCTTGATCTCGTCGGGCGCACGCCGCTGCTCCACCTTTCGAGGTTCGCGCGCCCGCCGCTCGCCGACGTGTTCGCCAAGCTCGAATACATGAACCCCGGCGGCTCTGTGAAAGACCGCGCGGCGCTCGGCATGATCTTAGACGCCGAGCGGCGCGGCGTGCTTGAGCCGGGCGCGACCGTCATCGAGCCGACCGCCGGGAACACAGGCATCGGCCTCGCGCTCGTCGGCGTGGCGCGGGGCTACCGCGTCGTCTTGTGTGTGCCCGAAGGCTACTCGCGCGAGAAGATGAAGATCATGGAGGCGCTGGGCGGGCAGATCGAGTACGTCCCGGCGGAGGAAGGGATGGAGGGCGCGGTGCGTCGCGCGCGCGAGCTTGCGGCGGAGACGCCGGGCAGTTTCGTCCCGCAGCAGTTCGAGAACCCCGCCAACCCTTGCTTTCACGAGGAGACGACCGCGCAGGAGATCATCGAGCAGTTGGACGGGCGCGTTGACGCCGTCGTCTTGGGGTGCGGCTCCGCAGGCTCGTTCACGGGCATCACGCGCGCGATCAAGAAGGTCAACCCGAAGGTCTATTGCGCGCTCGTCGAGCCGTGCGGCTCGATCCTCGGCGGCGGCCCGCCCGGCTTCTACCGCCTCGAAGGAATCGGGCAGCGGGAGTTCATCCCGCCCAACCTCGACGGCGACGCGGCGGACGAGATCATCGCCGTCTCCGACGCCGAAGCCTTCTCGACGGTGCGCGAACTCGCGCGCACAGAGGGCGTCCTCGGCGGCGGCTCGACCGGCGCTGCCGCCGCAGCCGCGAGAAAAGTGGCCGAACGGCTCGGCGCGGGCAAGCGCGTCGTCACGCTCTTCCCCGACGGCGCGGAGCGTTACATGAGCCAGGGAATCTTTGATTAAGTTCAAAGTTCCAGGTTCAAGGTTCAAAGTTAAATGCTTTGGCCTTCAACTTGGAACCTTGAACCTGGAACTTTGAACTATGGGCTTTGCGACGACAGCCATTCACGCGGGGAACGAGCCGGACTCGGCGACGGGCGCGGTGACGGTTCCGATTTATCAAACGTCAACCTACGCACAGGAAGCTCTCGGCAGGCATAAGGGCTTCGAGTATGCGCGCACGCAGAACCCGACGCGTTTCGCTGTCGAGCAGAACATCGCGGCCTTAGAAGGCGCGCGTTTCGGCTACGCCTTCGCTTCGGGGATGGCGGCGATTGACGCGACGCTCCGGCTCGTCAAGTCGGGCGAGCACGTCGTCGTCTCTGATAACACCTACGGCGGCACGTTCCGACTCTTCAGCCGCGTGCTCACGAACTACGGCATCGAGTTCAGCTACGTTGACACGACGGACGTTCTGAACGTCGAGGCGGCGATGCGTGAGAACACACGGATGGTCTTCGTCGAGACGCCGACGAACCCCGTGATGATGGTCACGGACTTGAAGGCCGTCTCGGACGTGGCGCACGCGGCGGGCGCGCGGGTGGTGTGCGACAACACGTTCATGTCGCCTTATCTGCAACGCCCGATTGAGTTCGGCGTGGACATCGTCGTCCACTCGACGACGAAGTACCTGAACGGCCACTCGGACAGCGTCGGCGGCGTGGTCGTCTTGAACGACGAGCGCGACGCCGAGTGGTTACAGTTCATACAGAACAGCGTCGGCTCGATTCTCTCGCCCTTCGACTCGTGGCTGGTGCTTCGCGGCACGAAGACGCTCGCCGTCAGGATGGAGCAGCACGATGCTTCGGGGCGCAAGGTGGCCGCGTTTCTCGAAGAGCACCCGAAGGTTGAGAAGCTTTATTACCCCGGCTCGCTCTCGCACAAACAGCACGAGTTGGCCCGAAGGCAGCAGCGTGGTTTCGGCGGGATGGTCGCCTTCGACACGGGGTCGCTGGAAAACGCGGGCACTGTGCTAGAATCCGTCCGCCTCTGCACGCTGGCCGAGAGTTTGGGCGGCGTCGAGACTTTGATTTCACACCCGGCGACGATGACCCACGCGTCCGTGCTCCCGGAGACGCGCGCACGGCTCGGCATCACCGACGGCCTCGTCCGCATCTCGGTCGGCCTCGAAGACGTTGAGGACATCATCGCCGACCTCGACCAGGCGCTTGAAAAGATTCAGTGATGAGTGATGAGTGATGAGTAATGAGTTAAAGGTAAGGCGTTTTCAACTCATCACTCATCACTCATCACTCATCACTCATCACTTATGTTCATAGAGCTATTCGCCAAGACCCACGTCGGTCGCGTCCGTTCCGGCAACGAGGACAACTTCCTCGTGCTCGACCTCTCCACGTCCAAAGCCTGGACTGGCTCGCAGGGCGACACCCCGCCCGCGGAGATGCGCCGCTTCGAGGTCGGAGAGAAGGGCCTCGTGCTCGTCGTCTCGGACGGCATGGGCGGCGCGCTCGCTGGCGACGTGGCGAGCCGCATGGCCGTCGAGACGGTGCGCGACATGCTGACGGGCGGCGACGAGAACGACGGCGAAGGCGAGGGCGAAAACGAAGTCTTGTACGGCCCCGACGCGCCGCTCGTCGAGTGCCTGAAGAACGCGACCGACTACGCCAACTTCGCCATCCACCGCAAGAGCCAGGAAGACCCGCGCTGCTCCGGCATGGGCGCGACCCTGACCGCCGCTGCCGTCACGCACGAAGGCGTGAGCCTCCTGCAAGTCGGCGACAGCCGCGGCTACGTCCTGCGCGGCGAACGGATCAAGCTCGCCACCAAAGACCAGTCGCTCGTCCAGCAACTCGTTGACGTGGGGCAGATCAGCGAGGAGGAGGCCGAGACGCACATGTTCCGCAACGTCATCCTCCAGGCCCTCGGCGCGCAGCCCGAACTCGCCCCCGTCACGGGCCGCGTGCGCGTCTTCCGCGGCGACCTCCTGCTATTGTGCAGCGACGGCCTCTCAGGAAAACTCCGCGGCGAAGACATGCTGCAAATCGTCGCCTCCTCGAACGGCGACCTCGCGCGCGCCTGCGAAGCCCTCGTTGCGGAAGCCAACGACCGCGGCGGCGAAGACAACATCACCGTCGTCCTCGCCCGCCTCACCGGCGACGACCTCCGCTCGCCCGACACCGACCGCATCACCGTCGAACTCCCCTCGCCCGACGGCGACGACACCATCAGCCACGAAGACGACACGACCGAGCGCCTAGCATAGACTTTCGCTGTTAAGAGTTGTTGATAGCCCCTTAGATAGCGCGGCATAACACCTCACCTAACCCGATGCTTCGATGGCTTTTCTTCCATCGTTGTGCTCTGCGAATCTGCTTGAATGCTTTATGCTCGCGACGGGTTAATTCAGCGTTAGGTATCTTCCCATGCTCACGGTTTCAGGTCGGCTTGACTCTTTATCTTTTTTTCAAAGTTCGGCGTAGAGAAGAATTTGTTGTGGCGCTCTCAAACCCCTGTTTGGGCAGGAAGGTTAAATTGGAGAGGAGAGTTTCGGCGTGGTCTACAGTAGAAGGACGCTCCTGTCAAAGCTCCAAACTCTGGAACAGACGCCTCCTGTGAGGTTGTTGGGTAAGCTCAAACCTCGCAGGGTCTCGTCCTCCGCTGCGCCGCCGCCGCAACCGCTCGTCCCGCACATTACGGTCTTGATTCGCAGGCCCGGCGCAGACGGCCCGGAAGCTTTACAGCCGGAGCAGATTGACGAAGGGCTTCGAGAGCCGGGCGCGCTCCTTTGGGTAGATATACGCGACCCCGGTCAGGCACAACTAACGATGCTGAACCGGCAGTTCGACTTCAGCCCGCTCTCCCTGGAAGACGCTCTCAAGCTGCGCCAACGCCCCAAGGTTGATGAATTCCCGAACTACTACTTCATCGTCATGTACGCGCCGCTGGCCCACGCGGGCAGTGAGTTACAGATGACCGAGGTTGACTTGTTCGTCGGCGAGAACTACGTCGTCTCTCTGCACCCCGGTGAAGTTCCGGCCCTTGATTTGGCCCGAAAACGCTGGGAGAAGGCGCAGCCGGGCCTCAGCGACCGAGTCGGTTTTCTGGCGCACATCGTCGTTGACGCGATCATAGATTCCTGTTTTCCCATCGTGGACGACATTGACGACCGGCTGCACCGGCTCGACGAGATCATGTTTCATAGCAACCGCGGTGCCAACCCGGAGGAATTGCTGGTGCTGAAGCGCAGCGTGTTCGCCCTGCGCATGTCTCTTTACCCTTTGCGCGAAGCCTTCAGCGAATTTCCCAAGCGCGAGCACGCGTTGTTCGACCTGGAAACGCACCCTTATTTCCAGGACGTGTATGACCACGTGCTGCGCCTGCTTGATATTGTTGACATCCAACAGGACATGGTCGCCAGCGCCACGGAAGCGCACCTGGCGTTCATGTCCAATCAGCTTAACGAGACGATGAAGACGCTGACGGTGGTCGGCATCTGCGAGGCCGCCGCCGCCGCCGTCTTCGGCGCGTGGGGAATGAACGTGACGGGACTCCCGTTAGCCCACGCGCGCATCGGCGGCGTTGACATGGGGTTCTGGCTGGTTTGCGCCTTCACCATGATACTGATCGGCTTGGCGCTCGCGTGGCTAAAGCGGCGCGGGATGTGGTGAGTAACGACGGAATAAGGCCGATCAATTCAGGCGTGAGGTATAACGAACGCTCGCCGCCGTCAACGCTCGCTGCTCCCTTCCGTCAACTCCTGCCCTCTCCAATCCGGCAGCGAATCAACGCGTCGGACGTAGATCGAAGCGCCGGAGAGTCGCTCGACGACGACGCGGTCGCCGGCCTCGAGCGGCGGCTCCCCCTCTGCCGGGTAGGCCGTCCAGGTCGAGCCGAAGACTTTGACCGCGCCCTCGTTCAGAGCGCCGCGGCTTGAAGTGACGACCGTGCCGACCTTGCCGGGCAGGGTGGCCGCGCCCGTCTTGAAGCCCGCGGGTTCGTCGCGGCGCGTGAAATAGTTGGCGAAGATCGTGCGCGAGAGCGCGGTGAGGATAATTGAGAGCG
>QHXN01000066.1 GCA_003222975.1 Acidobacteriota bacterium | reverse complement strand
GCGCCCGGCGTGCTCAAAGCAACAGCGCGCGGGCTTTCGGTCAACCGGAGACGTTCACTGGTGAGTCTTCTTCTCGAAGGGAAGCGTGCGTTCGTGACGGGCGGGACGCGCGGCATCGGCGCGGCCCTCTGCGACGTGTTCGCACGCGAGGGCGCGGACGTGGCCTTCAACTACAACTCGCGCGACGACCTCGCCGAGCAGACCAAGCTGAAAATACAGGAGCACAGTCGCCGCTCGCACGCCTACAAAATCTCTGTCACGGATAGGCTGGCACTCAAAAGGATGACGCGCGAATTGGTCGAGGCGTGGGGCGGCATTGACATCCTCGTCAACAACGCCGCCATCAACCGCGGCGACAACTTCGCCACCACGACCGACCGCGCCTGGGATGAGGTCATAGACACGAACGTCAACAGCCTCTTCGCCGTCACCAAGCCCATCTACAAGCAGATGATCCGCCAGCGCAAAGGCTCCATCCTCAACATCACTTCCATCGGCGCGATCCGCGCGCTCCCCACCGCCGTGCACTACGCGACCTCGAAGGCCGCAGTCATCGGCTTCACCAAGTGCCTTTCGCGCGAGGCCGCGACCTTCGGCGTGATGGTCAACGCCATCGCCGCAGGCATCTTCGACACCGAACTCGCGCACGACCTGCCCGACCGCCTCCTCCAGATGCACAGCTTCTGGACTTCCGTCGGTCGCATGGGCCGCCCTGCCGAACTCGCCGAGATCGCCGCCTTCATGGTGAGCGACCGCAACAGCTTCATGAACGGCGAGGTCATCATCGTTGACGGCGGCGCGGTCACCTAGCGCAACATCACTCGTCAGGATTCGGCGGATTGTTTTTCGAGCGCGGCCAGTCGCTGTTCGAGCGTGCGCAGCGTGCGCTGCATCTCGCCGAGGCGTCGGAAGGCCGCGGTCGAGCGGAGCCACTCGCGGTTGTCGAAGGCGGGGATGCCGGAGAGCACCTTGCCGGCGGGGACGTTGTGGCTCGTCGCGCTCTTGGCCGTGAGCACCACGTCGTCGCCGATCTCCAGATGCCCCGCGACGCCGACCTGCCCCGCGAGGATGACGCGGCGTCCGACGTGCGAACTGCCCGCGAGTCCGACCTGCGCGCACAAAAGGGTGTCCTCGCCGACGGCGCAGGAGTGGCCGACCTGCACGAGGTTATCAATCTTCGCGCCGCGCGCGATGCGCGTCTCGCCGACCGAGGCGCGGTCAATGGTTGTGCCCGCGCCGACCTCCACGTCATCTTCAATACGGACGCACCCCGTCTGCGGAATCTTCAGCCACCGCCCCTCCTCGTCCTTCGCGTAGCCGAAGCCGTCCGAGCCGACGACGGCGTTGTCGTGTATGCGCACGCGCGCGCCTATGAGCGTGCCCTCGCGCAGACGGACGCCGGAGTGTATGACGGAGTCGTCGCCGATACGGACGCCGTCATAGACAGTCACGTTCGGGAACAGGCGCACGCGGTCGCCGACGACCACGCCGCGTCCGACGACAGAGCATGCGCCGACGGCGACGCCGTCGCCGAGCCGGGCTGTCGGGTCAATGATGGCGGAAGGGTGTATCAAAGGCTCGAACGTCTCTTCGGGATGGAAGACGAGCAAGGCGCGCGTGTATGCGAGGTAAGGGTCGCGCGCGCGCAGCAAGGCTATGTCTTCGCGCTCGACTTCCACGCCTTCGCCGACATAGACGGCTGACGCGCGTGTCGTCTGCACGCGCGGCGTGTAGCGCGGGTTCGAGAGGAAGGCAACCTGCCCCGCCTCGGCCTCGTCAAGCCCGGCGGCCCCTTTGATTTCGATGTCGGAGTGCCTTTCGTCGGCGCGCGCTCCCGTCCGTCCCGCAAGCTCAGAGAGTTTCATGCGGAGAGTTATCGCATAAAGGAAGTTCCAAGTTCAAAGTTCCAGGTTCAAAGTTGAGGCCGCTAACTTTGAACCTGGAACTTTGAACTTGGAACTCACATGAGACTGATCGGGTCTATCTCGACGTTGACCGAGCCGGCGTCGCAGCCCGGCGTGTGAGAGGCATCAGTGAGGGCCATCTCGACGAGCGTGCGGAGGCGCGGGCGGCTGCGCGACTTGAGGAGAATCTGTACGCGATGCTCGCCGCGTAGTCGCGCGAGGGGCGCGGGTGCGGGGCCGAGGACGCGCACGTGGCGTTCTGCGTTATGTCGGTCGAGCGCGCGTCGGACTTCCGTCGCGGTCGCCTGCACGCGCGTCAGGTCGTCGCCGTGGACGAGCAGCGAGGCGAGGGCGACGAAGGGCGGGTAGCTCAGGTTCTTGCGGTAGTTGATCTCTTCATCGAAGAAGCCCTCGTAGTCCTGCGCGCAGGCGTGGCGCAGGGCGTAGTGGTGCGGGTGGTAGGTCTGAATCAGCACGCGGCCCGGCAGACTCCCGCGACCGGCGCGGCCCGCGACCTGCGTGATGAGCTGGAAGGTTCGCTCGGCGGCGCGGAAGTCCGGCAGGGCAAGCCCGGCGTCAACCGAGACGACGCCGACGAGCGTGACGTTCGGGAAGTCGTGACCCTTGGCGATCATCTGCGTGCCGACGAGCATGTCCAGTTCCCCGGCGGCGAAGCTTAAGACGGCCTGCTCGTAGGTGGAGCGGCGCGCGGTCGTGTCGCGGTCGAGACGCGCGATGCGCAGGGCGGGGAAGCGCGCGCGCAGTATCTCTTCGATCTGCTCGGTGCCTTCGCCGACGAAGTAGATGAACTGCCCTTCGCACGCGGGGCAAGCGTCGGGCACGCGTTGGCGGAGGTTGCAGTAGTGGCAGACGAGGCTGCGCTCGCTCCGGTGGTAGGTGAGCGTCACGTCGCAGTTCGCGCAGTTGATGCGCTCGCCGCACGAGCGGCACAGGACGAAGCTCGAATAGCCGCGCCGGTTCAAGAGCACGATTGCCTGCTCGCCGCGCGCGTGCGTCTCCTCTATGCCGGCGAGCAGTTCGGGCGAGAAGACTTCCGTATGCCCGCCCGCGCGGAAGACCTCGCGCATGTCCACGATCTCGGCGCGGGCCATCGCGCGGTCGGCGATGCGCGTCGGCAGGTGTAGGTATCTGTACTTGGCAGCCCGCGCGTTCTGGAAAGACTCAAGCGACGGAGTAGCCGAGCCGAGGACGACGACGGCGCGCTCCTTGTGCGCGCGCACGACCGCCGTGTCGCGCCCGTTGTAGTAGGGCGACTCCTGCTGGCGGTACGAAGCCTCGTGCTCTTCGTCAACGACGATGACGCCGAGGTCTCTGACCGGCGCGAACACAGCCGAGCGCGTGCCGATGACGACGCGCGCCTCGCCGCGCTTCAGGCGGCCCCACTCGTCGAAGCGCTCGCCTGTGGTGAGTGACGAGTGGAAGATGGCGACGAGCTGGCCGAAGCGCGCGCGCAGGCGGCGCGAGAAGACGGGCGTGAGCGCGATTTCGGGGACGAGCATCATGGCCGTGCGCCCGCGCTCAAGGGCGGCGCGCATGGCGCGGATGTAGATTTCCGTCTTGCCACTGCCCGTCACGCCGTGCAGGAGGAAGGCCGCGTAGCGGCCCGCGCTCTGCGCCTCGTTGATCTCACGCAGGGCCTCAACTTGCGCCTCCGTCAGACGGAACTCGTCTCGTTCGGGGAGCGACGCGCCCGCCAGAGGGTCGCGCCGGACTTCGCGCACGAAGACTTCGAGCACGCGGCGACGCTCAAGCGCTTGAATCGTCGAGGCGCTCGCGCGCGCGGCTTCCAGAAGCTCGGCGAAGAGCATCTCGCCGCCTTCGGCGATGAGAGTTTCGACGACGTGCAGTTGAGCTTTAGTCAGCGCGCGTGCGCCGTTACCTTCGTGTGCATCGGGCGGGAGCAGGCGAACGGCCTTGCGCTTTTTCGCTTTGGCCTGTGCGCTGCGCGCCCGGTGCGAGACCGTGACCCAGCCGGCGCGCGCGAGTTCGCGCACGGCTTTGGCGGCGCGCGCCTGTCCGAGTTCGCGCGCGGCCTCGCGCATGGTCGTCGAGCCGTCGAGCGCTGCGAGCCGGAGCGCCCGCGCCTTCGCGGTCACGGCGCGGTGCGGCGGCAGCCGCGCCAGCTCGTCAAGCCCCTCCGGCGTAATCGTCACGACCTGCTCGACCGTCGCGTTCAGGCCCGCGGGCAGCGCCGCCTTCAAGACCTCGCCCCAGGGCGCGGCGTAGTAGTCGCTGATCCAGCGCGTGATCTCCAGAACCTCCGGCGTCAACAGCGGCTCGGCGTCGAGCAGTTCCTCGGCCTCCTTGATCTCCGTCTCGTCGAGTCCGAGCGCCGGGTCGAGCGCGTCGTGCAGCGCGACGACGTAGCCGGTCGTGAGCGTCCGCCCGAAGGGGACGAGCAGGCGCGCGCCGACCCGCGCGTCCTCGCGGAGCGCGAGCGGCAGTTTGTAGGTAAACGTCTGCGCGAGCCGCAGCGGCAGCGCGACTTCGGCGTAGAGCGATTCCGGTGTGTGAGAGCCGTTTGGCTCTGTCCGGCCAACTGCTGTTGTCTTCGAGACTGGGCGACGTTCCACAGCGAGTTAACTTAACTTGAAGAGACGAAAAGGTGAAGCGGAGAAGCGAAACGAACCCTGTGCGTGGCCGTCAAGAATCGTTTTGAGTCGAAGCCAGACGCGCGCGGATTTTCTTCATGTCCTCCCAGACCTCGCGCTTCTTAGTCGGGTCGCGCAGGAGGTAGGCGGGGTTGAAGGTGGGCATGAGCGGCGTGCCCTCGTAGTCCTGGAACTCGCCGCGCAGTTGCGAGATCGGCTTCTTCGTGCGGAGCAGCGCGCGCGTCGGCGTGTTGCCGAAGGAGAGGACGAGGCGCGGGCGCACGACGGCCAACTCGCGGTGCAGGTAGGGCGTGAAGAGGGAGAGCCATTCGGGCGTGATCTCGTCGCCCTGGCAGATGATTTTCACGGTGTTCGTCAGGTAGCAGTCGGCGCGCGCCAGACCCACACTTCCGAGGATGCGGTCGAGCATCTGGCCCGCAGGCCCCATGAAGGGGCGGCCCGAATCAACGTCGGGCGGGCCGGGCGACTCGCCGACGACCGCGGCCTTCGCGCGCATCGGCCCCTCGCCGAAGATGAAGACGCGATCCTTGAACTGCGGCAGACTCTTCGCGCGGCGCAGAAGCTCGTCGTTGATCTCTTCGAGCGTCTCGCTCGACTCGCCGGACTGAGCGGTGAAGAGTGAGTCCTGCATGGTGCTAACTACTTCTTCGTTGAATTGAGATAGTCGCGCACCTTCTTCATGTCGGCCCAGACCTCGCGCTTCTTCGAGGGGTCGCGCAAAAGATAAGCCGGGTGGAAGGTGGGCATGACCTTGATGCCTTTGTAGTCCTGGAACTCGCCGCGCAGTCGCGTGATGCCCTCCTTGGTGTCGAGCAGGTTCTTCATGGCAGTGTTGCCGAGGACGACGATCACGTCGGGGCGGGCGACGTTGATTTCGCGCAGGAGGAAGGGCTTGCAGGTGCGCGCTTCCTCGGTCGTCGGCGTGCGGTTCGCGGGCGGACGGCAGCGGTTGACGTTGCCGATCAAAACGTCGTCGCGCTTGAGGCCGATGGCCTCGATGATCTTGTTGAGTAACTGCCCGGCGCGACCGACGAACGGGCGGCCCGTGGCGTCCTCGTCCGCGCCCGGCGCTTCGCCGACGAACAGGAGGCGCGCGGTCGGGCTGCCCTCGGTGTGGACGATGTGCGTGCGCCCCTGATGGAGCGGGCAGCGGACGCATTCGCCTACGTCGCGGCGTATGTCCTCGAAGGTCTCGCCGGGATGGCCGAGGCTCAGGTCGTCGGCGGGCGTGATGTCGCCGAAAAGCGTCTCGCGCGGCGCGGGCGGGTCGGGTGAAGGCTTGCGGACGGGTTTCTTAGGCATCGCTGTTTGCTGTCGGAATGCTGGCGGCTCGCCCGCAACGCGGGGCGTGGACGTTGAAGGTTTCGGGGGTGGCAAGGGAGCTTCAGGGGGCGAAGGTTGCGGCCTCTCGGCGTTCGCGTTTCGCCTGAGCGCGGGCGCGACGGCGGGCGGCCTCGCAACCTTCGCCTTTTCACTCGTCCGCGCGCTCGCTTCGATGGCGGAAGGCAGCGTCCCTTCGAGCGTTTCGACGCCCAACTCGCGAAGGTACGTTGCGACCTCCGAGACTTCCTCCGTCAGTGACTTCAGAATCTCTCTCGCCTGCGTCTGATCTTCCATCGTTCGCGCCGTGCATTATGGCACGAACGGCGGAGGAAAACGATGAACGCGGAACTCCGAACCTGTGAAGGGTGCTGGATTCTGGTAAGAAAGAACCCACACCCAGCACCCAAAACCCCTTCCCGTTCCACGTTCATCGTTTCTTGAGCGGGATGCCTAGCTCGCGGCGTGCGTAGCCGTCTGTCGAGGAAGGGAACGAGACGGTCAGGCGGTACTCGTCGTCGGCGATGCGTGTCGCGTCGAAGCCTTCGCCGTTGCCGACGTTGAAGGGCGTCTTCACTTGAAGCGTGTAGGAGCGCCCGCCGCGGCCTTCGAGCAGGAGGCGCAGCGCGCCCGGCTCAGCATGCGAGCGCAGCACGCGCAAGGATTCCGTGCGCGCGCCGGGCGCGGGCGGCTCGAAGGTTGTGTAAACGTCCGTGCCTTCTTCGTAGAAGATGACGACCTCGGCCCCTTCGCCCATGTCGAAAGCGACCTCGACTCGCTGCACGTCGCCCGCGCGCGATAAACCGAACTTCGCCGGACGCCCGTTCAACTTAACGCCCTTGACGCGCGCGTCCAGCGGCAACGCGGGCGCGAGTCGGACGCGCGTCGTCTTCGCCGTCAAGTCGGACGTGCGCGCGTCGCCCTCTTGCCGCTTCGCGCCGGGGCGTCGGCGCAAGTTGATTATCGTCCGCCCCGGTTCGCGCGTGAGTCCGATGTCCAGCAGTGAGTTGCCGACGGCGACGTTGCGCAGGTTCACGAAGCGCCAGTCGGCTGGGAGTTGCGGCGCGAAGGAGAGAGCCGTGCCCGCGCCTTCGACTTCGACGCCGAGCAGGCCGCGCAACAAGGGCGTGACGGTCATCGCCTCAGACCAGACCTGATGATGCGACGAGCGACCGAAGGGCGCATCGAAGTCACCGGACAGGAGTTCGGTCACGTAGCCGAGCGCGCCCTGTCGCTGCAAGAGAACGTTGGACATCAGGGCTTGAAAGCCGACGTGCGGCCTGCCGTAGATGTACGCGCACATGCTGGCCCAGCCTGTGAAGAGCGGCCAGACGGAGCCGTTGTGATACGAGAGCGGGTCGTACAGGCGGCTCTCGTCGGAGATGATGCGCGCGCCCCAGTCGGTCGCGATGTGGCCGCTGCCGAGGTGGTCTATCTCACTTTGCGCGCGCTCGTCTTCGAGCACGTGCCACCAAAGCGGGACGGCAGGCAAGACCGTGTCCTCGTCAATGATCTTTGATTTGTCCAACTCGCTCATGCGCGCCTGTCGTCTCTCGCGGTTCGGGCCGGGGTCGGCCACGCGCGGCGACTCGCGCGGGAGGTTCGTGGCGAAAGCGTAGAGGCCGCTACGTGGAAGCCAGTAAATTTTTTCGACGGCCTCGCGAGTGCGTTCGGCGGCAGCACGCGCTTCGGAGGCGAGCCGTTTGTCGTCCAGCGCCTCGGCCATGTCTGCGAGGCCGCGCAGAGCTTCGACCCAGAGGCCCTGCATGTAAATCTCTTCGCGCGGCGGGTAGAGCGCGCCGCCCTCGACCCAGCCGTGGCCTACACCGGTGTTCTCGATAAGCCCGTTCGAGTCCGTGTCGGTCGCGGCGGTGAAGCGGTAGGCTTTGAGGATCGAGTCCCAGTTCGCGCGTATGAATGCAAGGTCGCCGGTGGCGCGCAGGTAGTCGGCGTGCGCGATGACGTAGAGCGGCGTGGCGTCGGCGCTCGCCCAGGGATATGGGTAGTCTGTGAACCACGGGATTAGCCCTGCGCTCTGCGAAATCTCGTGCGGGATTTTGCCGTCGGCGCGCTGGAACTTTTTGAGGAAGTCGAGAGCCACGCGCGTCGTGGCGAAGTCGCCGTAGGAGTTGAGGGCGAGCGTAGTCCACATGGAGTCGCGACCGAAGAACCAGGCGAAGCCGGGCCGCTCGCTCTCGCCCGCCGTGCGGAAGCCCGCGACCAGGCCCGTGCCGAGCAGAGGGTTTTCGACCAAGCCCTTGTCAATGCCGACCTTCGCCCACGCGAACGCCTCGTTGACGCGGTCGTCCGGCGTCACGACGGTCGTCGTCTCTTCGGAGAGCCGCCGGTAGTGCTCGACGTTCTTCTCGTAAAGCTCGCGCGCGGAGTCGAGGATTCGCCTGTACGCGGCCTGCGCGTCGCCACGCCCTTTGACGCTCCCGGCGATGACGACGGGGATGAAGTTCGACTTCAACTCGCCGGGCGGCACGTTGATGAGGAACTGTGCGGGCACGTCGCGCGGCTCCTCCTGGTATGGCATGACCGACACGTCGCGCGCGGCGGGGCTGCCGACGACGCCCGCGAAGCGGCCCGTCTCTTCGGTGATGAAATAGGCGCGCTCACCCTCGTCCCACGAAAGGCTTCCGGTCATCAAGCCAGCGGGCCACATCAGTTTCAGGCGGGGGCGGAAGCGGACGGCCACGGTGAGCGGGAGCACGCTGTCAACGTCGAGCAGCATGAGGACGCCCGGCTCGTTCAAGGGCGCGAAGATCGTCTGTCGGACGGTGAAGGCCGCGTGAGTGTAGGTAATGGTGGTCGCCTCGGGGCGGACGTTGATCGTGGCCGACGTGTCGGCGGCGCTCAGTTCGAGCGGGTAGCCTTCGAGGCGGAACGACAGCTCGAACCCTTCGAGGACTTCGAGCGGATAGACCCACGCTTCGAGCGGTCGGTGCTCGTAGCCGAAGACCGCCGCCTTCCTGCCGAGCACGTCGAGGAACGCGCCGGGGTGCGTGGGCCGCTCAAGCTCAAGGCCGCTTTTCGCGAGAGGGAACTTTGGGACGAGCTGGACGGGGGCGGCCTGGCCCGCGCGTGCGTGCGCCGCGCTCAACGCGAAGAGCAGCGAAAGGAACAGCGCGGCGGTGAACTGCGGCATGAACTTCTCCACCACGTTCTCTGTGGTAAATGAAAGGTTCAAAGTTCGCGGGCGAAACCGGACGCCCGCGAACTTTGAACCTTGTGCTTGAGACTTTGAGTTGACCTAAATGCCGAGCACGTTGACGAGTTCCTGCACGGCAGCGGCGCTTCTTTGCAATGCGATGCGCTCCTCCGTCGTCAGGTTGATCTCGATGATCTGTTCGAGGCCGCGCGCGCCGAGCTTGCAGGGCACGCCGACGTAGAGGCCCTGCACGCCGTATTCGCCTTCGAGGTACGCGGCGCACGGCAGAATCTTCTTCTTGTCCTTGAGGATGGACTCCGTCATCTCGACCGCCGCAGCCGACGGCGCGTAGTAGGCCGAGCCGGTTTTCAAGAGTCCGACTATCTCCGCGCCGCCGTTCGCGGTGCGCTTCACAATCGCGTCGAGTTGGTCTTTGGGCAGAAGCTCCGTGACGGGGATGCCGGCGCAGGTCGAGTAGCGTGGGAGCGGAACCATCGTGTCGCCGTGCCCGCCCAGAACGAAGGCCGTGACGTTCTCGACCGACACGTCGAGTGCTTCGGCGAGGAAGCAGCGCATGCGCGCCGAATCCAACACGCCCGCCATGCCGATGACGCGGTGCTTCGGGAAGCCGGAGCGCTTCAAGGCCACCTGGCACATCGCGTCGAGCGGGTTCGAGACGATGATGAGGACGGAGTCGGGCGAGTATTTCACCACCTCGTCAACGACCGCGGAGACGATGCCGGCGTTCGTCTTCAACAAATCGTCGCGGCTCATGCCGGGCTTGCGCGGCAGGCCCGAAGTGATGATGACCACGTCGGAGTTCGCCGTCTGCGCGTAGTCGTTCGACGCGCCGACGAGCCGCGCGTCGAAGCCCTCGACGGGCGCGGCCTGCGCCAAATCCAAAGCCTTGCCTTGCGGCATGCCCTCGATGATGTCAACGAGCACAACGTCGCCCAGCTCCTTGCTCGCCAGCCAGTGTGCGGCGGTCGCGCCGACGTTGCCCGCGCCCACCACAGTGATCTTGTTTCTCTTGCCCATCGCTTTAATTTTCCTTTCAGTTCTCAAAAAAACGATTTCGATAGAGCGTGCCCGACGACGGCCCGCGGCGCGCAGAGGTGGCGGAGGACAGTTCGAGCGTGCGATTTATTAGGGCATAATCTGACGCCGGCCCGCTCCTGTCCCGCGTCACAGTCGCCCGTCGCCCGCCCCGCGCGCACAGATGTCGGAGTTGGAAGAGCGCGAGTGTAAGGTGCATGCTGGCGCGTGTCAAGGTTCGCTTCCGGCCCGCAGGGGTGCGGAAACGACGTTCTAAGGCTTCGACGATGAAACTCTCAGACCTGCTCAGAAAAATTTTCGGCGGGGGCCGCGAGACGGCTCGCGCCGGGGCGGAGGGCGACGCCGAAGCCTTCGATGACGAAGACGACGTTGACCCGTTCGACCCTTTCCCGGAGCCTGTCCGCCTGGAGATCGGCGACGTGTTCGACCTGCACACGATACCGCCGCGCGAGGTGCGCGCCGTCGTCGAGGAGTATCTGCGCGCGGCGCGGCGCAAGGGATTCCGGCAGGTTCGCATCATCCACGGCAAGGGCGTCGGCGTGCAGCGCGAGATCGTCCGAAAGGTTCTCGCCAGCACGCCCTTCGTCGAGCACTTCGCCGACGCCCCGCCCGACGCAGGCGGCTGGGGCGCGACCGTCGCCTTCCTTAAAGCGTCCGAAGATAAAAAGGGCGCGTGAAGTTGAACGCCGCGCCGCAGGCACGCGAGAGCCTCAGCCTTCGGGCCGGGGAAAGTCTCAACGCCCGAACGGGGCGGCGGAGCGCGCGTAGTGTGAGACGAGGTAGGCGTCGCCGTACTTGAAGCCGAGTGCGATGACGACGAGAGCCAACCCCGCGCACATCAACGGCCACGCGAGGCCGAAGCGTGACGCGAACGTAAGGACGCGCGCGCCTTCGCCCTGGCCCCGATAGACGATTTTCACCGTGTCGCCTTTGTCGTAAAAAGGCGGGTTCGAGGAGTAAACGGGCGTGAAGAATGCCTCCTTACCCTCGTGCGTCCTGAAACTAATCCTCGGCGCGTACCCCCTGCCCTGGCGCACGTTCTCGACGACCGTCCCGTCGGCGACCGTGCCGTGGCTGATGAACCAGTATTCGTTAAAACCAACCGCGACGGAGGCGACGACGAGCACCAGCCCGACCGTGAGCAGAATCGAAAAGAGTAGGTTCATTTCTTCGCTCCTCGCTGAAGCGGGCCACCGCTACTTCCTCAGCCAGCCGAACAGCCCGTACAGAATGGTCTCGCGGTTCTCCTCGTAGATGGCTTTCGTCAAGGGGATGGACATCGGGCAGGCGCGGACGCAGTTCTGCGCGTTGCCGCAGTTGGTGATGCCGTCCTCGCCCGTGAGGGCCGAGAGACGTTCGTCGCGCGTCATCTTTCCCGACGGGTGCATGTTCATCAGGCGCACCTGGGCGATGGCCTGCGGGCCGATGTAGTTGCCGTCGCCGTACTGCGGGCAGGCTTCGAGGCAGCAGCCGCACGTCATGCAGCGCGAGTAGGCGTAGCGCTCCGACACCTCGTCCTGCGACATGCGGGGGCCGGGGCCGAGGTCGTAGGAGCCGTCAATCTCAATCCAGGCTTTGACGCGCTTCAGATGGTTGAACATCTCCGAGCGGTCAACGACCAGGTCGCGGACGTTCGGGAATTTTGACATCGGCTCAAGCGTGATCGGCTTGTGCGGTTCGAGGTTGTCAACCAGCGCCGAGCAGGACTGGCGCGCGCGACCGTTGATGACCATCGTGCAGATGCCGCAGACCTGCTCCAGACAGTTCATCTCCCAGACGGGCGGCGTCGTGGCACGCCCATCGCGCGTGAACGGGTTTTTTCTGATCTCCATCAGGCAGGAGATGATGTTGAGATTCGGGCGGTAGGGGACGGCGAACTCCTCCCAGCGCGCCTCTGCGTCCTGCCGCTCGCGGCGGCGAATGCGTAGGACGACTTCCTTCGGGGGGTTCTTCAGCCCATGTTGGTGTTCAATGTTGCTGCTCGTCTGTGCGCTCATAGTTTGTCCGATTTGCCCCCCGCGTCCTTGATCTCGTGGCCGCGCTCCGTGCGCGTCTCGGCCTCGCCGTGGTCAACGTCCCTGACCTGCTCCTTGTTCTGGCCCCACACGGCGGGGCCGCTCAAGTCCTTCGGCTTCATCTCCGAGCCTTCGGCGGGAACTTGCTTCGCGCCCTCCTTCGGCGGCAGCCCCGCCGCCTTCGCGCTCGCGACGACCGCCTCCTGCTTCGTCTCCTGCTTGCCGCCCTTCGAGTAGTCGCGCTTGCGCGGCGGAAGCAGCCCGATGTCCACCGGCTCCCAGGAGAAGACCGGCCCCTCGCCGGAGAACTCGGCGATTGTGGTCTTCAGGAAGTTCTCGTCGTCGCGGTCGGGGAAGTCGGGCTTGTAGTGCGCGCCGCGCGACTCGTTGCGGTTGAGAGCGCCGAGCGTGATGACGCGCGCCAGTTGCAGCATGTTTTGGAGCTGTCGGGCGTGCGGCAGAGCGTGCGTCGCCCACATGTTCGAGTCGTTCAGGGAGATGTGCTGGTAGCGGTCAATGAGTTCGAGCAACTTCTCGTCCGTCGCCTTCAGCTTGTCGTTGTAGCGGACGACCGTCACGTTGTCGGTCATCCACTTGCCCATCTCTTCGTGGATGACGTACTGGTTCTCCGCGCCCGACTGCTTCAACAGCCGTTCGTTGATCTCCTGCTGCCGCTTCAACTCGTCGTCGTAAACCTTCGAGCCGTCGGCCCCGTTGCGCTGAAGGTTCTTCGCGTACTCGATTGCGGCGGGCGCGGCGACGAAGCCGCCATAGACGCAACTGACGAGCGAGTTCGCGCCGAGCCTGTTCGCGCCGTGAATGGAGTAGTCGCACTCGCCCGCCGCGAGCAGCCCCGGAATGTTCGTCCGCTGGTCGAAGTCCACCCAGAGGCCGCCCATCGAGTAGTGGACGCCGGGGAATATGCGCATCGGCACGTGGCGCGGGTCGTCGCCGACGAACATCTCGTAGATTTCGAGGATCGCGCCGAGCTTGCGGTCTAAGGTCTCGGCGGGGATGTGCGTCAGGTCGAGATAGACCTGGTTCTCGCCGAAGACGCCGTAGCCGTCCAGACACACCTGGAAGATTTCGCGCGTCGCGATGTCGCGCGGGACAAGGTTGCCGTAGGCCGGGTACTTCTCTTCGAGGAAGTACCAACGCTCCTTTTCGGGAATCGAAGAAGGCTGACGCTTGTCGCCCTTCTGCCGCGGAACCCACACGCGACCGCCCTCGCCGCGCGCCGACTCCGACATCAGACGCAGCTTGTCCTCGCCGGGAATCGAGGTGGGATGCACCTGTATGAATTCGCCGTTGGCGTAGCGCGCGCCCTGCTGGTAGCAGACGGAGACGGCGGAGCCTGTGCAGACCATCGAGTTGGTTGACTTGCCGAAGATGAGGCCGGGGCCGCCCGTCGCCATGATGACGGCGTCCGCGGGGAAGGCTTTCAACTCAAGCGTCGAGCGCTCCATCGCGACGAGGCCGCGGCAGACTCCGTGGCCGTCGAGGATGAGCGACATCATCTCCCAGTGTTCGTACTTCTTGACCTGTCCCGCCGTCTCGTAGCGCCGCACCTGCTCGTCCAGTGCGTAGAGCAGTTGCTGTCCGGTCGAAGCTCCGGCGAAGGCGGTGCGGTGGTGGAGCGTGCCGCCGAAGCGTCGGAAGTCTAAGAGGCCCTCGGTCGTGCGTGAGAAGGGAACGCCCATGCGGTCGAAGAGGTAGATGATCGAGGGGGCCATCTCGCACATCTTTTGGACGGGCGGCTGGTTGGCGAGGAAGTCGCCGCCGTAGACCGTGTCGTCGAAGTGCTTCCAGGGCGAGTCGCCCTCGCCTTTGGTGTTGACCGCGCCGTTGATGCCGCCCTGCGCGCAGACCGAGTGCGAGCGCTTGACGGGCACGACCGAGAACAACTCGACCGAGTGCCCGGCCTCGGCGATCCTCATCGCGGCAGCGAGGCCCGCCAGCCCGCCTCCGACAATCGCGACCCTGATGCCATTACCTGTTGCCATCTACGGAACGTCTCCTCACTTGACCTTCGTCACCGGCTGATCCGGGTGCGCCGGGTTGGGCATGAGTTTTTGGTTGATACAATCAACGAGTAAGTCCAACTTTTCCAGCACCGTCTGGCCTATCAACACTTCGTCGCCGAGTACAAGGGCCTCCTCCAGCGTGTCTCTTCCGTCAATGTTTATGACGACCGCTTCAGTCACATCAACAGACTCTTTCCGACCGTCGGCATATTCCGCGACGCGCTGTCCGCGAATATTCAGACCTAACTGTTGTACGACGTGAGTCGGCAGGACGCTCCGCACCGCGCCTGTATCAACGAGCGCGTCGGCCACGTACTTGCGAATCTGGTCGGGCGCGAGTTGGCCGCGCCGCGCAAGCGCCTCGTCAATCGCGTTTACGAGTAATGCTTTGGTTCGAACTTCGCCCATCTCAGTAAAGTATCCCTCCGAGCAGCCCGCCCTTCCAGATGAATGCGATCTCGGCGTTGATGCCGACGGCCAGCAGAAGCAGGCCGAAGGCGATGCAGGCGTAGCCCGTTAGCCTTTGCGCGCGCTCGCCGATGACGATGCCCCAGTCGACGGCGAAGAGCCACAGGCCGTTCGCCAAGTGCCAGACGGTCGCCGTGATGCCGACGAGATAGATGGCGAAGATGACGGAGTTGCCGAACTCGCGGCTCACGATGTCGAAGGCGCGCATCGGGTTGTCGGCGACGGAGAGGTCGTTGAGGCCGGGGATCAGACCGAAGCGGAAGTTCAGGACATGGAAGGTGATGAAGAAGAAGAGGACGATCCCCGTCACGCGCTGGATGGTGTAGAACCAGTTGCGCGGGTACGGATACGCGAGGTTGTTGGGCCGCGCCTCCCACGTGATGAACAGCCCGTAAACGGCGTGGTAGATCAGGGGGATGAAGATGCCGATGATCTCGACGAAGAGGATGTAGGGGATGGATTGCAGGTCTTTGACCGCGTCATTGAAGTCGCCGCGCCCGGTCATCGCCTTCGAGTTGGTATAGAAGTGTTCCAGGAGGAAGACGCCGAGGGGGACGATGCCGGTCAGTTGGTGCAGCTTCCTCAGTAGAAACGTTCTGCTCAGACGGACTGCCATGTCAGAAATGTCTCTCCTTCGCAGGGGGCGCGGACGACGACTCGGCACAGGCCCCCGGCAGGCGGGTGTTGCGCGGACGGAGGCGCAAGAACTTTAAGACTGTGTTGGACGGCCATGATTATAGCGACGCAGGGCGGAAAATCAATCGCCCGCAGTCGTCTTCTCCTCCGTTCATCTCCTCAAGAAATAACGAGACGCATCCATAAAACAACGAGCAGCAGGAAAACCGGCAGGAGCGCGACGGCGGAGGCGGCCAGATAAGCAAGGAGGCTGGCGGCAGACCAGAAGAGAAAAGCGGCCTCGTCTCTGAGCGTCGGCCTCACGTCCCCACAGTCGAGCCTGAGCCTGCGGCGCATCTCGCCGACGCGCCGCGCGAGTATCGCCTCGTTCCACTCTGTGAAGTACAAGTTCGTGCTCCGACGCCCCCGCAGAAAAGCGCGGTGGACGCTGCGCGGGAAGACGACCAGCCCGCAGGCGAAGCCGAGCAGGTCGAGGAGCCACGCCTCCCAACGCCCACCGATGCCTGTCGCTATCTCCCAGGCGGCGATCTCGAACTCGCCGCGCCAGGTCGTCGGGTACTCGGTCAGGACGTGATGCACGTCGTGAAACCTGACCGCGCGCCGACGCCCCTCGGTGTTCGGGAACCAGATGGGCATGCGCCATAGCTTCAACTTCACCCAGGCGTCGCCGTAGCCGCCGTCTTCGGCCAAGCCCCCAGCGCGAAGAGACGCGCCCGCGCCTCGCCGAGCGTCAACTCGGGCGCGAACAGTTCCCAACCGCACGGGGAGTGTGTGTCTTGTCCGTCGTCATACTTGCCCGATCCATAAAGGCTAGTTTAGTTCAGCCGGGGATATAAGATAAAATGAAAAATACTGGATTGAATACTGAAAGATTCTAATAGCTTCGGTGCAAATCGAGACGCTCAAAATCTTCTGCGACCTGGTCGAGACGCGGAGCTTTTCGCAGGCGGCGGAGCGCAACTTCATCACGCAGTCGGCGGTGAGCCAGCAGGTGCGCGGCCTCGAAGCGAAGTTCAAGCGGCGGCTCCTGGAGCGCGTGCGCGGGCGGCGCGAGCTGCATCTGACGCAGGCGGGCGAGGCGTTTTACCAGGCGAGCCGCGAGGTGCTTGAGGCTTACGCGAACCTGGAAGAGGGCATGCGCCAGCTCGCGGGGACGGTCGGCGGGACGGTGCGCGTGGCGACCGTCTATAGCGTCGGCCTGCACGAGCTGCCGCCGGTCGTGCGCGAGTTCATGGCGCTCTACCCGAAGGCGAAGATTGACCTCGAATACAGCCGCACGACGCGCGTCGTCCGCGACGTTTTAAGCGGCGCGGTCGAGTTGGGGGTCGTGGCCTACCCGGAGAAGCGGCGCGGCCTCGAAGTCGTGGAGTTGAGCGGCGACCGCCTCGTTTTCATCTGCCGACCCGGACACGCGTTCGCGCGTCGGCGGAAACTGCGCGCGGCGGAGTTGCAAGGCCAGAGCTTCGTCCTCTTCGAGCGCGACATCCCGACGCGGCGCGCGACGGACAAGATACTCCGCGCGCACGGCGTCACGGTGCAGCGCGCCGCCGAGTTCGACAACATCGAGACGATCAAGCGCGCCGTCGAGGTCGGACTCGGCGCGGCAATCGTCCCGCGCCCGTCGGTGCTCGACGAGCAACGCAGCGGACGGCTCGCCGTCGTCACGCTCGCCGAGCCGGAGTGGCGGCGCTCGGTCGGCGTCATCTACCGCGGCGACCGGACGCTCGGCACGGCGGCGCGCAAGTTCGTCGAGCTGCTTCAAAGGAGCGACCGCGCGAAGGGCGACGGCTAGAACGATCTCGGTCTTCGGTATAACGGCTTCGGTCTTCGGTATCAAAGTGGGCGCGTACAGTCGGGTATGAAAAGAATCCTCGTCATCGGCTCCGGCGGTTCGGGTAAGACCACTTTCGCGCGCCGCCTCGGAGAAATACTCGACACAGAGGTCGTCCACCTGGACACGGAATACTGGAGGCCGGGCTGGGTCGAGACGCCGAAAGACGTGTGGAGGCGGAAGGTCGAGGAGTTGGTCGCGGGCGACGCGTGGATCATTGACGGCAACTATTCTGGAACGCTCGGCGTGAGGCTCGCCGCCTGCGACACAGTTGTCTTCCTCGACCTCGCGCGCACGGTCTGCGTCTGGCGCGTACTGAAGCGCGCGTTGGTTTTTCGGAACGCGACGAGACCCGACGTGGCCGAGGGCTGCCCCGAAAAAGTTAACCTCGCGTTCCTCTGGTGGGTGTGGAATTACCCTTCGCGGACGAGGCCGAAGGTGCTGCAACTGCTCGGGGAGAATTCACAGGGGAAGAGCGTCGTCCGGCTGCGTTCGCGCGCCGAAGTGGAAGAGTTTTTGAGCGACGCGGCCTGTTCGGACAAGTCGGAGGGCTTGAGGGCTGTCTGAAGAATTAACACACACGTCCGCGGCGCGGCTCGCCGCGTTGATTCGCGCACGCGAGGTCTCGCCCGTCGAGGTGGTCGAGGCGCACCTGCGTCGCGTCGAGCGTCTGAACCCGCGGCTCAACGCCATAGTTGCTCTCGCCCCTGACGCGCTCGAACGCGCGCGCGAGGCCGAGGCATTGGTCGAGGGTGGCGCGCTCCGGAAGCCCCTGCTGGGCGTGCCCGTGACGGTCAAGGACACAATCGCCGTCGCGCGCTTGCCCGCAACGTCTGGGACGAAGGCGCGCGCCGCTTACGTTCCAGCGGCGGATGCGCCGGCGGTCAGTTTTTTGAAAGAGGCGGGCGCAATCGTCATCGGCAAGACGAACACGTCCGAGCTTGCGCTCGACTACACGACCGACAACACGGTCTTCGGTCACGCGAACAACCCGCACGACCTCGCGCGCACGCCGGGCGGCTCAAGCGGCGGCTGTGCAGCGGCGGTCGCCGCGTGCCTGACCGCCGCGAGCGTCGGCAGCGACCTCGCCGGCTCGATTCGCATCCCCGCGCACTTCTGCTGCGTCGCGGGGTTGAAGCCGACCGTGGGCCGCGTCAGCGGCGTCGGCCACTTCCCCGTGATGACCTATCCTTTCGACAGGGCCGCGAGCCTCGGCCCGCTCGCGCGGACGGTCGAAGACCTCGGCCTGCTGTTCGACGTGCTCTCCGGCGACGCGTTTGAACTCGACGGCGTGCAGTTGGAGAAGCGGCGTTCGGAGGCTGGCGCGGGACTCAAAGGTCTGCGCGCCGCCTGGTACGCGGACGACGGGCAAGTGCCGGTCACGCCGGAGACGCGCGAAGCTTTGAAGAGTGCCGCAGAGGCTTTGCGTTCCGCCGGGCTGATTGTGGAGGAGGCGCGCCCTCCGGGTGTGGAGCGTGCGACGGAGTTGTGGCTGTCGCTTTTTTCGCGCGCGACGCAGGAGATGGTCGCGACTGTTTACAAAGGCAGAGAGGAGGACGCCGGGCCGACGGCGCGCGCTCTGCTCAAGCGCGCGGCTGAGTCCAAGGCCGCGAGGCGCGAGGACGAGCAGAGGGCCTGGGCGGAGCGCGACCGTCTGCGCGCGGAGCTTCTGCGCTGGATGGAGCGGACGCCGATTCTTCTCGCGCCCGTCGGGGCCGTGCCCGCGTTCCGGCACGAAGAAGCGCGCCGCGTCGAAGTCTGCGGTCGGTCGGTCTCGACCTTTCGCGCGTTCGGCTATGCGCAGGCTTTCAACGTCTTCGACCTCCCGGCGGCTTGCGTGCCCGCGGGATGGACGCGCGCGGGGCTGCCCGTCGGCGTGCAGATAGTCGGTCGTCCGAAAGAGGAGAAGACTGTCCTGGCCGCCGCACGCGTCGTCGAGGAAGCGCTCGGCGGCTGGCAGCCGCCGCCAGAGATTCCGCCGCCCGGCGCTCTTCCATAGACGAGTCGGAATCCGTTATAGTCTCGCCGAACTCGACAGGTTCGCTCTCGCTCTTTCGCGGGTTTGACCCGCCGGACGCCGGACGCACTTCCGGTGGAATCTTCCAACCCGCCGCCGCAACGAAACGGAAACGCGCGCGTGGCGCTCGCCGATGGAGGTCTTATGGATTTCGTCATCGTAGTTTTCTTCCTGTTCATCGCGCTGGCCGCGCTCGTCATCGCCGCCAAGACGATCAAGATCGTGCCGCAGGCGACCGTCATGCTCATCGAGCGCCTGGGCAGCTTCAACCGGCTGGCGTCGAGCGGCCTGAACGTCATCGTCCCGTTCCTCGACAAACCGCGCGGCGTCTATTGGACGAACGTCCGGCCCGGCCTGGCCTCGATTGACCTGCGCGAGCAGTACATTGACCTGCCGCCGCAGCCAGTGATTACGCGCGACAACGTCACGATACACGTTGACTCGGTCGTCTACTGGCAGATCACCGATCCGATCAAGGCCGTCTATGAAGTCGCCGACCTCATCGGTGCTATCGTCCAGTTGACCATCACAGGGATGCGTGCCGTCATCGGCGACATGGACCTGGATCACACGCTCTCGCAGCGCGACCAGATCAACGCCAAGCTCCGCATCGGACTCGATGAGGCGACCGACAAGTGGGGCGTGAAGGTGACGCGCGTGGACGTGAAGAACATCTCGCCGCCCGACGACGTGCGCATCACGATGGAGAAGCAGATGACCGCCGAGCGCACGCGCCGCGCCTTAGTCCTCCAGGCCGAGGGCGACAAGCAGGCCGCCATCACGCGCGCCGAGGGCGAGAAGCAGGCCGCCGTGACGCGCGCCGAGGGCCAGAAGCAGTCGGCCATCCTCGCCGCAGAGGGCGCGGCGCAGGCGCGTCTCCGCAACGCCGAGGCCGAGGCCGAGGCCATCGCGCAGGTCGCGCGCGTCATGCAAGACCACGGCAACCCCGCGCAGTACCTCATCACGCAGCGCTACATCGAGAGCCTGAAGGAGATGTCGCTCGGCCAAAACTCGAAGGTCGTCTTCATGCCGGTCGAGACCTCGGCCATGCTTTCCAGCATCGGCGCGGTCAAGGAGATGTTCGCCGAGACCGGCGAGAAGCGGCGCGAGGGCAGCGAGCAGCAACTCCCGCCTGGCAGACCGCGTCAGTTGCCGAACGGTTAATCGGCAAATCGGTGACGCGAAACAACTGAATACCGCGAACCGCCTGGCCTCAGCTCACTACGCATCACAACAAGCTCTGAGATCGTGAAGGTCTGCGGCTCGAAAGAAGCCTCGCGGTGTGCGGCGGCAAGCTCGCGCGCGCCCTGCGGGGAGCGGAGGCGTGCGACGGTGAGGTGTGGCTTGAAGGGGCGCGACTCGCGTGGAAAACCGGCGGCGGCGCAGGCGTCTTCGAGTGAGTGTTGCAAGCTCGCGAGGCTGCCCGATGTGTCCTTGATGTCGAGCCAGAGCACGCGCGGCTGCCCGCGGGGAGGGAACGCGCCCGCCTCGGCTATCGTCAACTTAAAAGGCATGACCCGCGACGCCGCGCGCGACGCCGCGCCGGACAAGTCCTCCGCACGCGGAAGCTCGATCTCGCCCAGAAATTTCAAAGTGATGTGAAGCTTCTCCGGCTTCTCCCATGAGGCGCGCACGTCGGGGAACTCGGCGCGCAGGCGTTTGATCTGCTCGGCGACGCGCGACTTAACGCCGTCCGGTAGTTCGACCGCGCAGAAGGTGCGCCAGAGTGTTTCGCCTTCGTCCGGCATGAGTCGGTCGGGCCTTCAGTGTTGGGGGTCAATCACGATGAGGCGCGGCTCGGTCATCTCCTCCATCGCATAGCGAATACCCTCGCGCCCCGCGCCCGAAAGTTTGACGCCGCCGTAGGGCATGTTGTCAACGCGGAAGGTGGGCGAGTCGTTGACGATGACGCCGCCGAAGTCGAGCGCGCCGAAAGCGCGCAGAGCGCGGGCCATGTCGCGCGTGAAGACCCCGGCCTGGAGGCCGTAGCGCGTGTTGTTGGCTTCCGTCAGAGCTTCTTCAAAGTCGCCGAAAGTCTGCAACGTGGCGACCGGCGCGAAGACCTCTTCGGAGCAGACGCGCATCTCGCTGTGCACGTCGGCGAGCACGGTCGCTTCGAGCAGGGAGCCTTCGCGCCGCCCGCCGCACAGGAGACGTGCGCCCGCGGCGACCGCCTCGTTAATCCAATCTTCGGCGCGGCGAGCCGCGGCCTCGTCAATCATGTTCGAGATTTCCGTCGCCTCGTCGAGCGGATCGCCCGCGCGCAGTTGTGCGGCCTTCTCGACGAACTTGCCGGTGAATTCCTCGGCGATGCTCTCGTGGACGAGGACGCGTTGCGCGCTGATGCAGACCTGGCCCGCGTAGGCGAAGGCCGAAAGAGCCGTGCGACCGACGGCGTAGTTCAGGTCAGCCGTCTCGTCAACGATGACGGGCGCGTTGCCGCCGAGTTCGAGCGCGACAGTTTTGCGCGCGGCGCGCTCGCGCAGCAGCCAGCCGACCTCGGCGCTCCCAGTGAAAGAGATCATCGCCACGCGCTCGTCTTCAAGCACCGTATCAATCGTCTCGACCTCCATCGGCACGACCTGAAGCGCCGACGCGGGCAATCCCGATTCGAGGAAGACTTCGCCGAGCAGCAGCGCCGTCAGCGGCGTGCGCGGGCTGGGCTTGACGATGATCGCGTTGCGCGAGGCGAGCGCAGGCGCGACCTTGTGCGCGACGAGGTTGAGGGGGAAGTTGAAGGGCGTGATGCCGAAGACGACGCCGCGCGGGAAGCGCTCCGTCCAACCCGTTCGGCCCGCGCCCGTTGACTGGCCGTCGAGCGGGACGACCTCGCCCGCGAAGCGCCGCGCCTCCTCCGACGCGTAGGTGAAGGTCATCAACGCGCGTTCGACCTCCGCCCGCGCCGTCTTGATGGGCTTCCCGGCTTCGAGCGCGATGGTGCGCGCGAACTCTTCGGCGCGCGAGCCTAAACCGTCGGCCATGCGCCGCAAAGACTCGGCCAGCGTGTGACGCGGCAGCTCGCGCATCTCGGCTGCCGCGCGCGAGGCGGAAGCAATCGCTTCTTCCACGTCGCCCCGCGCTGCGACCGAGAAGCGCGCGAGCAGTTCGTTGTTGTAAGGCGAGCGCACCTCGCGCGTCTGGCCCGTCTCGCGCCACGCGCCGCCTAACAGGAGCGGTTTCGTCGTCGTAGCCACAGAAAAAATCTGCCGGCCTCCGGGGCCGGACTCTCCTTCCGAGATTGAAGCGGGTTGTCGTTCTGGCCCGATGTTAGCACAGGAGCGCGCGTGAGGAACGCGCCGGGGCAGTGCGGGTTTCAATTATTCAACGCCCGTTGCGGGTCTTCCTATACTTGTGCATAGAGCACGGGGCGGTTCACCGCAGAGGCGCAGAGGACGCAGAGGGGGCGCAGAGAGTTGTGCATTGTCTTCCTCTGCGCTTCCTCCGCGCACTCTGCGCCTCTGCGGTGAGCCATCTTCTGTTTTAAGCTCAAGACCGACATAAGTGCTCCGCTTGAGGCATCCAG
>QHXN01000065.1 GCA_003222975.1 Acidobacteriota bacterium | reverse complement strand
TAACTTTGGCAATGTAGCACGCGACCTATCAGTGCCGTCAACAGTTCTCCTTCAAGTGTCGAGAGCAGCGCGCTCGCGCTCGGCGGCGCGCCGTGAAACTTTGGTGGCGCAAAAGCGGCTCTCCATGTAAGATGCGTTCGGAATCCCTGGCACTCCATTCGAAGATCATGCCGGTAACACTCGCCGACATCGCGCGCGCCCTCGGCGTCTCGAAGATGACGGTCTCGCGCGCCATCAACAACCACCCGCTCATCAACCCACAGACGCGCCAGCGCGTGCTCGAAGTCGCGCGGCGGATGAACTACCAGCCCAACCAGCACGCCCGCGCGCTCGCCACCAACCGCTCCTCCCTCATCGGCCTCGTCGTCCCCGACCTGATGCACTCTTACTTTGCGGAAATCTACCGCGGCGTCGAGGCGGTGGCCCGGCCCTTAGGCTACCGCAACCTGATCTGCAACACGGACGAGGAGGCCGCCAAAGAGTTGGACGAGGCCGAGGCGTTACTTCCCCGCACCGACGGCCTCATCGTCGCCTCGTCGCTTCCGCCCGGTAAGGTCGGCTTCTACCGCCGGATCATCAAGGGGGGTGCGAAGGTCGTCCTCGTTGACCGCCGCCTGGAAGGGTTGCGCTGCCCCGTGGTGACGACCGACGACGTGGAGGTCGGCCTGCTGGCGACCGAGCACCTGATTGCCCTCGGCCACCGGAGGATCGGCCACCTGCGGGGCACCGCCGCTTCGACCGCCGCGGGGCGCTTCGAGGGCTACCGGCGGGCACTCGCCAGGCACAAGCTGCGGTTCGACAAGAGGCTGGTGCGGGACTGCGGGTTTACGGAGCGCGAGGGCTACGAGGCGATGCGGGGGTGGCTGGGCGAAGGGCGCGTGCCTGGGGCGGTCTTCGCCGTCAACGACCCGACGGCCATCGGGGCGATGCAGGCGCTCGAAGAGGGTGGCGTGCGGGTGGGGCGAGACGTGGCGCTGGTGGGGGGCGGCAACATCCACTACGGCGACATGCTGCGGGTTCCTTTGACGACCGTTTCGTGGTCGCGGAGCGAGATGGGGCGGCAGGCGGCGCGCCTCCTGATAGAACTGATCGAGGGGAAAGAGGCGACGGCGAGAAAGGGGCGGCACATCGTGCTGAGGCCGGAGTTGGTGGTGCGTAGTTCTTGCGGTGCTCAACGAGCCGCTGTGGGGGTCGTGAGGTGGGCGGCGCGTGCGGGCAGTTACTCCGTGAAGCGGTGAGCGGGCGGGAAGGCTTCACGAGCGGGAAGGCTTCAGAGGTCGGAGGGTCTGGCTGGCCCGGTCGCGTCCGGCTTTTTCCGTCCGTAGCCCAGTTCGGCCCCGCCCGAAATGATGTGATCCACTCCGGTCGTAAACGTCGCCTCCGCCGCAATGAAGAGGCATAGGCGACCGACCTCTTCCGCCGCCCCCATCCTCCCCAAGACTTGCGCCTCCTCCCCTTCGGCGCGACAGCGCTGCGGGTCGGGCGCGGCGTCAATCGCCTCCTGCCAGAGCGGCGTGTAAATGTTTCCGGGCGAGACCGAGTTGACGCGCACGCCGTGGGCGGCCTCGTCCACCGCGAGCGCCTTCGTGAAGGCCGTGATCGCGCCCTTCGTGGCGGCGTAGGTCGTCGCCTGGTGCTGGCCGATGCGGGCCACGAGACTCGACACGTTGATGATGTTGCCACGCGTGCGTCGCAGGTGCGGGAGCGCGAGCTTGCAGGCGTTGAAGACGCTGACGAGGTTCAACTCAATCAGGTCGCGGAACTCCTCGACCGTGAACTCGTCAATCGGCTTGTGCGGCGGGTGCCACCCGGCGTTGTTGATGAGGCAGTCAACTCTGCCGTAGCGGGAGAGCGTGACCTCGATCAGGTTCTGAATGTCTTCCGCCTTCCTCACGTCGCAGAAGACGAAGGAGGCGTCTCCGGCTGACTGCGCCTGCGCGACGCTTTTCAGGGCCGCCGCGACGGCGTTGCCTTCGGCCTCGACGTTGCAGCAGACGACGACCTTCGCGCCCGCCCGGACGAACTCCTCGGCGCAGCCCTTCCCGATGCCGCTGCTGCCGCCGGTGATGATTACGACCTTGCCCGCGTACCTCAAACCAACCATTCAGACCTCCCCCGATTAACACCCTCCGGCGACGTGTGAGAGTTGAGGCGGCCCACCCTCCGACCGCCCCGCCTGTCCAAGCCAAGCGGAAACGGCACCGCGCTGCTTAGTCTACTCGTATTATTATCTCCGTATGAAGAGTTACCAGGGCCTCTTCGACGGCGACCGTCGGGCGGACGGGCCGTTTTCAGTGAAGCCCGGCGCGAGACTTCAGGAAGAACAGGTTTGTTCACGGGCCGAACAAACGCGCGCCGGGCCGGCGTCGGCGGTTGGCGCTGTACAGCGGGCTGTTACCGGTAAAAATAATACTTGTTATCGGTAACAAAAGCAAGTATAATGTTTTCGCTTCATGAGGTAGGTTAGATTTTTTAATGTCTCGCGCAGTCCTTCGTCCTTGATTTCTTAGTCCTAATTCCAGTTGTCAGATTCTTTATTTAAGTGAGAGAGCGCCCGTCTGATTTAACCGAGCCACGGTTGTCACCTATACACGCTTGGGCCGAATTCACGTGCCTCTAGTCAAGCCGGCTTCGACCGCTGCGTTGGAAGCGATAACGACTAACCTGTCACAAGGGGTTCCATCCGGGCGGGCGGATCGGGCGCGACTCCGAATTTTCTCGAATCGTAAGGTGAGGTGTTAGCCATGAAGCTATTGAGGGCGACTGCGTCACTGCTCTTCTGTCTGGTAGTGCTGAGCCTGTCCGTCTCCGCTCAGACCTCGACCGGCGGCGTCAACGGAACCATCTCCGACCCGAACGGCGCAGCCGTCCCCGGCTCGACCGTGAGGCTCGTCAACCAGGCCGCCAGCATCGAGACGCGTGCGACGACGAACGAGAGCGGCTATTTCACGTTCGTCAACGTCAACCCCGGCACCTACTTCCTCAAGGTCGAGGCCCAGGGGTTCAGCACGGCGCAGACGCCCCCGTTCGACGTGGGCGTCAACCAAGTGGTTCCGCAAAACATAGCGCTCACCGTCGGCGCGGTCAGCCAGACCGTGGAGGTGGTCGCCGCCGGCGAGATGCTCCAGCCGTCCTCGGCGGAGCTGGGCACGGTGATCCCGAAAGAGGCTGTGCAAGACCTGCCTTTGAACGGGCGGAACTTCACGCAGCTTCTGAGCCTGACGCCGGGCGCGACGCCGGTCAACACCGCGCAGGGCGGGAGCGTCACCTTCCAGGACGCCGGCCCGACCGGGATTCCGGGGACGACCATCGTCAAGCCCGCCATCCACGGGCAGCAGAACCGCTCCACACTCTACTTCCAGGACGGCTTCATCAACACAGACCTGCGCGGGCCGATCTACGGCATCCCGCCGATTGTTGACGTGATACAGGAGTTCAAAGTCCAGGGGCACAACGACAAGTCGGAGTACGGCGGCGTGACGGGCGGCATCGTGAACGTGGTTTCCAGGTCGGGCGGCAACAGCTATCACGGCTCGGCCTACGAGTTCGTGCGCAACGACGCCTTCGACGCGCGGAACCCGTTTTCGGATTCGACGCGACTGTCTCCCGCGCCGTTCCGGCAGAACCAGTTCGGCGGAACCTTCGGCGGTCGGATCATCAAGAACAAGACGTTCTTCTTCGCCGCGTTTGAAGGATGGCGTTTCTCGAAGCCGACGGGCGATCAGGCCTACATCCCGACCGCGGCGGAACTCGTCGGCGACTTCACAAACTCGCCTCAGAGGAACCAAAACTTCAACCCCTACTCGACACGGCGCAACCCCGCCAACCAGAATCAATTCATCCGCGACCCCTTCAAGTGTGCGTCGCCACGAACCCCGACCCGCTGTGCCAGAAGACCATCTCGCAGGGCGGTCGCGCCGCCGACCGTGTGCGCACCAACGACAGTTGGTTCAACCCCTGCGCGTTTACTTCCCCCGCGGGGTCGTTCGGGAATTTCGGACGCAATGTGCTGCGAAGCTCCAGCGTCTATAACATGGACTTGTCGCTGTTCAGGAAGATTCGCTTCGGGGAGAAGAAAGAGCTACAGCTCGCAAAAGGAGAGGCCAGTATGTCCTTCAAGAGTCGCTGCTTATTAGTATCGGTTGTACTGTCCGTCGTCTTGTTACTTGGCGGCGAGGCTCTCTCGCAGACGATCACGGGCACCATCACGGGCACCGTGACGGACGCGTCAGGCGGCGTCATCCCCGGTGCCACGGTCACGCTCGTCAGCGAGCAGACGGGGGAGTCGCGCAACGTCACGGCGAACGGGGAAGGCCGGTTCAGCTTCGCGGCGGTGCAGCCCGGCACCTACACGGTCAGGATGGAGCAGAAGGGCTTCCAGACACTCGAACGCAAAGGCACGGTCTTAAGCGCCAACGAGAGCCTGGCGCTCGGCGACATCCCTTTGCAGACCGGCCAGGTGTCCGAGACGGTCGTCGTGACGAGCGCCGGCCAACTGGTCGAGAAAGAGAGCAGCGACCTGACGGCGCGCATCACGTCCGACCAGATCGCGCTGATCTCGACCAAGGGGCGCGACATCACTTCGCTCTTGCGCCTGATACCGGGAACGTCGAACGACGACGACGTGGAGGCCGTGGGCGAGGGCTTCGGCACCAACCTTCCGAACATCTCCGGGGCGCGCGGGCGCTCGGCGGTCGCCACCATTGACGGCCTGAACGCCGCCGAGCCGAGCGGCAACAACAAGATCAGCATGACGATTAACCAGGACGCGGTCGGCGAGATCAAGGTGCTCAGGAACAACTACGCGGCGGAGTACGGCAACAACGGCGGCGCTCTCATCAACATCGTCTCGAAGGGCGGCGGCAAGGACTACCGCGGCTCGGCCTACTACTTCATCCGCAACGAGGCCTTGAACGCCAGCCCCTTCTTCACCAACAAGGCGGGCCTGAAAAAACCTCTCTACCGTCACAACATCTGGGGCTTCAACGAAGGCGGGCCGCTGCCCATCCCGAAGTTCGGCGAAGGCGGCCATTCCTTGCTGAGGAACAAGGCTTTCTTCTTCTTCTCGCTGGAGAAGCCGCACACGATCACGCCGACCGACCCCGTCTTCGTGACGATGCCCACGGCGCTGGAGCGCGCCGGGAACTTCTCGCAGTCGGTTGACAACACGGGGAAGCCGGTCGTCATCATTGACCCGCTCACCGGCAAGCAGTTCCCCGGCAACATCATCCCCGCCAGCCGGATCAACAGGAGCGGGCAGGCGCTCTTGAACTACTTCCCCCTGCCCAACTCCATCGGCGGTCGGACGCTGGCCGGGGCCGCCTTCAACTACGTTAACCAGGAGAGCGTTGACGTGCCCAAGCACAGCTACGTCATCCGCTTCGACTTCAAGCCGTCGGAGAAGGACAGCGTCTATTGGAAGGGGCAGTGGTGGACTTCGGACAACCTGGGTCTCGGCACTTCCGGGTGGCCCAGCGGGGACGCTAACCGCTGGGGTATCAACTCGCACTACCTGTACACCGACAACGGCTGGTCGGCCAACTGGGTTCACATCTTCAGCTCGAAGGTGGTCAACGAGTTCAACTTCGGCATGCGGCACGACACCGAAGGCTTCATCCCCGGCGACGGCGTGATCGAGGGCCTGCAAAGGAGCGCGCTCAATTACACCGCGCCGCAGCTCTTCCCGCAGAACAACCACCTCGGCACCATCCCGCGCGCGACGGGCTGGACGAGCGTGGCCGGCACGCCCGCCAACATCAACTGGCTCGACCGCTGGGGCGAGGCCGGTCAGGACTTCATCCGTCCCTCTTTCGCCGACAACCTCTCGTTCACCCACGGCAACCACAATCTAAAGTTCGGCGCTTATTTCGAGCGGCTGCTCAACAGCGAAGCGCCCGGCGGGAGCTGGTCTGGGACGTTCAACTTCGGCACCAGCAGCACCTTCACGAACTCCCTCGGCAGCACGGGCTACGCCTACTCGAACGCGCTCCTCGGCAACTTCAACAGCTACAGCGAGGGGAGCGCGCGCCCGTTCACCAACCTGGAGATCAGGGTCTTGCAGTGGTACGCGCAGGACGAGTGGAAATTCAACCGGCGGCTGACTCTTAACTACGGGCTGAGAGTAGGCTACCACACGCCGCTCTACCAGGTGGACGGGCAAGGCTCGAACTTCGACCCGTCGCGCTACAACCCGGCCACCGCGCCGCAGCTCTTCCTGCCCTTCTGCACGTCTGCGCTGACCAGCGCCGCGTGCCCGACCGCCAACCGGCGCGCCTTGAACCCGGTCAACGGCGCGCTCTCGACCAACACCAATCTCGTCGGCACGTTCGTCCCCGGAGCCGGCGACCTCAACGACGGCCTCGTGTTGGGCAGCGACCCCAACGCTCCGAAGGGGTTCAGAACCACGAAGTCCATTGACTGGGAGCCGCGCGTCGGGTTCGCCTACGACCTGTTCGGCAAGGGCAAGACCGTCCTGCGCGCCATGGGCGGCATCTACCACACCCCGCGCGTCGGCGGCGGCACGACGGGCGGCAACCTGGTCAACAACCCGCCGGTCAACCGCACGCTGACGGTCAACTTCGGCAACATAGACAACCTCGCCAACCTGACGGGGACGGCGCTGTTCTCGCCGAGCACCATCAACGCGGTCGAAGTCAACTCGCACACGCCCGCCGTCTACAACTTCAGCCTGGGCGTCCAGCAGGAGATCGGCTTCAAGACCGTCATGGAGGTCTCTTACGTCGGCTCGCTCGCCCGCCACCTCGGCGAGCGGCGCAACATCAACCAGGTTCCCGACAACGCGCGCTTCATTGACCTGAACCCGCTGGGCGTCAACTGCTCCATGTCACAGCCCGGCTGCACCAGGAACCCTTTCTCCGCGGTCGGCACGAACGGGCCGCACCAGACGGGCGTCGTCGGCGATAGCTTCCTGCGCCCCTACCGCGGCTTCGGCGACATCGTCATGACCATGTGGGACGCAAACTCCAGCTACAACGGGCTGCAAGTCCAGGTGAACCGCCGCTACACGCGCGGCTTCCAGTACGGCGTCGCCTACACCTACTCGAAGACGCTCGACTACGGCAAGGACGACGACTCCAGCGACGTGAGCCTCGGTCGTCCCTACAGGGCGTTCAACTACGGCCCGGCGGACTTCGACCAGACGCACATCTTCACGGTCAACTACATCTACGACGTGCCCAGCCTCAGCCAGCACTTCGACAACAACCGTTTCGTCCGCGCCGTCTTCGACCACTGGCAGATTTCCGGCACCACGTCTTACGCTACGGGGAAGTCGAAGACCTTCGGGTCGGGGACGGGCCTGAACTGGACTTTCGCCGGCACGGCCTCGGCCACCAACATCACGGACTTCACCGGCGGCGACATCGCAGCGCGCCCGGTGCTCATCTGTGACCCGAACCGGAACCCTGGGACGCACGCGCCCGACGGCTCGCCGTACCTGATAGACACCTCCTGCTTCGCCAAGCCCGGCACGCCCGGCAGCATCGGCAACTTGCAGAGGAACCTGATTCGCCTCCCCGCGATCTTCAACACCGACCTGGCGTTCTTCAAGAACTTCCCCCTGGGCGAGAAGCGCGAGGTGCAACTGCGTTGGGAGACCTACAACCTTTTCAACCGCGCGAATTTCACGGACATCAACGGCGCGATGACCTTCGACGCCAGCGGCAACCAGACCAACACCACTTTCGGCACGGCGCGCGCGGCCCGCTCGCCGCGCGTGATGCAGGCTTCGATAAGGATCAACTTCTAGGCAGGGGGTCGGCGGTGACCGTGCGCGAAATAATCGGGTCTTGGTCGGGTCGGGCGCGGAGGTCATCGCATTCAACTTCCTGACGTTGAAGAGTCCACGCCGCGGGCCGGCGAGAGATCGTAAGGCCCGCGGCGTGGACTCTCGTTTGAAACCGGGAAACGTCACTCATGGGAACAAATCAACTATCGAGGCGCAACTGTCTCAAGCTGCTCGGCGCGGGCGCGGCGGTGGTGGCGTCGGGGCTGCCCGCCGTCGCACAGTCAACCGGCTCACAGTCCGCGCCCGTGCCGCAGGAGAGCGCCGAGCAGAAGGCCGACCGCGAGCGGCGCATGAAGTGGTGGCACGAGGCGCGCTTCGGCATGTTCATCCACTGGGGCCTCTACAGCGTGCTCGGTCGCCACGAGTGGGCGATGGAGATGGAGGGCATCCCCGCCGCCGAGTACGCGCAGTTCGCCCGTCAGTTCAAGCCGAAGCCCGCAGCCGCGCGCGAGTGGGCGCGTTTGGCGAAGCGCGCCGGGCAGAAGTACATGGTGATGACGACGAAACATCACGAGGGCTTCTGCAACTTCGACACGAAGACCACCGACTTCTGCGCGCCCAAGCAGGGGCCGGGCCGCGACCTCGTCCGCGAGTACGTCGAGGCGGCGCGCGCCGAGGGGTTGCGCGTCGGCTTCTACTACTCTTTGATGGACTGGCACCACCCCGACGGCGCGCGCTGCGCCACGGACGAGGAGGCGCGCCGCCGCTTCGTCGAGTACATACACACGCACCTGCGCGAGCTTTTGACCAACTACGGACGTGTTGACGTGCTCTGGTACGACGTGGCTTGGCCCCTGGACGCGAAGGGCTGGGAGTCGGAGCGCATGAACCAGATGGTCTTCCAGCTCCAGCCCGACATCATCGTCAACAACCGCAACAAGCTCGCCGGCGACTTCTCCACGCCCGAACAGCGCATCGAGGCGGCCGAAGCGGGCCGCGCCTGGGAGTCCTGCATGACGATGAACGACTCTTGGGGCTACCAGCGCGCCGACGACGCCTGGAAGACCCCGAAGCAGATCGTCCGCAACCTCATCACCTGCGCCCACGACGGCGGCAACTACCTCTTGAACATCGGCCCCCGACCCGACGGCTCGGTTCCGCCGGAGTCGGTCGCCATACTCAACACGGTCGGCCAATGGATGGACAGGAACGGCCAGTCAATCTACGTCACGGACATCTGCCAGCCGCGCCGCTCGCGCAACGGCAGCTTCACGCGCCGCGGCAACACGCTCTACTTCCACGTGCACTTCTGGCCGGGCGGTGACGGGCTGGCCTTCGCCGGCCTGCGGACGAAGGTCAAGTCGGCGAGACTCCTCGCCACGGGCCAAACGGTCGCCTTCGAGCAGGACGACTACCACGTGCGCTTCAAAGGGCTGCCCGCGAAAGCGCCGGACGAACCCGTCACGACCCTGGTCGTCGAGTGCGAGTCGGAGCCGAAGCAGGACGAGCTGTTCGTCCGCAGGCGCGAGCGCGGGGCGGTCTAACGCTTAAGCCTGCGGGCCTGACTTCAAGCGTGCGAGTCTGAGGCGAGTGGATCATGAACCGCGCGAAGATTCCGGTCGCCGAGTACGAGCAACTGGCGAAGCAGTTCGACCCCGTCAAGTTCGACGCCGACGCGTTGGGTGCGTCTGGCCCACGACGCAGGGATGAAGTACATCGTCATCACGTCCAAGCACCACGACGGCTTCGCGATGTTCGGCTCATCTTGGCCGCCGCCGTCGTCTCCTTCGGCGCGCGCGACCAGAAGAGTTTGCTGTAAGGTCTTCTCTTCGGCGGCGTGCCGGAGATGCCGGTCGTGCAGACTCCGGCGGACGAGAAGCCCCTCGCCCTGATGCACCAGATGGCCGCGCTGCACGCGGGGGTGGGCTTGCTGGAAATGACGAAGCACGAGTTTCTCGATAAGAACTTCCGCAAGGAGCGCACGACCTTCGCCGACGGTACGACGGTGACGGTTGACTGGGACGCGAACACATTCGCCGTCAGCCCTGAACTGACGACGCCGAAGTAAAGGAAACGGATCGAGGGCACGATGAAGAAGTGTCAATTGCCGTCGAGACTCGTCGCCGCGATCTTGATAGTCGCGGCGAGTCAGAATGTGCCTGCCCGGATTATTCAGAGTAGCCCGCCGCGCGTCTTCCTGGTTGACGCGCGACGGCTGGCGGAGACTAAGCGCGCCATCCTCGCGGGCGACAAGACGTTCGACGCGGCGCTGCGCAAGCTGGAGGCGGACGCGAGAAAGGCCCTGGGCGCGGGCACGTTCTCGGTCACGAGCAAGGCGGCCACGCCGCCGAGCGGCGACAAGCACGACTACATGAGCCAAGCGCCTTACTTCTGGCCGAACCCGAAGACGCCGAACGGACTCCCTTACGTCCGGCGCGACGGCGAGCGCAACCCCGAGATCAATAAGATCACGGACCACCACACTCTCGACCAGATGGTTGACGGCGTGGAGACGCTCGCGCTCGCCTACTACTTCCGAGGCGACGAGGCTTACGCAGGCCGGGCGGCGCAGTTGCTCCGCGCGTGGTTCCTCGACCCGGCGACGCGCATGAACCCGAACCTGCAATACGCGCAGTACGTCCCTGGCGTCAACACGGGCCGCGGCATCGGACTCATCGAGACGCGCGGCCTGACGCGCGTGGTGGACGCGTTGGGACTGCTGGAAGGCTCGAAGTCTCTGACCGCAGCAGACCGGCGCGGCGTCGAAGAGTGGTACTCGAACTTCCTAAAGTGGATGCAGGAGAGCAAGAACGGGCGCGACGAGTCCGCCGCGCAGAACAACCACGGCACTTGGTACGACGTGCAGGCCACCTCCTACGCGCTCTTCCTCGGCAAGAATGATCTGGCGAAGAGCATTTTGGAGACGGCGAAGCAGAAGCGCATCGCCAGACAGGTCGAGCCGGACGGGCGGGAGCCTCTGGAACTGGTTCGCACGAAGGCCTGGAGCTACAGCGTCGGCAACCTCGACGGCCTTGTGATACTGGCGGAGCTGGGCGAGCGAGCCGGCGTTGATTTGTGGAACTACCAGACCGCGGACGGGCGAAGCATCCGCCGCGCGCTCGAATACCTCTACCCCGTAGCCGTCGGCGAGAAGAAGTGGGAGTACCAGCAACTCGGCGGGCTTGAGCCGCAGACCTTGTTCCCGCTGATGCGCCGCGCCGCCGCCGCGTACACGGACGAGAAGTACAGGGCGATGATGTCGAAGGTTCCTGCCGACGACCCGGCGGATCGCGGTCGCCTCCTACGGTCGCCGAGTGGAAGATAGGGGAGTGAAGGATGAAGCGTCGGGGTTGGCGTGAAGTGTTTGCGACTTTGTCGGCGGCGCTCCTGCTCGCGCAGTTGGCCGCGGCCTCGCCGGGCGTCTCGCGCCGGACGGACGCGGGCCGCAAGCCCTCGACCGAGGCCGACTGGTCGAAGGCCGTCGTCGAGTCCATGCTGAAGCGCTACCCGACGGCGGAATCACTCAAGGGCTGGGGCTACGCGAAGTCGCTCTACCTCTACGGCGAGTATCTGGTCTATCTGAGGACGAAGGACAGAAGGTATCTCGACCACATCAAAGCCTGGGTTGACCTGCACGTGGACGAGCAGGGCAACATCAACCGCCCCATCAACGCGCTCGACTACATGCTGCCCGGCAACCTCCTCTTGATACTTTACAAAGAGACGGGCCAGCAAAAGTACAAGCTCGCCGCCAACCACATCAGGCACACCTTCGACAAGTACCCGCGCACCAAAGACGGCGGCTTCTGGCACGCCGACACGCCGAGCCGCCAGTGGCAGCTCTGGGCCGACGGCGTCTTCATGTCGCTGCCCTTCCTCGTCCGCTACGGACAGATGTTCGGCGACTCGGCTTACGCGAACGACGAGGCGACCAAGCAGCTTCTGATTTACGCGAGCCACCTGAGCGACCCGAAGACCGGCCTGCTCTTCCACGCCTACGACGAGAGCGGCGCGCAAACGTGGGCCGACCCCGCCACGCATCACTCGCACTACTTCTGGTGCCGGGCCATCGGCTGGTTCGCCATGACGCTCGTCGAGGTTCTGGAGATTCTGCCGAAGGATCACCCGAGCAGACCCCGACTCGTCGCCCTCGTGCGGCAACTGACGAAAGCCTTCGCCGACTTTCAGGACAAGAAGACCGGCCTCTGGTATCAGGTCGTGGACAGGGGCGACGCGGACGGAAACTGGTTAGAGACTTCCAGCTCAAGCATGTACAGCTACGCCGTCTGGATGGCCGTCAAGCGCGGCTACGTGGATAAAAAATACAGAGGCGTGGCGCTCGAAGGTTACAGGGGCGTAATGTCAAAGCTCTCCGTCGGCGCGGACGGGCTGACGAATCTTTCGGACATCTGCGAGGGCACGAACGTCGGCGACCTCGCCTACTACTTCGCGCGCAAGCGGAACGTGAACGACTTCCACGGCATCGGCGCGTTCCTCATCATGAACGAGCAGTTGAGGGCGTCCGAGCGCGGAGGCAACGCGCCGCCGCTGAGCTGGTCGCTGGCCGCGCGCTGAACGTGCGGGGTTGAGGCCCGGCTGCGGCGGGCGCAAAGAACTCGCAAAGGTGGCGAAGGCAAATCACACGCGTTCGGGAGGACGCCGATTCCGTTCAGGCGTGAGGGGTTGCTGATGACTCGGCTGCTCGCATTTTGTGGATCAATCATCCTGGCCTGTCTGCCGCTCGCGCAGACGCGACCCGCGTTCGACGTGGCCGCGTTCGACCGCGCGCGCGTTCTGAAGGCGGCTGACGAGTACCTGTCTGAGAAGCCGGTCACGGTCACGGCCTCGCACAGCCCGCGCAGCGCCGGCGGCCCGCACGACTTCTTCTCCGAGGGCGACTACTGGTGGCCCGACCCGAAGAACCCCGAAGGGCCTTACATACAGCGCGACGGAGAATCGAACCCCGACAACTTCGTCGAGCACCGCCACGCGCTGATGCGCCTGAGCGTTCAAGTCCCGGCGCTCGCCGCCGCGTGGAGGCTGACCGGGGACAGCCGCTACGCGAAGCACGCCGCCGAACACCTGCGCGTGTGGTTCCTCGACCCGGCGACGCGCATGAACCCCAGCCTGCAATACGCGCAGGCCATCCACGGTCGCACGACGGGGCGCGGCACCGGCATCATTGACACCATCCACCTGGTCGAAGTCGCGCGCGCAATCGAAGTGCTCGAAGGCTCGCGCGCGTTGTCTTCGACGGAAGTCAAAGGCATCAAGCAGTGGTTCGGCGACTACCTCAACTGGATGACTACGAGTAAGAACGGCATTGAGGAGCGCGAGGCGAAGAACAACCACGGCACGTGCTGGGTGATGCAGGTCGCGGCGTTCGCGCACCTCACGGGTAACCGCGAGCTTTTGGCCTACTGCCGCGAGCGCTTCAAGACCGTCCTCGTGCCGAACCAGATGGCTGCCGACGGCAGCTTCCCGCAGGAGTTGCGGCGCACGAAGCCTTACGGCTACTCGCTCTTCAACCTCGAAGCGATGTCCACGATCTGCCAGATTCTCTCGACGCCGGAGGACGACCTCTGGACGTTCGAGCTGCCGGACGGGCGCGGGATGCGCAAGGCTTTGGACTACATGGCCCCGTACATCCGCGACAAGAAGACTTGGCCGCTCAAGCCCGACGTGATGTACGACCGCGAGTGGCCGATGCGCCAGAGCAGCCTGCTCTTCGGCGGCCTCGTGCTGGGACGCCCCGAATACATAGAGCTTTGGAAGAGGCTCCCCGCCGGCTCCGGCGTGGAAGAAGTCATCCGCAACTTCTTCATCCGCCAGCCGGCCTTGTGGGAAACCAAGAAGTGATGAGTGCAGAGTGATGAGTGATGACTAAAAGCCTCTGCTCTTTCTTATCACTCATCACTCTGCACTCATCACTCATCACTTGCTTATGGCTATCAAGATCATCGGCATCGAAGCGCTCGACATACGCTTCCCGACTTCGCGCTCGCTCGACGGCTCGGACGCCATGAACGCCGACCCGGACTACTCGGCGGCCTACGTGATATTGCGCACCGACGGCCCCGCCGGACTCGAAGGGCACGGGCTGACCTTCACCATCGGGCGCGGCAACGAACTCTGCCGGGCCGCGGCCGAAAGTCTAGGTTCAAAGCTCGTCGGCAGGACTCTTGAGTCACTGGCCGAGGACATGGGCGCGTTCTGGGAGCTGTTGACGGGCGACAGCCAGTTCCGCTGGCTCGGCCCCGAAAAGGGCGTCGTCCATCTGGCGGCGGCGGCGGTGGTCAACGCCGTGTGGGACTTGTACGCGAAGGCCGAAGGGAAGCCGCTCTGGAAGCTTCTGGCCGACATGACGCCGGAGCAGATAGTCGCGTGCGTGCCCTTCCGCTACATCACCGACGCGCTCACGCCCGCGGAGGCGCTTGAGATTCTGCGCCGTCAGGAGGCGACGAAGGATGAGCGCGAGGCGCTGATGCGCGAGCAAGGTTATCCCGCCTACACGACATCGGCGGGCTGGCTCGGCTACTCGGACGAGAAGATTCGGCGTCTGCTCCGTCAGGCGATTGGCGAAGGCTGGACGCACTTCAAGATGAAGGTGGGCCGCAGCCTCGAAGGGGACGTGCGCCGCGCGGCACTGATACGCGAAGAGATCGGCTGGGAGCGCGGGCTGATGTTGGACGCCAACCAGGTGTGGGACGTGGGGCAGGCAATCGAATGGATGGAGGAGCTATCGAAGTTCAAGCCGCTCTGGATCGAGGAGCCGACCAGCCCGGACGACGTTCTCGGACACGAACGAATCGCGCGCGCCGTCACGCCCGTCGGCGTGGCGACCGGCGAGCACTGCCAGAACCGCGTGATGTTCAAGCAGTTCTTGCAGGCCGGGGCGTTGAGCTTCTGCCAGATTGACGCCTGCCGCTTGGGCGGCGTCAACGAGGTGCTCGCCGTGCTGCTCCTGGCCGCGAAGTTCGGCGTGCCCGTCTGCCCGCACGCGGGCGGCGTCGGCCTGTGCGAATACGTGCAGCATCTTTCAATCTTCGATTACGTCGCGGTGAGCGGCTCGCTCGCGGGCCGCCGCATCGAGTTCGTGGATCACCTGCACGAGCACTTCGTTGACCCCGTGGTCATCCGCGGCGGTCACTACATGCCGCCCGACGCGCCCGGCTACAGCATCACGATGAAGCCCGAATCGCTCAGGCGCTACGAGTACCCGAACGGCGAGGCGTGGAGGGGAACGACGAAGCAGGAACGCTAAAACGATGAACTGAAAACAATTTGTCTAACAGTTCATCGCTGAGCGTCCAGCGTTCCCACCGCGAAACGAGTAATTTATGAGCAAAGAATTACAGATAGCACTCATCAGCGGCCCGGCCTACGACCCGCTCTACGCATGCCTGCCGGCGTTCACCGAGGCGACGGACGTGAAAGTCTCGGTTGCCTACAGCGGCGACCACCCGTCGCTCAACCGCCACCTCGCCGCGCTCTGGGAAGTCCCCTACGACCTCGTCTCGACGCACACGAAGTACGCGCCCTCACAGTTGGAGTTTCTCGCGCCGCTCGACTGCCTGGTCGGCGCGGCGGAGCTCGAAGACTTCGTGCCGCTCGTGCTGGAGCTGGCGAGCGTCGCCGGCTCGCTCTACGGCGTGCCGCGCAACATCGACGTGCGCCTGCTCCACTACCGCGCAGACCTCATCCCGCGCCCGCCCGCGACCTGGGACGAGTTGCTCGAAGTGGCGAGGCGGCAGAACGCGCCGCCCGACCGCTACGGCTTCGCCTTTCCGGGGCGCGAGTCGGGACTCTTCGGCACCTTCTTCGAGCTGGCTGAGATGGCCGGCGCACACCTCTTCCCAGAGAACCTCGTGCCCGACATCGAGAATGAGGGCGGGCGTTGGGCGCTTCAGTTGCTGCGGACGTTCTACGCCGAGGGGCTTGTGCCGCCAGAGCTTCCCTGCTGGCACTACGACAAGGTTCACGAGTGCTTCCGCGCAGGCCGCGCGGCGATGGCCGGCGACTGGCCCGGCTACTACGCGCTCTACCGCGACCCCGCCGTCTCGGAGGTTCACGACCGGCTGGGCCTAAGCCCTTACCCGGCTGGCCCCGCGGGCAAGTCTCTCGCCTACGGCGGCGGCCACACGTTCGCGCTGACGCGCCGCGGCGCGGCGCGTCCGGAGGCGCTCAAGCTGCTGCTCCACCTGACCGCGCCGGAGCAGCAGCTCCTTGAGGCGCGCTGCGGGTGTGTGCCGGTGCGCCGCTCGGTGATGCGGCGCGTGCAGGCGGAGGCCGACGAACAGAACCGCGCGCGCCTCGCGATGCTCGAAGAGGTGATTGCTGGTCACACGCTCATCCCGCCGAAGTTCGCGCGCTACCCGGAGGTCGAGGAGGTACTCTGGCGCACGGTGCAGCGCGCCATACTGGGCGAACTGACCGTCAACGACGCGCTCGCGCACATGACCGGGCAGATCGGCCGCATCGTCGGCGGGGACTGAGGGCATCTGACAGAACTGTGTGGGCGGGGCACAAGGCCGGGAGGGGTTTATGATGTCGGCGGACGTGTTGGAGCAGACGACCCTGCGAGAGCGCTCGGGCGGACTCGGGGGCGCAAACTTCCTCGTGACGGGCGCGCACGGCTTCATCGGCGCGTGGGTGACGAAGCGCCTGCTGGCGGCTGGCGCGCGCGTCGTCATCTTCGACAGGGACGCCGACCCGCGCCGCCTGCGCCTCATCATGGACGACGAGGAGGTCGCGCGCGCCATCGTCGTGACGGGCGACATCACAGAGCCGGGGGCGCTGCCGCCGCTGATCGAAGCGTTCGAGGTCGGGCACGTCATACACCTCGCGGGACTACAGGTGCCTACGTGCCGCGCCGACCCGCGGGCCGGCGCGCTGGTCAACGTCGTCGGCACGATCAACGTCTTCGAGGCGGCGCGCCTCTCGGGCGGGCGGGTGAAAAAGGTCGTCTACGCCAGCTCGGCCGCCGTCTTCGGGACTGCCCGTGACGGCCGCGCCGTCAGCGAGCTCGACGAGCCGCAGCCCTCCACGCACTACGGGGTGTTCAAGCGCGCCAACGAGGGCAACGCGCGCGTCTACCACCTCGACCACGGGCTGTCGAGCGTCGGCCTCCGCCCGCTCACGGTCTACGGCGTCGGACGCGACTTCGGGCTGACCTCCGACCCGACGAAGGCGATGAAGGCGGCCGTGGTCGGGCTTCCCTTCCGCATACGCTTCGGTGGCCGCACGGACTTCCAGTACGTGGCGGACACGTCCGACGTCTTCATCCGCGCGGCTGTCTCCGGCCTGGAGGGGGCGCACGTCTTCAACCTGCACGGCGAGACCGTCCGCGTGGCCGATGTGGTGGCCGAGATAGAGCGCACGCGGCCATCGGCGCGGGGGAGCATCACGCTCGACGAGACGCCGCTCGCCATCCCCGCCGAGTTCGACGACTCTGCCATCCGCGCCGCGCTGGGCGCGCTCCCCGCCACGCCGCTCGCGGAGGGTGTCCGCGCCACCATCGAACGCTTCGAGGAGCTGCGGCGCGCGGGGCGGCTGGATGCGAGCGACTTAGAACAGTGAGCAAGGCGGGGGAAGTCTTTATAAAGTTTCGGAGGAGACATGAAGAGATACTTCATCGCGTTACTATTGACGGCGGCAGCCGCCTGCTTTGTTGCCGCGCCCGCGTGTAACCGAAAGGCGGGCGGAGGCCGCCGCACCATCGCCGTCATCCCGAAGGGCGTTTCGCACTTCTTCTGGCAGAGCGTCCACGCGGGCGCGGAGGCCGCCGGCCGCGAGTCGAACGTCGAGATCGTGTGGAAGGGGCCGGCGCAGGAGACCGACTACGCCGGCCAGACCAACATCGTCGAGGACGCCATCAGCCGGCGCGTAGATGGCATCGTGCTCGCGCCGACGCACAAGGACGCGCTTGTCCCCGTCGTTGAGCGCGCGGCGCGTGAGGGCATCCCCGTGACGATCATGGACTCCGGGATAGGTACGGAGAACTACGTCTCCTACGTCGCCACCGACAACCGGCAGGGCGGGGCCAACGCCGCCGAGCGGCTCGCCCAGCGCCTGGGGGGCAAGGGGCGCGTCGCCATCCTCGGCGTCAAGGCCGGGTCGGTCTCGACCGACCAGCGCGAAGAGGGCTTCCGGGAGACGATAAAGGCGAAGTACCCGGACATCGAGGTGGTGGCCTTCCAGTACGGCGAGAGTGACCGCGCCCGCTCGCTCGACCGCGCGACGGACATCCTGACGGCGCACCCGGACCTCGACGGCTTCTTCGCCTCAAACGAGTCTTCGACCGTAGGCGCGGTACAGGCCATCAAGCAGAAGGGGCTGGCGGGCAAGGTCGTGCTCGTCGGCTTCGACTCAAGCCCGAATCTGATTGAAGACCTCAAGGCCGGCGCGATTGACTCGCTCGTCCTCCAGAACCCCTACAAGATGGGCTACGAGGCGGTCAAGGCGATGGTCGCCAAGCTCGACGGCCAGACGCCGCCGCGCACGATAGACACCGGCGTCAAGCTCCTGACCAAAGAGAACCTTGAGACGCCCGAGATGCAACAACTGCTCAAAGCGCCATAGGGGAGTGGGCGGTAGTCAGTAGCCTGTAGGCTCCGCTTCACGGGCACTGTCGCTGACACCCTTAACGATTCGGCCGCGAAAGGTTTTCTACGGACTACTGACTACTGTTTACTTTTCTTATGTCTTACGAAGCGCCCGCGCTGGAGATGCGCGTCATCACCAAAAGTTTCGCCGGCAACAGCGTGCTCGCGGGCGTAAGCTTGTGCGTAGCGGCGGGCGAGGTGCACGCGCTCGTCGGCGAGAACGGGGCGGGCAAGTCAACGCTGATGAAGGTCCTCGCGGGCGTCCACCAGCCTGACGCCGGCGAGATTTTAATCGAAGGTCGTCCCGTCCGCTTCACGCGGCCGGCCGACGCGCTCGCGCACGGCGTCGCGATGATCTATCAGGAGCTGTCGCTCGCGCCGCACCTGACCGTGGCGGAGAACATCTTTCTCGGGCGCGAGCCGCTCCGCTTCCGCGCGCTCGGCGTCGTTGACCGAAGGGAGATGAACGAGCGCGCGAGGCAACTGCTCTCCGATTACGGGTTCCGGCTCGACCCGCGCGCGCGGGTCGGGCGGCTGAGCGCGGCCGACCGCCAGTTGGTCGAGATCACGCGCGCCACCGTCGAGGCGCGGCGCTGCGTCGTGATGGACGAGCCGACCTCGTCGCTCACAGCGCACGAGGCCGAGGAGCTATTCCGGCTGATACGCGACCTCAAACGCCGCGGCCTCGCCGTCATCTACATCTCACACCGCCTCGAAGACCTAGATGCGATTGCCGACCGCATCACCATCCTGCGCGACGGGCGCGAAGTTTACGAAGGCGCCTGGGGCGAGATTTCGCACGGCGAAATCATCCGGCACATGGCCGGGCGCGAGCTGAAGGAGATCTTCCCGCCGCGCGCGGCCTTCAAGGGCGAGGCCCTCCTGCGGGTCGAGAATCTCACGCGCGCGGGCAAGTTCGAGGACATCACCTTCGACGTGCGGGCGGGTGAGGTGGTGGGCCTCGCCGGCCTGGCCGGCGCGGGGCGCACGGAACTGGTCGAGGCCGTCTTCGGCGCGCAGCCAGCCGAAGGCGGCGAAGTCTACCTGAACGGCGCACGCCTCGGCGCGCCTTCACCCGGCCGCGCGGTCAGGCTCGGGCTCGGACTCCTGACGGAAGACCGCAAGCGCACGGGGCTATGCCTCAACCAGGCCCTGTCGAAGAACCTGACGCTCGCCAACGTGCGTGTGCTGGTCAAGGGATGGCGGCTCCGTCGTGGGCGTGAGCGCACCGCGGCGCGTGACTACATCGAGCGCCTGCACATCAGGCCGCCTGACCCGGAGAAGACTGTCGGGCGCCTGAGCGGCGGCAACCAGCAGAAGGTGCTCCTCGGGCGCTGGCTCTTCGCGGACTCGCGCGTCTTCCTGCTCGACGAGCCGACGCGCGGCGTTGACGTGGCGGCGCGCGCAGAGATTTATCGCGCCGTGAACAAGCTGGCCGAAGGCGGTGCGGCCGTCGTCATGGTCTCGTCGGATCTGCCGGAACTTCTGGGCATGGCCGACCGCATCCTCATCATGCGGCGCGGCCGGCTGGTGGCCGAGCTGGACGCGAAGCGGACGACGCAGGAAGAGGTGCTCAGGCACGCCGCGCTTGAAGAGGGAGAGGGCGCGGAGAAGGTCATGGTTGATTCTTATGTCTGACTGGATAAAACGATTCCTGCCGTTCGCGAGTCTGATTGCGCTGTGCGTCGTCATCGCGGCGCTGGAGCCGAAGTTCCTCTCTTCGGGGAATCTCGCGGGCGTGGCGCGCCAGACCGCGGTGATCACGATCATCGCGATGGGCATGACGGTCGTGATGGTCGCGGGCGGGATTGACCTCTCGGTCGGGTCGGTGATGGCGCTGGCAGGTGTGGTGGGCGCGTTCGCGATGACGAACGGCGCGCCGGTGTTGGAGGGCATCGCGGCGGCAGTGGCCGCGGGCGCAGCGTGCGGACTGGCGAACGGCGTGACCATCGCGGCGCTGCGCATCCCACCCTTCATCGTCACGCTCGGCGCGATGGGCGTCTACCGCGGCGTGGCTCTGCTCATCACCGACGGAAAGGCGGTCGTGGGTCTTCCGCAGAGCTTCGGCTACCTGGCCGAAGGAAACTTGTTCGGCCTCGTGCCCGTGCCGCTGCTGCTCGTGGTGCTGGTCGCACTGGCAACGCACTTCCTTCTGTCGAGCACGCGCGCGGGACGCTACTGCTACGCCATCGGCAGTAACGTCGAGGCGGCGCGCTACGCGGGCGTGCGCGTCTCGCGCTATCAGATCATGTTCTACGTCTTCCTCGGCGCGCTCGCAGGGCTCGCCGGGGCCATCGAGTCGGCGCGGCTGGTGACGGGGCAGCCAACCGCGGGCGAGGGTTACGAGCTGCGTGTGATCGCGGCCGTCGTCATCGGCGGCGGCTCCTTGAGCGGTGGGCAGGGGAGCGTCGTGGGAACGATCATCGGCTCGCTCATCATGGGCGTGCTCTCGAACGGCGCGAACCTGCTCGGCATCTCCTCGTTCACGCAGCAGATCGTCATCGGCGCGGTGATCGTCCTCGCCGTCACGTTCGACGAGTTCCAGCGCAGACGCCTAGAGACGGCCGCGGGCTAAATTCAGACTCAAGGGGGCAGAGCGAAGATGAAACTGGCGCAGTTCAGACTGAAGGGGACGCCCGAGGGCGGTCGGCATCTTCCGCCAGCCGCCGTTGCTCCTGAAGCCGGGCGACATCTTCGAGGTCTTCGGGCGGTCGGCATCTTCCGCGTCGAGTGGCTAAGGACGCTCTCCAACACCTTTGTCGCGCCGAAAGACTGATTTCAAATTTTAATTCGGGGTCGAGGGGTTGAACATTTCCGCCGCGGCTTTGAGAGTCTTAAGTCGGAGCTTCTGATGCGCGTCTCAGTCTTCGTCACCTGCCTGGTCGATCAGCTCTTCCCGCGCGTGGGCGAGGGCGCGGTCGAGACCCTGCGCCGCCTCGGGTGCGAGGTCGCCTTCAACCCGGCGCAGACCTGCTGCGGGCAGCCGGCCTTCAACACGGGTTACCGGCCAGAGGCGCGCGCCATGGCCGAGCACTTCGTTGAGGTCTTCGAGCGCGAGCGCGCGGACTTCCTCGTCGCCCCCTCAGGCTCCTGCACGGCGATGGTGCGCAACTTTTACCCCGAGCTGTTCCACGCGCACGGCGACGAGCGCTGGCGCGCGCGGTTAGAGAGCGTGCGGTCGCGCCTGCGTGAGTTCTCGGAGTTCATCGTGAGGGAGCTGGGCGTCGAGGACGTGGGGGCGCGCTTCGAGGGGCGCGTCACCTACCACGACGCCTGCCACCTCCTGCGCGAGTTGAAGGTCTCGGACGAGCCGCGCCGCCTGATCCGCGCCGTGCGCGGCGTCGAGTTCGTCGAGATGGAGTCGCCCGACGCCTGCTGCGGCTTCGGCGGGACTTTCTCGGTCAAGTACGCGGAGATTTCCGACGCGATCCTGCGGGAGAAGCTCACGCGCATCGAGCGCAGCGGCGCGCAGTACGTCGTCGCCAACGATTCGAGCTGCCTGATGCAGATCGCCGGGGGGCTGGCCCGCGCGGGCTCTTCGGTTAGGACCATACACCTCGCGGAGCTTCTCGCGAGCCGCTGAAGGGGGTCGCCTTTATGAGCCACAGCGAACCAGACCTGACGAGCCGCTCGCACGCCGCGCTCGGCGACCCCGTCCTCCAGAGGGCGCTCGGCAACGCCACCGCGACGTTCATCGAGAGGCGGCGCGAGTCCGTCGCCACGGTTCCCGACTGGCAGGCCCTGCGCGAGCGAGCGCGCCGCGTCAAGGAGCACACCGTCAACCACCTCGACTACTACCTCGAACAACTGGTCGGGAGGGTGGAGGAGCTAGGCGGGATCGTCCACTGGGCGAGCACGGGCGAGGACGTGAGCCGCTACGTCGTGGGGCTGGCGCGCGCGCGCGGCGTCCGCGTGGTCGTCAAGAGCAAGTCAATGACGACCGAGGAGATCGAGCTCAACCACGCGCTCGAAGCCGAAGGGATACGCCCCGTCGAGACGGACCTCGGCGAGTACATCATCCAGCTCGCGCGCGAGCGCCCCTCGCACATCATCGTGCCGGCCATCCACAAGACGCGCGAGCAGATCGCAGACCTCTTCGCCGAGAAGCTACACGTGGGGCGCGCCCAGGAGGTCGCCGAAATTACGGCCGTCGCGCGCGCGCGGCTGCGCCAAGAGTTCCTCTCGGCGGGGATGGGCATCACGGGCGCCAACTTCGCCGTCGCCGAGACCGGCACCATCGTCCTCGTCGAGAATGAAGGCAACATACGGCTCAGCACGCAGGTGCCGCCCGTCCACGTC
>QHXN01000003.1 GCA_003222975.1 Acidobacteriota bacterium | reverse complement strand
CGATGCGGGGATTGTGCTTGGCTAAGACTTTGGTGATCGCCGCCGTCAAAGTCGTCTTCCCGTGATCCACGTGCCCTATCGTCCCGATGTTCACGTGCGGCTTCGACCGGTCAAATCGCTCCTTCGCCATTTTTTGATTGCCTCTTCGATAAAGTTTCTAAAACGCTTTTTGGTGGAGCCCGCGATGAGATTTGAACTCATGACCTCCTCCTTACCAAGGAGGCGCTCTACCCCTGAGCTACGCGGGCGCGCTCAACTAACGGCCTGACAGAGAATGGAGCGGGAGACGAGGCTCGAACTCGCGACCCTCAGCTTGGAAGGCTGATGCTCTACCAACTGAGCTACTCCCGCCTGAAGAGCGAGATGCTAGATATCAGATGCTAGATGTCAGCATCTAGTCTTCGCTGACATCTAGCATCTGACATCCGACATCTGCTTTTCCTGGTGCAGGGGGTAGGATTCGAACCTACGTAGGGCGTGAACCCGCCGGGTTTACAGCCCGGTGCCATTAACCACTCGACCACCCCTGCGTCTGTCAAAACTCGACAAGCCGGCGAAGGGACTTGAACCCCCGACCCTCTGATTACAAATCAGATGCTCTACCAACTGAGCTACGCCGGCCTACTACGGTAGAGAATCCGCGGCTTCCGGCAAAACGTGAATACTAGCAACGCGTTCCGCAAAAGGCAAGCCGACAGCGCCGGACGCGTCGGTGCGCTGAAACGATGCGGCGAGAGAACAAATCTGTTGACGCTGCGGCGCGCTGGAAAGTAGGATGGTTAGTGCCCGCCGGCGTGCGGCGTCCACCGTCGGACGCGCCGCCTGCCGCGTCTCACCTCTCGCCTCGGCCTTCGGCCTCCGAAACTTCGGGCACGAACGGCCTTCCGCAATTCAGACGCCTTTGATGCGACAACGACACAAGGAGATTCCCCGTGCGTAGCAGCAACCCGCTTACCTTCTGCAAAGTGCTCGCCTTCGTGCTCCTATTTTGCGCCCCCGGTGCGGCACCGGCAAGCGCGCAGACCGGCGGCTCGCCCGCCCAACAACAGCCGCCGCCGCCCGCCGCCGTCAACCGCAACGAGCGCAGACCAGCGCCCGCCGCGCGCAAGAGCGAGGTGGCGTGCGGCGGCTTCATCGAGCAACAATCGCCCGTGGGCCAGCCGCAGATCGTCGGCGCGGAACAGGAGCACGCGCGGCGCTTGTTCGGGCAGGGCGACCTCCTGTTCATTGACGCGGGAGCGCAGCAGGGCGTGAGGGTCGGGCAGGAGTTCGAGGTCACGCGCCCGCGCGGGCAGTTCCGCTCGAAGTTCTCGCGCAAGGGCGGCTCGCTCGGCATCTACACGCAGGAGATCGGACAACTCCGCGTCGTGCGCGCGGGCGACCGCGTCTCGGTGGCCGAGGTCACGCTGTCTTGCAGCGACCTCCTGCTCGGAGACATCCTCCGCCCCTTGCCGCAGAGCGCCGCGCCCGCGGGCCGCGCCGAGGTCAGCCTCGACCGCTTCGCGGAGCCGACGGGCAAGCAGACCGGCCACATCGTCCTGGCGCGAGACGGGCGCGAGGCGCTTTCGCGCGACCAGGTCGTCTTCATAGACCTCGGCGCGGAGGACAACATAAAGGCCGGCGACTACCTGACGGTCTTCCGGCCCGAAGGACACGGAACGCTCGTGAAGTCCCCCGGCGAGATCACGGCCAACGCGCGGCACGGCTACGAGAGCAACGAGTTCCGCGGCGGCGGGTTCTCGAATCAGGCGCAGCGCGTGAAGAACGTTAACGGCAGCAAGTACGGAGAGACTGTCAAGACGCCCTCGATCAAGCATAGACGCCCGCCCGTCCCGCGCCTGACCGTCGGCGAGGTCGTCGTCCTGCACGTCGAAGGGCGCACCGCCACCGCCGTCGTCACGCGCGTCGCGCAGGAGATTCACACGGGCGACGCGGTCGAGCTGCAATAGCTCTTAGCTGTCGGCGCTCAGCCGTCGGCTTTCAGCTTTGTTCCGGTTCGGACGAGCGACTTCGCTCCGACCGACGCCGGACTGATAAAGCTGAAAGCTGACGGCTGAGTGCTGTTTGCTTTAACCGACGGAAATCTTTCCGTCTTCGCGCGGCAGGGCGCTGGCGGCGGCGGCGCTCGCGTGGTCGGCGCGCTTCGCCTCGCGCTCGACGGCGTCGCGTTCGATGGCCGCGCGGTAGAAGGCCCGGAAGTATCCGTACATCGAGAGGCAGGCCGAGAGCACGACGACCCAGAGCATCGCGCGCCCCGCCGTGTAGAGTAGAACCTGCCAGTCGGTTCCCGTCACCGCGCCGCCGCTGAAGAGGTGGCCGAGCGCGTCGCGCAACTCCGGCACAGTCCAGAACTGAATGGCGGGGAACGCGCGCCCGAAGTTGGCGACGGGCGGCTCGCCCCCCGCGCTCGACGCGATGAGCAGCGCGACCGCCGCGACCTGCGCCGCCATCTTGAACTTCCCCATCCGCGACGCCGAGATCAGCAGCCCGTCCGCCGCCGCTATCGAGCGCAGACCGGAGACGGCGAACTCGCGCCCGACGATGATGCAGACGGCCCACGCGGGAGCCAGCCGGTTCTCGACCAGAGAGATGAGCGCGGCGCTGATGAGCAGCTTGTCGGCGATGGGATCGAGCAGGATGCCGAGGCGCGAAATCTGCCGCCGACGGCGCGCGATCTGCCCGTCGAGGTAGTCCGTGAAGGCCGCGCCGAGGAAGAGCGCGACGCCGAGAAAGTGGCGCTCGACGCCGAACCAGTTCTCCGAAAACGGCGTGAGCAGCACGACGACCAGGAGGGGCACGACGAAGATGCGCGACAGCGTCAGTGCGTTCGGAAGATTCAGCACGTCCCTTCCCTACTTTCACTCGTCTCGGATGATTATGGCTTGTTAACGTGCGTCTCTGCTACGCGGAGTTTAGGAGTTGCACGCGAAGGGTGTCAAGACAGTGACTCTGCCACCGGTCTCTCGTGCTATTCGTATTGCCGGGCGAGTGATTCTGTGCCTGCGGGCGGAGAGGACAAACCCGCCCGGACTCTGCTACAATCATCGTTTCCGCGCGGCGCGAGATTCATCACTGTGTTGCGCGCGGACGGTTGTAGGCAATGGCAATAGACCGCATCACGGTGCGCGGGGCGCGCCAGCACAACCTGAAGAACATCAGCGTCGAGATTCCGCGCGACCGCCTGACGGTCATCACCGGACTCTCCGGCTCCGGCAAGTCGTCTCTGGCCTTCGACACGATCTACGCCGAGGGGCAGCGCCGCTACGTCGAATCGCTCTCGGCCTACGCCCGGCAGTTCCTCGACCAGTTGGAGCGCCCCGACGTGGACTCGGTTGACGGACTCTCGCCCGCCATCTCCATCGAGCAGAAGACGGTCTCTCGCAGCCCGCGCTCGACCGTCGGCACGGTCACGGAAGTTTACGACTACCTGCGCCTGCTCTTCTCTTCAATCGGCCAGCCGCACTGCCACATCTGCGGCGCGCAGATCACGCGACAGTCGGTCGAGCAGATCGTGCACAGCGTCCTCTCGATGCCCGAAGGCGAGCGCGTGATGGTGCTCGCGCCCGTCGTGCGCGGGCGCAAGGGCGAGTTCAGGAAGGAGCTTGAGAAGCTGGCGAAGGACGGCTTCCTGCGCGCGCGCGTTGACGGCGAGTTAGTGTCGCTCGACGAGGAGATAAAATTAGACAAGCGTCGCAACCACACCGTCGAGGCCGTCGTTGACCGCCTGCTCATCAAGCCCGGCATCAACGAGCGTCTGACCGAGTCGGTGCGCACCGCCTTGAAGCTGACGGGCGGCGCGGTTCTCATCTCCGTCGTTGACGGCGAGGAGAAACTCTACTCGGAGCGCATGGCCTGCGTGAACTGCCAGATCAACGTGCCGCCTCTGGAGCCGCGCTCTTTCTCCTTCAACTCAATCTACGGCGCGTGCAAGCGCTGCCACGGCCTCGGCACGGTGCTCGAAGTTGACCCGTCGAAGATCATCACCGACGCGACCGAGCGCGCCGACAAGCTCTTCCTCCCGCTCGCGGCGGCAGACAAGCAGGGCGCGGCCTATTTAAAGTCGGCGCTCGTCGCCGTCATCGAGCACTTCAAGGCCGACCCGCAGCTTCCCTTCTCCGAATTACCGAAGCAGGTGCGCGAAGCCTTCTTCCAAGGCGTCGAGGGGCAGATAACTTTCCGGCAGGGACTCTACAGGTACGAGAGCGACTGGAAGGGGGCCGTGCGTCACCTCTCCGAGCGCATGCACAACGCTCCGAGCGAGCGCGTGCGCGAGGCTCTGGAAGAACTCGTCTCGCCCGTCGAGTGTCCCGAATGCGACGGCAAGCGGCTGCAACCCGAATCGCTCGCCGTGCGCGTCGGGGGCCGCGGCATCGCGGAGTACACGGCGCTTCCGATTGAGGAGGCGGTCGCCGCCTTCGACCGCTTGAAGCTCAACGAGCGCGAGGCGCAAATCGCCGGACTCGTCCTGCGCGAAATCCGCAACCGCCTGCGCTTCCTCGCAACGGTCGGCCTCGGCTACATCACGCTCAACCGCGCCTCGGCCACGCTTTCGGGCGGCGAGGGCCAGCGCATCAGGCTCGCCACGCAGATCGGCTCGCAACTGCGCGGCGTGCTCTACGTCCTCGACGAGCCGTCCATCGGCCTGCACCCGCGCGACAACCAGAAGCTTCTGGAAACCCTCTCGGCTCTGCGCGACCTCGGCAACACAGTCCTCGTCGTCGAGCACGACGAGGAGACGATACGCCGCGCCGACTACGTCGTTGACCTCGGCCCCGCTGCGGGCGCGCACGGCGGCGAGATCGTCGCCGCGGGCACGCCCGAAGATGTCGCCTGCAACCCGGCTTCGGTCACGGGGCAGTACATCTGCGGCAAGCTCTCGATTGAAGTGCCGGGCGAGCGGCGCGCGCCGAACGGGCTGGCCGTCACGCTGCGCGGCGCGAGCGCCAACAACCTGAAGCACGTTGACGCGACCTTCCCGCTCGGCCTGCTCACGGTCGTCACCGGCGTGTCGGGTTCCGGCAAGTCAACTCTGGTTGACGATATACTCTACCGCGCGCTCGCGCGACACGTTTACGGCTCGCTGGAAGAGCCGGGCGAGTTCGACTCAATCGAGGGGCTGGAGAACGTTGACAAGGTCATCGAGATTGACCAGTCGCCCATCGGGCGCACGCCGCGCTCGAACCCCGCGACCTACACGGGACTGTTCACGCCGATTCGCGAACTCTACGCGATGCTGCCCGAGTCGCGCGAGCGCGGCTACAAGCCGGGCCGCTTCTCCTTCAACGTCAAGGGCGGGCGCTGCGAGGCGTGCGAGGGCGATGGACTCAAGCGCATCGAGATGAACTTCCTGCCCGACGTGTACGTCCTCTGCGACGTGTGCCGCGGCGCGCGATACAACCGCGAGACTCTGTCGGTCAAATACAAGGGCAAGTCCATCGCCGAGCTTCTGGACACGACGGTCGAGGAGGCGCTGCCCATCCTCGAAAACATCCCGCAGATCAAGCAGAAGCTTCAAACTCTCCTCGACGTGGGCCTCGGCTACATCAAGCTCGGCCAGTCGGCCACAACGCTTTCCGGCGGCGAGGCGCAGCGCATCAAGCTCGCGCGCGAGCTGTCGAAGCGCGCCACGGGCAGAACCATCTACATCCTCGACGAGCCGACCACGGGCCTGCACTTCGCCGACGTTCACAAGCTGCTCGACGTTCTCCAACGCCTCGTCTCACTCGGCAACACCGTCATCGTCATCGAGCACAACCTCGACGTTATCAAGAGCGCCGACCACGTCATTGACCTCGGCCCCGAAGGCGGCGCGAACGGCGGGCGCGTCGTCGCCGCCGGCACTCCCGAAGATGTCGCCCGCGTCAGAAAATCCCACACGGGCCGTGCGCTCCGCCCACTCCTCAACGGCCACGCCGCCAACGGCGGCGGCCAAGCGCAGGCGAACAGCAAAGGAGCGAAGAACGGTGGCGCGAACGGCAAACCCTCCGCGCGGGGCAAGCGCAAGGACGCGGCGTGATATACTCCCGCGGCGAAACAGGAGCCAGACAGCTTGAGTGACAAACGTCCCGCGAAACTCCCCTCCGCCATTAGCGACGACATCAACTCCGCCGCCGTCGGGCACCTCAACTTAATCGTCGCCACGAGCCTCGAAGTCAAGCGAAGCTATTTTGAAAGACACGCCGAAGAGGTTTCGCGCGCGGCAGCCTTGATCGCCGAAGCTTTCCGCGCGGGCGGCAAGCTCCTCGTCTGCGGCAACGGCGGGTCGGCGGCGGACGCGCAGCACATCGCGGGCGAGTTCGTGAATCAGTTCTTAATGAAGAACCGGCGCGCGCTGCCCGCGCTGGCGCTGACGACGGACGGCGGCGTGCTGACGTGTGTGGCGAACGACACGGGGTTCGAGCGCGTGTTCGCCCGTCAGGTCGAGGCGTTCGGCGCGGGGGGCGACGTGCTACTGGCGATCACGACTTCGGGCAACTCGAAGAACGTGGTCGCCGCTGCGGAAGTCGCGGGCGCGCGCGGGATGAAGGTCGTCGGGATGCTCGGAAGAGACGGCGGGCGCGTGCGCGCCTTGTGCGACCTCGCGCTCGTCGTCGAGAGCGACGACACGCAGCGCATACAGGAGACGCACAACCTCGTCGGCCACGTCCTCTGCGACCTCGTCGAGCGTTTGCTCTTCCACGAAGGCGCGGAGTGAGAAGGGCGAAGCGAGTGTCAATCTACGAAGACATCAAGCCGCTCGGACTCGAAGGCGTCAACACTTACCCGCTGGCGGAGCGAGAGAGCAAGGTCGCGGTCGGGGACTTCGCGCGGCCTTTCGGCGAGGACTCGTCCCTGCGCGACTTCCTCGCAAGCTTGCCGAACATCCTGGCCGTTCAAACGCTCCGCGCGCTCGCCGCGCAGATGCGCCGCGCGCGCGCGCTGGGCAAGCCGATCATCTGGGGCGTCGGCGGGCACGTCGTCAAAGTCGGACTCGCGCCGCTCATCATCAACCTCATGGAGCGCGGCTTCGTCTCAAGCCTAGCGGCGAACGGCTCGGTGCTCGTCCACGACGCCGAGATCGCGCTGGTCGGCTCGACCTCGGAGGACGTTGACGCCACATTGGGCGCGGGCGCGTTCGGCGCGGCGGAGGAGACCGGCAGGCTCTTGAACGAAGCCGCGCGCGAGGGCGCGCATGACGGTCTGGGTTTGGGCGAAGCGATGGGGCGCGTGCTCGTTGCGTCGAACCCGAAGCGCGCGGGGCTGTCTCTGCTCTGCGCGGCTTACACGGCGCGCGTGCCCTTCACGGCACACCTCGCCATCGGCGCGGACATCGCGCACTTCCACCCGCACGCCGACGGCGCTAGCTTAGGCGCGACGACGCACACGGACTTCCGCCTCCTCGCCGAACTCGTCAGGCGCATGAACGGCGGCGGCGTCTATCTCAACGTCGGCTCGGCGGTGGTGCTGCCCGAAGTCTTCCTCAAGTGCGTGACGCTGGTGCGCAACCTCGGCCACGCGCTCGAAGACTTCACGACGGCCAACTTCGACTTCATACAGTCTTACCGCCCGCTGACGAACGTCGTCCGCCGCCCCACGAGCGGCGGTGCGGGCCGCGGCTTCTCCCGGCTCTTTAACTGACAAGGGAAAGTTCGCAAGGGAGCAATCATCCGATGGACGCCGAGAAGCTGGAACATTACCGACGCATACTCACCGACCAACTGCGCCAGCGCACGGAGACAGCGCGCGAGAACCAGTCGGACGCGCTCGAAACCGCGGGCACGGACGACGGCGTCAAGGACGTGGCCGACCAGTCGGTCAAGGACGTGAGCCAGGAGATCGAGTACCGTCTGAGCGAGCGCGAGTCGCAGGCCATCGCCGACATAGACCAGGCGCTCTTGAGAATTGAAGAGGGAACCTACGGCGTCTGCGCCCGCTGCGGCAAGGAGATTCCCGAACGCCGCCTCGAAGCCATGCCCACCGCGCGCTACGACGCCGACTGCCAGTCAATCATCGAGCAAGGCACGGGCGAAGACGAGCACGCGACGCTGTAAAGCCGTAAACCGTAAACCGTGAACCGTGACAAGAAAGAGCTGGCTTCTCTTGTCACGGTTCACGGTTTACGGTTTACGGCTTTTAAGCTTTCGGGTGCGCCTTGTCGTAAACCTCGATTAGCCTTTCCATCGAGACGTGCGTGTAGATTTGGGTGGTCGAGAGGCGCGCGTGGCCGAGTAGTTCTTGAATGTCGCGGATGTCTGCGCCGCTGTCTAAGAGGTGCGTGGCGAAGGAGTGGCGGAGGGCGTGCGGGCTGATGTTGTGGATGCCGGCGCACTGCACGATGTACTTGTCCACCATGCGACCGACCGAGCGCGTGGTGATGCGCGTGCCCTGATAGTTGAGGAAGACGGCCTCGTTGTCGCGCTCCGCGATGGGCGCGTTGTTGAGGAACGCGGGGCGCGCCTCGGTCAGATACCTCATCAGCGCGTGCAGCGCCGGCTCGCCGAACGGGACGATGCGCTCCTTGCGCCGCTTGCCCTTGACCCTCACCATCCTCTCACGGAAGTCAACGTCGTGCAGGTTGAGCTTCGTCAGCTCCGAGACGCGTATGCCTGTGCCGTAGAGCATCTCCAGGATGGCGCGGTCGCGCTTTCCGAGGTCTGTCTGCGTGTCCGGCGTCTCGATGAAGCGGACGGCGTCCTCGACCGAGAGGTGGTTCGGCAGCTTCTTCTCCAGGCGCGGCGTGGAGACCAGTTTCGCAGGGTTCAACTCGACGACGCCCTCGCGCATGAGGAACTGGAAGAAGGTGCGCAGCGCCGCGAGCTTCCTGGCAATCGAGGTCTTCTTCTTCTGCGCCGCGTGCAACTCCGAGAGCCACTCGCGGATGGTGATGTGGTCTATCTGGCGTATCTCAACCTCGCGGCGCGCGCCCGTCTGCGGGTCGGCGGGCGCGAGGTGTTCGAGGAACTGGGCGAGGTCAATCGCGTAGTTTCTGAGCGTGTGCTCGCTCACGTTGCGCTCGTAGCGCAGGTGTTCGAGGAACTGTGCGAGTAGTTGCTCCATGCCCGTGAATCGTAAATCGTAAATCGTAAATCGTAAATAGAAATGTTCAGGCTCTTCCGACAATTATTGTCTTTGGGTCTTAACCGGCGAATGGTCGCACCTCACCCAAGGAGCTTTACACTTATCCAGGTAAGCGGTAACGATGACGCCTAAAACCAAGGCGAACAGAGCGATGACCAAGCCGAGCAGGAGCCGCTTCATACTTACTTATCCTTTCGGAGCGTAGTAGCCCTTGCGCGTGCGGACGCGGAGGCCCTGCCGGGTTTTGACGTTGAGGGTGAAGGTTCGGAAGCGACCGTCGCGCGGGTCTGCGGTCGAGGGGTAGTAGCTGAGGACGTACTGCTGGGAGAGGTCGGCGGCGATCTGCGTGAAGGCTTCATCGAAGTCAACGCGGCTGCGCGCCGAGTAGCTAGTGCCGCCGGTCTGCGCGGCGAACTCCTGAAGGCGGCGCTCGCCGGCGAGGTCGCGCAGGTTAGCGTTGTCACTGTAACCGAGCCGAATTGAATAGACCTGGCAGTTGTCTATAAGCACGCGCGCCATCGTCGTGTCGAAGTCGAGACCGCTCATGGTGTCCGTGCCGTCGGAGATGATGAGGATAACCTTGCGCGCCTTCTGCGGCTGGAGGTAGTCGGCGGCGGCGGCGATGGTATCGAAGAGCGCCGTCGCACCCCTCGGCTTGCCGAACCTCTCGATTGTGCGGACGAGCGCGCGCACGTCGTTCGTCAGGGGCTGCGCGAGTTCCGGCGTGGTCGAGATGGAGTAGACGGCGGCGCGGTCTACGGGCCGCATGACGGACTTGAGGAAGCGAATCCCGGCCTGGCGCTCGAACTCGCGGGTGGCGTTGAGGCTTGCGCTGTTGTCGTAGAGGATCGCGATGCTGACCGGCGTCTCCGAGCGGCTGAGGTCGCCGATTGGCTTCAACTGCCCGTCCACGCGCAGCTCGAAGTCCTCGGCTTTTAAATCCGTGACGGCGCGGCCACGCACGTCCACGACCGACGCGGGCACGGGGACGAGGTTCGAGCTGATGCGCACGACCTCTTCGCCGCCGACCTCCTCCGCGCCTCGCGCCGCGCCTTCAGACGCGCCCTGAGACGACGGACTAACTGTCGTCGTAGCGCGGCGCGGCGGGTTTGAAGTCTTGTCCCTCGGCGGCGGCTCGGCGATTGGGCCGACGAGCGAGTTGACGGGGGGAGTTGGCGTGGGCGTCGGCGCGGCGGCGCGTCCTTGCGTCGAGGGCGGCGCGGACTTGCGACCGGACTGCGCGCGGAGTTGCAGGGCCGTCGAAGCGAGCAGCGCCAGCGCGCAGAGAAGGACGGCGAGAGTGCGCGTGGGCGCGCACGTCGAAGCGTCCTCAGACCTGCCCGCGTTCACCTCGCCGCCGCGCGCGGCGCGTGCTCCCCGCCTTGAATCGTTTGAAGCCAAGCGTCCCATTCCCTGAGTGCGAGTTCGACCTGCCGCGCGTGCCGCTCACGCTTGCGTCGGAACCTGCGCCGTTCGTCTTCGGCGAGCGGTTCCAAAAGCGCGAAGGTGATGTTCACCGGCTGGTAGTTCTTTGCGTCCGCGCCTGAGACGTAGCGCGCGAGCGCGCCCGTCGCAGTCGGCGGCGGGGCTTCGACGAGCGCCAGCCCGCGCGCGAGCCGCGCCGCGTTCCGCCCCGCGAGCCAGCCAGTGGCGACCGATTCGACATAACCCTCGACCCCGCTGATCTGCCCCGCGAAGAAGACTTCGGGGCGTTCTCGCATCTGCAAAGTCGGCGCGAGCACGCGCGGCGCGTTGATGTAGGTGTTGCGGTGAATCTGTCCGAACTGTAAGAACTCGGCCTGCTCAAGGCCGGGAATCAAACGGAGCACGCGCGCCTGTTCGCCGTAACGTAGATGATTCTGGAAGCCGACGAGGTTGTAGGCGTCGGCCATCAAATTCTCCTGCCGGAGCTGAACAGCCGCGTATGGCTGCTCGCCGGTGCGCGGGTCACGCAGTCCCACGGGCTTCATCGGCCCGAAGCGCAGCGTGTCGCGCCCGCGCCGCGCGAGTTCTTCAATCGGCAGACACGCCTCGAACCAGCGCGTCTCCTCGAAGCGCTGCAAGGGCACGCTCTGGGCCGCGACAAGTGCGTCATAGAAGCGTGCGTACTCTTCCTCGTCCATCGGGCAATTGAGGTAGTCGTCACCGCCCTTGCCGTAGCGCGCCGCGCGGAAGGCAATTTCGGTGTTGACTGAATCAGCCGCGACGATGGGCGAGATGGCGTCGTAGAAGTAGAGGCCCGTGCCGCCGGTGAGGCGCGCGATCTCCCCGGCCAAAGCGTCGGAGCAGAGCGGCCCGGCGGCGATGATCGTGACGGCGTCATCTGCGACGCGCGTCGCCTCCTCGCGGACGATAGTGATCTCCGGGTGCGAGTTGATTCGCTCCGTTATGAGTTCGGCGAAGCGCTGGCGGTCAACGGCGAGCGCCGCGCCCGCGGGCACGCGGGTTTGCATCGCCACGTCGAGGACGAGCGAGCCGCCGCGCCGCAGCTCCTCTTTCAAAAGATACGGCGCTGTCCCCGGCTCATCGGATTTGAGGGAGTTCGAGCAGACGATCTCGGCCAGACGGTCTGTGCGGTGCGCGGGCGTCTGGCGCACGGGGCGCATCTCGTAGAGACGCACGCGCGCCCCCGCCTGCGCCGCCTGCCAAGCGGCCTCAACGCCCGCGAAACCTCCGCCGATGACCACGACTTCCTTCATGCCTTCTGAAACATTGCTCCTGACTGATAACAGACATCCTCACACGCGTCGGGCCGAACTCGGAGCGGGTTCGAGACCTTTCATTCTATGTTCTCTTGCGGTGAAGAACCAGCGGGGCTAGGTCGTGGGCGTTTCCTGTGGTGCTAATCGCTCCTCGATTTTATCAACGCGCTCTTCAAGATTATCGTACTCTACGCTCATCTCGGCGAATGTGTGGCGGGACCAGCGCCGCATTGAGATGATCTCTTTCTCGACCCTGTCGAGCCGCGCGTTTACTTCCTTCAACTGCTCAAGCACGGCCTCCCAGATGGGGCGCGTCTCCTGCAAGCGGCGATCAACTTTATCCTCAAGCGCGGTGAGACGCGCGTCCATCGAGTCGAGATGCTGCTCCATCGAGTCGAGGCGCGTCTCGACCCTCTCGAAGCGAGCGTCCATCGAGTCGAGGCGGGCGAGAATCTGTCTCAGGATGTCGCCCGGCAGTTGTTGTGTGAGTTCTCCGCTCATAGTCTTTGTGCGGCGATTATGGGCCTGTTCGGCGGCGCGTTCAAGTGTGAAAGGTGTTGACAAAAACGCTGACAGGGAAAGCTCAGGGCTTCGTCTCCGGCTTCTCCTTCGGCCTGTCGAGCTTCTCCTCGCCGGTCTTGGTGCTGAAGCGCTTGTAGTCGCCGTACTCCTCGGTCTGGTTGATGCTCAGGCCGGCGAAGAGCATGACGCGGGCCGAGGCGTTGACCTGCGCGAAGCGCGGCAGCCAGACGCCGTCTGCGAGGCGCGTCTGCTCGAAGACGAAGGCCGAGCCGGACTTGATCGAGGCCAGCAGCCCGCCGCCGACTTTGAAGCTGTCCACGAGGCGCGCTTCGAGGCGCGTCACTTGGCGCTCCGCCGGGTCAACCCAGATGACGCCGCTCAGCTTCGAGACGATTGACTCGCCCGTGTTCGACGGGCGGAAGCCGGCGCGCGGGCGGAAGTCGAAGACGATCACGTCGCGGTCGCGGAAGCGCTCGCGCCGCGGGCTGACGAACTCGCACGCGCGCAGGAAGGTCGAGATGTTCACGTCGTCGTCCCCGCCCTCGCCTTCCCCTTCGCCCTTCGCCTTCCTCTTCGCCTTGCGCTCGGCGCGCTTCTGCTCGCGCTTCTCCCTGTTCTTCGGGGCTTCGCGCTCGGCCTTCTCCAACTCCTCGCCCACACGCTTCTCCTCTTTCGCGGTGCGCTCCGGCGGGAGCGGCACGCCGTTCTCGCTGACGAGCTTGCGCACCCAGCCGTAGTCGGCCACCGGGTAGACCTCGTAAACCGACACCTTCTCCTTCTTCAACTCGCCGCGGTCGTTCAGCTCGCGCTCCGTCACCTTCTGCGTGAACGTGTAATCGTTGATGCGCTTGTCGTCGGCATCCTGGTTCTTCGAGAGTTCGCGCAGCAGGGCCGGGATGTCGAGCGTCGAATCCGAAGGCGGCTCGAAGAGCGAGTCGGCTAGACCTGTGTTGTAGCGCGCCTCGCGCAAAGCGAGCGTGAGCGGCGCGTCGCCCTCGCGCTCGACTTCGAGCCGGTGCGGCTCCGTGAGCAGCGGGCTGCCCGTTTGCGCGCGCCAGTCCATGAAGCGCACGCGCAAGCCGCGCGCTTCGTCCGACATCTGCAACACCACTTTGCTCGTCGCGCCGAACCAGTAGCGCAGGCGCGCGCCCGCGCGCGTCGTGAACTCGACGAGGTAGGCCGGCTCGCCGCCCGTCTCCTCGCGCGCGGCGGTGCGCGCCAGAACCTTCTGCTTCTTGTAGTCTGTGAACCAGGCGGCTTCGAGCGTCGCCTGGAGGCGCGCGCCGAAGGCCTCGCCGCCCGTGAGCGTTTGCAGTTGCCCCTCGCGCGTGCGCGTCCAGGCGGTGCGCGCGTTGGCCGCCGCGTCGCGCTCGCCGTCGGCGAGTATGAGATCGGCGCGCAGCGCGCCCGTCGTCTTCAATTGCGTGCGCGCCATCCCGCCTCCGCGCCGCGGCTCGTCGCAGACCACTCGTAGGTCGCGTCGCGCAGGGCGGCCAGGCGCTTCCTGCCGCCGACGGCTTTGATATAGTCAGCGACAATCTTATCCGGCGTCGGCAACCTCGACGCCTGAGCGCGCGCGAGCGCGGGCAAGGCGACGAGCAGGAGGCAGGGCGCGAGTGCCCTCAGCAGCGCGCGCTTAACGTTCGTCGGCGCATGCCTGTTGTCGTCCGAAGTTGAAGGGGCGTGGCGGCGCGGTCGGGGGTGCGATGTTTTTGCGGGCATCATCTTTTTAAGACGTGGGAGAGCGGTGAGACCGTTAACCTTCGTCCGGCGCTTTAGAAGGCGCTAAATAGAGAGCCGGGAGGACGACCGCTTCGCGTCAACGTCGCTTCGGCTTCCGTCGTCCTTCCGGCTTGCGGTACGGCTGTGCGCGGGGAATTGTTTCAGGGTCGCCGGCCCTCTTCCTCCTCGGAGGCGGGCGGGTGCGGCACGTCGGCGTCCATCGCCTCGGCAGACTCCTGCTCGGCCTTCAATTCACCCTCACCCTCACCCTCGCGCGGGCGCTCCCGGCTCTCCGCGCGCGCCGCGCCTTCTTCCCTCGGCTTCGTCTCCGGCATCTGTTTCACCCCTCCTGAGATTTTTCAGACCGCCGGGCGGCGCTTCAGCGTCACGCCTTTCTTGGCCGCGGCGCGCTCACCCCCTCCCGCGGCTTCCCTTCTTCGCCGCGCCTCTCTTCGCGCTGCCCTTCGCGGCCCGCTTACCCGTCGCGCCCTTCTTCGCAGATTTTTTCGAGCCGGAACTCTTCTTCGCGCCGCGCGCCGCGTTCGCCCTCTTCCCGCCCGCAGACTTCGCCGCGCCCTTCTTCCCCGCGCCGCCTTTCGCTGCCTTGCCCGCGCCACTCTTTTTCGCGCCCTTCTTCGCGCCACGCTTCGCGACGACGCCGGCTGCGCCCTTCGTCGCCGCGCCGCTTGCGCCACGCTTCGCCCTCCGTCGCTCGACCTGCGCGTGGGCCGCCGCTTCGACTTGCCTGATGCGCTCGGCGACGTTCTGCGGCGCGTTCGGCTCGGCTGCGCCGCGCAACCCCTCGCCGCTTTCAGGCCCCCCGCCCTCGCGCGACTCTTCGAGCGCGCCCTCGTTCTTTTGGAACTCGTACTCGTTCAAGTGGCCGCCGCGAACCTTGTAGCGGTCTATGTTCTCGGTTCGATCCTTCGGCATCTTCCCTCCTCGTTTTCTCGCGCGGCGGCCCGCTTGACACCGCGCGCCGCCGCTTCGTATAGTTTTTGTCGCTGAGCCACCTTAGCTCAGTTGGTAGAGCAGTCGATTCGTAATCGACAGGTCTGCGGTTCAAGTCCGCAAGGTGGCTCCATAAATTTTTAATTGCCGTATAGCTGTTGACGCAGTTATACGGCAATTTTCTTTGCGTCTCAATCTCCGACCGGCCACCCTCCGTTTTCTCTCGGCCTCCGCCTTGCCCTTCTCGCACTCATTTTTTTGTTCCGTCCGCGGCGGTTCGGGCTACAATGCGTCCGGCCAAGCTTTTTGCTTTCACTTCCGTTGACAAAGGAATCCTTCATGCCTCTCCGACCGAACTCCTTGCCGCACCTT
>QHXN01000009.1 GCA_003222975.1 Acidobacteriota bacterium | reverse complement strand
GTGAGGCCCTGCTGTTGATCTGGAGGAAGGGATTTCGATTCCAAGAAAGGAGAGTGATGATGAGTGAGCGCGGAGAGAAAATTATTGCAACAGTGATAGCTGCCGCGCTAATACTCTTTTTTCTTTTCTTCTTGGCTTTGGTTATCTTCATCGACCAAAAACCTAGGATAGAGCCATCCGATCTGCCCACAGGTAGCCGTTACGGAAGATAAAGGAAATTTTGCAAACCACAATCGGCAGCCGTCATTTTCAAAAGGATCAAACCGATGTCAGCCAAACATCTCTTCATCAGACTGCTTCTCGTCACCGTCTTCTTCTTCGCGCCGATCATGCCAACGTGGCAGGGCGCGCGCGAGAGTGGTGTTGCGCGGGCGGCCTCGCGCGAGCCTGTGCGTGCGCGCCACGGCATGGTCGCCTCGACGAGCAGGCTGGCGTCGCAGGCTGGCGTCGAAGTCCTCCGGCGCGGCGGTAACGCCGTTGACGCAGCCATCGCCGTTGCCTTCGCGCTCGCGGTCACGTACCCGGCGGCGGGCAACCTCGGCGGCGGCGGCTTCATGATGATCCGCCCGCGCGACGGTCGCGCGACGGCGATTGACTACCGCGAGATGGCCCCTGCCGCTGCCAACCGCAACGTTTATCTCGACGAGCGCGGCGAGCTGAAGAAGGGAGAGGGCGGGTCACTCGTCGGCTACCGAGCGCCGGGCGTGCCGGGCACGGTCGCGGGGATGGCGCTGGCGCTCAGGAAGTACGGCTCAGGAAAATTGACGTGGGCGCAGTTGATTGAACCCGCGCGCCGTCTCGCCGCCGAAGGGTTCGCACTGCCGTACAGCACCGCGCGGGGGATGAAAGGCAACGCGGACGAACTCGGACTCTATCCGGAGTCGAAGAAGGTCTATCTGAACGGCGGCAGGTTCTGGAACGAGGGCGACGTGTGGCGTCAGCCGGAACTCGCGGCGACGTTCGCGCGCCTCCAGCGCTTCGGCGCGCGCGAGTTTTACGAGGGCCAGACCGCCCGCCTCATCGCCGCGGACATGCGCGCGCACGGCGGCCTCATCACGCGCGAAGACATGAAGGGCTACGTCGCGAAGGAGCGCGAGCCGCTGCGCGGCACGTATCGCGGCTTCGAGGTCATCTCGATGCCGCCGCCTTCGTCGGGCGGGGCCGTGCTCATCGAGATGCTGAACATCCTCGAAGGCTTCGACCTGCGACACCTGGGCGCTTCCGCCTCCGAGCGCTACCACGTCGAGACCGAGGCGATGCGCCGCGCCTTCGCCGACCGCGCCGAGTACATGGGCGACGCGGACTTCGTGAGCGTCCCCGTCGCCGGCCTCGTTGACAAGGCTTACGCCGAGCGGCTGCGCAAAGGCATCAAGATGGAGCGCGCCTCGACGAGCGCCGAGGTGAAGGCCGGGCGACCGACGGGCGCGGAGTCGGAAGAGACGACGCACTTCACCGTCGTTGACGCGGAAGGGAACTGCGTCTCGAACACCTACACGCTGAATGACAGCTACGGCTCGAAGGTCGTGATGAAGGGCACGGGCGTTTTGATGAACGACGAGATGGACGACTTCGCGGCGAAGCCGGGCACGCCGAACATGTTCGGGCTGATTCAGGGCGAGCGCAACGCCGTCGCGCCGCGCAAGCGGCCCCTCTCGGCCATGACGCCGACCTTCGTCCTGCGCAAGGACGGCTCGCTCTGGTTCGCCGTCGGAAGCCCCGGCGGCCCGACGATCATCAACACGGTCTTGCAGATCATCATCAACGTCATAGATTTCGACATGAACATCCAGCAGGCCATTGACGCGCCGCGCATACATCACCAATGGCTGCCGGACGAACTGGTCTATGAGCCATACGGCATGAGCGCCGACACCTTCCGCGCCCTCGAAGAGCGCGGCCACAAGCTCAACGCGAAGCCGCGCTACATGGGCGACGCACAGGGCATCATGATCGAGGAGAAGACCGGCGTCCGTCTCGGCGCGAGCGACCCGCGCGGCAGCGGCGAGCCGGTCGGGTACTGAGCATAAACGCCGATGAAATTCAGCGAGCTGGTACGACTGCTTGAAAAGAACGGCTTCCGGCTGGTGAAAGAGAAAGGCTCGATACGTTATTATGGCAAGCCGGGCTACGACAGGTTTATTCGCGTTGACTACCACGGCTCGACACGGCTCGAAGGACGTGCCGAACGGCACCTGTCACGCGATCTTGAAGGCCGCCGGAATCAAGAATAAGGACTGAAGGCAATGCTTGAGCTGAGATACTCACTCGTCATCGAGGCGACTGAAGACCCGAACTTCTTCGGCTTTTACTCGCCTGACCTGGAAGGGTTCACGGGCGTCGGCCACTCGATTGAAGACTGTCTGTACAAGGCCAGGTGGGGGATGGAAGAGCACCTCGCCCTGCTCGGCGAGCAGAAACTGCCAGTGCCCGAACCGAATCCAAACCCGACCGTCGTGGTACAGAATGAGCAGCGTTTAGAGCCTATCTCGTAACGCCGTCGTTTGTCTCATCATCCTCATCAAATAAAAACCGCCTTCGACATTGAGGGCGCGGAGGTTTGAATCAACTTTGAGAAGAAGCAGCTTCATGGGCTGGTCGCTAACCGCCGCGGTGTTCATCTCTTTTTGCGTCAGCCTCGCGCCCGGCGCGGACGCGGTCAACGCTCGCGTGCGCGCGTCAGCGCCGCCGGTCATCCGTGAAGCGCCGCCCGCGCCCGTCTTCAAGGACGAGGAGCGCGTGGCCGAACTCAGGGCGAGACGCGAGCGCGTGGCCGAGAAGTTGGGGCCGAACTCTATACTCGTCATGTTCAGCGCCGAGCCGCGCGTTTACACGAACGACGTGGACTACGAGTTCCGACAGGAGAACGACCTCTTCTACCTGACGAACCTGAACCAGAAGGACGCGACGCTCGTCCTCCTGCCCGGAAACACTGAGACGCGAGAAATCCTCTTCCTGCCGCGGCGCAACCCGGCGGCGGAGACCTGGACGGGCCACATGTACGGCCCGGAAGAGGCCCGGCAAATTTCCGGCGTGGGCGAAATCTGGGAGGCCAAAGAGTTCGAGCCTTTCATGCGTGCCATACGCACGCACCGCGCCTACCGCCCGCAGATAGACGCGATACTTCTCTCGTCCAGGCATACTACGGGCGCGGCGCAGCCAGCGACTCAACCATCCGGCCAGACGGCGACGGCGCAGGCAGCGCCCACAGGCTTCGAGAGTCTGTTCGCGGCGATGGAGAAGAACGAGGCTTTGCTCTACCTCGTGCTGCCCGGCGGCGAGAATAGCCGCGAGTACAGGCAGGAGCAGGAGTTCGCGGCTACTTGGGCAAAGTCTGCGACGGGCCTTAACGTGCGCACGGCCTGGCCCGTCTTCGCCGAGATGCGCATGCGCAAGTCGCCTTCGGAGCTGGCGCTCTTGCAGCACGCGGTTGACATCAGCATCGAGGGGCACGAGCGCGCGCAGGCCGTCGCCTCGCGCGCCGCATGGGAGTACGAGGTCGAGGCCGAGATTGACTACACCTTCAAGCGCCGCAACGCGGACAACTGGGGCTACCCGAACATCGTCGGCTGCGGCCCCGACGCGACCACGCTCCACTACGAGGAGTCGCAGGGGCGCGTCCATCCAGGCGACCTCATGCTGATTGACGCGGGCGCGGAATTCGGACACTACAGCGCCGACGTGACGCGCACCTTCCCCGTCAACGGCAAGTTCAGCAAAGAGCAGGCGGACGTTTACAACATCGTCCTCGCCGCGCAGGAAGCGGGCTTCAAGGCCGTCCGCCCCGGCGCGAACCTGAGCGACGTTCACAACGCGGCGCTCGAAGTCATTAAAGACGGCCTGCTCCGCCTCGGCCTCATCACCGACAAGAACGGCACGCAGTACCGTGTCTGGTTCATGCACGGAACCTCGCACTACCTCGGCATGAACGTCCACGACGTAGGCGTGCCCGGTGTGAAGCTGGATGCAGGCGTGGTCTTCACCGTCGAGCCGGGCATCTACATACGCCCCGACGCGCTCGACTACTTGCCACGGACGCCCGAAAACGAAAAGTTCATCGCCGCCGTGCGCCCCGCCTTCGAGAAGTACCGCGGGATAGGCGTGAGGATCGAGGACGACGTGGTCGTCACTCCCGAAGGCTACCGCGACCTCTCCGGCGCGCTCCCGCGCACCATCCCCGACATCGAGAACTTCATCGCCCGCGCCCAGCGCGAAGTGCGCGCCGAAGCGATCACGCCCGACGTGGAGTGGCCCGGCACTTTCATGGCTCGTGCGTGGTTGATTCGGAATCTTTACTCGTAGCTCAAAGCCTCGACCGCGTCCTGCCGCGCCGCACGCAAGGCCGGGTAGAGTGCGCCGACTGTGCCGCCGAGTAGTCCGATGAGGAGCGAGACGAGGAGCCAGCGCGGCTCGATGTCCACGGTGAGCGAGGTCAGGCGCATCACGACCGCGCGCGCGGCGAGCGTGAGCGCGAAGCCCACGAGCACGCCGAGGAGGCTGACGACCAGCGCCTCCTGCTCGATGATCCAGGCCACGCCCGCGCTCGACATGCCGAGCGACTTCAAGACGCCGATCTGGCGCGTGCGCTCGGTGACGGTCGTGTACATGGCGAGCAGGATGACGAGCAGGCTGATGACCGCGGCGACGCCGACCACCACGTCTATAAAGACGTTGAGCGCGGGGACGCCCGTGGCGTAAAGCTCCGGCAGGTCGCGCGTGAAGATGATCTGGTCGTCGGGGAATGCCTCATGTATGCGCGCGGCGACCGCCTCCTGCTCAGAAGGGTTCGCGCACGAGACGAGTATTGCGGTGCAGAAGCCTGTGCTCCCGACCTGATCCTGCATCGTCGCGAGCGGAATCTTGATGCGACCGCCGCCGGGCGGCTCATAGATGCCGACAAGCTCAAACTCGCGCCCGAACACCTTGACGCGGTCGCCGGCCTTCGCCTTGTGCTCGCCACTCCAGACCGTGTCAACGATGGCCTCGTCGCCGCCTTCGAGCGCGCGCCCCTCGACGATGTGGATGCCGGAAAGGCGCGCGTAGCGCTCGAACTCGACGCCGTCAACCACGCGCAGGCCGAAGCCTGTGTCGCTCGCGTCGGTGTTCTGCCCGACGGCGACGGCGACGCGCACGCCCGCGATCTTCTGAACCTCGTCGGCGCGCGCGACCGGCAGCGTGAAGCGCTGCGTGCCGCTCATGCCCGTCGTGCCGGAGGCGCGCATCATGATCTCCGCGCCGACCTCCGACTCGCGCCGCCCGCGCTCGCGTAAGACCCCATGCGCCAGTCCGACGGTGAAGACGATGAGCAGGACGCCGACGCCGACGCCGAGCACGCTGACGAAGGTGCGCGCCGGGCGGTGTGTCATGTTCGAGAGAACCAGGTTGTCCATAAGTTGGCGGAGCCTCGGATGCCGGTCGAAAAGTTTGCGCGCGGCGTCGGGCGCGGTGTGGCGGACGAGCATCGCCAGCCCGATGAGCGCCCAGACGATCATCGAGGCCTTGCGGACGATGCCGATGGTCACGCCCGTCAGCGTGGCGTAGCCGAGCGTGCGCAGGATGAAGCCCGTGCCGCCCTCGTAAACGCCGATGGTGGCGGGCACGAAGCCGAACACGAGGTTCACGACCTTCGTCAGCGAGTCAATAATGTACGCCACGCGCGCCGAAGGCTCAAAGCCGAGCATGCCGAACACGATGTAAACCTCGGCGACCGTGGTGGCGTGCGCGAGGAAGTCGCACGCGAACATCGCGAAGAAGGCCGCCGGGCGGTGCTTGTAGAAGTCGTACACGTTCGCCTCGACGCGCCGGAAGTGCTCGCGCTTCGAGGCGAGCCAGCGGCCCTTGACGCGGCGGCGGATGAGGTAGTCCACGGCAGCCGTCACGGGCATCATGTCGCTGACGACCGCCACCGAGACGGCGACGATGACGAGCGTCATGCCGGCGGCGATGACGACGAGGGGCACACGCGCCCCGGCGGGCAGACGGTAGGTCGCGAGCATGACGCACGCGCCGCTGGAGATGAAGACGGCCACCGAGAGGTTGTAGAGCAGGTTGTCAACGGCGAGCGCCTGCACGCCGGAGGCGAGCGGCACTCGCTTGCGCAGGAGCGCGGCCTTCGTCGCCTCGCCGAGCACGGGGCCGGTGAAGGTGAAGAAGCTGATGGTCTCGCCGGCGAGGCGCGTCGTGAAGGCCTGCCAGAAGGTGAAGCGGCGGTGTTCAGGCGCGACGGCGAGGCTCATCGAGAAGGTGCGCAGGCAGTGGCGCGCGGCGGCGATGGCGAGCAGGACGAAGAAGCCGCCGCCGACCTGCCTGAGCGCGTCGAAGACGGGCGCGACGCCGACCTCGCGGACGAGCAGGACGAGCAGCCCCGCGCCGAAGACGAAGGCGAGGATGTGCAGGTAGAAGAGCCAGCCGCGCCGCTTGCCGCCGTCGCCCGTGTCAATTGTGAGGTGTATCTCGGCGTCGAGCAGCTCGGCCTGATAGATGTCGGCCTCGTCGGGCGCTGGCCCGTTCGTGTCGCTGTTGTTCGCGGGGGTCAACGCCTGACCTCACAATGCTGGAGCGCGCTCGGTCGGGTGGGTGTCATAGGTTAGTGTGACTGGTTCGCGGTCGAGTGCTGCTCTTTCGTCGGCGCGAGGTTGGCGTTCGCGTTCGGCTCCTCGCCGGCCTCGCCGGACTGCCAGCCCGCGCGCTGTAGAAGAGGGAAGGCGAAGCGGATGGGGACGGCGTAGTTCTGGTCGGGCATCTCGGTGAAGGTCGCGAAGTTGACGCCGATGACGCGGCCTGACTGTCCGAAGAGCGGCGAGCCGGAGCCGCCGACGGCGTTGCGCGCGTCGTAGACGAGGTCGCGGCTTTCGAGCGCGGTGATGTGGCCTTGCGTCGTGAGCGGCTTGATGTAGTTGTGCTCGGCCAGGTAAGTCAAAAGCGACTCGACCGAAGAGCCGTAGCGCTCGCGTATGCCGCGCGCCTCGACTTCGGGGATGGTCGCAATCAGACGCTCCTCGCCCGAAGGGTAGCCCATCATCACGACGGCCTTGCCGACCGCGGCAGTGTCCGAGTCCTTGTCGAGCGGGAGCACGGGCAGGCCGACGGGCAGCGCGGTCGCGTCAATCTGTCCGACGGCGAGGTCGTCGCGCGGGGTGGTCTGGCGTATGTGGAGCACTAACGGCTTACTCTGTCCGGGGAAAAAAGCGATGATGCGCGTGATGCGGAACTGCCCGTGCACGCTCGCGCTCAGGGCCTGCACGCCCTCGTCCGCCGTCCAAGGCTCGACGCCGAGATGTCGGTTCGTGACGACGTAGCCGCCGCCGACGTGGAAGCCCGTGCCGACGAAGTCGCGTATGAAGGGAGGGCCGTTGCCTTCGGGCGTGAGGACGGGCTGCTCGCCGCCGTTCTTGAGCGCCGTGCCGTCCTCGGTCGTCTGCGTTTCCGGGTAGCGCAAGGGGCGTCCCGTGCCCGACTCGAAGAGCATGTAGGAGCCGGCGATGAGGCAGACGCCGTTGCCGTACTGGCCGAAGATGCGCGGCGCGAGCGAGAGGCTGTTGATGATCTCCTGGTTCTTCTTGTCCACCTCGCCGAACTGCTCATTGATCTTGCCCAGTTCGCCCTGCTGCCGCGCGAGCTGGTCGTTCTGCTTGTCGATCAGCTCGCGCCCGCGGCGCATCTCGTTATAGACGGCGTTGCCGAGGTAGAGCATTCCGCCGACGAGCGTGACGACGATGGCGAGCGCGATGATCTTCGTGCTCCAGTTGATCTCGCGCAACAATTCGCGCGTGAACTCGCGCAGGAAGACTTTGGCGTCGTCGCGCCGCGCGGTGGCCGCCGCCTCAATCGCGGCCTGCTCGATGAAGGGGGCGACGCTGGCGCGGCGGCTTGAGACGACCGCCGGGAGGTTGCCGACGGGGAAGAACTGCATCGCCACGCCGAACGCGCCGAACCGAAGCTCGTCGCCGTCCTCGATCCGTGCGCCGCGCGCGAGCGGCCTGCCGTTCAAGGTGATGCCGATTTCGGGGTCGAACTCCTGGACGCGGAAGTGCCCGTTTTGCCGCGCGAGTTCGAGCAGGACGCTTGAGTCCGAGAGCAGGTCTGAGCCGAGGCGGATGTGGCAGTTCTCGCCGGGGCCGATGAGGACGCGCTCCTGCGAGAGCACTTCGGTGTGCTTCTCCTGGCCGTTGGTGATGTGTACGACGAGACCGCCTGCCATAGCGCCGCGACCGTGCCGCCCGCGAAGACTAAAGTGTGGCGACCGCCCGGCGACCGTCACCTTGCGGACTGCCGACGGCCCAGCGGGTTCGCCACCGGCACGGATTTTATACTAACATTCTGCGCACGGGCAAAGAGGTTACGGCGAAGGAAAAAATACTGTTTCCTGTACGCGGCCCGGTTCTGATGGATGAGACTCGCGGCGGCGCGGAGATGATTCTTCGTCGCGTGACCGTTCGGGAAACTTCGCGGCGGCGGCCAGCGTAACAAAACCCTGACGTGAACAACAGTTGAAAGGGGAGCGGGCATCAAAGCAATGCTTGGCCGGACTCCCCTTCACGAGGTCTGACGGCCCGCCCCAACTAACACGAGGAGCTACCGACGATGCTTCGACAAACAGCAGCCCTTCTACTCCTGTGCGCGCTCGCCGCGGGCGTCGCGCAGACGGCGTGGGCGCAGACGCGCGTGCCGCCGATCAACTACCGCGAGCGCACCCTGCCGAACGGCCTCAAGGTCTTCAGCGCGCAGGAGCGCTCCAGCCCGACCGTCGCCATACAGGTCTGGTACAAGGTCGGCTCGAAGGACGACCCGCCCAGCCGCAGCGGCTTCGCGCACCTCTTCGAGCACCTCATGTTCAAGTCCACGAAGAACATGAAGGACGAGAACATGGATCGCCTGACGGAGGACGTGGGCGGCTGGAACAACGCCTCGACCAACGACGACGTGACGAACTACTACGAGGTCGTACCCTCGAACTATCTCGAAACCCTGCTGTGGGCCGAGGCCGACCGGATGAGCGGGTTGAACGTCAACGACAAGAACTTCCACAGCGAGCGAGACGTGGTCAAAGAGGAGTTCAACACGAGCGTGCTCGCGCCGCCCTACGGTCGCCTCTTCTACGACATTGACAAGGACTCGTTCACGACGCACCCGTACCACCGCCCGACCATCGGCAGCAAGGAAGACCTCGACGCCGCCACGCTCGAAGACGTGCGCGCCTTCCACTCGACCTTCTACCGCCCCGACAACGCCGTCCTCATCGTCGTCGGCGACTTCGACCAGCAGCAGCTCGACTCTTGGGTGGACAAATACTTCGCCAAGGTCGCGAAGCCCGACACGCCCATCCCGCGCGTGACCGTGCAGGAGCCGCCGCGCACTTCCGAAAAACGCTTCGACGAGGCGGGGCCGAACGTGCCGCTCCCGGCGGTCGCGATCACGTACCTCGCGCCGCCCGTCTCCAGCCCCGACGCCGACGCGCTGCGGGTCGCCGAGTCAATCCTGTCGAACGGCGAGTCCTCCCGCCTCTACCAGTCGCTCGTTTACAGTCAGCAGATCGCGCAGGAGGCTTTCGGCAACGCAGACCTTCGTCAAGACCAGGGCATCTTCGTCCTCGGCGCGATCCTCGCGAGCGACAAGAAGCCCGCGGACGCCGAGCGCGCGCTGCTCGCCGAGCTGAAGAAGATGCAGGACGCGCCGGTCACGAAGGCGGAGCTTGACAAGGCCGTCAACCAGCTCGTCGCCAGCCAGCTCCGCGAGCGCGAGACCAATAGCGGCAAGGCTTTCGCCATCGGCAACGCCGCCGCGGTCGTCGGCGACGCGAGCCGCGTCAACACGGACATCGAGCGCCTTCAGGCCGTGACCGCCGCCGACATCCAGCGCGTGATGCGAAAGTATTTCACCGACACGAACCGCGTCGTCATCACGTACCAGGCGGAAGCGCCGAAGCCGGACAAGACGGGCGCGACGGGCGGCGCGCAGAAGGAGGGAAGCCGATGAAGAACAGTCTCATAAAATTCCGCCTCGCGGCGCTGCCGCCGGCCTTGCTGCTTTTCTCCGCCCTGTTTCTGCCGGGCGTCGCGCGCGCGCAGAACGCGCCCGTCCCGCAGGAGACGCCTCCGCCGCCCGCCGCCCCGCGCACGGTGAACGTGCCGAAGCCCGTCGAGAGGACGCTCAAGAACGGCCTGCGCGTCATCGTCATCGAGCACCACGAGACCCCGCTCGTCGCGGCGCAGTTGATGATCAAGAACGGCGGCGAGGTTGACCCGGCAGACCTGAGCGGCGTCGCGGACATGACCGCCGAGCTTCTGACGAAGGGCACGAAGACGCGCACCGCGCCGCAGATCGCCGAGGAGGTCGAAGCCCTCGGCGGCCAGATCAACTCCGGCGCGGGCTGGGACGCATCGCGCGCCACCGTCAACGTCATCGCGTCGAAGACCGAGCCGGCGATGGCGATACTCGCCGACGTTGTCCGCAACCCCGTCTTCAAGGACGAGGAGATCGAGCGCCTGCGCCAGCAGTACCTCGACTCGTTGAGCGTCGCGATGAACAGCCCCGGCACTCTCGCCTCATACGTCGCCGCGCGCGTCGTCTTCGGCGACGCCGCTTACGGCCACCTGATCTCCGGCACGCCCGAATCCCTCCCGCGCATCAAGCGCGAGGACATCATCGCGCTGCACGACAGGTTCTACCGGCCCGACAACGCCGTCCTCGTCATCGGCGGCGACATCAAGGCCGCGGACGCCTTCCGACTCGCCGAGAAGTCGTTCGGCGACTGGGCCAGGCCCGCGACGCCGCTCCCCGCCGCGCAGACGAAGACCGCCGCGGCGCAAGTCGCGGGCGGCCAGCGCGTCGTCGTCGTTGACATGCCGGGCGCGGGGCAGGCCGCAGTCCTCTTCGCCCGCCGCGGCATCGCGCGCACCGACCCCGGATTCTACACGGGCATCGTCGCCAACTCGGTGCTCACGGGCTATTCGGGCCGGCTCAACGAGGAGATTCGTATCAAGCGCGGCCTGAGCTACGGCGCGGGCAGCAACCTGCAAGTCCGCCGCGACGTGGGGCCTTTCGTCGCCTCCGCGCAGACGAAGAACCAGACGGGCGCGGACGTGGCGTCGCTGCTCCTGACGGAGATGACGCGCCTGTCGAGCGAGCCTGTGGCCGAGGCGGAGCTGACGACGCGCAAGGCGACGCTCATCGGCGGCTTCGGTCGCGCGCTGGAGACGACCGAGGGGCTGGTCGGGCAGATCGCCTCGCTCGCGCTCTACGGCCTCGACCTCGGCGAGACCAACCACTACATCGCGAGCGTCCAGGCCGTCACGCCCGCGCAGATTCAGCAGTTCGCCGGGTCGCGCCTCGGCGTGAGGGACGCCGACATCATCATCGTCGGCGACGCCAAAGACTTCATCGAGCCGCTCAGGAAGCAGTTCCCGAACGTCGAGGTCATCAAGCGCGACGAACTCGACCTCAACAGCGCCACGCTCCGCAAGGCCGCGGCGGGCGCGGCTACGAAGTGACGGCCCGCCCGTTTTCCGATGAGGTTTAACTTGTTTCCGTGGTTGAGCGTTGTGTGAAGTTCATTAACCACAGAGGCACAGAGAGGGCACGGAGGACGTACAGAGAATCTGTGGTGCTCCCTCTGTGTCTCTGTGCCCCTGTGGTTAACGCCGTCTCTCGCTACTCTCAAGTTGAAGGTTCAGGAAACCGGCTGAGGTATCAAGCCATGAAGTTTCGTAGTGCTGTTTTAATCCTAATGCTGCTCATGTCCCTCACCTCGCAGCCGTCGGCTGCCAAAGCGTCGGTAACCGTCGCGCAGGACGACGCGGGCGCTCCCGCGAGGGTTGACTCGGCGACGGTCGCGCGCAAGCTTTCGAGCCAGAACCCTCTGGAGCGGCGCGAGGCGGCGGAGGAGTTGGCGCGGCTCGCGCTGGTCGAGCAGCGTCGTCTGGTCGAAGGCTTCCAGGTTCAGGAGAAGGACGCGCGCGTCCGGCTGGCTTTGGACTGGGCGCTCTACCGGATGGGGAAGAACGAGAGCCTGTTCGCGCTCGTCCGCGCGCTCGACTCGAAGAAGCTGGCCGAGCAGTCGGTCGGCTACCTCAAGCAGCTCGAAGGCCCCGAACCGCTCTACGTCTTCCTCGGCCACGTCAACGGCAATACCGAGATTCGCCTCCTCGAAGTGCTCGCCTCGGTCGGCGACCGCGCCACGCTCGAACGGATTGAGCCTTTCGCCGAATCCACAGACTCAGGCATCGCCGACGCCGCCAGGTTCGCCGAGCGCGAGATCAACATACGCCTTCAGGAGCAGCCCGTCGTCGAGCCGAAGCGCCCGCGGAAGGTCGGCAACTCCGCCGAGACGAAGCCGCCGAGTCGCTGAACACCCCTCGCGCCTCGCCCCGTCATTCAAGGCGGACGCGTTTCCTCTAAGCTGTTTTGACATCCGCCAGCCTTGTGCTTTACTTGCGGCGGCATGCACCGAAACCTCCGCTCGTTTCTCGAACTGCTCCGGCGCGAGCGCGACCTTGTAGAAGTCGGGGCGGAAGTTGACCCATACCTCGAACTCGCGGAAGTGCACCGACGCGTCATCGAGCGCGGCGGCCCCGCCCTCTTCTTCCGCAAAGTCCGTAGCAGCCGCTACCCCGTCGTCACAAATCTCTTTGGCACAGAAAGACGAATCGAACTCGCCTTCGGCCCGAAGCCCGAATCGCTCGTTCGCGCCGCCGCGCGCGTCGCCGAGTCGCTCCTGCCTCCGCGCCCCGCCGCGCTCTGGCAGCACCGTTCGCTCGCGCTCGAAGCGCTAAAACTTGGGACGCGACGCGTCCGCCGCGCGCCCGTCACGGAAGTCTTCGAACGACCCGCGCGCCTCGACGAGCTGCCCGTGCTCACGACCTGGGCCGAGGACGGCGGCCCCTTCTTCACGCTGCCGCTCGTCTATACCGAGCACCCCGCAACTCGCAAACACAACCTCGGCGTCTATCGCATGCAGCGCTTCGACGCGCGCACCACCGGCATGCACTGGCAGATACACAAGGGCGGCGGCTTTCATTATCACGAAGCCGAAGCGTCGAATCAGCCGCTCCCCGTCACGGCCTTCCTCGGCGGCCCGCCCGCGCTCATCCTCTCGGCGGTCGCGCCGCTCCCCGAGGACGTGCCCGAACTCATCCTCGCCTCCGTCCTCGCGGGCGAGAAAATTCGCGTCGCCGAAAACCCGCTCTACGCCGGCGCGCACCGCCTTGTCGCCGAGGCAGAGTTCGCGCTCGTCGGTCAGGTTCCGCCGCACGAGCGCAGGCCCGAAGGCCCCTTCGGCGACCACTACGGCTACTACTCACTTCGACACGACTACCCGGTCTTCCACGTCGAAGCCGTCTTCCACCGCAAGGAAGCGATCTACCCCGCGACCGTGGTCGGCAAGCCGCGACAGGAAGATTTCTTCATCGGCGACTACTTGCAGAAGCTACTCTCGCCGCTCTTCCCCCTCGTCATGCCGAGCGTGCGCGACCTCTGGACTTACGGCGAGACGGGCTTTCATTCGCTCGCCGCCGCGGTCGTGCGCGAGCGCTATGCGCGCGAGGCGCTCGTCTCCGCCTTCCGCATACTCGGCGAGGGCCAGCTCTCACTCACCAAGTTCCTCATCCTCACGGACACGCCGCAAGACCTCCGCGACTTCCGCAAACTCTTCGAGCACGTCCTCGCGCGCTTCCGCCCCGAAAGCGACCTCTTCATCTTCTCCGAACTCTCGATGGACACGCTCGACTACACGAGCGGCACGGTCAACCGCGGCAGCAAGGCCGTCATGCTCGGCCTCGGCGCAGCGGTGCGCGAGCTGCCGCGCGAGTTCCGCGGCGAACTGCCCGCAGGCGTCTCCCGCGCCGAAGTCTTCTGTCCCGGCTGCCTCGTCGTGCAAGGGTCGCCTTTCGACGAAGAACGCGAGCAGGCCGTGCGCCTCTCGCGCGAGGCGGCCTTCGCCGTCTGGCCGCTCGTCGTCCTGCACGACGACGCACGGGTAGCAAGCTCCGCGCCCGACTTCCTCTGGGCGACCTGGACGCGCTTCGAGCCGGCCTCGGATATCCATGCCGCCGAGACGACCGTGCGCCGCCAACACCTTTCTTACAGCGCGCCCCTCGTCATAGACGCGCGCATGAAGCCCGGCTACCCCGAAGAACTCGTCGTCCGCCCCGACATCGCCGAACTCGTCGAGCGCCGCTGGCGCGAATACTTCCCGCGAGGCTTATGACACAGGCACAAACGGAAACACGCGAAGTGCGAGATACGCGTCAGGCGAGCGAGACGAACTGCTGCGTCGTCGGCGGCGGGCCGGCGGGCGTGGTGCTGTCGCTCCTGCTCGCGCGCAAAGGAGTCCCCGTCAGTCTGCTCGAAGCTCACGAAGACTTCGACCGAGACTTCCGCGGCGACACGCTCCACCCGTCCGTGCTTGAGCTGATGGATGAACTCGGACTCGCCGAGCGCCTGCACGAGCTACGCCACTCGAAAATCCACACCGGAACCATCTTCACCGAAGAGGGCCAGGCGACCATCGCGGACTTCCGGCGACTGCGCACGCGATTTCCCTATATCATGATGCTCCCGCAGAAAGACTTCCTCGCCTTCGTCGTCGAGGAGGCGAAGCGTTATCCGTCGTTCGGGCTGAAGATGGGCGCGCGCGTCGAGGGCTTGATCGAAGAGGGGGGCGTCGTGCGCGGCGTCAGGTACGAGAGCCGCGACGGCGAGCACGAGCTGCGCGCGGCGCTCACGGTCGGAGCCGACGGGCGCGGCTCGCGCGTCCGACACCTCGGCGGCTTCGAGCAGTTGAAGACCTCTCCGCCGATGGACGTGCTCTGGTTCCGCATACCGCGGGCCGAGACCGACCCGGAGGGCGGCGTCGCCTTCTTCGGCGGCGGGCGCGGCCTCGTCATGCTCGACCGCGGAGAGCAGTGGCAGGTGGCTTACGTCATACTCAAAGGCAGCTACCGGCAGGTGCGCGCCGACGGCCTCGTTGCGCTGCGCGATAAGCTCGCCGTCGCCGTGCCACAGTTCGCCGGGCGCTTCGAGCAACTGAGGGACTGGAAACAAATCTCGATGCTCTCGGTCGAGTCGAGCCGCGTCAAGCGTTGGTACAAGCCGGGGCTTCTGCTCATCGGCGACGCCGCGCACGTCATGTCGCCCGTCGGCGGCGTCGGCATCAACTACGCGATTCAAGACGCCGTCGTCGCCGCCAACGTCCTCGCCGGGCCGCTGCGAGGCGGCACGCTGAACGTCGAGCACTTGAAGGAAGTCCAGCGACAGCGCGTGTGGCCGACGCGTCTCATCCAAACTTTACAGACGCAGATTCAGAAGCGCCTTATCGCCGCCGCACTCGACCCTTCGCGCCCCTTCCGAATCCCGCCCGCCTTACGCCTTCTCCTGCGCGTCCCCGTCCTGCGAAACCTGCCCGCGCGCATCGTCGGCTTCGGCTTCAAACGTGTTCATGTGAAGCCATAGACGCATTTCGACTGGTAACGGAGGTCGGCAACGCCTGACTACGCAGGAAGGCGGAGCGTGAAGACTGCGCCGCCTCTCGCCGAATTGGAGGCCGAGAGCGTGCCGCCGTGCTCGGTGGCGACGCGGTGCGCGAGGGCGAGGCCGATGCCGTGGCCCTTCGATTTGGTGGTGAAGAAGGGGATGAACATTCGCTGCAAGTCTTCGGCGGGAATGCCCGTGCCCGTGTCTTCGATCTCGACGCGCGCCCAGGCGTGGCCCGTCGCGTCGCGCTCGCGCGAGCCGCGAACAGTAACGTGCCGCTCGGCCTTGTCGTCGTGGATGGCCTCGGCTGCGTTGCGCAGGAGGTTGAGCAGGGCCTGTCGGAGCATGCGCTCGTCGGCGCGCACGTCGGCGAAGTCGCCTTCGATGGCGAGCGCGACGCGCCGCTCGGCGTAGAGCGTGCGGAGGTCTGCGGCGCACTGTTCGAGGAGCGATTTGAGCGACACGTCGCCGAAGTCGAGCGGCTTCGGGCGCGCGAAGTTGAGGAAGGACGTGACCATCTCGGAGAGGCCGCGCACCTCTTGAAGAAGGGCCGCGGTCGCGGATGAGCGCGCCCCCTCGTCGAGCTTTGTGTTCTGCAAGAGCTGCGCGTAGCCGTGGAGCGTCGCCAGCGCGTTCTTGAACTCGTGGGCGAGGCCGGCGGACATCTCGCCGAGACTTTCGAGGTTGCGCTTGCGCGCCAGCGCCTCGCGCAGTTCCGTGACTTCCGTGATGTCCGTGAGCATGCAGAGCACGCCGCGCGCTCCGCCCGCGGGCGTCGGCTCAATCGGCGCGACCGTCACGCCGAGGCGACGCGCCCGCCCCGACGTGACACACGCCGACACCTCCTCGCGCCTGTAAAGTTCGCCCGTCCGCAGGCATCGCCCGACGAGTTCCGCCAGCTCCGGCGCGCCTTCGAGCAGAGCGCGAAAGTCTTCGCCCTCGCACGCGCCGTCGAGTCCGAGGATGGAGCGCGCGGGCGCGTTGACGACGGTCGAGAGGCCGGAGGCCGCGAAGGCCAGAAGGCCGGAGGGGAGGCTGGCGACGACGCGCTCGCTGAACTGCTCGGCGGTGGCGGCGCGCTCGCTGGCCTGCGCGCCCAGCCGCTCAAGCTCGCGCTGCTTGTCGCGCAGCTCGGCCACGACGCCCTGGAAGGTTTCGAGCACGAACTCCGTCTCGTCGCGCGGCTTCGCGCGCTGAACGGAGGCGAGCGGCGCGCGCTCGGCCTCGTCCACGAGCCGCCTGTAAGGCCGCAGCAGCCAGCGCGGCAGAAGCAGTATGCTCGGCACGCTCACGACGAGCGTGATGATGAAGACGGCCAGCAGCAGCGGCGCGCGCTCGGCCCGCGTCGCGGGAGCGAGCGCCACCAGCGTCAGCGTGAACAGGTTCGCCAGCAGCAGCAGGCCCACTACCAGAGCCAGCGCCAACTGCATTCTGTTCTCGTAACGAGGCATAAAAGGCGTAAACCGTGAACCGTAAACCGTGACAAGAAAAATTCGTAAACCGTGAACCGTAAACCGTGACAAGTGAAGAAGAGGTTTTCTCTCGTCACGGTTTACGGTTCACGGTTTACGGCCTTTCAGAACTTTGCGACGTACCAGTCAATGAGCGCCGTGCCGAAGAGGAGGCTGATGAGGGAGCCGACGCCGAGGAAGATGCCGAAGGGCAGAAGCATCTGCATGTCGCGACGCCCGCGCTTCAACATCAACCCGACGCCCGCGAGTGAGCCGGACAGCACGCCGACGAAGATTGCGAGCAGCGTCAGCGGCCAGCCGAGGTAAGCGCCGACCATGAACATCATCTTCACGTCGCCCAGGCCCATCGCCTCGACCCCGCGCAGGCGCTCCCAGAGCCAGCCGACCAGCCACAGGAAGCCCCCGCCGACGAGCGCGCCGACGAGCGCGCCGACGACGGAGAGCAGCCACGCCGGCATGTGCGCCTGCGCGCCGAGCGAGGCGACGCCGTAGAGGTTCGGGACGAGGGCGCGGGCGACGAGGGCGACGGCGACGCCGGGGTAGTTGATGACGTTCGGCAGGATCATGTGCTCGGCGTCTATGAAGACGAGCGCGATGACGGCGGCGACGAACGCGAGGTCGAAGGGGAGCGAGAGCGTCAACCCGGAGCGCAGCCAGAAGGTCAGCGCGAAGAGGGCGGCGGTTAGAAGCTCGACCGCAGGGTAGCGCGCCGAGATGGGCGCGCGGCACGAGCGGCAGCGACCGCGCAAGATCGCCCAGCTCACGACGGGGATGTTGTCGTAGGGCCATATCGCCGTCCCGCACGAGGGGCAGCGCGAGGCGGGGAAGGCGATTGACTCCTCGCGCGGGACTCGGTGGATGACGACGTTTAAGAAGCTTCCGATGATCGCGCCGACGACTGCGACCGCGGCGACGAAGAAGGCGAAGGGCAGGCCCGTCGTCGGCTCGATTGTCACGAATCTCTGGAAAGTGTCCATGCGATGTGGATGAAGAGATGAGAGTGTGTTCCGACAAGTCCCGAAGGCTTGACCGGGCCGCACCCTTTCGCATATTAAAGCTTTATCCAGCTTTGCGGAAGGCGCGGGCCGGGAAGTACGAACCGAAGGGAGTGGGCACTTGAATCCTCGTAAGCCGATCTACGCGATGCTGCTCGTCGGCATCGCCATCGTCGCCGCGCTGACCTTCACCCCTTACGCGCTCATCTCGCGCGCGCGAAAAGCCGTCGCCGCCTACGTCAGCGTCCCCGAAAGCCCCGCCCTGCGTGAGCTGGCACGGCCCACGCCGACGCCGCAGCCGCCCGCGTTCGATGTCGTCCGCTGGCTCAACGAGCGCGGCGAAGACCCCGCGCGCCACGGCGTCCTCGTCCAGTCGTTCGACGGACGTGTAACGCTCGCCGAGCACAACGCGGACGCAGGCTTCAACCCGGCCTCGCTCGTCAAGCTCTCGACCTCGCTCGTCTCGCTCACGAAGTTGGGCAAGGATTACAGGTTCGAGACTAAAGTTTCCACCGAAGGCACGGCGGACAAGTCGGGCGCGCTGCACGGCAAGCTCTTCGTCGCGGGCAACGACCCGACGTTCGGCGACTTCGACGCGACCCTCATCGCGAAGAAGCTCGGCGAGCGCGGCGTCAAGAAGTTCGACGGCGAGCTAATAGTCTCGCCCGACTTCGTCTTCAACTTCGACGACAAGGCGGACGAGGCCGCTCAGCGCCTGGCGAAGGTCTTGAAATTCAACCCGAAGACGACCACCGTCGGCGGCTCGCCCGCGGGCGAGCCGACGTTCTCCGTCCGGTCTTACCCCCTGAGCGACATCCTCCTCTACATGAACGCGCATTCGAGCAACTTCGTGGCCGAGCACCTGGGCGCGTTGGTCGGCGGCCCTGAAGGCGTGCGCTCATTTCTCGTCGGCGAGTTGAAGCTGCCGCCCGAACAGGTGACGCTCTCGACGACCTCCGGGCTTGAAGTCAATCGGCTCAGCCCGCGCGGACTCCTCGCTATCATTCGCGCTCTTGACGACGAGACGCGGCGGCAAGGCTTGAACCTCGCGGACATCATGGCCGTGGCGAGCGACGACTACGGCACGCTGCGGCGCAGGCTCGTGGGCACGCCGCTCGAAGGCGCGGTCGTCGCGAAGACCGGCACGCTTGTGCACGACGACGGCGGCATGGCGAGCCTCGGCGGCATCGTCTATACGCAGAAGTATGGCAAGGTCTGCTTCGTCATGCTCAACCAGGGATCGAGCGTCGCCGAGAGTCGGGCGATGACCGATCAACTCCTCTCCGAAATCATCCTCAGCCAGGACACTCCCGCGCCCATCCCCAAGCCCGACAAGCCGCGCCACATGCTTGAGAGCAGCGACCTGGAAGTACAAGAGCCGTAAACCGTAAACCGTAAACCGTGACGAGAGAAAACCTGCTTTGCTCTTGTCACGGTTTACGGTTTACGGTTCGGCTCTTTTGCATTTCCCAAAGCATCAGATGCTTTAAAAAGGTGTGGTGCGCGGCGAAGCGCGCGATGGCGAGTCCGGCGAGGCCGTCGCGGAAACCGCCCTTGAGGAAGAAACTGCGCGTGAAGGCAGAGGGCGCGGCCACGGCGATGCGGAGCGGCGAGGTGCGCCGCCCGGCCTCGAACATCTGGCGCGCGGCCAGAGGTGCGTAGCGCTCGCCGATCATGCGGTGGTGGTGCGCGGCGTCGCGCACGCTGAAGTGCAGCAGGTCGCCTCGCAAGGTCTCGACGCGCGCGCCCGCGCTCATCTTCACGGACTCGTGGATGTACGCGCCCTCCCAATGGCCTTTAGCGCGATTGTAGAGCCGCAACTGATAATCGGGATACCAGCCGCCGCCGCGAATCCAGCGGCCCATGTAGAAGGAGCGGCGCGCGACGCGGTAGCCGTCCGCCAGCCTCGCCTCGCCGCCTGCGCGCAGTGCCTCGATGCTCGCGCGAAGCTCCGGCGTGACGCGCTCGTCGGCGTCGAGGCTGAAAATCCATTCGTGGCGTGCGGAGTCGGCGGCGAACTGTTTCTGCGCGGCGAAGCCGGGCCAGTCGCGCTCGAAGACGCGTGCGCCGCCGTCCCGCGCGATCTCGCGCGTCGCGTCCGTCGAGTGCGAATCCACCACGACGGTCTCGTCCGCCCACGCGACTGTTTCGCACGCCTCGCGGATGTTCTCCGCCTCGTTGAAGGTGATGATGGTCGCGGAAATCTTCAAGACGTTTGGGCGTCGGCCTCTCAAGCCCGCGAGCGAGGATACGAACGTCGCCGCCGGAGCGTCAACCTCGGAACGCCCATATTCACGGCTAATAAAAAAGCGACCGGGAGAGGTTTGCCCCTTCTCGGTCGCTTCTGCGTTCGGTTTGCGCCGTCGCTAGTCCTTGAACTTTTCGGGCGGCACGGGCGAGTCAATGATGATGTTGTTGGCGCGCAGGGTCGTCGAGGTGGCGCGCTGCAAGTCGGAGAGGGCCTTGTTGTAGTCGGTCTCCGCTTGCAACTGCTGGTTGCGCGCGTTGACGAGCGCGTTCTCGCGCTGGAAGAGGAGGAACTGTGTGGAGCGCCCGACCTGGAAGAGGCGGCGCTCACCGGCGAGCTGTTCCTCGGCGCTCTGGCTGGCCTCGCGCGCGAAGATCACGCGGCGGCGCGCGGTCTCGACGGCCTGCACGGCGTTGCGCACGTCAACCTCTACGGTCTGCTCCTGCCCGCGCGTCTGCGCGGCGAGTTGGTCGCGCTGGATGCGCGCCGTGGCGAGGTTCGCCTGGGCGACGCGGTTCTTGAAAGGTATTTGAATCGTCACGCCGACGACGACCTGCCGCGTACTGAAGCTGAAGAGGTTCTGTAGCGTCTGGCCGTAGCCGCCGACGAACTGCGAGGGGATGCCGGTCGCAGTAGGCGTGACGGTGGGCACGTTGGTGATGGGCAGCAGTCCCAGCGCCTGCCGCGTCTGGTTGAGCTGCTGCAACAGGAAGGCGGACGCGCTCGTTGACGCGAACGTGTCGCCGAGGATCAAAGGGGACGGGGTGGTCGAGACGCTGGTCGTGTTCGGAGTGCCCGCCAGCCCGTTGGTCTGGAAAGTGCCGGTCAGGTCAACGCGTGGCTTGGTCTGGTTCTTGTAGAACTGGAGATTGATGTCGTTGACCTCCTGTTCGAGCTTGAGGCGGCGCACCTCCGGGCGATTCTCGCTCGCCTCCTTGAGCGCCGTTTCGAGGTTGAAGGGCGTCTCGTCGAACGAAGGCTCGTCGGTCGGGACCAGAACCTTCGACCAGTCGGAAGAGAGCGGGTCTTTCAGCATCAGGGTCTTGAGGGTGTTTTCGGCGACCGTCACCTGCTGGTTGGCGATTAGGAGTGCGTCTTCGCGCGTGGCAAGCTCGGTCTCGATCTCGGCGCGGTCGAGCGGCGCGGACGCGCCCGCGGCGACGCTCGCCTCGGTGCGGCGGAAGTTCTCCTGCGCAAGCTTCACGTTGGCAATCTGGTTCTGCTCGTTGCGCAGCGCGAAGACCAAGTCCCAGTAGGCGCGCTGCACCTGCGAGATGACGGCGATGGTGCGCAGCCGGAAGTCCGAGTCGGACTGTTCGAGCCGCTTGCGCTGGATGCGTATCTGCTGGCGATTGCGGTCAATCGAGCGGTTGCGCCAGAGCGGCTGCGTGAACTGCAAGCCCTGCGCCGAAGAGTAGAACGGGTTGATGCTCGTGTTGCTCGCCGAGGTCGCCTCGCGCGTGTTGTTGAAGAAGTATGTGAAGTTGCCGCCGCCGCGACCGAATTGCTTGTTGACGGTCGCGTTGTTGTTGTAGTCGGTCGTCGTGACCGTGCCAGCCGTGCCCGCGCCGCCGAAGATGTTGACGACGGGGCGCACCGAGTTGTTGACCTCCGGCGTGTAGGTGAACACGGGGTCGAAGACGCCTTGCAGCGCGTACAACTGCTGCTCGGCGAGGCGCACGTCGTTGCGCGCGACCTCGATGTCGTTGTTGTTTTCGAGCGCGCGGCGGATTGCCTCGTTCAGTGTGAGCGAGAGCGAGTCGCCGCCGTTGACGCCGACGCGTTCGAGCGAGGGCATGGGCGGCACAGGGCGCGGCTGCACCGAGGGGAAGTTCGGTTCTTGAATCTCCCCGGCGGTGGGCGGCGTAGTCGTCTCGGACGGCGGCGTGGTGCTTGGAGTCGTCGCCGTCGGCGCGGGACTCGGCGCGGTCGTCGCGGGCGGCTGGCTCGCTGGCGGCGTCTGCACGCCGGGCGGGGTCTGCGGCGCGGGCTGCTGCGTGCCCGGCGGCGTCTGCGGGTTCGCGGGCGGGTTGGGCCGCGCCGTCGGCGGGACGGTCTGCTGCTGCTCTGTGCCGGGCGGGCGCGTCGCGTCCGTCTGCGCGGGCGTCTGCGACGAGGGTGGTTGAGTCGCGGGCGTCTGCGTCGAAGTCTGATGCAAGTCCGCCGTCGCCACTACGAAAGGCTCGCCGATCTTCTTTGAGACTGCCCGTCTTCGTCCACTCGTCTTCGCGTTCGTCTGCGGCGCGGGCTTGCTCTTCGCCGCGTCCGACGAAACGTCGGCGGGCGAGGCCGAGGGCTTCGCGCCGTCCTTGTCTGACGCGGAGACGTTCGTCGCCTTCGCGCGGGAATTGTCGGAGGCAGCCGCATTCCCAAAAGCGGACACCGCGTTCCCGAAAACGAGAAACGCAGAGAGGCAGGTGGCGCACAGGGCCGCAGAGCCTTTGCGCGCGGGGTTAAAGAAGCGTGTGTGTTTGGGCATGTTCTCTACCTAATAATTTCCTAAGGGCGGGCTGACAGCACATGCGCGCCCGGATAAAAAGTTCAAACCGTTCTCGTTGAATCGGGGTTGCAATCCTTGAGCCGCGACGCGTCTTGAGAAGTCCCTTACAGCTTCGCGGCGGGCCTGTGCCTACTACGTCCCGCGCGGACAGGGGGTTTCAAAAACATACGTTTAAGTCCGAACGCGTGAACCGGGGAAGACCTCGCTGGCGCGCGCGGGCCGCGCGGGCGTCGGACACACGCGCTTGCGGGACGGTCGGCTTGACAGTGCGCGCGCGCGCGTCTTATCTTCAATTTTTAAGGGCAAGCTCCAACAACCGACAGGGCTTCAAACGTTCACCGAAAGCGTAGGGCGCGCTCGCCGCCTATGACGAACTTTCTGCGCCCGTGACCGCCCGTCTCAAGAATCTTACTCGACGCGAGGAGGCTTCAACGCAATGGCAATCAAAGTTGGCATCAACGGCTTCGGTCGCATCGGTCGCAACGTCCTGCGCGCTTCTCTCGGGGACCCCGACATCGAATTCGTGGCCGTCAACGACATCACAGACACGAAGACGCTGGCCCACCTGTTGAAGTACGACTCCGTCCTCGGCAACCTCGAACACGACATTCAGGCGACGGAGAACGGGATTCGGGTTGACACAGACGAGTTCCGCGTCTTTTCCGTGCGCGACCCGGCGGCGATCCCGTGGGAGTCTGTCGGCGCTGAAGTCGTCATCGAGTCGACGGGCCTCTTCACGAAGGCCGAGGACGCGCGCAAGCACCTGCGCGGCCCCGTCAGGAAGGTTATCATCAGCGCGCCCGCCAAAAACGAGGACATCACCATCGTGCTCGGCGTCAACGAAGGGTCTTACGACCCGGCGGCGCACAACATCATCTCGAACGCCTCCTGCACGACCAACTGCCTCGCGCCCGTTGCCAAGGTCGTCCACGAGAACTTCCGGATCAGGTCGGCGCAGATGACGACCATTCATTCGTACACGAACGACCAGCAGTTGCTCGACCTGCCGCACAAAGACCTGCGCCGCGCGCGCGCCGCCGCGCTCTCGATGATCCCGACATCCACCGGCGCGGCGAAGGCGGTCGCCCTCGTCCTGCCCGAACTCAAGGGCAAGTTCGACGGCATCTCGGTGCGCGTGCCGACGCCGAACGTCTCGCTCGTTGACGTGGTGATGGAGGTCGAGCGCGAGACGACGACCGAGGAGGTCAACACGGCCTTGAAGAACGCGGCCAACGAGGAGCTGCGCGGCATCCTCGCCTTCTCCGAGGAGCCGCTCGTCTCCGTTGACTTCCGCAAGAACGACAACTCCTCAATCGTTGACGCCGACTACACGAAGGTCATCGGCGGTCGCCTGGTCAAGGTGCTCTCGTGGTACGACAACGAGTGGGGCTACTCCTGCCGCGTCCGCGACCTCGTCAAGTTCATCGCGGGGAAAGGACTGTAAGAATTTGCGATTTTAGATTTTTGATTTGTGATTTTGCGGCTGTCGGCGTTCAGCTTTCATCCAACGCAAGGGCTGAGCGCAAGCGTCTTTCAATTCGCAAATCAAAAATCGCAAATCAAAAATTTATGGGCAAGCTTTCCATCAAAGACCTCGACCTCAAGGGCAAGCGCGTCTTCGTGCGCGTGGATTTCAACGTCCCCGTGAAGGACGGGAAGGTCGAAGACGACACGCGCATCCGCGCGGCGCTGCCGACGATTCGGTACGCGATTGAACGCGGCGCGCGCGTCATCCTGGCGTCGCATCTGGGCAGGCCGAAGGGCGCGCGCGTGGAGAAGTACAGCCTGCGCCCCGTGGCCGATTACCTGTCAGAGTTGTTGGGAAGGCCCGTTGCGTTCGCGGACGATTGCGTGGGCGCGGCGGCGCGGGGAGCGGTCGAGGGGTTGAAAGACGGCGAAGTGCTGCTGCTTGAGAACCTGCGCTTCCACAAGGAGGAGGAGAAGAACGACGACGCGTTCGCGCGCGAGCTTGCTTCCTTGTGCGACCTCTACGTCAACGACGCCTTCGGCACGGCCCACCGTGCGCATGCTTCGACTGTCGGGATAACAAAGTTCATGGAGAAGTCCGCGGCGGGGCTTCTGATGGAGAAGGAGCTTGAGTATCTGGGCCGCGCTCTCCACGACCCGAAGCGCCCGTTCGTCGCCATCCTCGGCGGCGCGAAAGTCTCGGACAAGATTCCCGTCATCAACTCGCTCATCAGCCGGCGCGTTGACAGGATTCTCATCGGCGGCGCGATGGCCTACACTTTCTTCAAGGCCGAGGGCTTCACCGTCGGAAAATCTCTCGTCGAGGACAACATGCTGGAGACGGCGCGCGAGTTAAAGCGGCGCGCCGGGGCCGAGGGCGTTGAGCTTGTTCTGCCGACAGACCACCAAGTCGTTGACAGCTTCGACCCGCTGCACAGCCGCAAGACCATCCCCGTCGAGTTCACGAATATCGGGCAGGTCGGCCTCGACATCGGCAAAGAGACCGTCGCACTCTTCGCTAATGAAATTAAAGACGCGAAGACGGTCATCTGGAACGGCCCTATGGGCGTCTTCGAGGAGAAGGGCTTCGACGAGGGGACGGTCGGCGTCGCCCGCGCGGTGGCCGAGGCAGCCGAACGCGGCGCGACCGTCATCGTCGGCGGCGGCGACTCGGTCGCCGCGATTCATCAGGCCGGCGTCGCCGACAAGATAACGCACATCTCCACGGGCGGCGGCGCGACGCTCGAATTCCTCGCGGGAGATGAACTGCCGGGCGTCGCGGCACTGAATGACAAATAGCCCTCAGCGTTCAGCAATCAGCTTTCAGCTTTTAATTTCTGCCGGCACACGCCCGCTGAAACGAACCCTGAACGCTCGACAAAAATAAAAGCTGACTGCTGACTGCTGAACGCTGAAAGCTTACCATGAGAAAGCCAGTCATCGCCGGAAACTGGAAGATGTACAAGCTGATCGCCGACTCGGTGGCGACGGTGCTCGCGTTGAAGCCGCTGGTGGCGAACGCGAACCACTGCGAGGTCGTTGTCGCGCCGGTCTTCACAGCGATTAAGACCGTCACGGACAGGCTCGAAGGCTCGAACATACACGTCGCGGGTCAGGACTGCTCGACCGAGTCGAAGCACGGTGCACACACGGGTGAGGTCGCGGCGGACATGCTGCGCGACGCGGGCGCTTCGCACGTCATCGTCGGCCACTCGGAGCGGCGGCATCTCTATCACGAGAGCGATTCGTTCGTGAATCGAAAGGCGCAGGCCGGGCTGGCGGCGGGGCTGACGGTCATCATGTGCGTCGGCGAGACCCTGGAGCAGCGCGAGGGCGGCATGGCCGAAAGGGTCGTGCGCGGTCAGTTGGAAGGCGGGCTGCGTGATTTGACAGCCTCAGACCTCGACCGTATCATAATCGCCTACGAACCCGTCTGGGCCATCGGGACGGGGCGCACCGCGACGCCGGAGCAAGCGCAGGAAATGCACGCGTTTGTCCGGCGCGTTTTCGCGGGCAGGTTTTCGCAGGAAGCGGCCAGCCGCCTGAGAATCCTCTACGGCGGCTCGGTCAAGCCCGACAACATCGCGGGCCTGATGAAGCAGGCGGACGTTGACGGCGCGCTCGTCGGCGGCGCGAGCCTCGACGCCGAGACGTTCGCGCGGATAGTTCATTACGACAGGTAGTTTAGAGTCTGAGGTCTCAAAAGTTTTGCTGACTTACTTCTTATTCGGAATCTTCATCCTCTCCTGCATCGTCCTGATCGTCTCGGTGCTCTTGCAGCCGGGCAAGGCCGACGCGGGCGCGCTCTTCACCAGCTCGATTTCGAGCACGGCCTTCGGCCCGCGCGGCACGCAGACCATCCTCGCCAAGATCACCATCGGCGCGGCGGCCACCTTCATGATCGTTGCGCTGCTGCTCGGCATGGGCGTGGGCAGTCAACGCTCTCTGATGGAGGGCGGCGCGAAGGCCAAGGCGACGCCGACCGCGACGCCCGCCGCGCAGCCGCCGGCCCAGCAGTCGCAGACATCTCCGGCGTCGCCGCAGCAGACCGAGGGCGGCGCGGCTGCGCCGGCTGCGAACGCAAACGCGCCGGCAACTACGACGGCCAGCCCGGAATCTAACGCAAGCCCGGCCCAGAAGTAGTGCCAGGATGCTGACCGAACCGACGGCTTGAAGGTTGTCGGCGATGCTGTTAGTTTGATTTTCCCGACCCAAGCGGAAGTGGCGGAACTGGTAGACGCGCACGTTTGAGGGGCGTGTGAGGCAACTCGTGGGGGTTCGAGTCCCCCCTTCCGCATTCGATACGAAGATGCCCCGGCGACCAGCCGGGGTTTTGTTTTATCCAAACCGCCGGCCTTCTGTTGTTGAGCGGACGTTGGGGCTGCTAAACTCTGCCTTGCTTTCCCGCGAGAGCCTGTTCCCATGCGCCGAATCAACAGCCGACAACTCCGAGCGGTCTTCGTCACGACAGCCTTCATCTTTCTTTCAACCGCCGCCGCGCGAGTCGTGTCGGCTCAGTCGAATGATCCGAGCTATCCCGCGCCGGTCTTCACGAATGAGATAGGCGGGCGCATCGCGCCGCGCGACGTGGGCGATCCCCGCCGCACGCGCCGCTTCTACACCTTCCGCGGCACGGAGGGCGATCTCACAATCACGCTCGACAGCTCGGAGCTGTCCGGCGACGTCGACGTGTTCACGGCTTCCGGCCTGCGCCCCCTGCTCAAGTTCACACTGCTCGGCGACGCGGCGCACCTGTCCAAGAGCTTCTACGTCCGCAGCGAGGAGACGCTCGTGCTGCGCGTCGAGGCCCGCGCCGTCGGCGACGTTGAAGGCACTTACCGCATACAGTTCGGCGGCTCGTTCGAGCCTGCGCCGGCAGACCTCGCGAACGCGCCGCAGCCGGTCGAGCCGACGGTGTCGAACACGGAGTCGCGCGGCAAGAACGTGCGCCGCGTGACCTCGACCGGCGCGCGCATCGAAGAGCCGAAGCCCGTGCCGACGCCCGCGGAAGAAGCCAAGACGACCGAGGCCAAGCCCGCGCCCGCCGCGAGCACCGCCGGGCGCAAAGCGCCCGCCCCGCCGCGCAGGGCGGGCGGCACGCGCGCGTCTGCGGGCAGGGCGCGCGCCGGCACGGCCAGGCCCAGACCGACGGCAACAGCGCCGGCAACGGCAACGTCGGAAACTAAATCCGCGACGGAAGCAGGCCAGCCCGCCGAAGCGAAAGCCGAAACGAAAACCGAATCGGAAACGCCATCCGCGACGCCCGCGAAGACGACGCCCGCGTCGCGTCGTCGCGGCGCGCGCGCGCCGAGGCGTGCGGCCAGGGGCGAGAGCGCAGGGACGAGTGACTCCGGCTCTGCCGCGCCGCCCGCGCCCGGCCCGCCGCCCGCCCCGACTCAGCGCCTCGTCATCGTGACCAAAGACGGCGAGACGATTGAGCGCGACATGAGCACCGTGCGCCGCGTGACGGTCGAGGGCAATCAGGTCGTCGTCATCACCAAAGACGGGAAGATCATCCGCCAGCCGTTGACCAATGTGCTGCGGATGTCCATCGAGCCATGAGCTTGATCTTCTTTGCGCCCTCTGTGAACACCTTCGCGCCTTTTGCGGTTAAGGGTGTCGCACTTAACCGCAAAGGGCGCAAAGCACACGCGAAGGTCGCAAAGGGAAATCAACGCATGGGAATTTTCCTTCGCTCAGGCGAGATGAATTTATAATCCTCGGCGCTCCCGGTGTTTTTTCGCGACCCAGATCAAATGACAGGGCGTTCCACTAACAACTCAAAGTCGAACTCTTCAGCCCCCCGCCCGGTCTTCCCCTTCACGGCCATCGTCGGGCAGGAGGAGATGAAGCTCGCGCTTCTGCTGAACGTCGTCGCGCCTTCCATCGGCGGCGTCCTCGTCATGGGCCACCGCGGGACGGGCAAGTCCACGGCGGTGCGCGCCCTCGCAGACCTCCTGCCTCCGCTCACGGCGGTGCGCGACTGCGCGTACAACTGCGACCCCGCGGACGCTGCGGCGCTCTGCGACGACTGCCGCGCGCGACTCGCCGGCGATGCGAGGCTCGCCCGCGCGCGCAAGAGTGTGCCCGTCGTCGAGCTTCCGCTCGGAGCGACCGAAGACCGCGTGTGCGGAACCATTGACCTGGGCCGCGCGCTCAGCGAGGGCGTCAAGCGCTTCGAGCCTGGGCTGCTCGCCCGCGCCAACCGCGGCTTCCTCTACATAGACGAGGTCAACCTCCTCGAAGACCACCTCGTTGACCTCCTGCTCGACGTGGCGGCGACGGGGCGCAACCTCGTCGAGCGCGAGGGCGTCTCCGCCGAGCACCCGGCGCGCTTCGTGCTCGTCGGCTCCGGCAACCCCGAAGAGGGCGAGCTGCGACCGCAACTGCTCGACCGCTTCGGACTCTGCGCCGAGGTCGAGACCGTCCGCGACCTCGACGAGCGAGTCCTGATAGTCGAGCACCGAGAGGCTTTCGACGACGACCCCGCACGCTTTCTCGCTGCGTGTCAGGCCGAGCAGACGCGCCTGCGCCGCCGCGTGCTGCGCGCCGCGCGCGCACACGCGGGCGTCGCCGTCCCGCGCGCGCTCCTGCGCTCCGTCGCAGAGCTTTGCCTACGGCTCGGCGTTGACGGCCACCGCGGCGAGATAACGATCACGCGCGCCGCGCGCGCGCTCGCCGCTTTCGAGGGGCGTCGGGTCGTGACGGACGAAGACGTGCGGCGCGTGGCCCCGATGTCGCTACGCCATCGCCTGCGCCGCGACCCGCTCGAATCGGGCGGCGGCGACGCCCGCGTGCGAAACTGTGTCTCGGAGATTTTCGGAGACTCTCCGGCGCGAGAAGGCGTGGAGAAAAAAAAGAGCAAGCTTCCTGACGGCCACGGCGTTGAAGCTAGAGGCTCACATGACGACAGTAGGTCGAGCGACATTGATTTCAGCGACGTTGATTCCGGCGGCGGTCACACGCGTTCGCGTGAGAACGGAGACGCGGAGGGCGGAAAGCCAGAGGGCGAGAGGCGACGCGACGCTGCTCTCGACGGCGACGAGTTAATTATTCCCGCCGCCGAAGTCGGATTGAGGCGCGACGCGTTCTCTCAATCGTCTGAGGTCGGTCGTCAAGCGCGGCAGTCAACATCCGCGGCGCGTCGTCGCGCGGGCGCGCGGCGCTCCTCGCCCGCCGAGCGAGGACGTTACGCGGGCGCGTCGGCGGAAAGTAAAGGCGCGCGCGGCGTCGCGCTCGACGCGACTTTGCGCGCTACTGCGCCCGCTCGCGTCTTTAGAAAAAGGAACATGGCGGGCGGCACGCACGGCGTCGCGCCCGAAGACTTGCGCTTCAAACGCTTCAGCGCGAAGGCCGGCACGCTCTACGTCTTTCTCGTTGACGCGTCGGGTAGCATGGCCGCGAACCGCATCGGGCAGGCGAAGGGCGCGCTCGCGCAGCTCCTGCGCCGCTCTTACATCAACCGCGACCGCGTCTCGCTCATCAGCTTCCGCGAGCGCGGCTCGGAACTCCTGCTCGCGCCGAGCGGCTCCGTGTCACGCGCCCGCCGTCTGCTCGACGAGCTTCCCGTCGGCGGCGCGACGCCGCTGGCCGCCGCACTCCTGCGCGCGCTCGACGTTTCGCGCCGCGCGGCGGCTGGCGGCGCGCGCCTTGTGAGGCTCGTCGTCTTCACCGACGGGCGCGCGAATATTTCACTGGCGGAGAGCGCGACGACGGACGGCGCTGCCCTCGACAGGCAGGGCGGCGCGGCACTCAAGAAGCCGCGCGGCGCTGCTCTCAAGGAGCAAATCAAGGACGAAATCCGGCGACTCGGCGCGTCGTTGCGCGGCGCGGGCGTCACGTCGCTCGTCGTTGACACGCGGAGCCGCTTCACTTCAAACGGCGAGGGGCGCTTTCTGTCTGAAGCGCTCGGCGGTCGCTACCTACAATTGCCGCAGTTGATTTCTGAAGGGGCGTTGGCCGAAGCGTTGGACGACGCCGAAGTCTGAAACGTACTTTCTCGAAGCGCCGACATGCTTTCAGCCCGGCGGGCTTCGTGCTTTCGATGAATGAGCGATAAACCCGCAACGCTTTCGAGCGAAGAGAGAGACCGGCGCGTGCTGGAACTCTGGGAGCGCGTCGTCGAGGTCGAGGGGCGGCTCATCCCCACGGGCCTGCACGTCTTCGGTCGCGCGTCCGACGAACAAGAGTGCGCCGACCTCCTTCGCATGGTCGCCTCCTTCGACCGGCCCGAATGCGGCGCGCGCGCCCTGACTGACCTCGTCGCCGAGGGCCTGGGGCTGGGCACTTACGACTCGCTCGTCGGCGACAAGTCGGAGGACGGCTGGCGCAGGCGCGAGCGCGTTGACAAGATCGTCCGCAGGTCGGTCGAGATTTTTTTGCGCGAGGGGAGTGAGCATGCCGCGCGTTTGCTCGAAGCAGAGGCGCGGGTCAGCGCGGAGGAGTCGGGCAGGGTCTTCGCGCTGCTCTCGAAGATAAGAGAGCAGCTTCGGACGAGCGGAGAGCTGGACGGACTTGTGCGCTCGCTCCGCGGCGAGTACGTCGAGCCTGGCCCCGGCGCGGACATCGTGCAGAACCCTTCGGTGCTCCCGACGGGGAGGAACACGCACGCGGTCAACCCTTACGCAGTCCCTTCGCGCCCGGCTTACGCGAGGGCCGAGCGCGTCGTTAGCGCGCTGCTCGAACGACACCGCGCCGAGCGCGGGCGCTACCCGCGCTCGATGGCGCTCGTCCTCTGGGGTCTCGACAACATCAAGACGCAGGGCGAGGGGGTGGCGCAGGCGCTGTGGCTTCTGGGCGTGCGCCCCGTCCGTGACGGGATGAACCGCGTGTCGGGCGTCGAGGCGATCCCGGTCGAACGCCTGGGCCGCCCGCGCGTTGACGTTCTGATGACAGTCTCCGGCATCTTCCGCGACCTGTTCGGCGCGACGATGCTTTTGCTCGACAAGGCCGTGCGCTGCGTGGCCGAACTCGAAGAGCCTGCGGAATTGAATCCCGTGCGCGCGAACGTCGAGGGTCAGGTCAAGGCGGACGGATGCTCGTTCGACGAGGCGGCGCTGCGCGTCTTCTCGAACGCGCCGGGCAGCTACGGCACAAACGTCAACTTCATGGTGACGGACTCGCAGTGGGAGAGCGCCGACTCGCTCGGCGATTTATTCGTTACGCGCAAGTGCTTCGCCTACGGGCGCGACCGCGCCGGCATCGCCCTCGAAGGGCGCGAGGCGCGCGGGGCACTCGCCCGCGCCCTCGCACGCGTCGAGGCGACTTGCCAGAACATTGACTCGTTCGAGATCGGCATCACGGACGTTGACCATTATTTTGAATACCTCGGCGGCGTCTCAAAAGCCGTCGAGCGGCACGCGCAAGCGAGGCCGGCCATCTACCTCTCGGACGCGCTCACGCGGGACGCGCGTGTGCGCTCGCTCGAAGAGGTGGTCAGACTTGAGACGCGCGCCAAGACGCTTAACCCGAAGTGGTACGAGGGCATGCTGCGCCACGGCTTCCGCGGCGTGGCCGAGATCGAGAGCCACGTCACGAATACCTTTGGTTGGAGCGCGACTGCCGACGCCGTTGACGGCTGGGTCTATGACGAAGTGGCGCGCACATACGTCCTCGACACCGAGATGCTCGAACGCCTCCGCTGCCTCAACCCGCACTCGGCGCGCTCGCTCGTCGCGCGCCTGCTCGAAGCAGAGGGGCGCGGATTCTGGGAAGCCGAGGCGGAAGTCGTCGAGAGGCTCCGCGAAATCTTCAACGGCCTGGAAGACCAGATAGAAGGCGTCGCCTGAAGCAAAGATGAAGACCACGATTCTCTACGTCGGTTCGAGCCTGCTCGCCCCTTTGCGTCAAGCGGAGGAGGAGATCAACCGCCGCCACCGCACGGGGCTGCGCGTCGCTGCGCACAACTTCGGCGCACCGCTCTCGGAGAACGAGTGGAGAGAAGTCGAGCGCGACCTCTGCGAGTCCGAAGTCGTCTTCGTCATTCACGTCACCGACGGCGAGAACGCCGCGCGCCTCGTGCCACTGCTGCGCCGCTTCGAGTCGAAGCACCGCGCCGTCGTCGTCATCAACTGCATGCCGGAGTTGATGCGTCGGACGCGGATGGGGAAGCTCCGCTTCGGGAGCGCGACGGAAGAGAGAGGCGACGAAGGGAAGGCAAACGCAAGCGGAAAGGGGAGAGGCGAGGGCCGGGCGCGCCGCCTGGTTAAGAGCGTCGGTTCCTGGATGGGCGAGCAGGCGCGCGGGCGGCGGCGCGGGGTTTCGTCGAGACACGCGCAGTATCTAAAACTCGTCGAGCGCATGCCGTCGCTCCTGCGCTTCGTGCCGGGCGCGGGCCGCCTGCGCGACGTGAAAAATTACCTGTACCTCTTCTGCTACTTCCTCCAGCCGACGCCCGTCAACATCCGCTCGATGCTCCTCTACGCGCTGAAGCACTACGCGGGCGACGGGCGACTTTCAAAAATCGAAGTGCCGCCGCCCGAAACCGCTCCCGCGGTCGGCATCTACCACCCCGACGCGCCCGCAATCTTCGAGACGTTCGACGCGTACCGACGCTGGTACGAACGCCGGGCCAAACGCGCGAAGACGCCGCCGCTCGTGCCGTCGAACACGGTCGGCTTCCTGCTCATGCGCACGAACGTCGTCAGCGGCACGCGCAAGCACTACGACGGGCTGATCCGCGCCGTCGAGCGCGAAGGTCTCGCCGCGCTCCCCGTCATCTCCACCTTCATGGACAACCGCGACGCGTGCTCGCGCTTTTTCGTCGAAGGCGGTCTATCGAATGACGACGGTCGCGGGGCTGCGAGGTCGCGCGTGAGCCAGATCGTCTCGTTGACGGGCTTCAGCTTCGTGGGCGGGCCGGCGATGAACGACAGCGAGGCGGCGGTCGAATTTCTTCGCGGGTTGAAGCGACCGCTGCGCTCGGCTGTGAGCCTGGACGTGCAGACGGTCGAGGCGTGGCGCGAGTCCTGGACGGGGCTGAACCCCGTGCAGGCCGGAATGCAGGTCGCCATCCCGGAAATTGACGGCGCGACCGAGCCGTTCGTCTTCGGCGGGATGACGGCGGAGGGCGTCGAGCCGGTCGCGCTCGAAGAGCGCTGCCGCCGCGTGGCGCGTCGCCTGCGCCGCTGGAACCGTCTTCAGAATGCGGAGCGGGGTGAGATAAAAATCGCGCTCGTCCTCTTCTGCTTTCCGCCCAACAAGGGGAACATCGGCACGGCGGCAGACCTCGACGTGTTCCCAAGCGTCCAGGAGATTCTGTGCCGCCTCCGCGCCGAAGGCTACGCGGTCGAAGTCCCGCCCGACGCCGACCGGCTGCGCGAAATGCTGCTCGGCGGCAACTCCGCAGCGTTCGGTGCGGTGGCGAACGTCGCTTACAGGATGGGCGTTGAGGAGTACCTGCGCCTGTGCCCTTACGCCGCCGACATCGAAAACGAGTGGGGCGCTGCGCCCGGCCACGTCAACACTTTCGGGCGCGAGCTTCTGATTCAGGGCGTGCGGCTCGGCAACGTCTTCGTCGCCGTGCAGCCGACGTTCGGCTACGAGGGCGACCCGATGCGGCTCTTGATGTCGCGCGGCGGAGCGCCGCACCACGGTTTCGCGGCGCTCTACACCTACCTCGAAAAAATCTTCCGCGCCGACGCCGTCGTCCACACTGGCACGCACGGCGCTCTGGAGTTCATGCCGGGCAAGCAGGTCGGATTGTCGGGCAAGTGCTGGCCCGACCGTTTGATCGGCGAGCTGCCGCACGTGTATATTTACAGCGTCAACAACCCTTCGGAGGGTTCCATCGCGCGGCGTCGTTCATACGCCGGGCTAGTCTCCTATCTCACGCCCCCAATCGAGGACGCGGGACTGTACCGCGATCTCGCGTCACTGAAGGAAGTCCTACTCGCCTACCGCCAGTCGGCGGACGAGGGCGAGCGCGAACAGCTCTATGCCGTCATCGAAGAGAAGGCCGCCGCGCTTCACTTCGCGGGCGGGTAGGGCGTCCCTGAGATTTAGTGTTCGCCGAAAAAGGGGAGGGAAGTAATGAGCCGTCGGAGTTTTCGTGCGGCGCTGCTGTTCGCCGCGGTCGTTCTCTTTCTTTTCGTCTTCACATCCAAAGGCCCACGGCGCGCCCGCGCGCAGGAGACGAGCGCCGCGACGGATTTGCCCACGCTGGCTCTAGCCTCGCCCGTCTCCGGCTTCTCCTCGCCGGTCAGCATCACGAACGCGGGCGACGGGAGTGGCCGCCTCTTCGTCGTCGAGCAGGGCGGGCGCGTCCGCATCGTCAAAAACGGCGCACTCCTCGCGCCGCCGTTCCTGGACATCTCGGCGCGCGTCAGCGCCGGCGGCGAGCGCGGACTGCTCGGCCTCGCCTTCCCGTCGAACTACTCGGCGAAGGGCCACTTCTACGTTGATTACACGAACACCAACGGCGACACAGTCATCGCGCGCTACCAGCGCAGCGCCGCCAACGCGGACGTGGCCGACGCCGCGAGCGAGCAGAAGCTCATCACCATCGCGCAGCCCTTCGCCAACCACAACGGCGGGCAGCTCGCCTTCGGCCCCGACGGCTTCCTCTACGTCGGCATGGGCGACGGCGGCTCAGGCGGCGACCCCAACAACAACGCGCAGAATCCCGCGCAGTTGCTCGGCAAGATTCTCCGCCTCGATGTCGAAACCGGCAGCCCTCAGACCTACACCGTCCCGCCCACCAATCCCTTCGTCACGCAGCCGACCTACCGGCCCGAAATCTGGGCGCTCGGCCTGCGCAACCCCTGGCGCTTCTCCTTCGACCGCCTGACCGGCGACCTCTACATCGGCGATGTCGGCCAAGACCTGTTCGAGGAGGTTGACTTTCAGAACGCGGGCAGTGCGGGCGGCCAGAATTACGGCTGGCGGATCACGGAAGGCATGCACTGCTACAACCCTCCGTCGTGTGACATGACCGGACTGACGCTGCCCGTCGTGGAGTACGACCACGGCCTCGGCTGCGCCGTGGTCGGCGGCTACGTCTATCGCGGCAGCGCGTTCCCGCGCATGCAGGGCCTCTACTTCTACGGCGATTATTGCAGTGGTCGCGTCTGGTCGCTCAAACGGCAAGGTACGAGCTGGCAGAACACGCAGTTGCTTGACACCAGCATCAGCATCTCCGCCTTCGGCGAGGACGAGGCCGGCAACCTCTACGTCGCCAGCTACAGCACGGGCGAGGTTTACTCGCTCGTTGATACCAGCCCCCCACCGACTCCGACTCCGACTCCAACCTCAACGCCGACGCCATCTCCTACACCTTCGCCCACGCCGACTCCCACGCCCACGCCTTCGCCTTCACCTACACCTTCGCCCACGCCTTCACCGACTCCGACTCCGACACCCGCTCCTTCGCCCACGCCGCCGCCCACGTCCGCAGTCGTCCATTTCGACTCCGCGTCCTTCGCCGCGGGAGAGCAGTCGGGCAGTGCCGTCGTCAGCGTCCGGCGTGACGGCGACGCCTCCGCCGAACTGTTCGTGGACTACGCGACGAGCGACGGCTCCGCCTCCTCCCGCAGCGACTACACGACGGCCCTGGGCACGCTTCACTTCGCGCCCGGCGAAACGGTTAAGACCTTCGTCGTCCTCTTCACCAACGACGACACGCGAGAAGGCGACGAGGACGTCAACCTCTCGCTCAGTAACCTCAAGGGCAACGGCTCGCTCGTCTCGCCCTCGACCGCCGTGTTGACCATCACGGACGACGACGCGGCCACGAGCGCCTCAAACCCGATTGACCGTTCGAGCTTCTACGTTCGCCAGCACTACCTCGACTTCCTCAATCGCGAGCCGGACACGAGCGGCCAGCAGTTCTGGACGAGCGGCATAGACCTCTGCAACGGCAACGCCTTCTGCACCGACACGAAGCGCGTGGACACTTCCGCCGCCTTCTTCTTCTCGATAGAGTTCCAGGAGACCGGCATCCTCGTCTATCGCGTGCACAAGGCCGCCTTCGGCGACATCAACCCGCCCGCGGTTCCCGTGCCCGTCCGCTTCACCGAGTTCCTGCGCGACACGCAGGAGATCGGCAGAGGCGTCGTGGTCGGGCAGGCCGGCTGGGAGGCGCTGCTCGAACAGAACAAGCAGGACTTCGCCGCCGAGTTCGTCGCGCGCGCCGACTTCCTCGCGCGCCATCCTTCGGGGCAGACGTCCGCCGACTACGTCGCGGCGCTCAACGCGAACGCTGGCGGCGCGCTCACGAAGGCCGAAGCCGACGACCTCGCCGCGTGCCTCGCCGCGGGGAGCGAGACGCGCGCCAGCGTGCTCCGCAAGATCGCCGAGGACGACGACTTCAAGGCCGCCGAATCCAACCGCGCCTTCGTGCTGATGGAATACTTCGGCTACCTCAGGCGCGACCCGGACGCCGCGCCGGACGCGGACTTCAGCGGCTACGACTTCTGGCTCGCGAAGCTCAACCGTTTCGGCGGCGACTTCCGCGCCGCGGAGATGGTCAGGGCCTTCATCTCCTCGACCGAGTACCGAAGGCGCTTCGGGCCTTGAAGACGGACGCCTTTTATGAGAACCGCCGTATCGCCCGGCGGAAGTCTTTGGAGGTCAGTTGGTGTTTGAAGGCGTGCGTGCCGTTGATGAGGACGACGGGGATGTCCACGCCGTAGCGCCTCTGGAGTTCGGGGTCGGAGAGGATGTTGACCTCCTCGAAGGTGAACTGTCCGGGGCAGCCCGCCCGCTCGATCTCGCGCCTGGCGTCCTCGCAGAGGTGGCAGCCCGGCTTCGTGTAGAAGATGACGTGTGGTTTGGTAGTCAATTTGAGATTGTCTGCGCCCGCGCCGGGGGCGCGCGTCCCGCGTTTCATAGTAAAAAATAAACACTTGCCACGCGGGGCTGAAAAGGTTATAAATTGCGTCGAAGCCAAGTCATTATATCTGTTTTATCTGGCGCGGCTGCACTTCATGTCACGCAAAAGCATTTGGAATCCACGCGCGGGAAGGCGAGCTTTATAGCTCATCTACGGTGTACTATACTGTCTCGCGCATGGCTGCACCCGAAAGCCCCGGCTTGTTGACTTGGGTCTCAAGTCAAGGCTGATTCCTGAAGGGAGGTCGCGGCGTGGATCAGAACGACAATCCGACTCCGCCCGCAGAGAGTGCACCCGACACTCCGAACGAAGAACAAGGGGCTAAGCCGAAGGTAAGTGATCTGCTCGCCGCCGCCAGAGGTGAAGTAGTCCGGCGCGAGTCTGCGCCCGCGAAGGGGAGGACGGTCGTCCCGCCGTCGGCCAGGGCTGCCTCGTCGGGCACGACAGCCGAAGTCCCGCCGCCGGGCGACGGCGGCGCGAAGGAAGTGCCCGCGGCGACTCCCGCGGCGGCGCGAGTCTCTCCGGCCTCCGGCGCTTCAAAGACCACCTCCACGCCGACGCCTTCGGTCAACAAGGGCGTCACGAAGGCCGCCGCGGCCAAGCCGGTCGCCGCCAGGCCCGCCGGGCCGCTCGTCGAAAGCGCGCCCGACCCTCCCGTCAACAAGCTGCGCCGTCGGATAGTCTGGGGGAGCATCTTCTCGTTCCTCGCCATAGACTTCCTGATGTTCCTGCGCTTCTTCCTGCCGCGCACAATCTTCGAGCCGTCGAGCGTCTTCCGCATCGGCTTCCCCGGCGACTACGCCACGGGCGTGGATACGAAGTGGCAGCAGCAGCGCCGCATCTGGGTCGTGAAGAACAGCGAGCGCCTCTTCGTCATCTTCGCGCGCTGCACGCACCTGGGGTGCACGCCCGACTGGAAGGCGAGCGAGAACAAGTTCAAGTGCCCGTGCCACGGCAGCGGCTACGACAGCGAGGGCATCAACTTCGAGGGGCCTGCGCCCCGCCCGATGGATCGCGCCGAGGTGCACCTGGACGCAGAGGGACAGGTCGTCGTCAACACCGGCAAGCTCTACGACTGGCAGAAGGGCGGCACGAACCACTTCAACGACGACGGGTCATTCATCCGCATTTAGCGGCTCGTGACTCAAGCGACGAAGGAACGGGCGGGGGTCTGCCCTCTCGAAAACGTTTTGGGCTTGTGGGGAGGATAGTATGGAGCCTGAACGACCCGACGGGGACGGCGACGGTCAGCAGGGCCTGAAGGTCAGGGGCGCGGGCCTCATCGAGAAGGCGCGCGGCCAGGCCGTGGCCCTCAAGGAGCGCGCCGAGGCAGAGGCGAAGACCTACAAAGACCCGCAGCAGACGCAACTCTGGAAGTCCATCTTCCGCGTCTCGCACGACCGCTCCGACCCGCGCAACCGAAGCTTAGCCATTCTCTCGAACGTCTTCCTCCACCTCCACCCGGCGAAGATCAACCGCGACGCCACGCGCTACAACTTCACCTGGGGCATGGGCGGCATCACCTTCTACCTCTTCATCGTCCTCACCTTCACGGGCGTGCTCTTGATGTTCTACTACCACCCCGTGAAGGTCGCGGCGTTCCGCGACATACAGTACCTCGAACACGACGTGCCGTTCGGCAAGCTCCTCCGAAACATGCACCGCTGGGCGGCCCACCTGATGATTATCACGACATGGCTGCACATGTTCCGCGTCGTGCTGACGGGTTCGTACAAGCGCCCGCGCGAGTTCAACTGGTGCGTCGGCGTCGTGCTTTTGGTGTTGACGATGCTTCTGTCGTTCACCGGGTATCTGCTGCCCGACGACCAGCTCGGCTTCTGGGCCGTGACGGTGGGCACGAACATGGCGCGCGCCACGCCGCTCCTGGGACACGAAGGCCCGTTTGGGCCGCAGCTCGGCATGACTCCATTCAACGACGTGCGGTTCGGCCTCCTGGGCGGCTCAATCGTGGACGCGAACGCGCTCCTGCGCTCCTACATCTGGCACTGCATCGGCATCCCGCTCGTCGCTTCGATCTTCATGGCCGTCCACTTCTGGCGCATACGCAAGGACGGCGGCATCAGCGGCCCCGCGCCCGTGATGCTCGAATCGGAGATGAAGGCGGTTAAGAAGTAGCTAAAGCCGTGAACCGTGAACCGTAAACCGTGACGAGAGGAAACGAGTGACGAAGGACATTGTGTGATTCCGATGGCGCTTTTATCTTGTCACGGTTTACGGTTCACGGTTCACGAGTAAGAGGTTCGTGAGATGGAAAACGTTGCGAGGTTCGAGGGGCGGAGCCGCTTCAGGCTGAGCCGCGGGATGATCCTGCTCATCGCGCTGGCGGTCGTGGTCGTGGTCTGGGCGCTCAACGTCAAGGACTGGCGTCAGCTCTGGACGATTGTCTCCGCGCCGGACAACATCCCGATTGCGGCGCTCCTGATCGTCGTCCCGTTCTTCACGTGGCTGGGGCTGAGGCAGTCGCGCGCCAACGACCAACTCATCGAGCAGCTCGCCTCTGACCCGCAGCTCGCCAAGACGCACCACCGCAAGACCCTGCCGTGGCGACCGGGCTGGGCGCGCGAGCTGCACGTGTGGCCGTACCTCGTCCGCATAGAATTCCTCGCCGCCGTCATCGTGACGGTCATCCTCTTCGTCTGGTCAATCCTCGTCAACGCGCCCCTGGAAGAGCCGGCCAACCCGAACCTGACGATGAATCCGTCGAAAGCGCCGTGGTACTTCCTCGGCCTCCAGGAGATGCTCGTCTATTTCGACCCGTGGATCGCGGGCGTCGTGATGCCGAGCCTGCTCATCATCGGCCTGATGGTCTTCCCCTACGTTGACTCGAACCCTCTGGGGAACGGCTACTACACCTGGAAGCAGAGGAAGTTCGCCATCTCGATGTTCCTCTGGGGCTTCTTCATGTGGATCATCCTCATCATCATCGGCACGTTCATTCGGGGCCCCGGCTGGATTTGGTTCTGGCCGGGGCAGACGTGGGATCACAACGCCGTGGTGTTCGACCGCAACCGCGACCTCCACGAGATCGTCGCCGGCTGGGGGCTGCCTTTCCTGAACGCGTACCCTTGGAAGGCCATCTTCGGCGCGCTGGTGGTCGGCCTCATCTTCCTCGTCGGCGGACTCTTCTTCCACTGGCTGATGACGCGCAACGACTTCGAGGAGAAGATTCTGGCGCGGACGAGTCTGCTGCAATACATGACGTTCCAGTTCTTCGCCGTCTCGGTGCTGTTCCTGTTCCCCGTAAAACTGCTGCTGAGGCTGCTGTTCACGATCAAGTACATCTGGGTCACTCCCTGGTTCAACGTCTGAAGCTTTCAGCGGTCAGCTATCAGCTTTCAGCTAAAGGCGGTAATGAATTTCGAGACGAAGCGACTGTTGATGTTGACGGAAGGTAACCGAGAATCCGAGGAATGGTTTTGCTGAATGCTGAGTGCTGAACGCTGAAAGCTTTTTCTGCGGAGGAATCATCCGTGGCTGAGACTCCTGACACCGACAAACTGGTCAAGAAAGAACCCGAAGGCCCCGCGCCCGACCCGATCACGAGCGTCTCAACGAGCAGCATCATGCTCGTCTGCGCGCTCCTTTTGACGGGCGTGACCGTCTGGTCGCTCTACGACGAGGTTTACGGGATGCGCCCTTGGAAGGGCTACCAGCAGTCTTACGTCCAACGCTTCGACCGCTACCTGCGGCGACTCCAGAAGCGCGGGTTCAAGTCGGAAAAGGAGGTCAAAGACAGCGCCGAGTACCAGCGGCTCGACGCCGAGGCCAAGGCCGCGCGTGCCGAGGTGCAGCCGCAGCTCGACGAGAAAGACCGCCGCGTCAACGTCATCAACGCGCAGCTCGACGCCATCTCCGACGCGTTCCAGAACCGCCGCGGCCACATCACGGTCGCCGCCTACAAGATTGAGACCTCGACGGAGAAGGACAAGAAGAAGCTCCGCGACGAGGTCGCGGAGATGAAGAACGAGAAGTCCGTCATCCAGATGCCCGCGGACGACGGCAGCAACCGGACGGTGAGGACGGAATTCAACTTCGACCAGTTGCAGGCCAAGTACGTCGGCCTCAAGGATGAGAAGGGGCGCGTGCTGGCGGAGAAGGGCGAGCTTCTGAAGCCTTCGAGCGACCTGGAGAAGCAGCGCGACGAGTACCTGAAGAACAACGTCACCGAGGCGACCGCGCAGCAGGTGAGGCTCGTGCGCAACGGGCTTGAGAAGTTCGACTTCGGCCTCAAGCAGATCAACGTCAACGGCGACGAGGTCGTCGACCGCTGCGAGTCGTGCCACCTCGGCATCCGCTCGCCCGTCACGATCACGGCCTCCGACATGATGCCCGCGGGCCGCGGGCGGGCCAGCCGTCCCGACGCGCTCGCCCGCGCCTTCGTCAGCCACCCCGACAAGGAGCTTCTGCAAATCCACGACCCCGAAAAGTTCGGCTGCTCATCCTGCCACTGGGGCAACGGTCGGGCCTCGACTTCGGTCGAGAAGGCGCACGGCGAAAATGCGTTCTGGATTCACCCGCTCTTTAAGAAGGAGAACACAGAGGCCGGCTGCAACCAGTGTCACTCCGCGGACCGCGTGCTGCAAGGCGCTCCCGTGCTCACCGAAGGCAAGGACATGTTCTACCAGCGCGGCTGCGTCGGCTGCCACCGCTACGAGGGCTTCGACCGCGAGTCGGACGCGCTGACGAACACGCGCCAGCTCGTCACGCAGCTCGAAGACCAGGTGACGGCCAACGAGCACGAGTCGAAGGTTGCGAAGGCCAGCAGCGCCACCGCGCGCAGCGACGAGGAGGCGCAGCGGCTCCTCGCCCACGCCGAATCCTTGACGGTCACGAACAGCCAGATCGAGGCCAAGATTGACCAGCTCAACACGCAGGCCCGCTACCTCATGCAGGATCAGAAGAAGGTCGGGCCGAACCTGAAGGACGTGCGCCTCAAGCTTCAGAAGGAGTGGATTCCCGTCTGGCTCTCAGACCCGCAGGCGTTCCGCCCCGGCACGAAGATGCCGACCTTCTGGTACTTGTCCGGCGATCAGAAGATGGGCGGCATCGTCCCCGTCTCTCAGCAGACGGACGAGCGCAAGGCGATTGCCGCCTACCTCTGGCAGTCGGCCTTCGACGGCCAAATCCCGCAGCAGCAGCGCGGCGACACGGCGCACGGCGAGGAGTTGTTCAAGACGCGCGGGTGTCTGGCCTGCCACTCCATCGGCGAGGGCGAACAGAAGGTCGGCGGCGAGTTCGCGGCCAACCTGACGAGGGTCGGCCAGAAGGAGAGCTTCGACTACACCGTCCGCTGGATACACAACCCGCGCGAGCGCTTCGCGCCCTACTGCCCGAAGGAGCACCGCGACCTGACGCCCGACGACTACCGAAAGCACGGGCTGGACTACGTCTTCGACACCGTGAAGCACTCCCGCTGCCCGAACGACGGCGCGGAGCTTCAGGTGCAGAACATGACGGTGATGCCGAACTTCCGCCTCTCCGAGCAGGACTCGCGCGACATCGCCACCTACCTCTTCTCGCTCACGCAGCCCGCCGCATACCCCGACGCCTCGTTCATGGACGACCCGGCCCTGAAGGAGAAGGGGCGGACGCTCATCAAGCAGTACGGGTGCGCGGGATGCCACGAGATACGCGGCTTCGAGGAGGAGCAGCGCATCGGCAAGGAGCTGACCGCCGAGGGCGCGACGCCGCTCGAACGCCTCGACTTCGCGCTGATGACGCACAAGGCCGAGATGGGCGAAGACCCCGACACGACCGTCGAGTCGAAAGGCCCCGGCAAGAAAGCTCCCGCGCCCTGGTACAACCACAAGGGCTTCTTCGAGCACAAGCTCGCAGACCCAGGCGTCTATGACCAGGGCAAGGAGAAAGACCCGAACGAACACCTTCGGATGCCGAAGCCCTTCCTCAAAGACGAGTGGAAGGCGGCACTGACGACTTTTCTTCTGGGCAGCGTCGGCGCTGACGGCGCGAACGTGCCGGCGTCTTACTTCTACGATCCGACCGACCAGCAGAAGGCGGTTCAAGACGGCTGGTGGGTCGTCAAGAAGTACAACTGCATGGGTTGCCACAACGTCCAGGTCGGGCAGAAGTCTATCTTGTCGGGCCTGCCGCAGTACCAGCAGAACGGCACGCTCGGCGCGATCTCGCTCGGCCTCGAACAGTTGCCACCCGGACTGATGACCGAGGGCGCGCGCGTTGACCCCGAATGGCTTTTGAGATTCCTCTGCGACCCGTCGCTGAGCAACGCGAGTGAACAATGCCGCAACCTCGGAGGCCAGCCCGCCGCGAACGCTTCGGGCGGCGCTCAGCCAGAAGCGAACATCGGGCGGGGCAGCGCGGCCAACAAGCAGTCGGGGCCGGGCGCGTCGTCGCAGACGCCTCCGGCTTCGCAGCAGTCGGCGGGCGCGAACGCGCAAGGCGTGCTCAAGCCGCAGCCGGGCGAGAACCGCAACGGCGTGCGAACCTACCTTCGGGTTCGCATGCCCACGTTCACCTTCTCGCCGAACGAGCTGCGCACACTCGTCCGCTTCTTCCTCGCCGTCTCGGCGCAGCAGGAGCCTTACATCAAGGAGCAGCTTGAGCCTCTGTCCGAGGGCGAGCGCGACTTGGCGCGCTCCCTGTTCACGTCGCAGGCCGCGCCGTGCCTGAAGTGTCACATGACGGGCGACGCCACACACGACCAGACGGCGACCGCGCCGAACTTCCTGCAAGCCGGAAGTCGTCTCAAGCCCGACTGGACTTTCCGCTGGCTGCTCGACCCGCAGCGCATCATGCCCGGCACGGCGATGCCTTCGGAACTGTTCAAGCGCGACGGCGAGCGCTGGATATTCAACGGCCCGCTGCCACCGTCCGCGGCCAACTACGACGGCGACCACGCGCGTCTGCTCGTCCGCTACCTCCTGTCGCTGACGCCCGAAGAGCAGGCGCGCGCACGTTCGGCCATGCCCGCGCGCGCCCCCGCGCCGAGCGGGGCGACGACCGCGCCCGTCGCTTCTCATCAACAGAACGGCGAGCCGCGACCGCCTTCGTCGGCGGCGAACAAGCGTAACGCGAGGGCAGGCAGGCAGAGCGCCAGCCGCGGCTCGCCGAAGAGAGGGCGGAAGACGCAGGTCTCTTGGCGCGTGCCCGTGCGTCGCCAGCGCGCGCACTGGCGACAGACGGCTTCAGCGGGCAGACCGGCGCGCGGTTTCTCGCCGTGAAAGTTTCGCGCTATCATACGTTCAAAGCCTTTGAGGAGGAATCAAACATGCAGTCAAACCGCGCGCGTTTTTTGGTCGCGCTGTTAGCCGCCCTCTGTCTGCTCGCCTTCGCCGCCTCGTGCTCGAAGAGCGCCGACAACGAGGAGGACGCGGCGGACGCGGGCGGCGACGAGTCGGCGGATGTCGCGCTCACGCCCTACAAGCCGGGCGGTCAGGAAGGCTCAATCGTCGGGACGATCAACTTCACGGGCGCGGCTCCCGCGCCGAAGCCGATCAGCATGGAGCAAGACCCGGTGTGCGCTTCGTCGAACCCGAACGCCGCCGCCGAAGACCTCGTCGTCAACGGCGACAAGCTGCAAAACGTCTTCGTCTATATCAAGGAAGGGAAGATCGGCGACAAGAACCTCACGGGCTTCTCCTTCGACCCGCCCTCGACGCCCGCGACCCTCGACCAGCACGGATGCCACTACGTCCCGCACGTCCTCGGCATACAGGTGAAGCAGCCCTTCCAGGTGGTCAACTCCGACGCCACCTCGCACAACGTCAACGTGCAGGCCGCCAAGAACGAGAAGTTCAATCAGGGCCAGGGGCCGGGGGCCGCGCCGATTGACAAGAAGTTTCAGCGCACCGAAGTGCTCATCCCCGTCAAGTGCAACCAGCACCCCTGGATGAAGGCTTACATCGGCGTGATGCCGAACCCGTTCTACTCCGTCAGCACCAAGGACGGCCACTTCGAGATCAAGGGAGTCCCGCCGGGCACGTACACCGTCGTCGCCTGGCACGAGAAGTACCCGCAGGGCTTGACGCAGACCGTCACGGTCGGCCCCAGCGAGAACAAGGAGCTTAACTTCAGCTTCTCCGCGCAGCAGTTGACCGCGGAATCGGTCGAGGGCGGCGCGCTCAAGGTGCTTCCGGCCATCGAATTCCCGATGCTCGGCATGGAGATGGATCATCAACAATGATTTGAGTTGAAACACGAGGGCACGTCCGATCCCAGGTGCCTTCGTGGTGAAAGCGTTTCGATTACAGGCCAAGAGGGAAGCAGCGTTCATCAATGAAGGAGTTCGTACTCGATTCCGAAGTGCCCGTCGTGGCAGAGTGCGCGCCGCCGGCGCTTCGGGAAAAGGTCGCGGCCTTCGTCGAGCTGACGAAGCCGCGCATCACTTTCCTGATCGTGCTCACTTCAGCCGCGGGCTTCTGCCTCGGCTCGAAGGGACAGACGGATTACCTCGCCCTTTTCAATGCGCTCGTCGGCATCGCGCTGCTCTCTTCCGGGATCGCCACGCTCAACCAGTACATGGAACGCGAACTCGACGCGCGCATGCGCCGCACGCTCTCGCGCCCGCTCCCGACGGCCAAGCTCGCACCCGTGCAGGCGCTCGCTTTCGGCGTCGCGCTGACAGTGCTGGCGGAAGTTCACCTCGCCGTCTTCACGAACCTTCTGACGGCGGCCTTCGGCGTCTCGGTCATCGTCGGCTACCTTTTCTGCTACACGCCTCTGAAGACGCGCAGCTCCGTCTCCACAATCGTCGGCGCTTTTCCGGGCGCGATGCCGCCGCTCATGGGCTGGACGGCGGCGACGGGCCACGCGGGACTGGAAGCGTGGGCGCTCTTCGCCATCCTGTTCGCGTGGCAGTTCCCGCACTTCCTCGCCATCGCCTGGATGTACCGCGAGGACTACGCGCGCGCCGGCATCTTGATGCTGCCTGTGGTCGAGCCGGAAGGCAGGCTGACGGCACAGCAGATCGTCGTCTGGTCTCTGTTGCTCGTCCCCGTCAGCCTCTTCCCCGTGGCGCTCGGCACGACAGGCGCGGTCTATTTCTACGGCGCTTTTCTGCTCGGCCTGCTCTTCCTGGGCGCGAGCATTCACGCGGCCTTCTCCAACTCGCGCCGGGGCGCGCGCAGACTCCTGCTCGCGTCCGTGCTCTACCTGCCCGTCCTGTTCGGGCTGATGGTCTTCAACAAATGAACGTGAACCGTGAACCGTAAACCGTGACGAGACGAAAACCACTTGTCACGGTTCACGGTTTACGGTTTACGAGAGGAGTTCGAGAAATGGGTCGTGCGCTGGCCGTCTTCATCTGGGTGATGACGATCCTGTCGGTGTGGATGTTCGTGAGCGGTCGCTGGTGGTTCCCCGTGGCGATCTCCGAGCACGGCCCCGCCTACGACCGGCAGTTCTTCCTCACGATCATGGTCGTCGGCATCGCCTTCGCCGCGGCGCAGGTCGCCCTCGGCTACGCGGTCTGGCGCTTCCGCGACACGGGCGGCGGCGTCCGCGCCGTCTATACGCACGGCAGCAACCGCCTTGAGATGATCTGGACGGTCGTCACGGCAATCATCTTCATCACGCTCGCGCTGCTCGGCCAGCGCGTGTGGTTTAGCCTGCACATGCAACCGGCCCCCGCGGGCGCGGCGCAGGTGAGAGTTCTGGCGCAGCAGTTTCAGTGGAACTTCCAGTACGCGGGCGCGGACGGCAAGTTCGGCCACACAGACCCGCGCAAGATCAGCGACGAGTCTCTGAACTACGTCGGCCTCGACGACACAGACCCGGCGGCTAAAGATGACGTGGTTGTGCAGACGCTCGTCACGGAGGTCAACCGCCCCGTCGAACTGATCCTCATGTCGCGCGACGTGACGCACAGCTTCTGGGTTCCGCAGCTCCGCTACAAGCAGGACGCCGTGCCAGGACTGGAAATCCCGATCCACTTCACGCCGAACCAGAAGGGTCGCTACGAGATCGCCTGCGCCGAGCTTTGCGGCCAGCAGCACTACAAGATGCGCAGCTACATGCTCATCCTGCCGGCGGACGAGTACGACTCTCTGATGGCGCTCCCGCAGGCGCAGTTCCAGGCGCGCATCTCGGAGCTTTACAAAAAATACCCTGTCCCGACTTACTAACCTTCCCTGAGCGCGCCCCGCACGAGGGGGCGCGAGGAGCGTCGAGATGGCAGAAGACGACATCCCAAACGAGGCCCACGGCACTGAGGAGCACGCCGCCGAGCACGGCGCGGCGGTTCACCACCACGGGCCGCCGACGAGCTTCATACGCAAGTACGTCTTCAGCATTGACCACAAGGTCATCGGCATCCAATATCTGCTGCTCGCGCTCTTCTCGGTCTTCCTCGGCATGCTGATGTCCATCATGATGAGGATGAACATGACCTGGCCGGGGCACTCGTGGTGGCTCCTCGCCAAGCTCTTCCCGACGGGCGCGCCGGGCGGCGTGATGTCGCCGGAGTTCTACCTCTCGCTCGTCACCATGCACGGCACGATGATGGTCTTCTTCGTGCTGACGACCGCGCCGCAGGGCGGCTTCGGCAACTACTTCCTGCCCATCCAGATCGGCGCGGAGGACATGGCCTTCCCCGTCCTCAACATGCTCTCTTTCTGGGTGACGTTCCTCGGCCTCGCCGTCCTCGTGAGCGCCATCTTCGCCGCGGGCAATGGCGTCATCGGCCCCACTGGAGGCTGGACTGCCTACCCGCCGCTCTCGGCCATCGGCGACGTTTTGAACGTGCCGGGGCAGGGCATGGGGATGAACCTCTGGATCATAAGCATCGCGTTGTTCTGCGGCGGCTCGCTCCTCGGCGCGCTCAACTTCATCACGACGCTATTGAACCTGCGCACGCGCGGGATGTCTCTGATGAGAATGCCGCTCACGTGCTGGGCTTGGTTTACGACCGCGGTGCTCGCGCTGCTCGCGTTCCCCGTCCTGCTTGCGGCGGGCGTGCTACTGTTCCTCGACAAGAACCTGGGCACGAGCTTCTTCGTGCCCGCGGGACTCTCTACGGGGACGACGGTGATTGACCACGCGGGCGGCTCGCCGATCATGTGGCAGCACCTCTTCTGGTTCTTCGGACACCCGGAGGTCTATATCGCCATCCTGCCGGGCATGGGCGCGACCTCGCACATACTTTCGACGTTTGCGCGCAAGCCCGTCTTCGGCTACCGCGCGATGGTCTTCGCCCTGTTCGCCATCGGACTCCTCGGCTTCTTCGTCTGGGGCCACCACATGTTCATTTCGGGGATGAGTCCGTACACGGGCATGGCCTTCTCCGTTTTGACTTTGAGCATCGGCGTGCCCTCGGCCATCAAGACCTTCAACTGGCTCGGCACACTCTGGGGCGGGCGCATTCGCTTCAAGACGCCGATGCTGTTCGCCATCGGCTTCGTCTCACTCTTCGTCGCGGGCGGCATCACTGGCCTCGTGCTCGGCCAGACCACGCTCGACCTCTCGATGCACGACACCTACTTCGTGCTCGCGCACTTCCACCTCGTGATGGGCGTCGCCGCAATCTTCGGCATGTTCGCCGGCATGTACTTCTGGTTCCCGAAGATGTTCGGGCGGATGATGAACGAGACGCTGGGCCGCATCCACTTCTGGCCGACGATCATCGGCGTCTATTGCATCTTCATCCCGATGCACGTCATGGGCATCGTCGGCATGCCGCGCCGCTACTCGCAGTTCTACGAGATAGTCAACGGCCAGGTGCAGATGATCTACAACTTCAACCGTCCCACAGTGCCGCTCATACACTTCGTCACGTGGGCGGCGATCATCACCGTCTCGGCGCAGGTCATCTTCATCTTCAACTTCTTCTGGAGCATGTTTAAAGGACAGAAGGCGACCGACAACCCCTGGGAGGCGACCACCCTCGAATGGACGACGGCGACGCCGCCGCCGCACGACAACTTCGGCGGCCGTGTGCCGACCGTCTATCGCGGCGCTTACGAGTTCAGCGTGCCCGGAGCGCCCGACGACTTCGTGATGCAGACGACGCCGGACGAGACGGAGGCGAACATCGTCACAACGGCTGGCACGCACGCGGTACAAGGAAAGGGCGATGGGCACAACGGCCACGGCTAGCAGTGAGACGGCGACGCGCGCCGAAGGCACGCTCGACATCGCGACCTCGCGGCGTCGGGGCGGGCGCGGCCCGCGCGGGAACGGCAAGGGGCCGAACGGCGGCGGGCCGGGCGGCGGAGGCTCAGGCGGCGACGACCGAAGCCGCGGCTTCTCGCCCGAACACTACCGCATCGGCGTGCTCATCGGGCTGGCCTCCATCCTGATGATGTTCACGGCGCTGGCGAGCGCCTACATCGTCCGTTCGGGGATGCCGACCTCGATTGACTGGCACGGGGGCACGATGCCCTCGTTCGTTTACTTGAGCACCGCGCTCATCGTCGTGAGCAGCCTCACTCTCACGCGCGCGAAGGCTGCCATCAACCACGGCGAGGGGCCTGCTTACAAGGTCTGGCTCGGCGTGACGCTGCTGCTCGGCCTCGGCTTTCTGGCGTCGCAGCTTCTGGCGTGGCGGCAGTTGGTCGCGCAGGGACTCTACCTTGCGTCGAACCCGCACAGCTCTTTCTTCTACGTGCTGACGGGCCTGCACGGCCTACACCTCGCGGGCGGCATCCTGGCGCTGAGCCTGCTTTTAATGTACGCGCGGCGCACGCAAGGGGCCGAGGCCGACGTGAAGAAGCGGGCGCTCACGGACGTGGTCGGAATTTACTGGCACTTCATGGACTTGCTGTGGGTCTTTCTCTTTCTCCTACTCTTCTTCTGGAGGTGAGGCTTGAGCACCGAAGCCCGCGTTGGAAATCTTGCGGCGAACGATTGGGACGGCGGGGCGTTTCCGTATCGCGTCGGTCACCGCAAGCTCGGCATGTGGCTCTTCATCGTGTCGGACGCGATGACCTTCTCGGCGATGCTCATCGGCTACTCCTACGCGCGCGCCGCGAGCGACCAGTGGCCGACGCCGTTTCCCTTCAACCCCAGCATCATCTTCTCGACCGTGATGACGCTCTTCCTTTTGGCGTCCTCCTTCACGATGGTGATGGCGGTGAGGGCATCGGCTGCGAACCGCCTGAAGGCCGCGCGCCGCTGGATCGGCGCGACGATGCTCGGCGGCACGGTCTTCATCGTCCTCCACTCAATCGAGTGGAGCCACCTGCTGGGCGAGGGCCTGCGCCCCTTCGGCGTGAGCGCCGGCTCGACGTTCGCCAAAGAGTGGGCCGAGCGCTGGCCGCAGGCCCCGCCGCTCTTCGGCGCGAGCTTCTTCGCGATCACGGGCCTGCACATGTTCCACGTCTTCACGGGCGTAATTTACTTAGGAGTGGTCGCCCTGCGCATCGGCAAGACGCGCCACGAGGACGTGGAGATCAGCGGCCTCTACTGGCACTTCGTTGACCTCGTCTGGATGTTCGTCTTCCCTTTGATTTATCTGATGTCGGTGGACATGACCAAATAGAGGCTAGATGCTAGATACTAGATGCTAGTGAAAACTGCCTTCAACCAGCATCTAGTATCTAGCATCTAGCCTCTCACGAAGGAGGCAGCCGAAAGAATGGCTCAACCATCAATCCGCGACGTGTTTCAAAAGTCGGACTTGATCCTGATGGGCGTCTGCGTCGTGCTGGCGGCGGGCTTCCTCTTGCTCACGGCTAAGAACGCGGCGAGCGCCGGGAACTTCCTAACGATTGACAGTCTCTTCTTCACCGCGGTCTGCCTGCTCCTGGCGCTCACCTTCATCGCCGTCCCGGCGCTGACGATGCGCGCGCGCGGCGTCCACCCGTTCGCCGTCCCCGAAGAGTTGCCTCCGGCGCGCGCCGCCGAGCACGTGCACTTCGAGGGCGGCACGCGCCTCTTCGGGAACGTGCTGCTCGGACTGCTGGGCCTGACGGTGGTCGAGGTCGTCCTGGCCTACATCAAGATACACGACCTGCGCATCTTCCTGACGATCCTGATGGGCCTCTCGCTCGTCAAGGCCGCGCTCATCGTCGCCTACTTCATGCACCTCAAGTTCGAGCGCCTGAGCCTCGTCGTCACGCTCGTCCCGACGCTCGTCGTCTGCATCTGCCTCCTCTTCATAGTCTTCCCCGACAGCTTCCGCACACTCAAGCAGCGCACGAACCGACCGACGGCTGCGGCCACAACCGGCGAGCCGGAATGAGGTGTGACGATGAACAGGAGAGTCAATAAGTTTTACTACTTCCTTCTCGCGGCGCTCGCGCTCGCCGCGCTCTCGGCACTGTTCCCGGCGGGCGCGCTCGCGCAGTGTCCGATGTGTCGGACGGCAATCGAACATGCCGGCGACGCGGCGGCGCGGACGCTGAACTTCGGCATCGTCGTCCTCCTCGTCCCGCCCGTCGCAATCTTCTGCTCCATCTTCGCCGTCGCCTACAAGAAGGTGAAGGGCGAGGAGGAGGATGAAAGCCGTAAACCGTAAACCGTGAGCCGTGAACCGTGACAAGAAAGAGCCGTCTTCTGTTATCACGGTTTTCTCCTGCCACGGTTTACGGCTCACAAAGAGAACATATGGCCGATGAATTAGTCCCGGCGGTTGACGTTGAGAGGCAGACGATACGCGGGCGCATGTGCCCGCGCTGCGGCGGCAAGATCATCCCTTCGGATCGCGCCGTCTATCAGAGCGCGACCGACCCTTCGGAGGTCTTCCCCGCGTGGCAGTGCGAGCGTTGCGGCTACGAGGAGCTGAGCGAGAAGAAGCCCCCGGCGGCGAAGCCCGCGCACGCGCCGAAGAAGAAGGCCGAGGCTTGAGCGCGCAACCCTTCCAAGGGGATTGTGAGAGGGCCATCGCGCGCCGGGGAGGATGTTGCTTTGGACGAGATGACGCCGCGCGTGCTCCGCATGTTCGACGAGATGGGGAAGCGGGAGCTAGACCTGCACGAGCTTTTCGAGGCGGGGGGCAACGACCCCGACGCGCGGCGCGCAGTCCTCTACGCCGTGGAAAATCTCGTCGAGCGCGGCCTGCTCGAAGAGCGCGGGAATGACTTCTACGCGCTCACTGAAGCGGGGCGCGCCGAGGCGAGAAAGAGAAGGGAAGGGTAGCGGCGCGGCGGCTGAGTCGGCACGCGGCTTCCGTTTTATGAACGACTCGATACTGCCGCACCTGAACGCCGCCCTGAACGCCGCGAGCTTCGTCTTGCTCGTCGCGGGCTTCTACTTCATCTCGCGCCGGAGGGTTTACGCGCACCGCGCGTGCATGCTCGCGGCGCTCATCGTCTCCTGCCTCTTTCTCGTCTCCTACGTCGTCTATCACTCGCAGTACGGCTCGATGCGGTTCACGGGTCAGGGCCTCGTCAGGCCGCTGTACTTCTCGATCCTCATCTCGCACGTCACGCTGGCGGCGGCCATCGTGCCGCTCGTCGCCGTCACGCTCCGGCGCGCACTGCGCGGCGACTTCCGAAGCCACCGCCGCATCGCCCGCTGGACATACCCGCTCTGGCTCTACGTCTCCGTCACGGGCGTCGTCGTCTATCTGATGCTCTACAGGCTCTACCCGCCGCGCTGAGTCGTGCCGCCGCGGCGGAAGAAAAAGATGGAGTCTATAAGCAAAAACGGAAACCACGGCGACGGGCCGTCGAGCACCGCGGCCAGCGCGCCGGGCCGACGGCGCACGCCTTGGCCGCTCGTGGTCGTGGCCGTCCTGTTCGTCGTCGTGCCGTCCCTCACTTGGTACTTGACCTGGTTCGGGCGGACGCTGAGCGACGAGGAGATCGAAATCTACCTTCGCGAAGGCAGCCCTCGACACGCGCAGCACGCGCTCTCGCAGGTCGCGGAGCGCATCGAGCGCGGCGATGTGGGCGCGGGCCGCTGGTATCCGCAGGTCGTCGCGCTGTCGCGGAGCGACGCGCCCGACCTGCGCATGACGGCGGCGTGGGTGATGGGACTCGACCACAGGTCGGAGGAGTTCCGTGCCGCGCTCGTCCCGCTGCTCGACGACCCGGAGCCGATTGTGCGGCGCAACGCCGCGCTCGCGCTCGTGCGCTTCGGAGACCCGCGCTGCCGCGCCGAGTTGTCCGCGATGCTCCGGCCTTATGAGGTCAAGGCAGACGCTGCCGGGACGGCGCTCACTGCTCTCACCGCAGGCTCGCCGGTCAAGCGCGAATCGCTTCTGCTGAAGTACAGGGACGCGTCGAGCGGAATCGGTGAAGTGCGCTCGCCGCTTCCGGGCATCATCGAGAAGGCTTTGGTGAAGGACGGCGAAGGTTTCGCGCGAGGGGCCGGGCTGTTCGTCCTCGCGCCCGACTCCGAGCAGGTGACGGACGCGCTCGTCGGCCTCTACTACTTCGGCTCGGCGGAAGACCTGGCCGAAGTCGAGCTTTACGCGCGCGGCGTCGAAGGCATGCCGGACGACGTAAAAGTGAAGGCGGCGCAGACGGCTGAGGCCATCAAGCGCCGCTCAACGAAGGGGCAGTAAGGCTTTTTGAAAAGTTTAGCTCGCGGGCGGCGGGGGCGGGGCGTCCGGCAGCGTAACGCCGTGCATAGCCTCCCAGTCGTCGGTCGGAACCATCTCGATTGCGTCCCAGGGGCAGCCGTCAAGGAACGCTCCGTCGGGGCCTTTGCTGATGCACTTCTGGCAGCCGATGCAGAGGTATGGATCAACCTCGATGCGACCGAAGGGCGAGTGCTCGTCGTCTGGAACCCAGAACATGCAAGCCTCGATGGGGCAGTATTCGATGCACGCGGGCGAGCCGGCACAGCCCGTGCAGCAGTCGGTCGTGATCGCCAGCAGGCGTGGCCTCTTCTTGCGCGTGGCCTTGCCGTCGCCTTCGGACATCGGCCAGTGTTTTTCGATGACTTCGATCATGAATCCTCCGCGGCGGAGAGCTTTTTTATCAAGGACGCTGCCACTTTAACACGCCCGCGATTGATGCTCAACGACTTTAGTGGCAGAATGCCCTCGCAGACTTCCGACCCGCCGGGCGCGCCCTGAAAAACACAGGCGATTGACGCTTTCTACAGTCAACAGCAAGCCCGGTTCACGATCCGCAACCGCACGAATAAAACTAAGGAGACGGCCATGTCACTTCCACGCTTCACTTGCTTCGCACTACTTCTCGCCCTGTTCCTCGTCGGCGCGCTCACTGTCGCGCCCCGCCGCGGGCGGGCACAGTCGAGTAGTTCACACGACCCGACTTGGTGGGACAAATACACATACATCGCCAAGAACGGCCCCGTTGACGGCGGCGGCTCGACCAACTCTCTGACGTTCGGCAGCAACGTTGACATCTCCAACGAGTGCGGCCCGCAGAGCGAGACCTTCATCGCCGTCAACACGGCGCAGACGAAGAACCTCGCCGCCGGCTCGAACGAAATCTTCCGCCTGCCGATGCGCGGCTACTTCTCGACGAACGGCGGCAAGGACTGGGGCGGCGTTGACCTGCCGCTGCCCGCCGCCATCGGAACGAACGGCATAGACTTCGGCTCCGACCCGTCGCTCGCCTTCGACTCGCGCGGCAACCTCTTCTACAGCTACATCGTCGTCTTCTTCAGCAACGGCAACGGCATCAACGGAACCGAGATGGCCGTCGCGCACTCGACCGATGGCGGCAAGTCCTACCCCGCAGTCAACTACTTCTCGTTCGACAGCGGCTCGAACCACTTCAACGACAAGCCGATGATTACCACCGACCGCAGCGCCGCGAGCGGCTTCCGCGACAACGTCTACGTCGCCTGGGACGCGGCCTCCGGCGGCTCGACGGGCGGCGGCGTCCGCGTCGGGGCGTCCGCAGACCACGGCGCGACCTTCAGCGTCACACGTGCCGACGACCCTTCGGGGCCGGGCCGTTCCATCGGCGCGTCGCCCGCGGTCGGCCCCGGCGGCGAACTCTACGTCGCCTGGAACGACTACGTGCAAAACGTCATCGCCTTCAACCGCTCCCTCGACGGCGGCAAGACCTGGGGCACGCAGAGCGTCGTCTCGGCGAAGAATGCGCCGTTCGACGTAGGCATCCCGGCTGAGTCCTTCCGCCGCGCGCTCGTCTATCCCTCGCTCGGCGCTGACACGTCAACGGGGCCGCACCGCGGTCGCCTCTACTGCTCCTGGATGGACTTGACCGCCTCCGGCGTCACGGACATCCTTATCTCTTACTCCGACGACAAGGGCACGACTTGGTCTAGCCCGCAGCCCGTCACCGACCGCGGCTACTTCGCCGACCGCTTCAACCACTGGATGTCGGTTGACGCGGCCACGGGCGACGTAAACGTCGCCTTCTACGATACGCGCTTCGACACTACGGGGTCGCGCTACCAGACCGACTACTTCCTCTCGCAGTCGAAAGACGGCGGCGTCAACTGGTCGCCCAACGTCCGCGTCAGCAACCAGAGTTCCAACGAGCACGACTGCGACGGGGTGTTCCCCTGCAACGGCATCAACTACGGAAACCAGCAGGGTGACTACGAGGGCCTCGCCTCCTACGGTGGCGCCTCTTACCCGGTCTGGACGGACAGCCGACGCCAACTCGTCCAAGCGCCGGGTTGCAGCCGCGGCCTCGCGATGGAAGAGGTCTTCACGGCGAAGGTCATCCCGTAAAGTCCTCGAGAGAAAGAAAAGGGTGAAGCGCCCTGCGTGAGCGACGTAGGGCGCTTCTTTCTTTCGGGCACGTGCGGGAGGATTCATGTTAAAATCGGCGGCACGTCGCGTTAAGCATTCCCCGTTGCAAATTCATAGAAGGGCTTACTGGCCGGGAAAGGCGGCCTGAGCGCGCACTCCTTCGCCGCGCTCGAACCACAAACGCGAATGAGCACTGTCGCAGGCATCTTCAACTCGCGCGCGGACGCCGAGCGCGCCGTCGGGCGTCTCCGCGAGGCGGGCGTCGCCGAAGACCGCATCAGCCTTCTGACGCCCGGCACGACGCAGGAGCAGCTTGACGAGGTGCCGACGACCGAGACCGAGCAGCCGGGCATGGGCGCGGCGCTCGGCGGCACCGTCGGCGGCGCACTCGGCGTCGCGGGCGGCTTGCATCTTGGAGCCGCCGCGGCGAGCCTTCTGATCCCCGGCGTCGGGCCTGTCCTGGCCGCGGGATTGATCGGCGCGGCGCTACTGGGCGCGGGCGGCGCGGCCACGGGCATCGCGATGGGCGGCGCGCTCGAAGACTCGATGGCGCGCGGGCTGCCGCACGACGAACTGTTCGTTTACGAGGACGCGCTGCGGCGGGGGCGCTCGGTCGTGATCGTCGTCGCGGACGATGACGCGCAGGCGGAGACGGCGCGGGGCGTGCTCGCCGGGGAGGGCGCGGAGAGTATTGACGCGGCGCGCGAGAACTGGTGGCTGGGCCTGCGCGACGCGGAGGAGGCGGAGTACACGGTTGACGGCGGCGACTTCGGGACGGACGAGCCGATCTACCGACGCGGCTTCGAGGCCGCGCTCCACCCGCGCGCGCGCGACCACTCTTACGAAGAGGACGCCGAGCGCCTGCGCGAGTGCTACGGCGGAGAGTGCGACGAGGGCGCGTTCCGCCAGGGCTACGAGCGCGGGCGGCGGTATCACGGCGAGATGCTTGAGAGGCACAGGGCTTGAAGGACACGCTCCTCAGCATCCTCGTCCTGGTCGCCATCCTCGGCGCGAGCGCGCTCATCACGAACTGGTTCGCGCGCACCATGTACAGGCGTTGCGCCTCGTGCGGCACGCTCAACGCGAAGCGCCGGACGCACTGTCGCAACTGTCAGGTCGCAATCCGCTGAAGGATGATTGAGATGAAATAAAAGAAGGGCGGCGCACGACGAAACGTGCGCCGCCCTTCTTACCACTCACGTCTGTCCGACTCTTAGACCGTCCTTCGTCCCGTGAGGAGGTTGATGACGAAGATCACGAGAGCCAGGACGAGCAGCAGGTGTATGAAACCGCCCACCGTGTAGCCGCTAACCAGACCCAGGAGCCACAGAATCAGCAGGATCACCAGAATTGTCCACAACATATTCGCCTTCTCCTTAGTTGAGCGTCAGCCGCTGTTTTCTTCCGGTTCCGCAGAACCGCCCACGCAGAGTTCGAGCAACGCCCATGCCAACAGACGCCAAGCCACGAACGCCCCCGAATCTCTGAAAACGGCGCGATTTGAGCGTGGAAGAACGGCGCTCGGAAGTCACGGATGATCGTCCCTGTATTGAATCACGCCGCGGGTTTCAAAACGGCTGTGTCTTGATACAGGGCAAGAATATGCGGGGCGCGGTCGAACTTAGAGAAGGGGCGGCAACCGAAACCGCCATCGTGTCATCGGAAAGTCTTGGTCTTTGTCTCCGTTGAAGGCAAAGATGATAGACGCGGTCTCACGGCCTGCGCTTTTCGCTGGACTTCAAAAGCTCCCGACTGGTAGAGTGTGGTCTGCGCCCTTACAGTCCCGACGGGCGCTTTCACACGTTTACCGTCCCGCTCAAACGTGCGAGCCCTTCCGGCGGTTTTCCTTCGGCGGCTCCCCAGAGGCGGTTTCTTTAAACTGAACAATCAAGCTACAAGCGGAGCGCCCCCTTGCTTCGTTAAAAATTTAGTCGAGGTCTTTATGCCGCTTTCCCGTCTGATCCCCCGTTCGCAGAAGCCGGGCAAGGTCGTCGTCGTCGCCGGCTTCCTGTTGCTTCTCGCCTTCACGCTCGTAGCCTTCGGCCTCTTCTACCGAAAGTCGCTGCCCGTCGTCCGCGACATCAACTACACACAGCTCCGCGAGCTGGCCGACGCGGGCGGAGCGCGCTCCGTGAAGATCGTCGCCGACGAAGTGACGGTGACGCAAGCGGACGGCACGCTCGTCCGCGCCGTCGTGACGAACGAGGCCGCGCAGCAGGAGGTCACCGCCGCCTTCGCCAAGAATAAGGCGCAGGTCGAGTACCAGTCCTTGCAGCCCGGTGTCCTGGCGACCGCCTTAAATTACACGCTGCCGCTCGTCGCGCTCGTCGCGCTCGGCTTCATAGGCTGGCGCGTTTACGCGAGCATGGGCGTGCAGAGCGACTTCAGCGCGGCGGAAACCGGCGGCGACACGGCGGTCACGTTCGCGGACGTGGCCGGCGTTGACGAGGCGCGCGCGGAGCTTGCCGAGACGATTGATTTTTTGCGCGACCCGGAAAAGTTCGGGCGGCTCGGCGGCAGGCCCCCGCGTGGCCTATTGCTCTCCGGCCCTCCGGGCACGGGCAAGACCCTGCTCGCGCGCGCCGCGGCCAGCGAGGCGAAGGTTCCTTTCCTTTCGGTGTCTGGTTCGAGCTTCCAGGAGAAGTTCGCGGGCCTCGGCGCGTCGCGCGTCCGGCGTCTGTTCGCGCGCGCGCGCAAGCTCGCGCCCTGCGTCATCTTCATTGACGAGATTGACGCGCTCGGTCGCCGCCGCGGTCGTGGCAGCGACTCGGCTTCCGCCGACCAGGATCAGACGCTCAACCAGCTCCTCATCGAGATGGACGGCTTCGAGCAGTTGTGCGGCGTCGTCGTCATCGCCTCGACCAACCGTCCCGACATACTCGACCCCGCGCTCACGCGCCCCGGTCGCTTCGACCGCGAGATCACCGTCAATCTCGCCGACATGCGCGGGCGCGAGCAGATACTGCGCGTCCATGCGCGCAAGCTGACGCTCGAAGACGGCCTCGACCTGACGTGGATCGCGCGCGGCACGCCCGGCTTCTCCGGCGCAGACCTCGCGAACCTCTTGAATGAGGCGGCGATTGCCGCGACGCGCGACGGCTCGGAGGCGGTCGGCAGCACGCACGTCGAGTACGCGCGCGACAAAATCCTGATGGGCGTCGAGCGCCAGGGCTTCATAATGGACGACGGGGAGCGCTACGCGACCGCCGTCCACGAGTCCGGCCACGTCGCCGTCGGCCTCGCCGTCGAGAACGGCGACCCGATTCACAAGGTCTCGATTCTCCCGCGCGGGCGCGCGCTCGGCGTGACGCAGGCGCTCCCCGAACGCGACCGCCTGATGAGGACGCGCCAGTACCTCGAAGACCAGGTCGCGATGCTCCTCGGCGGGCGCGCGGCGGAGATACTTCTGCTCGACACGATGACGGCGGGCGCGTCGAACGACATCGAGCGCGCCGTCGAGATCGCGCGCCGCATGGTCTCGGAGTTCGGCATGAGTCCGCTCGGCCCCATACACCTCGGCAAGCCCGAAGACCCGCACAGCCAGGCCCTTCTCGACCGCATCGAGCAGGAGACGAACGTGATCGTCAACGCGCAGATGAAGCGCGCCTGCGAGGTCGTTGACTCGCGCCGCGCCGAGATTGCCCGCCTCGTTGACGGGCTGATGGAGCGCGACACGCTCGACGCCGACGAAATCCGCGAGCGCTTCGGCCTCGCGTGCGACCGCGCCGCTTGAAAGAAAGTTGTGGGCGGCGAGCAGTGAACGCCAGGCTGTGGCTACCGGCATCATAAGGGCCGGGTTTTGAAGCCCCGTCGGGGCGGCTGAAAGTGGCCCGGCGCTTCAGTGCCGGGAACGAGTCGGAAATAAAATTGAGAGTCCCGCGGGGGCGGCTGAAGAAGAGAAGAACTCTCTCTTAGTCGCCTCCGGGCGACTCTCAATTTTATTGCTCGCCTGTGGGGAGAGCGCAAAGACCTGCCCAGCCGTGCCTTCAACATGCATGACTGGTGTGAGCGATGAGGTGTATATTGGTACCGCAATTACCCCGCCGGCGCGGCGCGACATCATGACCCTCGCATAGCTTTACTGCTAATACGATCCGCCGCTTGAAGCGCACGACAGATTTTCGTAACGGGCCACTCACGGAGGCAAGCAATGAATATGAATGATCTGAAGAGGGCGATAGGGGCGTTCGTCGCGGCATGTTCGCTTTTGTCCGGCGTGTTGTTCGTATCAGTATCAACCGGCCAGGCGCAGGGCAAGCGAGGCGGGGGCGGAGAGAGCCGTGGCAGCGGCAGTAGCCAGAGCAGTAGCGGCGGCAATCACAGTCGTGGCGGCGGCGGTCGCAGCAGTAGTAGCAGCGGCGGCAGTAGTCATAGCCGTGGTGGCGGGGAGAGCAGGAGCCGCGGCAGCGGCGATGGCGGTCGGCATCGGGATCGCTCCAGTGATAGCAGCACTCGGACGAGTAGCAGCGGCTCACAAACCCTGACTCATCACCATGATAGAGATGTTGACGGCGACCGGGATCACGACCGGGGGCGTCACCGGGAGCACAGGCACAGGCGAGATCGGGATAATGATCGTGATGATCGCTATCGCGCCCATCACAACACCCGCGTTTATCAGTCCTCAAATTACGGCGGCTATGGCTATAGCTCTAACGCCTACGACCGGGGTTACCAGGACGGCCTGTACACCGGCGCGAACGATGCGCGCCGCGGGCAAGGCTATGAACCGGAGCGCTCACACTTTTACCGGCACGGGGCCGGCGGCTTCTTCTCTGTTTTCGGCAACCGCGGCACTTATCAGCAGGCTTACCGGGACGGCTTCCTTCGCGGCTATGAGGAAGGGTATCAGCATTATGAAACGTACTTCAGCGGTGGGCGCTTTCATCGGTAGCGATTCCGTGCGCTGAAACTCCAGGCCACCATCACGGCATCTTTTCGAGACGCGGCAGTGCTCCCGACTGTTTAGAACGGCGCTCTGCCTGCTGCCTGCTAACTGCCCGCCGCTTTCTACCTTCAGCCCGCTTGATTGTTCGCCCGCTTCTCCTGTAAGTTTGCCACGAACGTTTCGCCCTGGGCGGGAGCTGCCCCTCCCGCCGTCCTACAACTCCCGAGCTTAAACGGCATGCCCTATCCGAGCGTGGAACGCGTCGAACTGCCACTCCTCCAGGAGTTGGCCGCCACGGGCGGCGCGGAGCACGTGCGCTTCCTCTACGACCGGCTGGTCGCCTATTTCCCGCAGCTCGACGTGCGGGAGGTGCGCGCCGTCGCGAACGGACACCGCAGGCAGTGGCGCAGGCTCGTGCAGCGTGCCGGGCGCTCCCTCGACGAGCGGCGCGAGATCGAGCGCGACCGCGGTCGTTGGAGGCTCACGGAAAGAGGCCGCCGCCGCGTCGCCGAGGAAGAGATTCAATTCTCGCTCTCCGATGCCCGCGCGTGTGAGAGTGAAAGCGTAGAGCTAACCCACGCGGACGTGCAGCGGATGCTCGTCGAGGTCGGTCGCGTGCTCGGACACTTCGCCGAGGTCGAGTTCGACTACTACGACGTGGTCTGGCGCGAGGCCGAGTCAAGTCCGCGCCTGAGCCACGTCTTCGAGGTGCAGCACAAGGGCAACCTCGACGCGGCGCTGGCGAAACTGAAGAGGGCCTACGACGCTCAACGCAGCAAGCCCTTTCTCGTCGTCGCCTCAGAGCGCGACACGAACCGCGCCGAGCGGCAGTTGAGCCTCGCGCGCACCGGCCCGTTCCGCGAGATCGGGAGGGTCACGACCATCCTTAGCTTCGAGCAACTCCGAAGGCTTCACCGCGCCCTCACCTCGGTCGAAGACACCCTCGCCCGTCTTTTCGAGCGATGACGACGGCCACGCCCATACGCAAGCAGTATCTCGACATCAAGCGCCGCCACGCCGACGCCATCCTCCTCTTCCGCATCGGCGACTTCTACGAGGCGTTCGACGACGACGCGCGCCTGCTCGCGCGCGAGCTGGACATCGTCCTCACGTCGAAGCCGATGGGCCGCGGCGTGCGCGTGCCGCTCGCGGGCGTCCCGCACCACAGCCTGGAGCGCCACCTTGCCACGCTCATCTCGCGCGGCCACCGCGTCGCCATCTGCGAGCAACTGACGACCGCGCCGGTCAAAGGCGAGTCGGCGGGTCGCGGACTCATCGAGCGCGACGTGGTGCGCGTCGTCACGCCCGGCACGGTTCTCGAAACGGGGCTTCTTCAGAGCAAGGTCAACAACTACCTCGCCGCATACGCTTCCGACGGGCGGAGCGCGGGGCTGGCCTACGCCGACGTGACGACGGGCGACTTCGCGGCGACCGAATTGGACGCCGCTGCCGCGCTCTCGGAGCTTCAGCGCATCGCGCCCTCGGAGCTGCTCGTCCCGAAGAGCCTCGCCGCCAACGTCGCCTCCTTGCCCGGCTTCATCACGCGCCGCCCCGACTCGGCCTTCGACCCCGCGCTCGCTCGCCGCGTCGTGCAGAAGCACTTCGGCGCGCGCACGCTCGCGCCGTTCGGGTTGGCGCGCTCGCCGCTCGCGGTCGCCGCCGCCGCCGCAATCATCTCGTACCTCGACGAGACGCAGGCTGGCGTCTCCGGGCAGTTGACGCGCCTCGCGAGCTACCGCGCCGAGGCCTTCATGGTGCTCGACGAGCAGACCGTGCGCAGCCTGGAAATCTTTGAGAGCGGGGGCGGAGCGCCGTCGCTCCTCTCGACGCTCGACGAGACGCGCACGGCGATGGGCGGTCGCATGCTGCGGCGCTGGCTGCGCCGGCCCCTGCTCGACCTCGCCGAGATCGCGCGCCGGCAGGAGCACGTCGCCTGGTTCGCCGCGGGCGAGAAAGAGAGCGCCGAGCTTTTCGCCGCGCTCGAAAACGTCCACGACATCGAGCGACTGACGGGCCGCGCGCGCGCCGGTTTAGCCACGCCGTCCGAGATTCTCGCGCTCAGGCAGAGCCTCGAAGCCGTCCCGCGCGTGCGCGCGGTGCTTCAGCGCGACGCGGGCCGCTTCGGCGCTTCGCTCGCTGCGCTCCCGGCGTGCGAGAAGGTTCTCGAACTCATACGCGCCGCGGTCAACGACGAGCTTTCGACGCGCGGCGAGCAGACGGGCGTCATCCGCGAAGGCTTCGCCGAGGAGCTTGACTCGTTGCGCGCGCTCCTGCGAAACGGGAAGAACTTCCTCGCCGAGATGGAGCAGCGCGAGCGAGCGCGCACAGGGATAAGGAGCCTGCGCGTCGGCTACAACAAGGTCTTCGGCTACTTCATCGAGGTCACGCGCCCGAACCTGCACCTCGTCCCCGCAGACTACACGCGCAAGCAGACGCTCGCCGCCTCCGAGCGCTTCGTCACGCTGGAGCTGAAGGAGTACGAATCGCTCGTCCTCAACGCGCAGGGGCGCATCGGCGAGATGGAGATGAGCCTGTTCCGGCACGTCTGCGCCGAGGTCGGCAAGGCGCGCGACGAACTCCTGGCCGCCGCCTCGACGCTCGCGCGCCTCGACGCGGTCGCCGCCTTCGCGCAGAGCGCCGCGCGCTGGAATTATGTGCGTCCTACAGTAGTCGAAGGCGGCGTGCTCGACATACGCGGCGGGCGACACCCCGTCCTCGAAAGACTCCTCGAAGAACGCGAGTTCGTCGCCAACGACGTGGAACTCGGCGTCCGGGGCGGGCCGGAGATTGCCCTCATCACCGGGCCGAACATGTCCGGTAAGTCAACCTACCTGCGGCAGGCCGCGCTCGTCGTCATCATGGCGCAGGCCGGGAGTTTCGTCCCCGCCGAGGCTGCGACCGTCGGATTAACTGATCGCGTCTATACGCGCATCGGCCTCTACGACCGCATCGGCAGCGGCGAGTCAACGTTCATGACCGAGATGGTCGAGACGGCGCACATCCTCCACCACGCCACGCCGCGCTCGCTCGTCCTCTTAGACGAGCTTGGGCGCGGCACTTCCACATACGACGGCCTCGCCGTCGCCCGCGCCGTCCTCGAATACATACACAACCACCCGCGCCTGCGCTCCAAGACCCTCTTCGCCACGCACTACCACGAGCTGACCGAGCTGGCCGAGACGCTGCCGCGCCTGCGCAACCTCCACGTCGAGATTGCCGAGCAGGGAAGCGACCTCCATTTCCTCTACCGCATCTCGCCCGGCGTCGCCGAGAAGAGCTACGGCGTCTATGCCGCCAAGCTCGCGGGCCTGCCGCGCCCCGTCGTGCGCCGCGCCGAAGAACTACTCCAACAGTACGAGGGCGTGCGCGAGGGAATAAATGAAGAAGCCGGCGCGGAAGCCCTCGAACAGTTCGACGCCTCCGCCTGGGGTCGCGGCGCACGCATCATCGAAGAACTCCTCGCCGCAGACCTCGACTCGCTCTCGCCCGTCGAGGCGTTGATGAAACTCTTCGAGCTTCGGCACTTAGCCGAGGGCGAAGGCGGAAAAGAGTTGAAGGCGTTGAAGACGGCGTAAAGAAATGATGAATGCGGAATGCTGAATGATGAATGGCGAGCAAGCGGTCTTTCATTCATCACTCAGCACTCCGCATTCATCATTTCCTTAGAGCGCGTCAGGGTGCTCGGCGACCTCTTCCATCACACGACTGCGCGAGCGTAACGTGACGATGGCGACGCCTGCGAAGATAAAGGCCGCCGCGACCCAGTTGCGCATGCCCCAGCGCTCCGACGCGCCGAGGACGAGCGGCGCGACGGCGAAGGCGACGAGCGGCTGGAGGTAGATGTAAACCGCGACTGTGCTCGGCGCGACGCGTTCGAGCGCCCACGCGTTGAGGTAGTAAGCGCCGACCGTGGGGACGAGGATGATGTAGGCGACCGCGAGCCAGATCGTCCAGCCCAACGGCTGCGGCGGGACTTGCGAGAGGTAATAGCCGCCGACGGGCACGCAGGCCAGGCAGCCGAAGAGGAAGACCCAGGTCATCGCCGCGAGCGCGCCGTAGCGCCGGAACACGTCCTGCGAGACGGCGATGTATGCTCCGTAGGCCACGGTGTTGGCGACGAGCAGGAAGTTGCCGATGGTCTTGTCGCCTGAGAAGTCCGCGCGCAAGGGATCAATCAGATAGACGACACCGGCGGCGGCGACGAGAGTTCCGACGGCGGCGCGCGTCGTGAACTTCTCGTAACCGAGGAACGTACTGACGAGCAACGTGAAGACGGGGATGGTCGTGCTCAGGAGCGCCGCGTTGACGGCGGTCGAGAGCGCGAGACCTTTGACGTAAAGGAACTGGTTGAGGACGACGCCGAGCAGGCTGTAGAGGGCGAGGCGGGCGAGGTCGCTGCGGCGTGGGATGACGAGACGGCCACGCAGCCTCAGCAGGAGAAAGAAGGCCGCGGCAGCGCCCGCGACGCGGATGGCGACGAGGCCGGTGCTCGGCAGGGCGCGCAGCGCCACCTTGCCGACGATGGGCCACGTGCCGAAGATGATCTGCACCGCGACGAGCGCGAGGTGCGGCTCAATCCCGTTCTTCCTGTTCGCGACCGCTCTGCTCAACTCTCGACCCGGAAATTTCAAACCGCGGAGGGGCGCTTTAACTGTACGAGCCGGCACGCGCTCCCGTGCCCTCGCCGGTCTCCGCCGGGCCTTCGCCTTCTTGCGGGGCGCTCGCGTCGGGCGCGGACGAGCCTGTGTCCTGGCCCTCGACGGTTTGGCCGTGCTGCGCGCCGTATTCCTGGCTCTCGGCGTCTGTGGTGACGTTGGCGGGCGTCTCTTCCGGTTTGTTCGTGCTCATCGTCTTCCCCGTGAACAAGATTTAAGCGAGCAGGTAGAGCGGGTTCTCCAGAATCTTCTTGAAGGTCTGGAGGAACTTCGAGCCGGTCGCGCCGTCAACGACGCGGTGGTCGCAGGACATCGTGACGCGCATCAGTTGGCGGACGACGACCTCGCCGTCGCGGACGACCGCGCGGGGCGTCATCGCGCCGACGGCGAGGATGGCGGCCTCCGGCGGGTTGATGACCGCCGTGAACTCGTCTATGCCGAACATGCCGAGGTTGCTGATGGAGAAGGTCGCGCCGGTGTACTCTTCGGGCTTGAGCTTGCGGCTGCGCGCGCGCTCGGCCAGCCCGCGCACCTCGCGGGCGATCTGGCCGACCGACTTCGAGTTCGCCCCGCGCACCACGGGCGTTATCAGCCCGTCCTCGATGGCGACGGCGACGCCGATGTCGGCGCGCTCGAAGTAGCGAAGCGTCTTCTCCTGGAAGGAGGCATTGACCGAAGGGTGCTGCATGAGCGCGACCGCCGCGACTTTGATGATGAGGTCGTTGAGACTGATCTTGTTTTCGGGATCGAGTTCGTTCAACTGGCGGCGCACCTCCGCCGCCCTGTCCATCTCGATCTCGGTCGTCAGGAAGAAGTGCGGGACGGGGCCGATGGAGGTGACGAGGCGTCGCGCAATCGTCGCCCGCATCGTCGTCACAGGCTCTTCGTGATAAGGCGCAGCGCCTTCGACTGTTGGCGTGAACGACGGCGCGGCGGCGGGCGGCGGCGGCTGTGCGGGCGCTTGCGCGGCGCGCGCCTCGACTTGCGGCGCGGCGGGTTGAGGTTGCTGCTGTGCCGCCTTCAACGCCTCCTCGATGTCGCGCTTCACGATGCGACCGCCGGGGCCGCTCCCCGCGAGGTTGTCGAGTTTGATGCCCGCCTCGGCGGCCATGCGCGCCGCGATGGGCGAGACGATGAGGCGTCCCGTCTGCGCACGCCTACCGTTGCCCGCCGGCTCCGCGCCGGCCTGCGGCTGAGCCGCGGCGGGCTGTGCAGCTTTGCCCGCGCCTGGAGCGCCCGCCTGCGGCGCGGACGGAGCGCCGCCCACGTCGCCCTTGAGCGGCTGCCCTTCGACCGTGGCCCGCGTGCGGTCGCCGCCGGGGACGACGCCCGCCAACTCGTCCGGCGCTCCGTAGGCGCGGCCTTCCGTCGAGTCTTCGATTCGCTCTTTCTTCCCGGCTTGCGCCGCGCCGGACGCGGCTTCGGAGACGATGCCGGAGATGTCTTCGTCGGGCTGGCCGATGATGGCGATGATCGCGCCCAAGGGAACTGTCTCGCCCTCTTTGACAAGAATCTTCCGGAGCACGCCCTCGGCGAGCGCCTGCGCCTCCATCGTCGCCTTGTCGGTGTCCACCTCGGCCAGAGGCTCGCCGACGCTCACCTTGTCGCCCTCTTTCTTTAGCCAGCGCGAGAGCTGCCCCTCCTCCATCGTCGGCGACAGCTTCGGCATCACGACTTGCGTTGCCATTCTTCACCTCAGTAGTCAGTAGCCAGTAGTCAGTAGCCAGTAGTTTTGAGCGCCTCGTCAGTCGAATGGTTATTGCCAGCAAGCAGAAGGAGAGAAGTTGCTTTCCTACTGGCTACTGGCTACTGGCTACTGACTACTTACAAGTACGCCACTTCGCGCACGGCTTTGACGATGCGCTCCACGTCTGGGAGCGCGAGCCGCTCAAGGTTCTTGGCGTAGGGCATGGGCGCGTCCGCGCCGGAGACACGACGGACGGGGGCGTCCAGGTAGTCGAAGGCGCGCTCCATGATCTGCGCGCTGATCTCGGCGGCCACGCCGCAGAAGGCGTGCGACTCCTCCGCGATGACGACGCGGTTCGTCTTCTTCACCGAACTGATGATCGTCTCGATGTCGAGCGGGCGGATGGTGCGCGGGTCAATGACCTCGACCGAGACGCCCTGCTTCTCCAACTCCTCGGCGGCTTTCAAAGCGAGCGGCACGGTCATCGAGCGCGCGACGATGGTCGCGTCCGTGCCCTCGCGCTTCACGTCGGCCTGGCCGAGCGGGACGAGGAAATCTTCCGCGTCGGGGACTTCGCCCTTGTTGCCGTACATGCGCTCCTGTTCGAGGAAGATGACGGGGTCGTCGTCGCGTATGGCGCTCTTCAGAAGTCCTTTGGCGTCCGCAGGCGTCGAAGGCATCACGACCTTGAGGCCGGGGAAGTGGGCGTACCAGGATTCGAGCGCCTGCGAGTGCTGCGAGGAGACCTGGAAGGCCGAGCCGTTCGGCCCGCGAAAGACGATGGGGATTTTGAACTGTCCGCCCGACATGTAGCGCATCTTCGCCGCCGAGTTGATGATCTGGTCGGTGGCGAGGATGGAGAAGTTGAAGGTCATGAACTCGATGATCGGTCGCAGGCCCGCCATCGCCGCGCCGACGCCGAGGCCCGCAAACCCCAGCTCCGTGATCGGCGAATCTATCACGCGCTTCTCGCCGAATTCTTCGAGCAGACCCTTCGAGACTTTGTACGCGCCCTGATAGGCCGCGACCTCCTCGCCCATCAGGAAGACGCCCCCGTCGCGCTGCATCTCCTCGCGCATCGCCTGGTTGAGCGCCTCGCGCATGGTTATCACTGCCATTCGGCAAACCTCCGGTTTGCGTAAACCGTGAACCGTAAACCGTGACAAGAGGAAACTGGCTTCCTCTTGTCACGGTTTACGGTTCACGGTTTACGGCTTTGTCGCGTAGATGTCCGTGTAAAGCTCTTCGCGCGCCGGCTCCGGGCTTGAGTCGGCGAACTTGACGGCGCGCTCGACCTCCGTGCGGACGCGGTCTTCGATCTCCTTGAGGCCCGCGTCGTCAAGCACGCGCTTCTCGCGGAGGTTGCTGCTGAAGACCTTGATCGGGTCGCGCTCCTGGTAGCGCTCGATCTCGGCGCGGGTGCGGTAGTGGCCGGGGTCGGACATCGAGTGGCCCATGAAGCGGTAGGTGCGCACTTCGAGGAGCGAGGGCAAGCTGTCCTTGCGCGCGCGCGCGATGGCGCGCTCGGTCGCGGCGCGCACGGCGAGCACATCCATGCCGTCAACGAACTCGGAGGCCAGGCCGTAGGCGCAGGCCTTCTGCGACACGTCCGATTGCGACATCGCGCGCTTCAGCGAAGTGCCCATGCCGTACTGGTTGTTCTCGCAGACGTAGATGCAGGGCAGCTTCCAGAGCTGCGCCATGTTCAGAGACTCGTGGAACGCGCCCTGGTTGACCGCCGCCTCGCCGAAATAGCAGAGCGTGACCTGATCCGTGCCGCGGTACTTCGACGCGAAGGCGACGCCCGTCGCGAGCGGGATTTGACCGCCGACGATGGCGTGGCCGCCGAGGAAATTCTTGTCCGCGTCGAAGAGGTGCATCGAGCCGCCTTTGCCCGCCGAGCAGCCGCCAGCCTTGCCGAACAGCTCCGCCATCACCTCGTCTGGCGAAGTCCCCATGACGAGCGCGTGGCCGTGGTCGCGGTAGCTCGTGAGCACGTAGTCGTCGGGGCGTATGGCCGAGACGGAGCCGACGGCGACGGCCTCCTGCCCGATGTAGAGGTGGCAGAAGCCTCCGATCTTGCCGAGCGTGTAGGCTTCGGCGGCCTTCTCCTCGAAGCGGCGGATGAGAACCATCTGGTAGAGCATGCGCAGCAGCGTCTCGTTGTCAACCTCTTCGATGTGCCTGTGCTGCTCTTGCCGGCGCTGCTCGTGCTCCTCGCGCAACTCGGTGGCGTCTATGCGGTCTGTGTCGTCGCGCTCCACGACGCCGGTGCTGCTCGAAGAGCTGTCCGACTGCGTGCGCGGCTTCATCGGGATGACTTTGAGTTCACTCATAATGAAAATCTTTGCGCGCCTGGCGTGCGCGTCCCGGTGACGCCGCACGCACAGGGGCGGCGGCGTGTGGCGTCCGGCGAATTGCTGTGCTCAGTTGTGACGCGGTGGATTATACGCGAGTTCGACGCCCGCGGCAAAAACGCGCAACAGGAGAGACAAAACGGCGCGCGGTTGCGTGAGCCAGCAGCCGCGCGCCGAAGAGGATTTTTTTACGAGAGAGCCGTGCCCGGCCTCGTCACCTGTAAGCGTCTATGGAGACGACGGACGGGGAGGAGCCGTGCGAGATTTTCCGGGCGTGCTTGTTGCGCTGCATGTTCTGCGTCGCCGCGAGAAGAAGGTCGTCGGCGGTCTCGCCCGCTTCGGGGTAGCAGCCGACGCCGACGCTGATTGTGACCTGCACCGCGCGCCCGGTCTTCACGCGGAACTTGTGCGACTCGACCGCCGCGCGCACGCGCTCGGCCACAGCCGCGGCTTCCACGTCGGTCGCCGACGGCAGGACGGCGACGAACTCGTCGCCCGCGTAGCGCGAGAGCATGTCCATCTGCCGGAGCTGGCCTCTGATGACCGTCGCCACCGACGCGAGCAGGCGGTCGCCGACGCCGTGGCCCAGCTCTTCATTGACCAGGCGGAAGTCGTCCAGGTCAACGCTGAGCAGGGCCAGAGGCCCACGCCCCGTGCGCTGGCACTCGGCGACGCGCTGGTCGAGCAGGAGGCGCAGGGCGCGCGCGTTCGGGAGTTCCGTGACCGTGTCGGTGAGCGCGCTCTCCTTCGTCCGCTCATGCGTGAGGGCGTTGCCGAGCGCGCTCGAAGCGTGGAGGCAGACCGATTCGAGCAGGCGCAACTGATCGGCGGTGTACGCCGCGTCCGTCTTCGAGTAGAGCGTGATCGCGCCGAACGCGCCGTCCTCGCGGACGAGCGGCGCGGAGAGGACGCCGCGGACGCCCGAAGCGATCTCGTCGGGCACGCCGCGCATGTCCAACTCCGGGTGGGCGGCGCACATCGGGCGCGCGTTGGCGATGACCCAGCCGGTTATCCCGTCGCCGACAGGGACTGAGCGGCGCGCGAAGAACTCCGCGTTCTCGCCCGCGGCCTGAACCGGCGCGGCGCGTCCCGTCCTCTCCTCGACGGCGAAGATGACGCAGGTGTCGAAGGGCACAATCGCGCGCAGCCTCGCCGCGACGAGCGCGGCGGTGTCCTGTAGGTTCAGCGACGCGCCGACGGCCTGCGCGAACTCGTGTAGGGCGAAGACCTCGCGCTGCGCGTCGGCAATCGAGCGGAAGCCGGACGAGTTGTCGGCGGTGCGCTCGTCAGCGGCGGCGTCTCTGTTTTGTAGTGTCTCGCCCGCGGCGGTCTCCTTCGCCGGCTGCACTTGTTCGCCGATGTCCTGCGGCGACAACAGGCTGTCGAAGCGGTCTATGTGCTCGACGAACACCCGGACGGCCAAGGGGTCGAAAGCCTTGCCCGCCATCCGACGCAGAAGCGCCAGCGACTCCTCGCGGCTCATGCCGGCGCGGTAGGGGCGGTCGCAGCGGGTCGAGTCGTAAAAGTCAACGACCGAGATGATGCGCGCCACGAGCGGAATCTGCTCGCCCTTCAGTCCCGCGGGGTAGCCCGCGCCGTCCCAACGTTCGTGGTGGAAGCGGACGATCTCCTCGACCGGGTAAGGGAAGTTGACGCGGCGGATGATACTGCCGCCGACCTGGGCGTGAACCTTCATCTTCTCGAACTCGGCTGCGGTCAGGCGGCCCGGCTTGTTGAGGATGTAATCGGGCACGGCGAGCTTGCCGATGTCGTGCAGGAGCGCGCCCGCCTTCAGCGCTTCGAGTTCTGCCGGGCTGACGCCCAAGAGCTTGCCGAGTTCGGCGGCATAGACGCGCGTCCGGCGGACATGGCCCTGCGAGGTCTGATCCTTCGCGTCAATCGCGATGGCGAGGGACTCGATTGTCTGCGCGTGCAGGTCTGCGACCTCCCGCGCGCGCCGCAAAGCTTCGTCGCCCGCGCGCCGCGCCTCCTCGAAGCGCCGCTCGTGGAAGCGTGAGAAGAAGAAGAGGAGCGCGCAAAACAGAAGGCCCGCCGACAAAAGCAGTCCGCCGCACCACCAGAGAAAGTTCCCGCCGTCGGCGAAAAGGCTTATCAGGTAAACGGACGCGCCCGCCGCCGTCAAGACCAAGAAGGCCGAGAGGGGGACGAGCAGTTTCGATTTATCGGAGGGCATATGGGCGGATTTTGAAAAATTTGAAGACCGGATTCGGTGCGAAGTCAAAAACAGGCTGGTCAAAAGGTGGGCGGGGACGAGGCTTTGGCCGACCACATCGGCAATAACAAAAATATCCGTTTAGCTCTCGCGCAGTCAAGGGAAAAGAGCGCCCCGCGAGACCTTCATCCTGTCGCACGGGTTTTTGAGTGGTTTTGCGGGGATTTTCGCCCCCGTCGGGCGCGCTAAACTTAATTGTCAGCTTGAACTATAGGCCTCCCGGTGTGTTATACTCCACGACCGTTTGGACGGATATTTCGCGTAAAAGCAGTCCGGCTTTGCAGTGATTTTTACCGTCACCCCTCGGCGTAAAATCTTTTGAGCGGCTCTGACGTTTGGAAAAAAAATCGTATAATTCCGGCTGTTCTTGTGCTAAATTGCGCCGAAAGTTTGAAGGCGCAGTCCGTTGGGGAAGTACGCGCGTCACTCCTCTGGTTTGAGAAGCGCGCACCCGTTGGGCGTGTCGTGAGATACAGCCCGGCGTCCCCCGTCCGCTTTTTTTGACGGGAGGTTAACGCTCAACGGTCGCCGGATAGCGCGCGCTTCTTATTCGAGGTGGCGGCGTGGGCGCTGCAAGCCGTCACGAGGGCGTCGGCCCGGCTGCCCGTTTCGCCGGCCCGACACTTTAATGGCACGCTCTTTAGGCTGCGCCTCCCGCGAAGCGGCTGTTTCGCTTCAAAGGCGAGGCGCGTCAGTAACCCGAATCATTGACCAGAGCTGCCGCGGAAACGCCGCGGCGTGACCGCGCCCGCGCAGCTCCCCAACAATCTGACCCCACGGGGTACAGGAGGAAACTCGATGCGAAGAACTTTGGCACTTCTGACTCTCCTCGCCGTCGCCAGCTTTTGGACGGCCTGCTCGCCCGCGGATAACACCAACGGCAACGCGAATATGAATGCCACGACGAACATGAACGCCACGTCGAACACCAACATGGCGATGAATACTAACGCTGCGAGCAGCAACATGAACGGCGGCAACGTTAGCGTGAGCAACGCCAACGTGACGATCACGGGCAACGCCAACGTGGCCGTCAACGCGAACGCGCACGCGAACACCAACATGCACGCGAACGCGAACACCAACATGCACGCCAACACCAACACCAAGAACGCGAATCATTAATCGTTCGGTGCTGTCACCAGTCGGTTCGAGGGGCGCGCCGTGGTTCGGGCGCGCCCTTCACTTTCTCTCTCACGGTCTCGAACCGCAGCGCGGGGGCCACAGGTGAGCGCGAACGACCCGTCCGCCAGAATCGAGTGGCGCTTCGTCGCCGACGCCGCACAACTGCAAGAGGCCGTCGCGACGCTCGGCGGTTGCGCGGTCGTCGGACTCGACACGGAGACATACTGGGACGTGGGGGCGGGCCGCAACCGGGTCTCGCTCGTCCAGGTCGCGCCGCCGACCGGCCCGGTGCTGGTGGCGGACGTGCTCGACGCTGGCGTCGAGCCGCTGAGGCCGCTCCTCGAATCGCCTGAAGTGAAGATGGTCGCGCACAACGCGCGCTTCGACGAGGCCGTATTGCGCGAGGCGGGCGTCCGCGCGGGCGGGCTGATAGACACGCTCCGCATGTCCCGCATGGCGCTCACCCTCGGCTCGCACAGCCTCGCGGCACTCTCCGAACACCTGTTCGGCCTGCCCCTCGACAAGAGGTTTCAAAAATCAAACTGGCGGCGTCGCCCGCTCACGCGCGCGCAGATCGAGTACGCGGCCCTGGACGCGCGGGTAGCGTTGATGGTTTACGAAGAGCTGCGGCGGCTGCTCGCCGGGCAGGGGCGGCTTGAGTCGGCCCTGCTCGCGTCGGAGATCGTGTCCTCGGAGTCGGCGGGGCCGCGCCGGGCCCGACAGAAGAGGGCAGCCCCCGTCCCCGAAATCGTCCTCACGCCGGAAGAGAAGCGCGTCGTCGCGTGCCTGAAGAAGTGGAGGCTTGAGCGCGCGAACGCGGGGCGCGTGCCCGCCTACATGATCTGCCCTGACAGGACGCTCGAACACCTCGCCCGCGCGCGCCCCGCCACGCTCGAAGCCCTCGCAGCGATCTACGGACTCGGCGAGTCGAAGATAAAAAACTTCGGCGAGGAATTGCTTCAGGCGCTTAGTGACGCGTCCGGCTGAGTCGCCTCGTCGGAGAGTTGAGCGGCCAGTTCTTCGTGTGTGTTGACCGGCTGTCGGCAAGTGTAATTCTCGCAGACGTAGGCGGCGGCCCTTCCTTTAATGGCGTGCCTGTCGCGGAGCAGAGGGAGAAGCTCGGAGGCGCGCTCGTCGCCTTCGGAAGCCTGCGCGACGACTTTATTAGGCAGGTAGCGACTCCAAATCTCACGCGCGAGCGAGCGCGCGTCTCCGTCCTCCGGTAATGAGATGAGGGCAATCTCCTTCGGCTTCGAGAGGTGGAAGTCGAACGCGCCGAGCGCGTAGCCGAAGGCCGAGGGGTAGCGCTCGACCGCGTCGCGCACCAGGCGGAGGACGTTGACGGCCTTCCGCTTGTAGTCTTCGCTTCCAGTCAGTGCGGAAAGCCGCAGCAGTGATTCGACGGCCACCGAGTTGCCCGAAGGAGTGGCGTTGTCGAAGTAGTCCTTTTGGCGGACGATCAGGCGCTCGCCGCTCCTTCCGTTGTAGAAGAAGCCGCCCTCCTCTTCGTCCCAGAACTCCCCGATCATCTTGTCGGTCAGGCGCAAGGCCGCTTCGAGCCAACCCAGCGTCCCCGTGGTCTCGAAGAGCGTGACGAGGCCGGAGACGACGAACGCGTAGTCGTCGAGGAAGCCCGCGTGCTTGGCCCGCCCGTCCTTGTAAACGTGCAGGAGTAGTCCATCCGCAGTCAGGCTCTCGTTGATGAATCGCGCGCTCCCCTCGGCGATTTCACGATAGTCTTCGCGCTCAAGCACGACGGCGGCCTCCGCGAAGCTTTCGAGCATCAGCCCGTTCCAGGCGGTGATGACTTTCTCGTCGCGCGCCGGCTTGACGCGGCTCTCACGAGCCTCGAATAAAATTCGGCGACCACGCTCGACGGCCTCCGTCAACTTCTCTGTAGTAACGTTCAACTCGCGCGCAACTTCGTCCGCGGGCCGCGCGACGTGAAGAATGTTTTTCTCCTCGAAGTTCCCGCCCTCCGTGACGCCGTAGTACGCGCAGAAGAGGCGCGCGTCGTCAGCGCCCAGGAGCTTCTCGACCTCCGCCTTGTCCCAGACGAAGAACTTGCCCTCGACGCCTTCGGAATCGGCGTCCTGCGTCGAGTAGAAAGCGCCGGAGCTGTCCGTCATCTCGCGGGCGACGTAGTCGAGCGTCTCCTCGACGACGCGGCGGAAAGATTCGTCGCCCGTTGCCTGGTAGGCGTGCAGGTAGAGGCGCGCGAGGAGCGCGTTGTCGTAGAGCATCTTCTCGAAGTGCGGGACGAGCCAGCGCGCGTCGGTCGAGTAGCGGTGGAAGCCGCCTCCGAGCTGGTCGTACATGCCGCCCCCGGCCATCCTGCGGCACGTGTGCGTCACCATCTCAAGCGCCTGCGCGTCGCCCATCCTCTTGAACGTGCGGAGCAGGAATTCGAGGTTCATCGAGGAAGGGAACTTCGGAGCGCCGCCGAAGCCGCCGTGCCGCGGGTCGTAGTTGCGCGCGAGTCCGCGGTAGGCGTTGTCGAGCAGTTGGAGGTTGATTGTTTCGGACGACTGCTCGGCCAGGCCCATCCGTCGCAGCTCGGAGAGGATTTCCCAAGCGGACTGTTGTATCTCCTCGGGGCGCGTGCGGAAGGCTTCGGCGACGGCGGTGAGAATGCGCGGGAAGCCGGGCATCTGTTGGCGGTCTTCGGGCGGGAAGTAGGTGCCCCCGTAGAAGGGGACGAGGTCGGGCGTGAGGAAGACCGTGAGCGGCCAGCCGCCCTGGCGCGTCATCATCTGGACGGCGCTCATGTAAATCTGGTCGAGGTCGGGCCGCTCCTCGCGGTCAACCTTGATGCTGACGAAATTCTCGTTCATCAGCCGCGCGATCCCCTCGTCCTCGAACGACTCGCGCTCCATCACGTGACACCAGTGGCAGGCCGAGTAGCCGATGCTCAGGAGTATCGGCCTGTTCTCGCGCTTCGACCTCGCAAGCGCCTCCTCACCCCACGCGTACCAGTCCACAGGGTTGTGCGCGTGCTGCAAAAGGTACGGGCTGGTCTCGTTAATCAGACGGTTGGTGTGCCTGTGCTCGGTCATTGCACCTGTCGCCCTTCGTTTGAAATTGTTCGGAACTGTCCTTCGACTGATTATGTGCTGCACGGTTGTAATCGGCAAATCGGGAGGAAGTTTTGCTATTTTCTCGGCGTGCCGCTAAACTGAATGGCGATTCATTTTTGTTTTATCCGACGACGTTTTCTGCCGGAAATCGCCGGATTTACGTTGACGGGTGAGACCGGCTCGTCTTGATTCGGGAGCGAATGATGGAACGTGAAAGCATCGAGATGGACGTGCTCTTCGTCGGCGCGGGGCCGGCGTGTTTGAGCGGGGCGCTGCACCTCGCGCGCCTGGTGCGCGAGCACAACGAGGCGGTCGAGAAGGGGACGCGCCGGGGCGAGTCGCTCGGCGAGATTCAGATCGCCGTCATCGAGAAGGGCGCTTCGGTCGGCGCGCACATTCTCTCCGGCGCGGTGATGGACCCGAAGGCTCTGGCCGAGTTGATGCCAGACTTCGTCGAGCAGGGCGCGCCGGTCGAGTCACCGGTCAAGGAGGATTATTTCCTCTACCTGACGAAGACGCGCGCCATCAAGTCGCCGATCACGCCGCCTCCCTTGAAGAACCACGGCTACTACATCGTCTCGCTTAACAAGCTGACGGCCTGGCTCGGCGAGAAGTGTGAGGAGGCGGGCGTCAACATCTTCCCGGAGTTTCCGGGCGCGGAGATTTTGTACGACGAGCGCGACCGAGTCGTCGGCGTGCGAACGGGCGACAAGGGAATTGACAAGGATGGCGGGCGCAAGTCGAACTTCGAGCCGGGCGTTGACATCCTCGCCAAAGTCACCGTGCTCGGCGAGGGGCCGCGCGGCTCGCTCACCAAACAACTGACCGAGCGCCTCGGACTCGGCGAAGGGCGCGAGCCGCAGGTCTATAGCATCGGCGTCAAAGAGCTTTGGGAGCTGCCCGACGACCGCTACCCCTCGGGACGCGTCACGCACACGCTCGGCTACCCCTCGGACACACACACATACGGCGGCGGGTGGATTTACGGGATGCAGAACCGCATCCTCAACCTCGGCTACGTCACCGGCCTCGACTACCAAGACCCTCTGCTCGACCCGCACGCCGAATTTCAACGCTTCAAGGAGCACCCGTTCGTCGCGCGCCTGCTCGAAGGCGGCAGGATGATCCGCTACGGCGCGAAGACCATCGCCGCCGGGGGCTTCTACGCCATCCCGCAGTTCCACGGCGACGGCTTCCTGCTCGTCGGCGACTCGGCGGGCTTCCTCAACTCGCAAAGGCTCAAAGGTATCCACACGGCCATCAAGAGCGGCATGCTGGCAGCGCAGGCTATCTTCGAGGCGCTGCTCGTCGAGGACTTCTCGAAGCAGCAGCTCAAGCGCTACCGCCAACTGATCCGCGAGAGCTGGATCACGCGGGAGCTTCGGCGCGTCAGGAACTTCCACGCGGCGTTCAAGCGCGGGCGCTGGCTCGGACTCGCCAACGCGGGCCTACAGTTCATCACGGGCGGGCGCTCGTGGGGATTGTTCGACCGCGCGAGCCTTGAGCCGGGCCACGAGGCTTTGAAGAAGCTGAAGGAGTACGGCTACCAGGGCGACCGTTTGGAGCAGCGCTACGGAAGGCTCCGCTTCGACGGCAAGCTCACCTTCAACAAGGTGACGGACGTTTACCACGCTTCGGTCTCGCACGACGAAGACCAGCCGGCGCACCTCCACGTCCTCGACACCGAAATCTGCGCGACGCGCTGCGCCGAAGAGTACGGCAACCCCTGCCAGCGCTTCTGCCCCGCCGCCGTTTACGAGATGGTCGAGGACGGCGGCGGCAAGCGACGTTTGCAGATCAACTTCTCGAACTGCGTCCACTGCAAGACGTGTGACATCATGGACCCTTACCAGATCATCAACTGGGTGACGCCCGAAGGCGGCGGCGGGCCTGATTACAAGGGGATGTGAGAGAACAGGAGGCAGGGGCAGGAGGCAGACCGCAGGAGTAGCGGCGTCGGCTCGGCCTGCCTCCTGCGCCTGCCTCCTGCCGACTCAGAACGCTCTCCCTCACGGTCGGGCTACTGTCTTTGTCTGAGCGAGCGGGCGCTCACTCCTTTTCCAAGAGGTTGAAGACGACCTTGCCGCGCAGAACCTCTTCGAGGGCGACGCGCGTGGGCTTGTGGCGCAGCATGTCCATCTCCACGCGGGGGCGAGCGCCCCTCTGGAGTTGCTTGCTCCGCTGCGCGGCCACGAGTATGAGGCGGTACTTCGAGTCAATCGGCGGAGTCTCTGTCTCCTGCTCGTCGCAGTCGTCTGTCGGTGTCGTCGCGTCGGCGGCCTTTGCCATATCTCCAAAACCGGCGGGTTAAGATTGCCGGTCTCCCTAACAATTTACTGATCCGAGTGTCGCCCTTTTATAACTCTCCGGGCGATTTATTCAACGCCCACGGGCTTCAGGTGAACGTCGCGAGCACGCGCCGCGCGACCCACTCCTGGCGCTCTCGCCGCGCCCGCTCGGCGCTGACGATTGAGGCGAGTTGCGCGGCGGCGCGCCCGACCTCGTCGTTGAGGACGAGGTAGTCGAAGTGCCTGTACTGCTCGACCTCGCCCCGCGCGTTGCGAAGCCGCAGCTCCAACTCCTCCGGGCGCTCCGTCATGCGCGCGGTCAGGCGCGCGCGCAAGACCTCGAACGACGGCGGCAGGATGAAGACGCTCACCACCGAACTCATCGTCGCGCGGACGGAGGCCGCGCCCTGCACGTCTATTTCGAGGATGATGTCGTGGCCCTCGCTCAAGTCCTGTTCGACGACGCTGCGCGCCGTGCCGTAGAGGTGGCCGTGGACGACGGCCCACTCCAGGAAGCCGCCCGACGCGCGCATCCGCTCGAACTCATCAGTCGAGACGAAGTGATAGTTGACGCCATCAATCTCGCCGGGGCGCGACCCGCGCGTCGTCCACGAGACCGAGTAGCTGACGCCGGGCACGGCTTCGAGCAGGCGGCGAATGAGCGTGCCCTTGCCGCCGCCCGAAGGCGAGCTGATGACGAAGAGGATGCCGTGATAGCCCCCGCCGGGTTTTTCAGTCGGAGAGCCGGAGCCGGCGCGCTCTTCACTCAACGTTCTGCACCTGCTCGCGAAGTTTTTCAACCGCCGCCTTGATGGCGAGCGCCGACTCCTTGATGGCGAGGTCGGTTGATTTCGACAGAACCGTGTTCGCCTCGCGGTTGAACTCCTGCAAGAGAAAATCCAGACGCTTGCCCACTTCGCTCTCCTCGGCGATTGCCGTGCGGAACTGCGAGACGTGGCTGCGCAGGCGCGTCACCTCCTCCGTGATGTCGCTGCGGTCTGCGAGGTAAGCGACCTCCTGCGCGAGACGGCCCTGGTCGAGTTCGACGATCTCCAGGCCGTCGCGCGCGAGCATCTCGCTGATGCGCTTGAAGACGCGCGCGCGGTAGTTCTCGACCTGCTCGCCCGAAAGCGACTCGATGACGGGCAGGTGGCGCTCGATCTCGTCGAGCCGCGCCGACATCTCGGCGGCGAGGGCCGCGCCCTCCTGCCGGCGCATCGCCTCAAGCTCGCCGAGCGCCCCGGCGAGCGCGCGCTCGACGCCCTTCAACATCTCTTCGGAGACGCCGTCGCGCGCGGCCTGCATCGCGCCGGGCAGGCGCGCGAGGACGTTGATGTCCGGCTCGCCCGCGAGTCCGAACTCGCGCTGCATCTCGCGTATCGCCTGGATGAAACCGGCGATGAGCGGGCGGTTCAACTCGTAGCTGACCTCGCCCGTCCGCTCGATGGTGACGCTCACGTCAACGCGCCCGCGCGACAGGCGCGCGCCAATCAGCCGGCGGACGAGCGGCTCGGCGGCGGAAAGCTCCGCGCCCGCGCGCAGGTGTATATCGAGGAAGCGGTTGTTGACGGTCTTGAGGTCAACGGCGACGCCGAAACCCTCGCCTTGCGCCGCGCCCCGACCGAAGCCGGTCATTGATTTCATATCGTCGTGAATCGTAAACCGTGATCCGTAAACCGTATTTGAGAGCCGTGCTGCTTGTGCTTTAGTCTCGCAGGCCGTGAGAGGCGCAACGACTATTCACGATCTACGATTCACGATTCACGAGCATTTCCTCCTCCTCGTCCGCGAATTGCAGTTCGTAGAGTCTTCGATATGCGCCGCCGAGGGCGAGCAGCTCGGCGTGCTTGCCGCTCTCGACGATGCGCCCGCGCTCGACGACGACGATCAGGTCGGCGCGGCGCACGGTTGAGAGGCGGTGGGCGATGACAATCGTCGTGCGCCCCGTAGTGAGGTTGGAGAGCGCCTTCTGCACCAGCCGCTCGGACTCGGCGTCGAGCGCCGAGGTCGCCTCGTCCAAGACGAGCACGGAGGCGTCGGCGAGCACGGCGCGGGCGATGGCGAGGCGCTGGCGCTGGCCCCCTGAGAGGAAGATGCCGCGCTCGCCGACGACCGTGTCGTAGCCGTGCGGAAGCTCCTTGATGAACTCGTGGGCGTGCGCGGCGCGCGCGGCGCGCTCGATCTCGGCCTCGGTCGCGTCGGGACGGCTGTAGGCGATGTTGTAGCGCACCGTGTCGTTGAAGAGCACGGTCTCCTGCGTGACGAGCGCGATGTTGCGCCGCAGGGATTGAAGGCGCGCGTCCCGCAGGTCAACGCCGTCCCAGAGAACTGCGCCTTCAATGGGGTCGTGGAAGCGCGGGATGAGCTTCGTCAAGGTTGACTTGCCGCCGCCCGACTCGCCGACGAGCGCGACCATCCGGCCCGCCCGTATGCGCAGCGAGACGCCGCGCAGCACGCGCCGCTCCTCGTTGCCGTAGCGGAAGAAGACCTCGCGCAGCTCGATTGAGTCGCGCAAAGGCTGAAGCGCGACGGCGTCCTCCCGCTCCGGCATCTCGGCGCGCTCGTCCATCACCTCCCAGACGTGGCGCGCGGCGGCGAGCGCCTGCTCCATGCCGTTGTGCAGGCGCGAGAGCTTGCGCATCGGGTCGTAGCTGGAGAAGAGGAAGAAGAGGAAGGTGACGAAGAGCGCCGCGTTCATGCGCCCCGAAAGTATCTCGCGCTGCGCGAAGAAGAGGAGCGCGGCGACGGCGAGCACGCCGATCAACTCGATGGTGTTCGGCGCGATGCCGTTGATCTTGGCCGTCCGCAGGTTGGCGCGCATGATCTGGCGCGCGACGCGCGCGAAACGCCCCTGCTCGTGTTCTTCGGCGACGTAGGCCTTGACGATGGTGTGGTTTGAGAGCGCCTCCTGCGCCGTGTCCACGAGCTGCTGGTTGCCCTCGTATGACTCGCGCGCGAGGTTGCGGAGCGCCCGACCGAAGCGCGCCGTGAGGAAGCCGACGAAGGGCGCGATGATGAGCGCGCCCAAGGTCAGACGCCACGAGTAGTAGAACGAGGCGACGAGGAAGCAGACGAGCGTGAAGCCCTCGCGCAACATGTCGCGCAGGGTGTTGGAGACGGCCGTCTCGATTGCCGCCGCCGAGCCGACGAGCCGCGAGACGAGGTAGTTGGTTCGGTGGCGCTCGAAGAAGTCCGCCGACTGCGCGTGCAGGTGCGCGTACATGTCCTCGCGCAAGCGGGCGACCGACTCCTGCCCGACGCGCGCCATCAGGTAGGTTGAGAAGTATTCGGCGACTCCCTTGGCGACGGTGAAGAAGATGAGCAGGAGCGCGATGGTGCGCCACGCGGCGAAGCCCGAATCGGGGATGTAGTGTTGCAGGCCGTAGAGTGTGGGGGTGCGCTGGCCGCCGCCGCCGTTCTGCCTGAGCGCCTGGTCGAAGATGGGGACGATGAGCGCGCCGATGGCGCTCGACAGGAGGCCGACGGCGAGCATCGCCACCGTCGCGAGGGCGAACTTCCCCCAGTGCGGTCTGAGATAGAATAAGAGTCGCCGTAGGTCGCGCATTAGCAGTCGCTTGAAACCTTGTGCCGCCCGCCGGGTCGGAGAGGGTGATTCGCGCCGTCGCCGGTAAAGCAAGACTATACGGAGCAAGAGATTGGGGCGTCAAGGTTCGGCATCGTCGAAGGGGGCGCAACTTCGCGACTCTTGCGTTATAATCTGCGGCGCGGGCCGTTCGCGAAACGGAGTTCTACCCCGACAACTCTCAAGGTGGCAGGTGTGAGCCTTCGGATTCTGATTGTTGACGACGACCTGAGCATGCGCGTGCTGCTCGCGGAATATTTCAGGCGGCTGGGCTACGAGGTCGTGGAGAAGGAGAGCGCCGAGGACGCGCTCGACCCGGCAGTGTCGGGCAGCTTCGACTGCTTCATCTTCGACGTGACGATGCACGGCATGTCCGGCCTCGAACTCTTGAAACGCGTGCGCGACCGCGGCGTCGAGACGCCCGCATTGTTTCTGACCGCGCACGACGCCGTGGACGACAAGGTCGCGGGCTTCCAGGCGGGCGCAGACGACTACCTGGCGAAGCCCTTCAGCCCGCGCGAGCTTGAGGTGCGGGTGGAGTCGCTGCTGCGGCGCGCGGGCAAGTGGTCGAAGTCGGAGGACGAGAAGCGAGACCGCCTGGAGATCGGCGACCTCGTCATAGACAAGCGCCGCCACGAGGTCTCCGTGGGCGGCAGCCAAGTCGAGCTGACGCCGCTCGAATTCCACATCCTCGAACGCCTGGCGAGCGAGCCGGGCCGCGCCTGGTCGCGCAACGACCTGCTCGACGAGGTCTGGAGCACGGAGTACGAAGGCTACCAACGCAACGTTGACCCACACATCAACCGCCTGCGCCGCAAGATCGAGGCAGACCCGAAGAACCCGCGCTACGTTCTGACCGTGCGCGGCGTCGGCTACAAACTGAACGAGGCCCCATGATTCATAAACTCCGACACTCGCGCTTGTTCAACACGTGCCTGCTCGCCCTCCTCGTCTCGCTCTCCCTCCTCCCGGCCAGCGCGCAAAAACCGGCGACGCAGAAAAAGCCCGCCGCGCAGAGCCAGGCCGGCGCGCGAAAGAAACCCGCGGAGAAGCAGAAGCCGGACGCCGCGAAGCCGCAGGCCGACGCGTCGAAGCCCAACGCTCAACAGCAGCCGCAGTCGCGGGAGTTGCCGGCCTCGATCCTGATTCGCTGGCAGGGCAGGCCCGGCGTCGAGCGCTACAGGCTTCAACTCGCGCGCGACGAGAAGTTCGAGGATGTAGTTTTCGACCAGGCCGTCGAGGGGCGGCAGTACGTCGTGAAGGGCTTGCCGCCGGGCAACTACTTCTGGCGCGTCGCTGCCGCGGCGGCGGAGACGAGCACGGCCTACTCGCCCCCGGAGCGCGTGACTTTGTCCGGGTCGGGCGAGCGTGTCGAGGCGTCGAGCGTCTTCATGCCCTCGGACGCCGCCGGGTGGCGCACGGCGACGGGCGAGGTCGTGCGGCTCGTCCCCGCGCCGCTGCGCACGGGGCAGGTGTTCGACTTCGTGGGCGTCGGCACGGACGGTCGCGTCTTCGCAGTTGACGGCGCGAGCGGCATCTCGCTCTGGATTGCGCGCTTCAACGCGACGCCCGCGGCGGCGGGCGTCGCGGGCGTAGAAGGCAAATCGAACTCCCTCGCGCCGCTCGTCCTGACGGCGGCGCAGAAGCCGACGGAGATAGTCGTGGCGACGCAGAATGGAGTGCGCGCTCTGCGCGGCGAGACGGGGCGCGAGGACTGGCGCGCGAATGTCGAAGGTCGCATCACGGGGGGCGTCGCGGCTGACATGAGCGGGGACGGCAGCACGGAAGTCGTCCTCGTCACGGAAGACCCCGCGAAGTTTTACGTGCTCAACGGAAGTTCGGGGCGCATCCTTGCCGAGCAGAAGCTCGACGGCAGCACGTCGGGAGCACCTTACCCGTTCGCCGCGGGCGGCGCGCGCGGCGTCTTCCTCGGAATGAAGAAAGGGCGCGTGGAGTTCCGCGGCGCGGACGGCAATCTCATCAGCGAGGGGAAGTTGGACGGCGAGGTCACGACGCCGCCGGTGGTCGTCGCGCACGGGCAGACGCCTTTCCTCGCCGTCGGGACGGATAATGGCCTGTGGGCTTTCAGCGTCCCCGACCTGAAGCCGCTCGGCGTCATCAAGGCCGAGGACGACGCGGTGCGCGGGACTCTGGCCGTGGCGGACGTGGACGGCGACGGCGCGCCGGAGATCGCGATGGTGACGAAGCGCGGGCGCGTCGCGCTCATCAACACGACCGATGGCAACGTGCGTTGGTCGAACGAGGGCGCGACCGACGCCGCTTCGGCGACCTTCGCCGACGTGAACTCGGACGGCGTGCTCGACGTGATCGTGCCCGGAGGCAAAGATTTCGCACTCGCCTTTTCCGGGCGCGACGGCTCGCTCGTGATGAAGGTGGTTGAGGGTGGCAAGCAAGTCGAGGGGCAGAAGGCGGGTGCTGTTTTGCGCTCCCTTGTCATCACGCCGTCGGCTGGCGGGGGCTTGATGCTGGTCGGCGGCGACCCCGCGGGCGTGGGCCTGCGCGCGGTCGAACTGCCGAAGGGCGCGTACAAGGCTTCGTCAAAATAGAGGCCGAACGTCAGGAGCGAGGGTAGAAGCTTGGGAGTCTGGTTATTCACCGCCGCGCTCTTCGTCGTGTGGCTCGCGTGCGTGTTTGTTTTCGGCAAGGGAGGATTCATACACATCCTCCTTCTGTCGGCGGTCGCCACCGCGGTCGTGCAGTTGCTACAAGACCGGCGCGCGGCCAGACAATAAGCCCTGATGACGCAAAGAAAACACCCGCTCGCCAACGCTCGCGGTTCTGAAACCCGGCAACAGTTTGGCACGGGCGGCGCATCAATCAGTTGACATCCTGCGCCCGGCGGAGTCCGTCTGTCCCCGAAGCGCGCCAACTTCACCCGAAGAGAAGGAGTACGATTTATGAGATTTTCTGGCTCTCCTTTCCGCGTGACGGCGGCACTCGCGTTCGCGCTCGCAATCTTCCCGGCGCTCGCGCGCGCTCAAAGCGACATCAAGCGCGAGACGGTCGCGGTCTCGTATCCGCTCGGACAGACCGTCAAACTGAAGTTCCGCGGCACGACGCGCCTGCCGCGCCTGAAGGGCGAGGCGAGTGTGAAGCGCACGGGACGGCGCAACACGCGCGTCGAGCTGGAGGTCGAAAACCTCCCGCGCGCATACGAGCTGGGCAGCGTCTATACGACCTTCGTCCTCTGGGCCATCTCGCCCGAAGGCCGCGCCGACAACCTCGGCGAGATCAAGCGCGGCGGCAGCCTTTTCGTCAACTCCAAGATTGACGTGACCACCCCGCTCGAAACCTTCGCGCTCATCGTCACCGCCGAGCCGCACTACCTCGTGCGCGCGCCGAGCCGCATGGTCGTCTTGGAAAACCTGCCGCCGCGCGAGCCGGGCGAGGCGCAGGTGACGACCGTGCCCGTCTCCTACATCGGGAACTCCTCCGACTACTTCCGCGACCAGCGCGTCCCGGACCTCGCCGACCGCGACCTCGTGCGCACGCCCACGTCGCTCCTGGGCGCGCGCCAGGCCGTCAACCTCGCGCGCTACGCGGGCGCGGAGCGCGACGCGCCGCAAGAGCTTTCTGAGGCGCAGGCGCAGCTCGAACAGGCCGAGAACTCCTGGCGTCTGAACCAGGCCGAAGCCGAGGTGGACGTGCTCTCGCGCCGCGCCATCAGCCTCGGCGCGAAGGCCGAGGAGGACGCGGAGATTCACGCCGCCGCGCGCAAGCGGCGCGACGAGATCGCTTCGCGCGACAACGCCGTGCGCGAGGCCGAGGAGACTGCCGCCGAGGCGTCGAAGCAGATTCAGGACTTGCGCGAACGGCTTAACCGCGAGGAGTCGGCGCGCGAGCTGGCCGAGCGCGACTCGGCCAGCGCCAACCAGCAGCTACGCGAACTGCGAGCCGAGAACACGCGCCTGCGCGACGAGCTGCAAACGGTGCGCTCCGAGGGCGACGCGGCCAAGCTCAACCTCGCGCGCATGGAGGGCGAGCGCGCGGCGGAGCAGACGCGCCTGGACGCCGAGCGCAAGGCCGCGCAGCAACGCGAGGCTCTACAAAACCTGAAGTCTTCGCTCGCGCGCTTCGGCACCGTCAAAGACACTGGGCGGGGGATCGTCCTCGTCCTCTCCGACGTGCTCTGGGCGAACCCGCGCGCGGCGGAGCTGACGCCGAAGGCCGTCGCCGCGACCATTGACCCGCTCGCCGCACTCCTCGCCAACAACCCGGACTTACGCGTCCACATCGAGGCATACGCCGACGCGCGCGGCGACGAGGCGACGTTGCAGAAGCTGACGCAGGACAGGGCCGAGGCGCTCGCGGGCCGACTGGTCTCCGCGGGCGTTGACGGCGCGCGCATACAGGCCAACGGCATGGGTGCGTCCAACCCCGTCGCGGCGAACACCACGCCCGCCGGGCGACAGCGCAACCGCCGCGTCGAGATAACCCTCACCGCGCCCGCAGCCGGCGACGCCGCGGCCTCGGCGGGCGGCACACAACAATAAGGCAAAAGGCCAAAGGTAAAAGGCAAAAGTGAAAGACAATCCTTCGCGCGGAGCACGTCCACACTTTTGCCTTTTTACTTTTACCTTTAAGAGATCGTGTCTCTACTCGAAGTCCTTCAACTGATCGGCTACAGCACGGCGGCGGCGCTGCACCTGTGGATCGGGGCGCTGCTCGTCAAGCGTCGGCGCGTGCTCGGACGGCTGGAGCGCGTGTTGATGGCGCTCGCGCTGACGCTCGGCGTGTGGCACACGTCGAACCTGATCGTCGCGCTCCACGCCATGCTCGGCCTTTCAGACCGCTGGACTGTCTGGCTGCGCCTATCCGACACGCTCGCGGTCGTGAGCATCACGCTGACCTACTCGATGCTCCTGCACGTACACCTTCACCTCTGGGCGAACGCGCGATACAGGCGGCTGACGCAGGCCGAGCGCGCGCGCGTCTATCTCTCCTACACGCCTGCGCTCTTCCTCCTCTACGCCGCGCCGAAGCTCTGGACGGGCGCTTACGCCCCGATGTTCGTGCGCCTCTCGCACCTGCTCCTGCCTTTCGCTCTGTGGGCCGGATACGTCCTGTGCCTCGTCGCGATCACGGACTTCCTCATCGCGCGTCTCTCGAAGTCACGCGCGGAGCGCGCGCTTCTGCGGACTCTCGCCTCCTCGTTCCTCGCCATCGCGGCGCTCATCCTCGCCGTCTATGCCTTCCGCCTGGGCGAGGGCACGACGGCGGGACAGTACCTCAAGACGCTCGCGAACCTCGGCTCGCTTCTGCCGACGGCGCTCCTGGCGTACCACATCTACCGCTACCGCTATCTCGAACTCATACTCAAAGAGAGCCTCATCGTCGCCTCCTTCGCGTCGGTCGTGCTGGTCGTTTACCTTTACGGCATACGCACGCTCGCGCTGTGGCTGACGGCGCGCTACGGACTGCGGCCCGGCGCGGTCGAGGGGCTTCTGATACTGTTGCTCGCGCTCGTCGCCGCGCCGCTCAGGCGCTGGCTCGACAGAAGGTTCCGACGCCTGTTCGAGCAGGAGGCCGGACTCTTCCGCGACGTGGTCGCGCGCATAGGCGAGTCGGCGGGCCGCTACGGCCAACTGCCTGAGCTTCTGCGATTCGTCGAGCAGCGCGCGGCTGAAAATCTCGGCCTCCGACGCGTTCGTCTGCTGGCGCTCGCCCCCGCGTCCGATAACGCCGGAATGAAGGGACAATCTCCGACGCTATCTCCGACGCTATTGGACGCCGACGGAAGCAGTATGAAGGAGAGAGGGCGTAAGGAGAGAGAGCGTGTCGCCGCGGATGTACAGACCATCGTGAGCGCACGAAACGTGCAGGCCGTCATCGGCGCGCGAAACGGCGACGGCTCGCCCCGGATGTTTGAGGAAGGGAAGACGCTTCTGTCGCGTGAGGTCGGAGTCGCATCGTCGGATGAGACGGAGGCCGCATCCGATGAAGCAGAGACCGCGTGGGAGGCGCGCGTGCTTGGGCTTGTGCGCCAGGGCGGGTGGCTGCCCGTAGAGGGCGAGCCGATCTTGCGCGGGCGTGGGTGGGAGGTCGCTCACCCTCTGCGGCGCGAGGAGCGGGTCGTCGGCCTTTTGCTGGTTGACGCCTCGCCCGATGCACTGACTTACGAGGTGCGCTCGCTGCTCGAACTGCTCGCGGGTCAGGTCGCCATCGCCATCGAGGATTGCCGCCTCGTGGAAGAGAACGTGCAACTCGAACGTCGCATCGCGCAGAGCGAACGCCTCGCCGCGCTCGGGCGCATGGCCGCGACCGTCGCGCACGAGGTCAAGAACCCTCTGTCGGCGATCAAGTCCATCGCGCAGGTGATGCGCGAGGACGAATACCTCAAGCGCGAGTACGCGCGCGACCTCGAACTCATCGTCGGCGAGACCGACCGGCTCTCGCGCAGCGTCACGCAGATGCTCAGCTTCGCGCGCACGTCCCCGCAGTCTGACGCCCCGCGCCGCGCCGACGAACTCGTCCAGTCCCTCGTGCAACTCTTTCAGAAGGAGGCCGCGGGCCGCAGGGTCTCCCTTAAAACTGAAGTCGCGTCTCTCGCATTCGAGCTTAAAGGGGCGACCGCCGCCGCCGTGCGCGACGCGCTCTCGAATCTCCTGCTCAACGCGCTACAGGCCGCGACCGACGGTGGTTGGGTCAGCCTCTCGGCGCGGGCGGAAGACGGAAGGCTCATCCTCTCGGTTGCGGACAGCGGCGCGGGCGTGCCCGCCGAACACCGAGAGAGAATCTGGGAGCCTTTCTTCACCACACGTCAGCGCGGCACGGGGTTGGGGCTGGCAATCGTCCGCAAGCGCGTCGAGGACGTGGGCGGCGAGGCGCGTCTGGTCGCGTCGAAGAGCGGCGAGGGCGCGCGCTTCGAGTTGACAGTCCCGCTCAGGGAGCAGGGGCAGGAGGCAGGAGGCAGGAGGAGAACTTCTTCATCGCGCGGTTCAGTTGAAAGCGACAACGCCCGCTAAGCTCAACCCCCTGCCTCCTGGCTCCTGGCTCCTGTTGACTGGCCTCTTGGCACGCGGCATGCACTAACGCGCGGGCATGGAAATTGAGATGACCTCGGAGAAGAGAAGAAGGGGGAAGTGGCGCGTGCTCGTCGTTGACGACGAGGAGGCCGCCCGCTACGGCATACGCCGCGCGCTCGGCGGCAGCGACTATGACATCACGGAAGCGGGGAGCGTCGAGGAGGCGCGCGCGGAAATCAATGCGCGCGCGCCAGACCTTCTGCTGCTCGACGTGAACCTGCCGGGCCTGAGCGGCCTCGACTTCCTGCGCGAGCTTGCCACGGAGGGCGACGACTCTCCGCCCGTCATCATGGTCACGGCCTACGGGTCGGAGCGCGTGGCGGTCGAGGCGATCAAGACCGGGGCTTACGACTACCTCTCGAAGCCCTTCGAGATTGACGAGCTGCGGCTGGTCGTCAAGAACGCTCTCGAAACCGTCCGGCTGCGGCGCGAGAACCTCTCCCTGCGCAAGCGCATCGAGCTTGAGGGGGCGCAACGCGGGGCGCTCATCGGCAACTCCGAGGCGTTGAACCGCGTGCGCGCAATGATCGAGAAGGTCGCCGAGACGGACGCCACGGTGCTCGTGCGCGGCGAGTCGGGAACGGGCAAGGAGTTGGTCGCGCGCGAGCTGCACGAGCGCAGTTCGCACCGACGCCGCGGCGCGTTCGTCGCGGTCAACTGCGCAGCGCTCCCCTCGGAGCTGATCGAGTCGGAGCTGTTCGGCCACGAGCGCGGCGCTTTCACGGGCGCGGCGGCGCGCAGGCGCGGGAAATTCGAGCAGGCCGACGGCGGCACGCTCTTCCTCGACGAGATCGGCGACATGAGCGCCAATGTTCAGGCGAAGCTCCTGCGCGCCCTCGAAGAGCGGCGCGTCGAGCGGCTCGGCGGCTCCGAGTCCATTCCGGTTGACGTGCGCATCGTCAGCGCCACACACCGCCCTCTCGAACAGGAGATCGAGCGGGGCAGCTTCCGCGCAGACCTCTTCTACCGACTGCGCGTCGTCACGATAGACATCGCCCCCTTGCGCGAACGCCGCGAGGACATCCCCGTCCTCGCCGAGACCTTCGCGCGGCAGGCCGCCGAGCGCTACGGCCTCGCGCCGCGCGCAATCGCGCCCGCGGCCCTGCGCCGCCTCGTCGAGTACGACTGGCCGGGTAACGTCCGCGAGCTGCGCAACGCCGTCGAGCGCGCCCTGATTATGGCCGAAGGCGAGGGGCTGAACGCGTGTGACTTGCCCGAAGAGGTCGGCTCTGCCGCACGCGCGTCGAAGGAGTTGGCCGCCACGCCCGCGACCGAAGACAGCGCCCTCGCCGTGCCGTTCACGTCGGACTTCCGGGAAGACCGGCGCGAGTTCGAGCGGCGCTACATCGCGCGCTGCCTCGAAGAGTCGGGCGGAAACGTCACGCGCGCCGCCGCGGTGCTCGGCATGCACCGGCAGTCGCTCCAGCACAAACTGCGCGAGCTAGGTCTCGCGCGCCGCTACGTTGCCGTCGGGGGAGACGAGGCGCAGGATAATCCCGACACCTGAAACAAACGCCCTTTGTCTCCAACGCGCCGCTCAAGGTATATTGGAATAAAGTTCGAGACGGCATCACAGTTTATTGCCGTCATTATTTTTTCAGCCGGTTCATCTATCATCTCTCTGTTCGTGTAAAGCCGAAGAGAAACGAGGGCGAAAAATGAAAGCACGCGTTGACGCAATCCTCCGCGGCGAGCAGGCCGAATATCTCGAACGCCTCCTCCCGGCGAACGTGGGCCTCCTGGCAGAGATGGAGCGTTACGCGGACGAGCAACGCGTCCCCATCGCCGACCCCGAAGTGGCGCGCTTCCTTGAGATCACTGCCGGGGCGACAGGGGCGCGTCGCGTCCTCGAAATCGGGATGGCTATCGGCTACTCGGTCATACACCTCGCGCGCGCGCTCCCCGCCGACGGCCTCGTCGTCACAATCGAGCTGAGCGACGAGATGATCGCGCGCAGCGAGGAGTACCTGCGCCGCGCGGGCCTCAGAGAGCGCGTCCGCATCGAGCGCGGCCCCGCGCTCGAAGTGCTCCCGCGGCTCGAAGAGACTTTCGACCTCGTCTTCATAGACGCCGTGAAGGAGGAGTACAGCCGCTACCTCGAACTCGCGCTGCCACTGCTGCGCGTCGGGGGAGTCGTCATCGTGGACAACCTCCTGTGGGGCGGGCAGGTGGCCGGCGAGATACGCGCGCCGGAGCAGACCGCCTCGACGCAGGCCCTGCGCGAGTTCAACCAGCTCTTCGTCCGTCACCCGCAGCTCAACTCGTTGGTGCTGCCGCTCGGCGACGGGCTGGGCTACGCGTTCAAGGTGAGTTGAACGCGGGCTTGGATCCCATCGCCCGACGCGCGCGACCGCGTGAGACTGTCATGCGCCTTCCGAGAAGGCGATTTCGATGCCCGCTCGTCCCGAAGACTCTGAACTGAAAAGAAGCGTCGCCTCGCGTCGCGAGCACGAGCTGCTCTTGCTGTGCGCGCGGACGTGTGTCGGCGGCGAAGCGGCGGAGCGCATCAAGGCCCTCGCGCGCGAAGAACTCGACTGGGATTACCTCGTCAGTCTTGCGCGGCGGCACGCCGTCCTCCCTCTGCTGCACCGACAGCTCTGCGCGCACGCGGGCGACTCCGTGCCGCGGGCCGTGCGGCAAAGCTTAGGCGAGAAGTTTCGCGACAACGCCGCGCGCAACCTACTCCTCGCGGGTGAGCTTGTGCGCATCACCAATCTTCTCGAAGCCGGAGGCGTCACAGCCCTCGCTTACAAAGGCCCTGCGCTCGCCGCGAGCGCCTACGGCGACCTCTCACTCCGTCGCTTCCTAGACCTCGACATCATCGTGCGCCGTCGCGACGTACCACGCGCGAAGGAACTCCTTCGATCTCTCGGCTTCATTGTGCCGGGCGGCCTTTCGCGGTCTCAGGAGAACGTCCTTCTGCGCTCGCAGCACAACCTCGCGCTCACGCGCGACGGCGGGAGGCTGACCGTAGAGCTGCATTGGGGTGTGGCGTCGAGGCGGTTCGCAGCCGTGCCCCTCGGAGAGGGTGTGTGGTCGCGCGCCGTCGCGGTCAGTGTCTGCGGCGGCGAGGTCAAGACCCTCTCGCCTGAAGACCTGCTCGTCGCGCTCTGTGTTCACGGAACCAAACACTTCTGGGAGCGCCTGGCGTGGGTCTGCGACGTGGCCGAGCTTTTGAACTCGCGCCCGAACCTCGACTGGCCGTTCGCCCTCCGTCTCGCGCGGGACTCGCACGTCGAGCGGATGCTGCTCCTCGGCCTGCGCCTCGCGTCAGGGCTTCTGGGCGCGTCGTTGCCGGAAGGGTTGCCGCGGCTGGCGCTGGCGGACGCAGCCGTGGCCCGCCTGTCGGGGGAGGTCGCGGCGAGGATGTTCGACGGCGCGGAGTTCGAGCCGCTGAGCATCGTCCGCGGCGTCCGGTTCAACCTGCGCGCGCGCCGACGCCTCCTTGAGAAAGCTCGATACTTCCGTTTCATACTCACGCCGACGGACGGAGACCTCATCGCGCTCCGACTCCCCGCCGGCCTGACCTTCGCATACTACCTTCTGCGCCCCCTCCGACTCTTCCGAAAGAGAAGGGGCGTTCGCTGACGCGCGGAGCGGCGCGGCCTTCATCAACTGAAGTACTGAAAGAACGCCCGCGTTGACCCGTCTGTCTATTTATGTTAGCTTCCGCTTGGCCGATTAAAGTTCTGAGGCGAATACCAATTTCCGCTTCGGCTGCCGTCGAAGGGTTCACCGCTTACCGTTTGTCCTGCATGCTTGGTTCTATGCTTTACTTACAAGAGGAAGTGTCCCGCGTTTATGTCGGAAAGCTTTTCTAAGCGGCGACGCTCGACTGCCGTCTCCTGTTTCATCCTGGTCTTAATGATTTCGCCCGCCGCGATCTTTGCCAAACAGGAAACGGCCCCCGCGCCGCAGAACGCACAGACGCGATCCGCCGCCGACGCCAGGGCCGCGGAGAAGAACTGGAGCGTTCGGATGAGCAGGGCCGCCCCGCACACCTTCACCGTCAAGGCCAGAGACGCGAGACCGGCGGACATCGCGGGAGAGATTTCGAGGCTGGTTAAAGCCCCCGTCTCCTTGAGTCCGCTCGTGGAGAGGCAGAAGGTGACGCTCGACTTCGGCGGGCTGAACCTGGAGGCGACGCTGCGCATGCTCGCGCCGCAAGCCTACGTTGATTACGTCCTGGGCGGCGACGACCCGGAGCAGCCGAAGCCTCTGGCGATCTACTTGCAGGGCTTGAACGAGCGCCCGCCTTCGTTGACAGCGTCGGTGCGCGGCAACTCCGAAGCCGTCCTCATCGAGGGCAACACGGAGGACGGCAGCGACGAACAGGCGCAGCAGAAGAAGGACGAAGACCCTCTGAAGGTCACCTTCGCCAACAACCTTTTGAGCGTGCGCGCGCACAAGCAGCCGCTCTCGGTCGTGCTCTTCAAGATCGCGAGCGAGGTCGGCGTCCCGTTCGAGATGCGCTACGAGTCCCCCGCGGTCGTTGATGTCGAGTTCAGCAACTACTCGCTCGAACAGGCGGTGCGAAGTCTGTCGCCGGAAGTGCGCTTTTACTACCGCCTGGACTTGCAGACGTTCCAGACGCAGCCGCTACGCCTTTTGCTGGCTGCGCCCGCGCCGCCCAAGTCTTAGGCCGCGATTAACATTCTTCAGAGGAGACAAGCGACCTTGATCGAGAAGACCGAGATTCTGAGTCCCCAGCAGCTTTCGGAAGTCGAAGGGCAGGAGGCAGTGCCGGCGACGCCCGCGGCCAGGAAGCCGTTCGTCGAGCCGGAGGTCTCTTTCCCCATAGACGTGCTCGAGGCCACGACCTTCTTCCAGGGTACTGACAGCGGCGTCCTCGCTCCCTAATCGTCGGGCTTGTAGTCGAATGGTCAGCACGCTGGAAACCTCTGCGCGACCGGCGACCGTGAGTTTTTACGCGGTCGCCGGTCGCGCAATTTGCGTCGAAGCTGACGAGGCGTGGGCGGCGGAACTTTTCGACCTGCACTTTGCGGGCTGGCACTTCAAGCGCTCCGAGGCGACCGCGAACCCTTCCGCGTCCATCCGTGTCTTCGACACCCCGCCGCCCGAACTGCCCCGCGGGCTTGAATCCTTCGAGCTGACCCCCGGTGGGCGCTGCCACACGGACGGACTCACGTATCACCTCGCTTACGACGACTCGCTCGTCAGCGTCGGCTGCGGCGCGGCCTCCTCGATCAAGGTCTGGATAGGCCGGCGCGAATCTTCCCGGCGCGAGGCCGCGCTCGCGCGTCTGGTTTTCAACGCGGCGATGGCCGCCGCGCGCCGTTGCGGACTCTACGAGCTTCACGCCGCCTGCGTCGTCGCTCCGGCGCGCGGCACGGGCGTCCTCTTCCTCGGCCCTTCGGGTGCGGGCAAGTCAACTCTGACGGCGCAGCTCGCCTCGGCGGGCTGGGGCTATCTTTCCGACGACTCGCTCCTCCTGTACGAAAGCGGCGAGCGGGCGGAGGTGCACGCCCTGCGCCGCGCCTTCTCCGTCACCGAGCAGACGGTCTCGGCGGGGAGCCTCGCGGGCTTCGAGGACTCGCTGAACGTGCCCGCGCCCTTCGACCCCTGGAAGCGCCGCTTCGACCCCCTCGAAATTTTCCCCGAAGGCTACGCCGAGACCTGCACGCCGTCGGCGATCATCTTCCCCTCGGTCACGAACGTGCGGGCGAGTCGCGCAGAGGGGCTGGGCCAGCGCGAGGCGATGGCGCTGCTGATACGCATGTGCCCCTGGGCCGGCTACGACCGGGCGGCGGCGCGCGCTCACCTCGGAGCGCTGTCGCGCCTGGCTAAGAGTTGCCGCGCGTTTCGCCTCCACGCCGGCACGGACTTATTCGGGGACGCCGCGCGGACTGCCCGTTTCGTCGCCGCGCTTCTGTGACGCCGGTCTTATGAGCTTCGTTAGCGCCACACGAACCGAACGCACGCGCGACTACGGGCCGCCGCGGCTCATCGTCGAGCTGACGAACGTCTGCAACCTCCGCTGCGTCTATTGCCTTCGCGACGAGGACGCGCTCTACCACTCGCCGGCCAACTTCTTCCCCGTAGAACTTCTCGCGCGCCTCATCCGGGAGGCGCGCGCGGCAGCCGGCGTCAAGAGCGTGATGTTCACGGGCGGCGAGACGACGCTCCACCCGCGCTTCGGCGACGTGCTGGGCGCGGTCGGCGCTGAAGGGTTGAGGTGCAGCTTCGTCACCAACGGCTGGCACTTCGAGCGCGTGTGGCCGGCGATTCGAGACAAACGGGAGACGGTCAGTCACGTCGCCTTCAGCCTCGACGGGGCGACGCGCGAGGCGCACGACCGCTGGCGTGGTGAAGGCTCTTTCGTGCGGCTCGTGCGCGCGTTCGCGCGCTGCCGCGCCGCGGGCCTCCCGTTCGTCTTCAAGGCGTGCATACGCCGCGACACAATCCCGCAGCTTGAACAGCTCGCGCTCTTCGCCGCGCGCATGGGCGCGAACGCGTTCAGCTTCGCGCACCTGCTCCCGACCTCCGGCGCATTTGAAGACGGGCAGGCCCTGGGCAAGGCCGAGCGCACCGCAGCCGAGCAGGAGGTCGCCACGCTCGCGCGCATTCTCAAAATGAGGGTGAGCATTGATGTCGGCTACTTCGACGCAGACCCCGCCGCGCCCTGCTCGGCGCTCGCGGGCGTGAGCTGCAACGTTGACTACAAGGGGCGGCTCTCGCTCTGCTGCAACCTTTCCGGCTACAGGGGGGCCGCGGGCGACGAGGACGTTGTCGCCGACTTGAACGCGGAGCCGTTCGCCGCGGCCTACGCGCGCCTACGCAGAATCGCCGACGAACAACTCGCGCGTCGCGCCGCGGCGCTCGCGAGTCTCGCCGCGAGAGGTGAGGAGCCGGGCCTGTCGGTCGGCTCGCCGTGCCTGTTCTGCCTGCACAGCTTCTCGAAAGTGCCCTGGCGCTCGTCGGCAGAGGTGGTCGCGTCGCGGTCTCTTCCGGTTGCGCAAGCCGCGTCAGTCGCGGCGCACGGCCTGCCCTGCGCGGACGAGTAGCGCGTCGTCGTTAGCTGGAAGAAACCTGTAGATGAGCACAACCGAAATGATTCCACACGAGCACGTCGTCTTCACGGAGTTCGACGGCGGCGAGGGCGTCCTCGTTGACCTCGACACGAAGAAGTATTTTCAACTGAACCCGACCGCGACGCTTGTCTGGCGCGGGCTTGTGGGTGGGAAGACGCTCGAAGAAATCGTCGGCGACATGACGGCGGAGTACGACGTTTCGCCGGAGCACGCGGCCCAAAGCGTCCAGCGCCTTCTGAGAAGCCTTGAGAACTTCAGGCTCGTCCGCCAAGGCTGAGGCGTCGAGCACGCCGAAAGGATGAAGGCGGAAGGATGAAGTGAAGGCAAGGCAGCGCTCCCTTCATCCTTCCGCCTTGAGCCACGCCCCTCCCTCACGGTCGGGCTTCCGCTTCAACATCAGGCGGGAAAACTGTAGGTAACTTTGTAATCGGGGGCGTTGGGTTCGAGCAGAGGCTTGCCCCCTGCTTCCAGCCAGGCGTGGCCGCACAACTCGTCCGCGCCCCCGCGCCTCACTCCGAAGACGACGCGCGTCTCGATCCCTTCGAGGGCGAGGAAGCGTCGGAGCACGGGCGCGCGCTTCCAGCAGATCGGAGTGAAGCAGAGGAAGTCCGTCGCCAGCAGCGCGTCGAGCAGACGCGCGAGTCGTGCCTGCACCTCCGCGGCGTCGCGCGGCGCACGTCCACGCCTGCGCGGCTCGGCGAGACTCAACGCGCGCGGCAGCGGCATCAGCCTCAAAAGAAGCGACACCGCCGCGACCCACGCGGCCATGCGCGAAGCGATCAGCGCCGAGCCTGGCTCGCGCAGCGCGAAGCGTGCGGCGCGGGAGGCAAGGCGCGCGGGTCTCAGTAATTTTAGAGCAGGCTCGGTCATCGGCGAACGTTTGCAACTCGCGCCCGCGCCTCTTAACATCCTGCGGGAGCGTTCGGCCTTGCTAATTTACCCCGATAGCGTTGAGGCGCGCGAGCGCGCCGCGCGCGTGGTCGCCGCGGGCGGCGTCTTCGCGTTCCGCACGGACACCTTCTACGGCCTCGGCGCAGACCCCTTCGACGCGGGGGCCTTGCGCGCACTCAACGAACTGAAGGGGCGCGACGGCAAGCCCATCCTCGTCCTCGTCAGCGACCCCGAATTCACAGGGCGGCTCGTCGCGCGAAGGACGCGCGCCTTCGACGCGCTCTCGGAGCGCCACTGGCCCGGCGCGCTGACCATCGTCGCCAAGGCCCGAACGGAAGTGCCGGAGCTGATAACCGCCGGCACGGGCACAATCGGCGTGCGACTGCCCGACGACGAAGGCGCGCGCGCGACGGTGCGCGCCTTCGTCGTCGGGCTGACGGCCACGAGCGCCAACCCCGCGGGCCGCCCGCCCGCACCGCCTCACAGTCCGCGCGCTACTTCCCGCGCGGCCTCGGCCTCGTCATAGACGGCGGAAGGGCGCGCTCCGACCTGCCCTCGACTGTGGTTGACGTGAGCGGAGAGGCCCCGCGCCTGATACGCAGGGGCGTCGTGCCGCGGTACAAGTTGGAAGAGGCGCTGAAGTCAATCGGCGCGACGCTGGTCTGACGAGGCCAGTACCGCCTTCGTCAACGGGTGTTGTGCTAAGCGCCCGAACCGCCCGCTAACGCAGGCGGTACTGACCTGTCGCTAGTCGTCCCTCACTTCTGCTGAACAGTCACGCCGCGAAGGAAGCTGAAGTCGTTGCTGGGGTCAACCTGTATGTTCTCGACGCCCTTGCGCGCGACGACGATGATGTCTGGATACCAGAGCGGGAGCAGCGGGAGGTCGCGGCTGACGATCTGCTGCGCCTGCGAGTAGAGCGGTTTGGCCTTCGCGCGGTCTAAGGTGTTCACGGCCTCGTCAATGACTCGGTCGAACTCCGGGCTGCGGTAGCGGCTGCGGTTAAATGCTGCGCGGTCGGGCGTGGGAATCTCGCCGCTGTGAAAGAGGTCGTGGAGGAAGACCGGGTCCTGATTTCCGCCCACCCATCGCAGCGTCGTCATCTCGAACTGCCCTTCGCGCAACTGCCGGAGGAGCGTGCTCGTCTCCATCGTCTCGATGGCGATGGGGACGCCGACGCCCTTGAGCGAGTTCTGGATGACGTTGGCGAACTGGCTGACGGCGGTGTTGCCGGCGGAGATTTTGAAGGAGATCGGCTTGTCGAAGCGCATGCGTGGGCCGTCGCCGTCGGGGTCGCGGAAGCCGGCCTCGTCGAGGAGTTGTTTGGCGCGCGCGGGGTCGTAGGTGTATTTCTGGCCGGGGTCGTAGGCCCAGGAACTTTCCGGGAGGATTGAGCTGGCGACGCGCGCCTGCCCGAGCATGAGGTCGCGGACGATTGATTCGCGGTCAATCGCGTAGGCGATGGCCTGACGCACTTTGATGTTGTTGAGCGGCGGGCGCTCGACGTTGAAGCCCAGATAGACGATGTTCGCGCCGGGGAACTGCTTGACCTGAAGTTTCGAGTCCTGTCCGAGGAACTTGTAGGAGTCGGGCGAGAGGTTGGCCGCGCCGCTGACGAGGTCAACGCGCCCGCTCTGAAGCTCGGCCTGGAGCGTGTTGGCGTCGAGGACGGTTCGGACGCGTAGCTGTTTGATCTGCGGCGCGCCCTGCCAGTAGTTTTCGTAGGCCGCGAGGTCAACGACCTTCTGGCTCTCGTCGCGGCTGACGTACTTGAAGGGGCCGGAGCCGACGGGGTGGTCTTTCTGCGAGTCGGCGCTGCCCTGCGGGATGACGGGCACGGAGACGAGGTTGCCGAGGAGCGAAGACCAGGGCTTGCGCAGGCGTATGACGAGCGTCTTCGGGTCGGGCGTCTCGACCGAGACGACATAAGGCTGAGAGCCGCCCCCGCCCGGCGCCGTCTCGAAGAAGGCCGCGGCCTTATTCTTCTTCGAGGCGAATAGCGTGTCGAGCGTGTACTTGGCGTCGGAGGAGGTCAGAGGCTTGCCGTCGTGGAAGGTCACGCCGTCGTGGAGGGTGAAGGTGACGGTCTTTCCATCGTCGGAGGTCTGATAGTCTGAGGCGAGGTCGCCGACGTACTCGAACTTCTCGTTCTTGCGCAGGAGCGAGTTGAACACCAACTGGCGCAACCGCTCGCTCGCGGCGTCCGTGCCGTCGAGCGGGTCGAGCGTCGCCGGGTCTGTGTCGAGGACGGTCACGAACTGCGTCCTCGCCGTGCCGCGGCAGCCCGCGAGCAGAGCGAGCAAGGCGGCGGACAAGGCGATTACTGCGAGGACGATTTTTCGTGAAGGCATCAGAGTTTCCCTCCGTAGGCGTAGTTCAGTTTGCGGTTGAGTTCGGCCACCTCCATCGAAAGCTCCTGGAAGCGCCTGGGGTCAAAGGGGAGCGGCGGCTGCGTCAGGGCTTTGAAGGCGGCGATGCGCCTGAGCGACATCTCGATGCGCTCGCGCGTCAGCCCGCCGTCGCGCGCAGCCTTCAGCAGCGCGTCGTAGGCGCGGCGGATGATGGCGGGCCGCGCGCAGACGAGAATCATGTCCTCGCCCGCCTCGACGGCGCGCAGCGCGGCCTCCTCGATCTCGGAGTGCTTGGCGATGGCCCCCATCTCAAGGTCGTCCGTGACGACCAGGCCGCCGTAGCCCAACTCCTCGCGCAGAAGGTCTGTGACGATGTGCGGGTTGATCGAGGCGGGGACGAGGCGGCCTCCGGCGAGGCCGCGGTGGATGTCTATGTTGGGGAACCCGCCGTGGCTGACCATGACGGCCTTGACCATGTTGTCCTCGCGCTGGAACAGCTCGATGTAGGGCGCGAGGTCTTGCGCCAGAAGGTCGTCGTGCGTGAGGCGTATGACGGGCATCTCCTCGTGTGTGTCCACCTCGCCCGCGCCGATTCCGGGGAAGTGCTTGGCGCAGCCCAGGCAGCCGGCGCGTTGCAGGCCGCGCAGGTAAACCATCGTGTAGCCGAGGACTTCGCCGGGCGAGCGACCGTAGGAGCGCGAGTAGAGGCCGTTCGACAGAAGGTCGCGGTCTTCCGTCATGATGGACATGACGGGCGCGAAGTTCATGTTGAAGCCGAGGAGGCGCAAGACCTCGCCCGTGATGCGACCGTGTGCGCGCGCGCCCGCCAGGTCGCCGTGCTGTCGTATGACGCGCGCGGCGGGCATCGGCGTGAAGATTTTGCGGAGGCGGTCGACGAGTCCGCCCTCCTGGTCAATGCCGAGCAGTGGCTCGACGGTTAAGAGCTGGCGGACGCCGTCGAGCAGGGCGCGCAACTGCTCCGGCGCGGCGACGTTTCGACCGAAGACGATGACGCCGCCGGGCGAGACGTACTCGACGAGCGAGCGCGCTTCCGAGTCGAGCTGCGCGCCCGGAAGTCCGATGTAGAGCAGTTGTCCGATTTGCTGTTCGAGTGGGAGCGACTGAAGGGTTTGGAAATCAGTCATGTAGTGGATGCGCTCTTCCTTTGTAACAACGATTCGCCTTCAGGCGAGTCGGTTCTTCAAGCCGAGGAGGAGTTGGCGCGCTTCTTCCGCCGTGAGCGTTTCTACATCAACGCCGCGAAGCTCGTCAAGGAGACTCCGGTTGACCGAGTCGAAGAGCGTGAACTGGGTCGCGAGCGCGCGCCGCCCCGCGCGCGTGGCCGCGCGGCCCAGTGCGTCCGCGTCGTCCGCCCCCGCAGGGGAAGCGGCGGACGACTCCGTCGTATCGCGTTCGCCGTCCACTTCAAGCTCCTTTCCGCCGCCGACCTCTTCGGCGAACACGTCCAACTCGTAGCGTTCGAGCCTCGACAGAACGTCGCGGGCGCGCGTGAGAACCGAGGGCGGCAGGCCCGCGAGCCGCGCCACCTCAATGCCGTAAGACTTCGACGCGCGACCGCGCTCGACGCGGTAGAGAAAGATGACCTCGCCCTCGCGCTCGGCCACGCGGATGCGGTAGTTCTGCGCGCCGGGCAGGCGCTCGGCCAGCTCGGTCAACTCGTGGTAGTGGGTTGCGAAGATGGTCTTCGCGGCATGCTCCGGCGAGTCGTGCAGGTGCTCGGCTACGGCCCAGGCGATTGAGAGTCCGTCGAAGGTCGCGGTGCCGCGCCCGATCTCGTCCAGGAGGACGAGCGAGCGCGGGCCGGCGTTGTGGAGGATGGCGGCGGTCTCCGTCATCTCGACCATGAAGGTCGAGCGACCGCGAGAGAGGTCGTCGCTTGCTCCGACGCGTGTCCAGATGCGGTCGAAGACAGGGAGGCGCGCGTGCTCCGCGGGGACGAACGAACCCATCTGCGCCAAGAGAGCGATGAGGGCCGCCTGCCGCAGGAGCGTTGACTTGCCGCCCATGTTCGGGCCTGTGATGATGAGCAGGCGGTCGGTCGAGTTGTTCATGTAGAGGTCGTTCGGGACGAACGGCCCGCCGCCGATGGCCTCTATGACGGGATGGCGACCGGCCTTGATCTCCAACTCGTCGCCGTCGTGCAGGACTGGCCGGCGGTAGCGTCGCCGGGCGGCGACCTCGGCGAGCGAGGCAAGCGCGTCGAGGATGGAGAGGGCGCGCGCAGTCGCCTGAAGCCGGCGCGTCTCCTGCGCGACACGCGCGCGCACCTCGCCGAAGATGCGCGTCTCGATTTCGAGTATGCGCCCTTCCGCTCCGAGAACCTTCTGCTCCCAACCTTTCAACTCCGGAGTCGTGAAGCGCTCGGCGTTGGCGAGCGTCTGCCGCCGCTCGTAGTCCGAGGGGACGCGCGCCGCCGCCGACTTCGAGACTTCGATGAAGTAGCCGAAGACGTTGTTGAAGCGGATGCGCAAGGACTGTATGCCGGAGCGCGCGCGCTCGCGCGCTTCGAGCGTGGCGATAGTCTGCTTGGCGTCGCGGCTGATGGAGCGCAGCTCTTCAAGCTCCGGGTCGAAGCCCTCGCGGACGACGCCGCCTTCGGAGAAGTTGACGGGCGGGTCGTCGCCGATTGAGCGCTCGATAAGATCGCGCACGTCCGGCAACTCGTCTGCGTTCTCGACGATGATTTGGAGCAAGGACGCCCCCGCATCCGATAACGCCTGACGGATTGAAGGGACTTGATTGAGGGAACGTCGGAGGGCGCAGAGGTCGCGGGGCGTGGCCGTGCCCATGTTGATGCGGCCCGTCAGGCGTTCGAGGTCGGAGACTTCGCGCAGAAGCTTGCGCACGCGGTCGCGCAAAATCTGCGAGCGGTGCAGGTCTTCGACCGCCGCCAGGCGCGACTCGATCTCGCCGCGGCGAACAGATGGGCGCTGCATCCAGGAGCGAAGCAGGCGCGCGCCCATCCCCGTCTCGGTGGCGTCGAGTATGGCGAGCAGGGAAGCGCCGCGCGCGTTCGGCCCCTGCGAGTCGAAGAGTTCGAGGTTGCGGCAGGTGACGGCGTCGAGGACGAGGTGGTCGTGCGTCTCGAAGAAGGTGATGTCGGTGACGTGCGCGGCGGCGGCGCGCTGCGTCTCGCGCGCGTAGCGAAGGCACGCGCCGGCGGCGCACACCGCCGCGATCTTGCCGCCCAGCCCGAAGCCTTCGAGCGTGCGCGCGCCGAACTGTTCGAGCAGCAAGGAAGCGCAGGAGGTCGGCTCCCAGAGCCATTCGTCGAGCGGCGTGAGTGCGACGGCGTCGCCCGCCGATGCGGCGTGCTCGGAGGGCGTGATGCGCGCGAGGGGCGCGTTCTCACTCTGCGGTTCATTCGAGAGTGGGGGAGGCGCTGTGCGCGCGCCGCGCCCCGCGTAAGTGTCTTTGACGAGCGGCGCGAGCGAGACGGGGAAGAGCAGTTCGCGCGGCGCGTAGGATTCGATGTCGGCGCGGACGCGCGCCCAGGCTTCGGGGCCGCACACTTCGGTCGCGCGGAACTCTCCGGTCGAGAGGTCGAGGAAGGCCGCGCCCATCTGTTCGCCCGCGCCGCAGACCGCCGCGAGGAAGACCGTCTCTTTGGCCTCGACCAGGTTCGGGTCCACGGCCGTCCCCGGCGTGATGACGCGCACGACCTCTCGGCGCACGAGCTTCTTGGTCTTCGAGGGGTCTTCCGTCTGCTCGCAGATGGCGACGCGGTAGCCTTTGCGTATGAGGCGCGCGACGTGGCCGGCGACCGAGTGGTGGGGCACGCCGCACATGGGGATAGCTTGGCCGCGCTCCTTGTGGCGCGCCGTCAGGGTTATCTCAAGCTCGCGCGCGCCCGTGATGGCATCTTCGAAGAACAGCTCGTAGAAGTCGCCGAGGCGGAAGAAGAGGAGCGTGCCGGGGTGCTGCCGCTTCAGCTCCTGGTACTGCCGCAGCATGGGCGTGGCGCTCTGGTTAGTAGTCATTCGGCCCAAAGCCTGCGTGAGAGACGGGTTCTCTTCGCAGCGGATTCGCGTTCAAAGCTACCACAGATAGGTCGGAAAGGCACGACGCGCGGGTCGCGCGGGCCGAGGCCCTTTCGGGGGGCGCGGGCGACGGGACGGCGCATGAATTTCAACGCTTCGGGATAAAACCGTGACAGCGTTAGATGAGAGTTTGCGCGAGTCGGAGGCTGCCCCGGAGTCGAGCTTGCGATGAGCCTGGGTTCGCAGATCGTCGCGCTTTTTCTGCTCTCGTTGCCCGTCGCCTGCGTCGCCTGGACGGTGACGCACGAGGAGGTTTTCCGCGAGCCGCGCAATTTCTGCGTCAGGAAGAGCAACGGCTGCCGCCGCTGGTGGGAGAGAAAGTTTTTCTACCTCTTCACCTGCGAGTACTGCTTCAGCCACTACGTGACGGTCTTCTTCATCGCCGTCACGCGTTTTCACCTCCTCTACGACGACTGGCGCGGCTACCTGGTGGGCGGGTTCGCGCTCGTCTGGGTGGCGAACCAGTACATGAGTCTATACAACCGACTTCGGCTGGACATCAAAAGCGAGAAGATGGAAGCCGAGATAAAGGAGAAGATAGTCTCGGAAGACGAAAACGGCGGCGAGTGATGAGTGATGAATAATGAGTGATGAGTGATGAGTTAAAGCACTTTGTCTTTACTCATCACTCATCACTTTCTTAGCCGAAGAAGACTTCGGCGACGCGGTAAATCTCGTCGTCGAGTCTTTTGATCTTCCGCACGGCGTCGTCGAGGGGGACGCTGACGACCTTGTTGCAGCGCAGCGCGGCCATCTGCCCCCACTGCCGTTCGAGCACCATCTCGAAGGCGCGGACGCCGAAGCGCGTGGCGAGCACGCGGTCGAAGGCCGAAGGGGAGCCGCCGCGCTGCGTGTAGCCGAGGCTGGCATGGCGCGTGTCTATGTCGGTCTGGCGCTCGATCTCGCGTGCGAGGTAGAGGCCGATGCCGCCGAGCCGACCGTGGCGGTAAATCTGCTCCTTAGCCTCCGCGTCGAGAAAGTCCTCGTCCGGGTGCGGGTGCGCGTCCTCGGCGACGACGATGATGGAGAAGGCGCTGCCCTGGCGCTCCCTGTGGCGCAGCAGCTCGCAGACGCGGGAGATGCGGAAGGGGTGTTCGGGGACGAGTATGACGTCCGCGCCGCCCGCAATGCCGCCGTAGGCGGCGATCCAGCCGGAGTTGCGGCCCATCACCTCGATGACCATGATGCGGTGGTGCGACTCGGCGGTCGAGTGGAGTCGGTCGACGGCCTCCATCACGGTGTTGACGGCGGTGTCGAAGCCGAAGGGGAAGTCCGTGCCGTCGAGGTCGTTGTCAATCGTTTTGGGCACGCCGACGAGCTGGAGGCCGTGCTCGTGCCACATGTCGCGCGCGGCGCGCAGCGTGCCCTCGCCGCCGACGACGATGAGCGCGTCGAGGCGGTGACTCTCCCATGTGGCGCGGATGCGTTCGGGGAAGTCGTCGCCGTCGTTCGGGTTCGTGCGCGAGGTTCCGAGGATGGTGCCGCCGCGCGGCAGAATCCCGGCGACGGAGCTGCGCGTCAGAGGCTTCAGGTCGTCCTCGATCAACCCGCGCCAGCCGTTCGACACGCCGAGCACCTCGGCGTCCTCCTCAAGGGTGGCGCGCCTGACGACCGCACGGATGACGGCGTTCAGGCCGGGGCAGTCGCCGCCGCCCGTTAAAATTCCGACACGAAGACTCATGCAGACACCTTTGAGAGCACTCTTCGGCGACTCATAATTGATTTGGGTTGTGCACCACGCCTATAATCTCGCGACAAAACGCGACGTGTCAAACGACAGCTTTCTTAAAAACCCTGTGGGCGAAGAGGGCGCGCCTGTCCCGCGCGACGCGCGTGCGCGTGGCGGCCTCCTGACTTTGAGCGTGGAGAGGGCGACGCAGATGCGGAGCGCTGCGGTCGCGCGCGGCGGGAGGCCGTTCGCGCTGCGCCAGAGCGAGCCGCGCGAGGGTTTGGCCGCCGCGGGCGTCCTCGAAGACATTGACCGCGCGCTCGCAGAGGCGTGCGTCCGGCTCGAAGATGTCGAGCTGTTCGCAGCGGCCAACGGGCCTGGGAGCTTCACGGGCCTGCGCTCCGGCCTCGCGACGTTGAAGGCCCTGGCCGTGACGTTGGGGAAGCCGCTCGTCGGCGTCCCGACGCTGCACGCGCTGGCGCACGCGGCGCGGCCCGCGGAGCGTCTGTTGGCGTTGATACCCGCCGGGCGGGGCGAGGTGTTCGCGCAAACTCCTACGTGTCACGCGCGGGGGCGTCGTCACGGAGCAAGGCGGGCCGACACACGTCCGTCCCGCGCTGTTTGTGGAAAGGGCGAAGCTGCTCGGCGGCGGGATCAAGTGGGCGGGCGGCGGCGCGTTCAAGTACCTCGAGGTGATACGCGAGGCGGCGGAATCGTCCGGCCAAAAATTTATAGAGGCCGCGGACTCTTCGGCGTCGCCGGCAAGCGACGAGTGGATGCTCGTACAGACTAGAGATGCTTTGGCCGCGGACGTGGCGGCGCTCGGCCAGTTGAATTACACGGGCGGGGGCGGGGCGGATGACGTGAGGGCGCTCTACGTCAGGGCTTCGGATGCGGAGATGAGGGGTTAATGTCACGCGCGAGGCTGAAGTTGGAGCTTGAGGGGGCGGGGTGCGTCATCGTCCCGATGTGCGAGCACGACCTTCTGGAGGTCGTCGAGATCGAGGAGTCCACGGGCCTGAGCCAGTGGGGCTGGGAGGCATACCGCGCAGAGCTTTCGAAGCCGGAGGCCGTCATGCTGGCGGCTCGGCGCGAGCCGCCCGACCCTTCGACGGGGAGGCGGCTCGTAGGCTTCGCCGCCGCGCGCGTCAGCGCCGAAGAGCTACACATAAACAACATCGGCGTCCGCGCGGAGTTGCGCCGCCTCGGCGTCGGAAGGGCGCTCCTCGGCACGTGTCTCGACCTCGGCGCGCATTGCGGCGCGCGCCTCGCCGTCCTCGAAGTGCGCGCGAGCAACGCCGCGGCGCTCGGCCTCTACGAGCGCCTGGGGTTTAAGATCGTGGGCGAGCGCCGGAAATACTACAAGGGGCCGGTCGAGGACGCGTTGATAATGACCAGGCCGCTGGTGCCAAAGGCTTGAAAGGGTTCGGGAATTGGGCTAACATTTTCCCGCGAGACTAAGGCCACAAGCGCGGACGCACGAACCCGGAGCGAACGCGCCATTTTTTAAGACCACTCCGACCCACGCATCTGAAAGGAGATTCTTCCGCCATGGAAATTACAAGCACGGACAGCCTCAAGGAGCAGTTGATCGCGATTGACCCGGAGTTCCGCGAGCTGGCGCGGGAACACGGGCGCTACGAACAGCGCCTCAGCGAATTGTCTTCGCTCCAGTACCCGAGCGACGAGGAGCAACTGGAAGAGATCACGCTCAAGAAGAAGAAGCTGGCCGTTAAAGATCAGATGCAGGCAATCATGTTAAGACACCAGAAGGCGGAGAGTACCGCGCACTGATGTGCGGCCCGCGGCGCTTCGGAAGTGGCGTTTGCGAGGCACTCCCAGGTTTTTTAGTGGACGGGGGACGCGTCAAGTTTGCAAAGCGCGCCCCCGTTTCCGTTAGGCGGGAAAATCTTCGGAGGCGCGCGCGTCCGAACGCCCGCCGGACTCGAATGAGGCGATGACGAGAGAAGGTTATCCGTGGGTTCTTACCCCGCTGGTCGCGGCCCTGGCGTCCGGGCTTCTGGGCGTCTGGTGGGCGGCGGCGCTGCTTCTGCTCATCGCGGCCTTCATGGCCTACTTCTTCCGCGACCCGGAGCGGGTCGTTCCGGGCGGGGCCGGACTCGTGGTCGCGCCGGCGGACGGGCGCGTGACGCGCGTCGAGAAACTCTCGCCCGGAGACCCTCGGTCTCCGAGCGTCGTCAGCATCTTCCTCTCGCCCTTCGACGTGCACATCAACCGCTCGCCGATAGCCGGCGTCGTGAGCGACGTGACCTACACGCGCGGGCGCTTCAAGAGCGCGACCAGAGAAGACGCGAGCCTCTTCAACGAGCAGAACGCGCTGACGATCCGAGGGGAGGGCTTGACGGTCGTCTGCAAGCAGGTCGCGGGAATCCTGGCGCGGAGAATCGTCTGCTGGAAGCGACCCGGCGACCGCCTGGAGTTGGGCGAGCGCTTCGGCCTGATAAAGTTCGGGTCGCGGACTGACCTCGTGCTGCCCGCGGAGGTGGAAATCGAGGTGTGCGTCGGCGCGCGCGTGCGCGGCGGGGCCACAGTCATCGGGAGGTTGGGCGATGGCCGGTAACGCGCCGCTCAGGGAGCCTGTGCCCTCGGTTGAGACGAGGGAAAGGAAGGGCCTGAAAAAAGGTCTCTACCTCCTCCCGTCCGCCTTCACGGCGGCGAACATAGGCATGGGCTATTACGCGGTCATGGCCGTCATGCGCGGCTTCCAGCTACTGAAACCGGGCGCGGTCGATCTGTTGCGGGCGACGGAGCAATTCGACAACGCGTCGAGGGCCATAGGCTGGGCCATACTCTTCGACGCCCTCGACGGCAGGATCGCGAGGCTCACGAAGACCACCACCGAGATCGGGATTCAATTCGACTCGATTGCCGACGTTTTGACGTTCGGGATAGCGCCGGCGGTTTTGGTGTACGCGTGGGGCTACGGCTCGGCGTTCCAGGCCGGGTCGCAACTCCAGCGCGGCGTTCTGCAGACAGGCTGGGAAAGCCAGCTAGATAAGCTCGGCTGGTTCCTGTCTTTCATGTTCCTCATCTGCGGGGCGTTCCGCCTCGCGAGATTTAACGTGCAGGCGTCGCGCCCGCGCACACTCGCCGAGGGGACTGCGAAGGTTGACAAGAAAAACTTCGTGGGGCTGCCCATCCCGATGGCCGCCGGACTGCTCGCCGCCGTCGTCCACTTTTCGCCGCGCCCGCTCGTCTCTTTCGAAAGCTCTTACCTCTACAGCACCCTTTTGATGGCACTGGTCGCGACCCTCGCCGCGCTGATGGTCAGCACCATTCGCTACTCAAGTTTCAAGACCGTCGGCGCCGGCAATCGGAGCACGATAAAAGCGATGCCGTTGATCGCCGCCGCCGGGATGCTCCTCTGGCTCTTTTCGAGATACGTCCTCCTCGCGATAGTCGCTGCATACGTCCTGCACGGGCCACTCTCTCGCCTGGCCTCTCTGTTTCAAGTGCGCCGCCCGAAGGAAGGGCAGTGACCGCGCTCCTACGCTCGCCCGAGCCGGAGGTTAGTCTTGTGCCGTGGCCGTTATCGCCTGGCTGGAGAAAGCGAGCAGCCCTTTTCGCGTCGTGAGTAAAATCAAATTGCCGGAGAGAAGCGGGGAAGCGCCGGTATTATTATCTTCTCCTACGTAAATGCTGTTAACTTTCTTTCCGTCCTGAAGACTGAGAATTACCCCCTCGTCACCGACGAGGGGGGTGACGAGGGCGCTGTCGTTTAAGACGAGTGGTCGGGCCAAGGCTCTGCCGGCCAGACGGTATTTCCAGAGCCTTACTCCGCGCTGAGGCGAAAGGCAGTAGACGAAATTATCCAGGGACGTTGCCAGCAGGCACTTTCCCGCAGCCACGATTGACTGCACCGCCGCCCCCGTCCGCACGCGCCACCTCAGGCGACCAGTGGATTCATTAACGGCATAGACGGATCCATCTCGCGACCCCGCGAAGACGCTCCCTTCGATTACCACTACAGGATTGTCCAAAGCTCTATGCGTCCGATAACGCCAGAGCGTTTGACCCGTTGTTTGCTCTACCGCCAGCAGGTTGCCCACCCCATCGCCCACGTACAAAGAATTTCCACTCAAAACCGGGGAAGAATTGAAAGGCGATGAATTATATTTTACCCACAAAATTTCTCCGCTCTCTTTTTTTATGGCGTAAAGCCGCCCGTCTGAAGTCCCGCCGAAGAGGATTGATTGATTAGATATTAACGCCCCCCGAAAGGGGGACGGCAATGTCCGCATCCACATCGTCACTCCGCTCTGGCGACTTAAAGCCCGCAACGCGCCCGTGGCCTGTGGGTATGGACTGTTGGGGGGCTGGGAGCTTTCAGAAGCGACATAGACGCCTCTGGTGTCCGCGACGGGGGAGGCCGATATTCCTCCTCCGATTTCGCTCTTCCAGAAAAGCTCGCCGTCTGCTACCTGTAATGAGACGACGACACCGTCACTGAGCGGTACATAAATCATCCCCTCATCCGAGGCCGGTGTTATATTGTCTGTTCCGTTTGTTTCAAAAGACCATCGCAAATGAAGCGGCTTCGACAGGGTGACCTGATCTTGAGCCAGAGTGAATGCGCAAAAAAAAGTTACAAGAGTCACTGTCAGTAGTATCAGGGAGGTTTTCGCGCGGATTAGGTTGGCAACAGAGTCCATATGAGTTCAGTTCGGGGCCTTCGCCGGCACTAACTGGCGGCGATGCAAAAGTTATAAACTGCTCTGCTATTATGATAAAAATAAACGTCCGCCGCGAGGGCAGGCGAATCTACAGCGGGAGGCATAAACCCTTGAGCGCCCATTCTAATTCCCACGACAGGATAATAATTATAGACTTCGGCTCTCAATACACGCAGTTGATCGCACGCCGTATTCGGGAGTCCAGCGTGTATTGCGAAATACTACCTTATAATACTTCCTTAGAAGTCATTCTTTCACGCAATCCGAAAGGGGTTATTTTATCCGGCGGCCCCGCTTCGGTTTATGACGATGACGCGCCAAAACTTTCTTCAGACATTCTTGGCAGGCTCGTGTGCCCGATATTCGGAATATGCTACGGGCTGCAGATCATTGCCTTTGAGTTAGGCGGCCAAGTTCAGCCCTCAAGCAATAGGGAGTATGGGTACGCACGGCTTGTCGTGACAGACCCGGACAGCCCTATTTTCAGGGGGCTACCCGGAGAAATTGATGTTTGGATGAGTCATGGGGATCAAGTAAACCGAGTGCCGGTTGGTTTTCACGTCACTGCTCGTTCCAGCGATGCGCTTAACGCCTTCGAGGATTTAAGCAGGCGCATATTCGGGGTACAATTTCATCCCGAAGTAGCACACACTCCATTCGGTAAGCAAATATTACAGAACTTCCTTTTTAACGTATGTCGGGTGAAAGCCGACTGGTCTCCGAGTGCCATTATTTCGGAGCAGATTAAAACAATTAGTGCCTTGGCCGGGGATGAAAAAGTCATCTGCGGCTTATCAGGAGGGGTAGATTCTACAGTGGCGGCGGCACTCGTGCACGAGGCCATAGGCGAGCGACAGACGTGCATCTTTGTTGATACGGGTCTTTTACGAGAGGGTGAATTTGAATCCACGATTTCCTTGTTCAAACGGAAAATGTCTCTGAACGTCGTCGGCGTTAACGCGTGCGAGCTGTTTCTAAAAGCGCTCGATGGCGTAATCGATCCCGAAGAGAAAAGGCGGCGGATCGGAAGAATTTTTATAGAGGTTTTTGAAAAAGAGGCGAGGGCGATAGGAGGCGTGGAGAGCCTAGTTCAGGGGACGTTGTACCCGGATGTTATCGAATCAACTTCGGTCCGGGGCCCCTCGGCAGTGATCAAGAGCCATCATAACGTCGGCGGATTACCTGCAAGAATGAACCTCAAACTAATAGAACCCCTTCGTGAACTCTTCAAAGATGAAGTGCGTGTGATCGGGCGTGAACTCGGCATCCCTGAAGATTTTTTAACCCGCCACCCTTTCCCGGGCCCCGGCTTGGCTGTACGTATATTAGGAGAAGTCAACCACGATCACCTTAAACTGATCCGGGCCGCGGATCGTATCGTCGAAGAAGAGTTAAAGCTTGCCAATCTATACGGGAGCGTGTGGCAAGCTTTCCCCGTGCTCTTGCCTGTATCTACCGTAGGAGTGATGGGGGATTTCAGAACATATGAGCGGGTTGTCGCCGTCAGGGCGGTAACAAGTATCGATGGAATGACTGCCGATTGGGCGCGCTTACCGCATGATGTTTTGGGAAGGATTTCATCCCGTTTAGTTTCCGAGGTGCGTGGAATTAATCGCGTGGTCTTCGATATTAGTTCAAAGCCTCCAAGCACGATTGAGTGGGAATGAAGAGGAGGATTGGTTAAGGAAGCGACGTAACTTCTATCCTCCGAGAATACTATATCCGAGTGACTACGGGAGGGACGAGGATCGGGGATTTAAGCAATGTATTTATATTAAGCGTTTGCTTAATATAAATACCCGAGAGTAGCAATAGTCCATGGCAATGATGGAAAATCTCGCCGGGAAAATTATTTTCTTTTCTCAAAATCTGTCAAAGAGTTGTTCCGGCGCGCTCATTACAAGGGAGGTCTGTCATGCAAACTCAGAATAATGGGGAGATACTGCCCTCGGGGAATGCCTTCGATCACGTAAGAATTGCCCGGCATCCTGAACGACCTTACGCGTGGGATTTCATAGAAAGGCTTTTCGTTAATTTTATTGAACTACATGGCGACCGGAGGTTTGCGGACGACCCGGCAGTCATCTGTGGATTTGCCAAATACAAGAAGTGGGAAATCTTTGTTATTGGTCAACAGAAGGGTAGGGACACAAAACAAAGGCGACTCAGAAACTTTGGGATGTCCAAGCCGGAGGGATATCGCAAGGCCATCCGCGCCATGAAACACGCGGAAAAATTTGGACGGCCTATAGTCTGTTTGATTGATACCCCCGGCGCGTATCCGGGTATTGATGCCGAAGAGCGTGGGCAGGCAGAGGCTATCGCGCATAGCCTTTTTTCAATGGCAACACTTTCGGTGCCGATCATCAGCGTAATCATCGGGGAGGGGGGGTCGGGCGGGGCGCTGGCCATCGGCGTGGGCGACGCGGTCCTCATGTTTGAGAATTCCATCTACTCGGTTATTTCGCCCGAAGGGTGTGCTGCAATCTTGTGGAAAAACTCCGCCGAAGCCCCTCGCGCGTCCGAATCGCTTCGTCTGACTGCGGGTGACCTTTTAGAGTTAAAAATCATCGACGGGATCATATCAGAGCCGGTCGGAGGGGCGCATACTTCTTTCGATGAAGCGGCCAAAGCGTTTGACGGCGCACTTGAGAAGGCCCTGGGCGACGCGCTTGAGTTAACACCCGTGGAGAGGTTAAGGCTACGGTATAATAAGTTAAGGTCTTTTGGGTTTGAAAATTCCGGGGGCTTGATGTGGTAGAGGTGGTCTTTATAAGGACGATCCCTTCGAAGCCAAATCTGATTCTGATTTGGATGGACGGGCGGGCCGCCAAAATCGGCACACACTTTACCTCTCGTCAGATGTTAAGAGTCTGCAACAACTTTTAGTGATCATCATTCGCCGGATTGGACCTCGAAGATTCTGAGAGCATTACTCGCGAGGGCCGAGGTGCTTCTGTTACACTTCACGAGGTATTTTTGTGAGAAAAAAAAGCGTTTACATAGAGACTTTTGGTTGTCAGATGAATGTCGCAGACTCGGAGCGCGCGGCGACGAGGTTACGCTCTGCCGGATATGAGTTGACAGACTCCTCCGAAGGCGCAGATGTCCTTATCTTCAACACCTGTTCTGTTCGAGAGAAGGCGGAACGGAAAGTCTTCCAAAGGATTAACCATGTTCGGCGGGAGAGAGCTGGGAAGCAGCCCTTGATCGGGATAATGGGATGTGTGGCGCAACTCGAAGGCCGGGCCGTCTTTGACAGCTCGCCGCCCGTGAGGTTTGTGATCGGCACGGGGGCCACCGACAGGATTCCTGAACTGCTTGAGCGCGTCGAAGATGGCGAAGAGCGTGTGTCTGATCTCGGCATCCGTCAGGAGACGGAAGTGTGGGATGTTTCGCCGGTCGAGCGCCACTCTAAGCACATAGCATTTGTACCCGTCATTGAAGGTTGTAACAAATTCTGTACTTACTGTATTGTTCCATATTCGAGAGGCCGGGAGCGTAGTCGGACTGCAGCCGAAATTGTTACCGAAGTCAGACATCTGTCCGACCTGGGGTATAAGGAAGTTCAACTCATCGGGCAAAATGTTAATAGCTATCGCCCGAAGGCCGTTGACGGCTTAGAAAAATTCTCCGGGGCCACCCCTTTTTCCAAGTTGCTTCGCGCGGTGGCTTCAACGGGGATACCGCGGATTAAGTTTACCACCTCGTTTCCGAGGGATTTTCATCCGGACATCGTCGGTGCCATAGAGGAGAATGAAAATCTTTGTAACTGGATCCATCTGCCCGTCCAGACAGGAAGTAACCGCGTGCTTCGCGCCATGCGCCGCGGGCATCAAATTGAAGACTATTGGAAGCATGTGGAGACGATTAAAAACGCGCGCCGGAGGATTTCACTGACGAGCGATATCATCGTCGGTTTTCCGTGTGAAACCGCGGAGGATTTTGCGGACACACTGGGGCTGGTCGAGCGGTGCAGATTTGACGGGTTATATATATTTAAGTATTCGGAAAGGAAAGGGACTCCCGCGGCCAGGTTAACTGATTCCGTCTCCGCGTCGGAGAAGGCGAGCCGCTTTATAACCCTGGAAAGGTTACAGACGAGCGTTCAAGAGGGAATCTACAATTCATACGTCGGGTCTGAGGTGACCGTGCTCGTCGAGGGGGCGAGTGCGAGGGCGTCTGTTGACATGACCGGGCACACGGCGTGTAACAAGGTCGTAAATTTTCGGGGGACTTCGGGCCTCGTGGGGAGACTGGTCAGGGTGCGTGTGACGGAGGCTAAGCCGCACAGCCTCTACGGTGAGTTTCTGGGGGCGATGTAGAAAAAAGGGGTGTGATTAAATATACCATGGAAATCGAAGTGAAAATCAGAGGACTGATGATGGACCCGAGTAGCAGTACTCCGATAATTATTCTAAAAGATGTGAACAGCGAGACGATGTTACCGATCTGGGTCGGGGCTTTTGAGGCGAACGCCATCGCGCTCGAGATTGAAAAAATTTCGCCCCAGAGGCCGATGACTCATGACCTCCTGAGAAACATTATTTTGGAGATGGGGGCGAGCGTCGAGCGTGTGATCGTCACAGACCTCCGTGACAACACATTTTTCGCCGTGATCGTGATGAGGGGTCATAACGGCGACGCGATCATGATCGACGCACGCCCTTCCGACGCGATTGCGTTGGCCCTTCGGGCCGACTGCCCGATCTTCGTCAACGAGGAGGTGATACGTGCCTCGCGCAACACCGTCTCGGGCGGCGAGGAGGAGGCCACTTCTTCGGCGGATGAGGAATGGCCCGATGTAATCGGCGAGGCAGGGGATTTGCCTATGTAATCCCGGCGTCCCCGTTCGAATAGACTGGAAGCACGACCGTTGAGTATCATCATCGCAATCGCTAACCAGAAGGGCGGGGTAGGCAAGACTACCACCACAATTAACCTTGCCGCCGCGTTTGCCCAAAGGGGACGGCGCGTTCTTCTACTTGATCTTGATCCGCAGGGTAACAGTTCTATTTCATTCCTTGACCCCCAATCCATCTATAAATCTGCGTATGAAATGATGGTTGATGGAGAGAAGGATATATCTGATTGTATCTATCAAACCTCGATAAAAGATTTGGATATTATTCCTTCGAGAATTAATCTGGCTAAATTAGAGTCCAAGCTCGTCGGTGATTTTGACGCCCCCTTTCGTCTGAAAGACCGTCTTGAGTTAATGCGTGATAAATATGACCTTGTGTTTATAGACACTCCGCCCACCTTGGGTCTGATAACGGTTAACGCGCTTGTTGCTTCTACGCACGTACTTATCCCGATCCAATCTTCTTTTTACGCACTGGAAGGGACTGACGATCTTCTCGAAACCATCGAGAAGGTAAAAGCGCGCCCGAACCCGGATTTACGCGTGCTGGGCGTCGTCGTAACCTTATTTGATAAGCGGACGACGCTCGCGCGCGAAGTTTATGAGCAGATCAGAGGAGTTTTCGGCTCCCAGATGTTTGAGACCGTAATTACAAAGAGCGTCCGCTTGGAAGAAGCTCCGGCTTATAGGGAATCAATCTTCACCTTCGCCCCGCAATCTTCCGGAGCTTACGAATATTCTAAACTTTGTGACGAGGTGATGGGTCGTGTCTAAGAGGGGACTCCCTGCTGGAATACGTATGCGGCATGATGCGCACTATGTGGAGGAGCTTGCCAGTCAAACCCCGGCTTCGATTGGCAGACTAATCACAGTCGAACTTCTCGACCCTAACCCGGGTCAACCGAGAGTCGACATCGGTGATCTATCTGAGTTGATACTTTCCGTTAAAGAGAGGGGAGTTTTGGAGCCGCTTCTTGTTACTTCCTCAAGGGTAAAAGGGAGGTGGATGATTATAGCGGGCGAGCGAAGATGGCGAGCTGCCAAGGCCGCCGGGTTGCGCGAAGTCCCGTGCATTGAGTTGGAAGTGGATGAACAGGGGGTGGCTGAGATTGCGCTCATCGAAAATATGCAGAGAAAGGATCTGACCCCTTGGGAAGAGGCCGACGGGCTGGCGGCTTTGTGTCATCGTTATGGGTACACACATGAAGAAGCGGCAAGGAAGGTAGGGAAGAGCAGGAGCACGGTCACAGAGGCGCTTTCGTTAGCCGCAATACCTGAAGAGATACGTGAGGAATGTCGTCTCGCCGACATTCATGTTAAATCACTTCTACTTCAAGTGGTACGTCAGCCGGACTTAACTTCCATGCGTCGGATGATTAAGGATATAGCGGGAAAAGGTCTGACGCGGGATGATCTTCGCACGGCCAAGCGAACACGACAAATCATTGGTGATGCTGTCGGAGATAAAGTCCCTTCGAAGCCGTTTATATTCAAATATTACTTACCGGAAGAAGGTTTCAAAGCGGAAATCCGATTTGAAAAGCCGGTTGCAGAAAATTCTGAAATAATTAGCGCTTTACAAGCGCTAATTGACTACCTTGAGAAAGGCGGTCTTAATCAATAGTGCTGTCCTTCGGCATCTTTATGTACGCGGGCCTTTTTTAGCGCGACGCTGGAGGGAGCGAGCCCAACGCTCGAGCGTCGGCTGAATGGGTTTGAAAATACGCGCCCGAAAGCCGTGTTCCTTTTCATTCCATCTCTTTAACTGCTTTTCCGTATAATCCCTTATAAAAGGCTCCAGCTGACCTTTCCTAACAGAGTGACGTAAAGTTAAAAAAAGGTGTTGCCCTACGAGTGAGAAAATAACCGCTGCCATATTCGCTTTAAATGAGAGTCGTGGGAGTATTTTTTTGTGAAGCGGCCCCTCCTTAGGTAATAAAACGTCTAAAGCGATCTCTATCCGGGCTTGCTTAGCCCCTTGCTTCGGGTAATATAGTCCGGGAAGCTTCGTGGCAAATTTTTGATCATTACGGACTCGGGGGTCCCTTATCGAATCTACGAACCGGATGCGCTCAATGCCGCGAAGATGCTCGCGGGGAATCGTAGCCACCATGCTGTTTATGATTTGCTCAGTGCGTTTCGGGAGGCTGCTACGGCCCGAAAGATTTTCGATTTTAATGTTCATTGTTCCGGCACGCTAGTTCAAAGCTATGCGCTCTCGGCGCAAGACTTTCAGTTGCTACACACCTTCGCTCGGCCGAATAGCACGGCGACCGAAGGAACGGCGGGCCTCGCCCGAAGAGGGATTTCATTCCTGATACAACCTCTGCGCTTTCAGTGCAGAGTGGTTTGGTTTTATAGAAAATTGAGGCTGTTGGCAAGTAGGCAGATGAGGCGGAAGAATTGGCGCGTCCGATAATATATATTATGGGCGATGGTGGATGCCGACCCTATTTTTCCGAATGCAGCCTTGACACACCCTACAACGTGTTGCTAGAGTACGCGGTCTTTTAGCCGACATAAACCTTAACAGTAGACTTCAAGGAGCCTAATCACTTGAGCGACTCTGGCAGTTATCTCTTTACTTCTGAATCGGTGACCGAGGGTCACCCCGACAAGATCGCGGATCAAATCTCGGACGCCATCCTAGACTCTGTCCTAAAGGTCGATAAAACTGGTCGAGTCGCATGTGAGACGCTCGTCACAACCGGCCTCGTCGTAATAGCCGGCGAGATTACCACAAACGCCCAGATCGATTTCTCGCAAGTGGCACGTGAAACCATTCGAGAAATCGGTTATACACGCGCCAAGTTCGGCTTCGATTGCGATACTTGCGCGGTATTAACAGCGGTGGATAGACAGTCACCAGACATTGCAATGGGCGTGGATACGGGTGGGGCCGGCGACCAAGGACTTATGTTCGGGTTCGCCTGCAATGAGACGGAAGAACTGATGCCTCTTCCGATTCAATTAGCTCACAAACTCGCGCGTAAACTAGCCGAAGTGCGGCGCTCAGACACTCTCAGCTATCTTCGCCCGGACGGTAAGTCCCAGGTCACAGTTGAGTACAGGGACAACAGGCCCTTCCGCATCGACGCCGTCGTTATCTCCACACAGCATGCGCCGGAGGTTACGAATGATAAATTACGTGAAGAAATACTCGAAGAAGTGATTTATACAACAGTCCCCTCTGAGCTGCGCGACAAAGACACTAAATATCACATCAACCCCACAGGCCGCTTCGTAACCGGCGGCCCACAGGGGGATGCCGGGCTAACCGGTCGGAAAATCATCGTAGACACATACGGGGGCTACGCACCACACGGTGGAGGCGCATTCTCAGGCAAGGACCCCACCAAGGTTGACCGCTCCGCGGCATATATGGCGCGCTACATCGCCAAAAACATCGTGGCGGCTGGTCTCGCGGAGAGATGCCTCGTACAACTGGCTTACGCAATCGGCGTCGCAGACCCCGTCTCGGTTCTCATAGACACGGGAGGAACCGGACGAATCAACGAAAGCCGTCTTTCCAATCTCGTTAGGGAGCAGTTTCAGCTAACCCCCCAGGGTATCATCGAAACTCTTAACTTGCGCATGCCAATCTATAGAAAAACAGCCGCTTACGGGCACTTCGGGCGCTCCGACGAAGGCTTCGCATGGGAGGTCGCCGACCGGGCTCAGACGCTTCGGGAGGCTGTCGGGATTTAGAAATTATCCGCGCTCCAAGTATTTACATAGCTCTCGGCAGACGAACTGAAATAGGGGGACAAATGAGCAGCACCGCAAGCACAGGCGAGTTTGAAGTCAAAGATATTAATCTTGCCGAGGCCGGCAAGCGTCGGATCGAGTGGGCGGAGCGCGAGATGTCTGTGCTCCGCCTGATCCGGGAAAAATTTGCCGCCGAGAAACCACTCAGAGGCTTACGCCTAGTGGCATGTGCGCACGTTACGACGGAGACGGCGAACCTTGTGCGCACACTTCAGGCCGGCGGCGCCGAGTCGCTCCTAATCGCCTCCAACCCGCTCTCGACACAGGATGACGTCGCCGCGTCGCTCGTGGCAGATTGGGGAGTCCCCGTGTTCGCAGTCAGAGGGGAGTCTACGGAGACTTACAATAGGCATGTGCGAACCGCCCTGGACTTTCATCCACAGGTCATCATTGACGACGGGTCGGATGTCGTTGCGACCCTCATCAAGGAGAGGGTCGGACAGAGGCAAGAGATTATCGGCACCACTGAAGAAACTACGACGGGCGTTATACGCCTACAGGCCATGGAACAGGCCGGCGTCCTCTCCTTCCCTTCCATAGCCGTAAATAATGCGCAGACGAAGCACCTCTTCGACAACCGCTACGGCACGGGCCAGTCAACCATCGACGGCATTATACGCGCGACAAACATTCTGCTGGCCGGCAGGACGGTCGTCGTGGTCGGCTACGGCTGGTGCGGTAAAGGGGTGGCGATGCGTGCACGCGGCCTGGGTGCGAATGTCGTCGTGACGGAGGTGAATCCCATCAAGGCCGTCGAGGCGGTGATGGACGGCTTTCGCATCATGCCCATTGCCGAAGCGTCCAAGGTCGGCGACATCTTCATCACCGTGACTGGCAACCGGCATGTTATTGACGGGCAGCATTTCGCCTCTATGAAAGACGGGGCGATTGTCTGTAACAGCGGTCACTTCGACTTGGAGTTAAACCTCGTCGCGCTGCGCGAGATATCCCACCCGCCCACGACGGTGCGCCCTTTCGCCGAAGAGTATAAGTTACTGGGAAACGGGAGGCGCTTGATAGTGCTCGGGGAGGGTCGTCTAATTAACCTGGCGGCAGCCGAAGGGCATCCCGCGAGCGTTATGGATATGAGCTTCGCCAATCAGGCGCTCTCCGTAGAGTACCTCGTCAAACAACAGGGTAAGCTCGAGCCGGGCGTGCACATGCTGCCCGACGTTGTCGACACCGAGATCGCGGGACTCAAACTACAATCGCTCGGAATCAGCATCGATTCCCTAACCCCGGAACAGGTCGAATACCTTTCGAGTTGGGAGACGGGGACTTAAACCCCGACCGCTCATTCAGATTTGCGAGCGCGTGAGCAGATAAATTCCGACGGCCAGGTAAAGAAAAGAGGGCGTCCACGCCGCGATTAGAGGAGAAAGCAAGCCGCCTTCCCCCGCCTGTTGTAGCCCGCTGGTGATACCTTGAAAGGCCAACCCCGCACCAATCCCTATACAGAGTGCCAGGGTCGTGCCGCGGCGACCGAACATGAACGCGAGGGGGGCACCGGTCAAGACCATTACGAGAGGAAAGAAGGGCCCCGCCCGCTTCTGTTCGAGCGCGACGGCGAGGGGTTGCACATTTACCCCGCGCGCTTTAAGCGCTTTTATGTAAGCGCTTAAAGCGCCGGAGTCGAATTCCCCCGGCCTGGTAGCCGTCCCGTAGAGTGAGTTAAAGTCATCCGCCTTTAGATTAACACTCGGGATGTGTTCATATGCCACTTTTTGCCCGCCGAAACTGATCACTTCGGCGTCTTCGATTTCCAGGCCGGAAGAAGTGGGGTACGCGTCGGGCGCGATTAGAAGCCGCTCTAAGTGCGACATCTCCGGATTAAAGTCGAAAGCCATCAAGTTCCGGAGCTGCCCGCCGCCGGTGTTCGGATCGAACGCGTAAAGCCGTCTGGAACTGACGCCCGAAACCCAAACCCTGCCGGGCTGCGTCTCCGCCTGCGCGGCACCCGTCCTGATCATACCGCGCAGGATATTTTGCCGTTGATTTGCCGCCGGCTCAACCCTCTCCTGTATGAGCCAGACCCCCGCGCCGAGAAGGGTCGCGAAAAGAATGCAGGGGAGGATTAGCCGGAAGACGCTCTGGCCGCTCCCCCACCAGGCCACCGACTCGCTCCGCCGCACCATCAGGGTGAAAGTAATTAACACGGATAGGAGCGTGCCTGTGGGAGTAACCGCAACGCACGTGAATGGCAGCAGGAAGATGAAGTAGCGTGCGACCAAATAAGCGCTCGTGTGATTAAGGGCGATGAAGCGTAAGAGTTCAAATAGTGTGAACACCAGGAACGCCAGTATCAGTGAGAAGAGTATCAGGGAAAAATCCCAAACTATCGACTTTAAAATACCCCTGTCGAGCAGCCCGAGGATCGAGGAGTATCTCCTTTTGGCCGCAAGTCCGCCCCCGCCCGCCTTCATGCCCCGCCCGAATAAAGTCCCCGCCGAAGGGAGGTCGAGACTTTTATATCTCGTGAAGAAGAGTAGCGCCCCGCAGAGGACCGCGCAGCCGAATGCCAGCCAGGAGCCGACGGGCTGGGGCAGAACCCCCGCCCGCACAAGTTGCTCGCCCGCCAGCGAGAGGAGGTAGTAGAGCAGCATTGAGGCGAGCGAGAGCAGAACGCCCTGAGACCGTCCGCCGCGCGCGGCCCTTAATCCCAGCGCCGCGCCGAAGAAGGCGAAGATTATCGGCGACAGTCCCAGCGTCAGCCTTTTGTCGCGCGCCAGCTTGGCCTCGCGCCGCGCCGTCGGCTCCGCGGCACTCCTGGATTTTTCGGAGAGCTGCGCCCACCCCATCTCATCAAATTCAAGCTCGCGGCCCCTTATGCGCTGGGCCAGGGCGCTGCGCCCTGCGTTCAGACGGTCGTCCCTGACGCGCATGCTTTCCGAGTGTTCTATCGTCACGTGCTCACCGGCGGCGATGGCCCTCCCGCCGCCCGCGGGCAGCGTCGTCATCAGGGCGTCGTCGAGCGCGAGCTCAGTCTGCTCGCCGGAGAAATCCAGACGCCCGGACTTGGCCGTCACAAGACGCACGCGCCCGTCCGGCTCTTGCCAGTAGATGAAAACCTTCTCCCAAAGGCCCCTCGCCTCGTTACCCTCCCGGACATAGACGACCTTCCCAGGCATGCCCGTGTAGAAACTCCTCGGCTCGACCGGGGATTCCAGTTTGTAGAGCGCCGCCCGAAGCCCTATGTCCCGAAGGTTTCGCGCAGCCGTCGGGGCCGCCCTGAAGCCCGCGTAGAGCGTCAGAAGGCTCAGGAAGGCCCCGGCGGCCAGGGCCGGGAGAATGATCCGAAAGGCCCCGACGCCCGCGGCGCGCATCGCCGTCAGCTCGCTGTCGTGGCTCATGCGGCTGTACCCCGTGGCGACCCCGACCAGCGTCGCCATCGGGAGCGTGAAGATCAGTATGTTCGGCAGGACGTTGAGCGTGACCTCCAGGGTCAGGCGGAGAGGAACTGCGGAGGAGCCGAGCACGTCGGCAAATTTCGAGGTCTGCTGTATGAGAATAATGATCGAGAGTATGGCTAGAGAGAGGGCGATGTAAGGTAACACCGCGGCGACGATGTATCTGTCTATGGCCTTCCAAGGCATCAGGTCTCTCACGCGCGGCCCAAGCCTGCCGGCCCGTCCGTCGGTCGTTCGGCTTGGACGAGTTTCCCGGACTTGGGCTCCCTCTCCAGAACCCTTCTCACCAAACGTTGGGCCATCTCCGAGACGGTCTGTTGATCCCTGGCCGAGACCGCAAAATAGCTTCGCGACCACACGCAGGGGCCTGAGACGCGTATCGCGGACAAAAGCCTGTAAGCCTCTGCGCTAATCGCCTGCCCCGCTTGGCGGCAGATGCGACACCTTAAGACTCCCTCGGGGCCTACGTGTACGTCTCCGCCCTGCGCGCCGCCCAAGGGCTTGCCGCAGCCTGCACAGACCCTGTAGTCCGGCAGAAACCCCGCGAGTTTTAAAACCCAAAGCTCACAGTAAGAGAGTAAGGCTCTGGAGTTTTCAGGCTCTTTTGCGAGTGCGTCGACACACGCGCGAAGCATTCGGAAGAGCTTCGGGTCGGGCTGGTGCGGCGGGGCGAATTCTCTGACCAGCTCCGCCAGGTACTCCAAAGCCGCCAGCCCTTCAACGTCGCGCGCCGCGTCGAAGTAGGATTTAATGATCTCCGCGCTTTTTATCGTGACGAGCTCGCGCGCCTCCTTCTCGAAGAAGGTCAGGTTGACGAGCGTGAAAGGCTCCAGGGCGGCGCCGAATCTGCTCTTCAGGCGTCTCGCGCCGTGCGCCACACCGCGTATCAGCCCGGCACTCTCAGTCATGCAGACGGCGATCTTATCCGCCTCAGCGAGTTTGTGCGTGTGCAGCACGACCGCCTCTGTTTCGACAAGCCCCATGTTCGTTTCCGCAGTGTCGTGCGTTCCAGAGAGACCGTCGCTCACCAGGGAATCCAGTAAAGCAGCCAGGCCAGCGCGAAGCCCACCCCCACAAACTCCAGGAAGACCCTGAGGGCGTAGAGCGTCCGTTTGCGCTCCCCTTCGCGACCGACGATTGCGAAGACGAACGCGACGAGCAATGCGAACAGGGACATCAGCGCGAAGTGTCTCAAGATTTTCTCCCCACGCCTATGTCGAACGCGTCCAAAGCCAGTATGAAGTTGAGCAGCCCTGCGACCATCAGGAAGACGTTGCCGTATTCCGATGTCGACAGTTGTGGGCGCTCTGAGACTGCCAGACCCAAAGCCCTCGAACCCAGCCAGAGGATACCCGAGCCGAGGTCGCAGAATCCGAAGAGGCTGGAGAGAAGTCCCTCGCTCGTGTCTCGAAGCCCATAGATGTGCCCGCCTAGGGCGACCCCGCAGGGGAAGATCGCTAGGACGCTCGCCCCTCCCAGAGCGCCTCTGAGAATTCTCCCCTGCCCTGCGTGGCCTGAGCCGGGTATGAGCCACGCGATTAGGGCCATTAGCCAAGCCTTTGTCGGATTGGGCTTCATGTCTGTTACAAACATCTCCCTCTCGCGCTTTTTAGATTCCTTTTTAAAAGTCGGAGTCGGAGTTTGGACCCGACGTTATCGGACGCGTTGTGAAACCTCTCAGTTAACCAACGTCTGGTAATAGTCCCAAAAGCTAGAGACTTACCTTCTAGTAGAGTAAATAATCTGCGCGCGCCGACTCGAATGTCAACAGCCCCTCCTCCCAGGAGTCGCTTATCGCTTCGAGCGTGTCCCCCCTCTCGAAGGCTTTGCGCAGGGAGTCCGTGCCCGCGATCACGTCGAAAGGGTTCTTGTCATAGACGTACTCGTAAGGCGGCTCCTTCCAGCGGAACTCTTCGCCGTAGAGGTCGAAACAAGATTTCACGACGGCGACCCCGGTCAGGACGGGCCTGAACTCCCGCCTTTCGAGGACGTGAATCTGTACGCCCCCGCATGCCTCGCCCGCGTGTTTTTGAAACGTCGGCATGAAGCCCGTCGGGCGGAACTTGACGCCCGGCAGTCCGAAGCCTTCGAGGCGTCGCGCCAGCTCGAACGAATCAACATACGGCGCGCCCAAGATCTCGAAGGGCCGCGTCGTCCCGCGCCCTTCCGACACCTGCGTGCCTTCCAGGTGCACGGAGCCTGGAAAGACCGTCGCCGACTCCGGCGTCGGAATGTTAGGCGAAGGCAAGACCCAATGCGCGTCCGTCTCTTCGAACCAAAGCTCCCGCGACCAGCCGTCCAGAGTGACCACCTCCAGCTCGCAACCGATTCCCCAGTGCTCGTTGAACATCCTGCAAAGCTCCCCCATCGTCATCCCGTGCCTCGTCGGTAAGGGGAACTGGCCGACGAAAGACTCGAACCCACGCTCCAGGACGTTGCCCTCGAAGGCCACGCCGCCCAAAGGGTTCGGCCTGTCGCAGACTATCACACGCTTCCCCAGCCGCCGCGCCGCGCGCATGCAGTTGGCTATCGTGTATGCGAAAGTGTATATGCGGCAGCCCACGTCCTGCAGGTCACAGACGAGCACGTCAACACTTTCGAGCATGCGCTCGGTCGGCTCGCGCGTCTCGCTGTAGAGTGAATAGACTGGGAGGCCCGTCTCCGAGTCTATCGCGTGCGCGGTCTCGACCATGTTGTCCTGCACGTCGCCGCGTATGCCGTGCTGCGGCCCGAACAGAGCCGTGAGCTTCACGCCCCCCGAAGATTTGAGCAGGTCGGCTGAGTGTCTCAACTCGTGATCCACGGACGCCTGGTTACACAACAGACCCACGCGCGCCCCCCTGATCAATTCAAAGCGCGACTCGCAGAGTTTCTCGATGCCCAAGATCGTCCTTCGACCCACTTTCAAACCCCTCTCCTCAACTAAGGATAAAAATAGCGTCGGACTTCATTCAGTCGCGGGCCTTATCGGACGCGAATTCGCCGGACGCGCGCACGAACGAGTCGAAGAGCGCCCGCGAAAACTCGTCCCCCTCCCAGCCGAGTTCCGGGTGCCATTGGACCCCGACCGCAAAGCGTCCCTGACGCGTGTCCTCGACCGCCTCGACGAGGCCGTCCGCGCTCCAGGCGGTCGCCTGCAAGTCCCGCCCCGTCACTTCGAGCGCCTGATGGTGGTGGCTGTTGACGAGGACGCTCTCGACACCGGAAAGTCGCGCCGGGAGACTCCCTGCGCGGAGCTTGACGCGGTGCGAGGGGCGCGCGCGCGGCGCGCCCTGCTCGTGCTTGAGCGCCTTCGGAACTTCCGAGGCGATGTCCTGTATCAGCGTGCCCCCGCGCGAGACGTTCAAAATCTGCATGCCGTAGCAGATCGCCAGCAGAGGCATGCGCCTCTCCTCGCACGCCTCCAGCAGCAGCAGGTCGGTCGCGTCGCGCAAGGGGTGTACGCTCCCAAGTCTGCGTTGAGGCTCGCGCCCGTAAAGCTGTGGGTCTACGTCCGAATCGCTCCCCGGCAATAAGACGCCTCCGAGACGCCCGACGAGCGCCTCTATAAACTCGCGCCTGGGGATGAGCGGCACGTGCAGGGGCGCGCCGCCCGCTGCCTCGACCGCCTCGCTGTAGAAGCGCGCGAGGTAGAACCTCTCCGTCTCAAGCTCCTGGCGCAGCGTGATCCCTATGAGGGGTCTTCTCTCAGGCATGACTTTCGGAAACCTTCCCTTTCGACTCATCATAACTCAAAACCGCGCGCCTGTCCGCAACGCCCAAGCCCTCTTACAGCCCCGACGCCGCGAACGTTCCCCACGCGGGCGCAAGCGCTTGACTTCCCTTCCCGCCAATTCCTATAGTGCTTCGCTTACGATGAGTCGAACCCGTTGGGAGTTCCGAAGCACGACCATCCTGCTCGTGCGCCGCGGCCCGAACGTCGCCCTCGCCGGCGACGGGCAGGTCACCATGGGCGACACCGTCATGAAGAGCGGCGCGCGGAAAGTCCGCCGACTCTACAACGACAAAATCCTCGCCGGCTTCGCCGGGGCGAGCGCCGACGCCTTCTCGCTCCTCGCGCGCTTCGAGGGCAAGCTCGAACAGTACCACGGCAACCTCGAGCGCGCCGCCATAGAGCTGAGCAAGGAGTGGCGCACAGACAAAATCCTGCGCCACCTCGAAGCCCTGCTCATCGTCGCCGACGAGCGCAGCTCCTTCCTCCTCTCCGGTAACGGAGACGTGATCGCGCCCGACGGCGGCGTCCTCGCCATCGGATCGGGCGGCCCCTACGCGCTCGCCGCCGCCCGCGCGCTCCTCGAGCACACGGAGATGCCCGCGCGCGAAATCGCCGAGCAGGCCCTGCGCATCGCCGGCGACATATGCGTCTACACGAACCAGAACATCATCATCGAGGAGATTTGAAAGCAGTAGTCAGTAGTCAGTAGTCAGTAGCCAGTAGAAAATAGCCCTTCCTTCTACCACGCGCTGGCTGCCGAGACCCGACAGCCTTGTGAGAGACAAAACCTACTGACTGCTGGCTACTGACTTCTGCTTTATGGTCATATATCTCTCAGGCGAGGTCGAAGAGGAGTCCCGTCTGGACGAGCTGACCCCGCGGCAGATCGTCGAGCAGCTCGACAAACACGTCGTCGGCCAGCACGCGGCCAAGCGCGCCGTCGCCATCGCGCTCCGCAACCGCGTGCGCCGGCAGAAGCTCCAACCCGACATGGCCGCCGACGTGATGCCCAAAAACATCATCATGATCGGCTCCACCGGCGTCGGCAAGACCGAGATCGCCCGTCGCCTCGCGCGCATGTCCAACTCGCCCTTCCTCAAAGTCGAGGCCTCGAAGTTCACAGAGGTCGGCTACGTCGGACGCGACGTGGAGAGCATGATCCGCGACCTCACGGAGATCGCCGTCGACATGGTGCGCGCCGAGAAGGCCGAGGAGGTCGCCGAAAAGGCCGAGCTGAACGCCGAGGAGCGCGTCCTCGACCTCCTGCTCCCGCCACGCCCCTCTTCGAGCCTCTACAACTTCGAGGAAGACGAAGACTCTCCCTCGGCCCCTTCGACCGAGCCGTCAGACCGCGACGAGCAGTTCCGTAAGACGCGCGAGAAGCTGCGCGCGCAACTGCGCGAGGGCAAGCTCGACAGCCGCCTCGTCGAGATGGAGGTGCGCGAGAAGAGTTTTCCGACCATCGAGGTCGCCGGGCCGCAAGGCGTCGAGGAGATGGGTATCAACATGAAGGACATGCTCGGAAACCTCTTCCAGGGCCGAACCAAGCGCCAGCGCATGCGCGTGGACGAGGCCCTGGAGTACCTCGTCCAGGAGGAGGAGGAGCGCCTCGTCGACATGGACGCCGTCGCGCGCTCCGCCCTCGAGCGCGTCGAGTCCAACGGCATCATCTTCCTCGACGAGCTGGACAAGATCGCGGGCCGCGAGACCGGCGCGGGGCCGGACGTTTCGCGCGAGGGCGTGCAGCGCGACCTCCTGCCCATCGTCGAGGGCACGACCGTCAACACGCGCTACGGCATGGTCCGCACCGACCACATCCTCTTCATCGCCGCCGGAGCCTTCCACGTCTCCAAGCCCTCCGACCTCATCCCCGAACTCCAGGGCCGCTTCCCCATCCGCGTCGGACTCGACTCGCTCACGCTCGAAGACTTCAAACGCATCCTCACCGAGCCGAAGAACTCGCTCGTCAAGCAGTACCAGGCGCTCCTCGAAACCGAGGGCATCGAACTGGAATTCACCGCGGACGCCGTCGACTCGGTCGCGCGCTTCGCCGTCCGCGTCAACGAGCAGACCGAGAACATCGGCGCGCGCCGCCTGCACACCATCATGGAGAAAGTCCTGGACGAGATCAGCTTCCTCGGCCCCGACCTCGAGCCGAAGCGACAGGTCATAGACGCCGCCTACGTCACGCGCACGCTCGCCGACATCGTCAAAGACCAGGACCTCAGCCGCTACATCCTATGAACAAGGCCAAAGGCCAAAGGCCGAAAGCAAAAAGCAAATCTGCTCAGGCGACGGGCAAGATTATTCGGGGCCAGTCATTTCTTATTTTTGCCTTTTGCCTTCTGCCCTTCGCCTTGACGCTGGTCGCCTGCGGCAAGCGCCGACCGCCGCTGCCGCCCGTCGAGCGCGTGCCCCAGCGCACGGAGCTTCTTTCGGGCGTGCAGCGCGGCAACCAGGTCATCCTCAGTTGGCCCGCCCCGCGCCGCAACGCCAACGACGAGAGCGTCCAGAGCATCAGGCGGATTGACGTCTACCGCCTGGCCGAAGGCGTCAGAGACCCTCTGCCGCTCACCGAGGAGGAGTTCTCCGCGCGCGCCACGCTCATCGGCTCAGTCCCCTCCGAGCAGGTTCTGCGCGCCGCCGATACGCTCTCCTATACGGACGAATTGTCGCTCAAGGAGCCCGTGCGCCTGCGCTACGCCGTGCGCTACGTCAACGCCGCCGGCCAGCGCGCGTCCTTCTCGAACTTTCTCCTGATCGAGCCGGCGGCGAGCGTCAGCCAGCCGCCGTCCGTCAACCCCGGCCCCGTATATCAGGAGAATGCCATCGTCCTCCGCTGGCAGGCCCCCGCGGCGAACGTCGATAACACGACGCCCGCGAACCTCCTCGGCTACAACATCTACCGCTCCGCCCGCTCGCAGAACCAGCCCGCGCAGACGCCGCTTAACGCGCGGCCCGTCACGGCCAACACCTTCGCTGACCAGTCTTTCAACTTCGGAGAGGAGTACGTCTATGTCGTCCGCGCAGTCTCCCTCGGCACGGGCGGCGAGCCGGTCGAGAGCCTGAACTCGAACGCCGTCACGGCCAATCCGTTTGACATTTTCCCGCCCGCCCCCCCTGGCAAAGTCACGGCAGCAGGCTCCTCCCCTCCGCCGCGCGTGTCCATCTTCTTCCCCACAAACACGGAGAAAGATTTGGCGGGCTATAACCTCTATCGCTCGGAAGATCCGAACCTGCCTAAGCCTTGGACGAAGCTCAATCGAAATCTTCTCGACCGCACGACGTTCCAAGACGAGGCCGTGCAGTCGGGCAAGAGATATTTTTACTACGTCACAGCCGTCGACAACGCCGGTAACGAGAGCAGCCCCTCGGACACAGCCTCCGAAACAGTCCCTTAATTGACGGATGAGCCGAGTTTCAAATGCCGACAGAGGTGAAGAGGAATCCTCCCTTAGCCGTTATCGGACGCGAGCGTTGGCGGCGGCATGAACTATGTGTCTATAACCCCGCGTCTTCTGATCCTCCAATGCAAAGACGTTTTGTTCACATGTGCCGATCCTGCGACACTTCTGCCCGTTGTTACCCTTCGGTAGCAGCGATATAGTTGAAGTAGAAGTTGAAGCGCGGGCACGCTATTCAATCTCTTTCGCAAAGCTTAAAGTTCAACTTTAAGTCGTGTAGCCGCGTGAATGTGGACATATGATATGCGGGAAGGCGAAAGCATCTTCGTTCATTCATACAAACACGACGGGCGGTTACAACGCAAATGGCCCGCCCGCCTCGTCCGTTTCGAAGGCTCTCTGATTACCCTCGAAGGCTTCTTCTCCGAAGAGGTCATTCACCCCATTCTCGGAACCATCAAAGCCGGGACGCTCAGCACAGAGTTCTTCTGGACTGATCGTTGGTACAGCATCTTCCTCTTCCGAGAGCCTTCTGGCGAGCTGCGAAACTTCTACTGCAATATCAATACCCCTGCTGACCTCGCAGACGGCACGCTTTCTTTCGTTGACTTAGACATAGACGTGCTCGTCCGTCCAGATTTTTCTTTCCAGATTCTCGACGAGGAGGAATTTGAAAGGCACTCTGAGCTATATAACTATCCGCCCGTCTACCACCGCCGGGTTCAAGAATCAATCGAAGAACTCATCTCCTTAATTGGGGAACGGCAATTCCCCTTCTCCCTTACTCGCTGATCAATTAAAGCGACCTCTCTCTTCTCTTGTTCGTCGAAATAGACTGTGTGTTCGCAACGCATGTTAAAGCTTACCTATGACCTTGAGTAAGACTAGAAGAGTCGGCGGGCCGACTCTTCTAGTCTTACCTTTCAAGTATCTCTTCATGTCGTAGTCCTCTTTAATTTCAAACTCTTCTTAAGTCGTGTACAAATACTCGCCCGTCGTTCATAATGCCCCGAACGTCAAAGCATATGAAACCTGAACGGGTCGAAGAAACGCACAAGTCCAAACTCGAACAGTTGCGCGAGCGAAAGCGGCGCGCAGAGGAGGGCGGAGGAAGTGCGCGCGTCGAACGCCAGCACAAGGCCGGAAAGTGGACTGCGCGCCAGCGCTTGGACTTCTTCCTCGACGAGGGCACCTTCGAGGAGTTCGATCAGTTAGTCGTCCACCGCTCCCGCGACTTCGGACTCGACAAGCAGCAGTTTCCGGGCGACGGCGTCGTCACAGGCCACGGCCTCGTGGACGGGCGGCGCGTCTTCGTCTTCGCACAGGACTTCACAATCTTCGGCGGGTCGCTTTCCGAGACGCACGCCGCGAAAATATGTAAAGTCATGGACATGGCGATGCGCGTCGGCGCGCCCGTCGTCGGCTTAAACGATTCGGGCGGGGCGCGCATACAGGAGGGCGTCGTCTCCCTGGGCGGCTACGCGGACATCTTCCTTCGGAACACGCTCGCCTCGGGCGTCATCCCGCAGATCAGTTGCATCATGGGGCCTTGCGCCGGCGGGGCCGTCTACAGCCCCGCCATCACGGACTTCAACGTGATGGTGAAGAACACCTCCTACATGTTCATCACAGGCCCCGACGTGATCCGAACCGTGACGCACGAGGAGGTCTCGAAGGAGGAGTTGGGCGGAGCCGACACGCACAACCGCGTCTCCGGCGTCGCCCACTTCGCCGCAGACTCCGACGAGCACGCGCTCCTGTTAGTCCGTGAACTCCTCTCCTTCATCCCCTCGAACAACCTGGAAGACCCGCCGCGCGCGGAGACTACAGACCCCTCTGAACGGGCCGAGCAGTCGCTCAATACGCTCGTCCCCGAAGCTTCGAGCCAGCCCTACGACATACGCGACGCCGTCCAGGCGGTCGTCGACGAGGAATACTTTTTTGAAGTCCAGGAGCACTACGCGCCCAACCTCGTCGTCGGCTTCGCGCGCCTCGGAGGCCGGAGCGTCGGCGTCGTCGCGAATCAACCGGCCTACCTCGCAGGGGTTCTGGACATCGAGGCTTCGGTCAAGGGGGCACGCTTCGTGCGCTTCTGCGATTGCTTCAACATCCCCCTCGTCGTCTTCGAGGACGTTCCAGGCTTTCTGCCCGGAGTCCGGCAGGAGCACGGCGGCATCATACGCCACGGCGCGAAACTCCTATACGCCTTCGCAGAGGCCACGGTGCCCAAAATCACGGTCATCACGCGCAAGGCCTACGGCGGGGCCTACTGCGTCATGGCCTCGAAGCACATACGCACGGACGTAAACCTCGCCTGGCCGACCGCCGAGATCGCCGTCATGGGCGCGGAAGGCGCGGTCGGCGTCCTCTACCGTCGCGAAATCGCGGAGGCCGCGGATCAGGAGTCCGCGCGGCGCGCGCGCGCTAAGGAGTTCGAGGAGAAGTTCGCGAACCCTTACGTCGCAGCCGAGCGCGGGTTCATAGACGAGATCATCGAGCCGTCTTTGACGCGCCCCAAGTTGATCCGCGCACTCAAACTCCTCGAGAACAAGCGCGACACGAATCCGCCGAAAAAGCACGGAAACATCCCGCTTTGAACTTCCCTTCTCCGAACCTCTCGGCCTTTTGGGTCGCGTGAAGTGAGTTGAAAAATAAAGGCCCGCGCGGGCAGTCCGCGCGGGCCTTTAAGGTCTCGCCTGCCGGCGTGCGTTTAGGAGGGGCGCTGCTGGCCCTGCGCCGGCTTCTCACGCAGCAGTTCTAAAGCCTTCTTCAACTGAACGTCTTCCGGCTGCTGCTTTGGCGAGGCGGCTTCGGGCGCAACATCGCGGCGGTCTGCGGGCGCGTTCGGCTGCGCGATGGCGTCGTCGTCGTTGCCCGTCAGGTCTTCGGGGTCAACGGCCTCCGCCAGCTCGGGCGCTTTGACCTCGACCGTGGGCGAGACGCCCGCGCCGAGGAAGGGCTTCCCTGCGGACGAGGCCCACTTGACCGTCGTGAGAAGGAAGCCGTCGCCGCCGCGAAGCGTGAAGAGTTGCTGCTCCGCGCCCGCGCCGAAGCTTTTAACGCCCACCACGTCGCCGCGCTTCCGCTCTGCGAAGGCCGCCGCGACGACCTCTGCGGCGGCGGCGGTGCCGCGATCTATCAGGACGGAAGCCGGGCCGTCGAAGAGTGTCTCTTTCGGGTCAGACGTGAAGGACTTGATCGTCTTGTTGCCGCGACCGATCTCTTGCGCGAGCGCGCCGTCGCGTATGAAGAGGTTCGCGACCCGCACGCCCTCCGTCAGCGAACCGCCCGCGACGCTGCGCAGGTCGAGCACGATCTTCTGAGCGCCCTGCTTCTGTAGTTCCTGCAAGCGCGCCTTCACGTCCGCCGACTCGCCGTCCGCGAGGCTGTTCACCTTGATGACGCCGACTCGGCCCGCCTCCATGCGCGCCTCCGCCGCGGGCACCTGCGCCGCGCTGCGTCGGACGCCCACGACGAACGGGCGCGTGCCCGCGCGCAGGACTCGCAGCTTGACCTCGCTGCCCGGAGCGCCGTTGAGCAACTGGCGCGCGTCGTACAGGGAGATGTCGCGCGTCGCCTTGCCGTCAATGTACTCGATGATGTCCCCCGCCTGAAGCCCCGCCTGTTCGGCAGGCCCTCCCTTCACCGGCGCGATGACGTACAGGTACGAGGCGAACTGCGAAAGCTCCGCGCCGATGCCGACCTTGCCGCTCGATGCCCCCGCGCGGAAGTCTCGAACCTGATCCGCGTTGAGGTAGGTCGAGTACGGGTCGAGGCCGTAGGCGAGGCCTCGGAGCGCCCCCGCACGAACCTTGTTCAAGTCAGGCTCGTCAACGTAGTCATCCTGTATGTGTTTCAGGACGCTCTCGAATATTCTGAGCTGTGCGCCCGGATCGTTCTGCTGCTGTTGCGCGCTGATTGACATCCACCCGCCGACGACGGCGTAGAGCGCCAGCGTGGCGGATAAAACGACGAGAAGAAACTTACCGCGAAAAGACATCTGAGCACCTCAGAGTTTCACCGCTACCCGTAAAGCGGGCCGAACGACCTAGCGCCGGCCCCGACCTCGAACCCTTCGACGGATGATACAGCACCGCCCAGACCCCGCGCAAGCCACTTAAGTGGCGAGGCCTCGAAGGGTTGCGTTATACTTTTCGACCGGAAAAGGCGCGAAAATTTGTCAAGGAAATTCTCTAACTCAGAGTGCCGGGAAGAGCTTCGAGCGCGAGGGCGCGTCCTCGCGCTCGACATCGGGTCGAAGCGCGTCGGCGTCGCAATTTCAGACGAACTACGCCTGACCGCACGTCCGCTGCCGGCGCTCAGACGCACGCCCTGGAAGCGTCTGGTCAAAGACCTCGCCGAACTCTGCACGGAGTTTGACGTGCGTGTGGTCGTTTTAGGTTTGCCGCTCCGTCTGGACGGAAGCGAGGGTGACGCCGCCCTTGAGACCAGAAGAGTCGCACGGAACCTGGGCATCTCGCTCAAGCTGCCCATCGCCTTACAGGACGAGCGCCTCACTTCTAAGGCTGCCGAGGCGTCCCTGCGAAATGAAGGTCTTCATGGGAAGGTGTTCGCGGATTGCGTCGACAGCGAATCAGCCGCAATCTTCCTCAGTGATTACCTTGCGCTGCCGAATGAAGAGCTGGAACGCGGATTAGGAGGCGAGGATTTACTTTAAGTCCAAGTGGGTAATTTATGAAAAGGAAACGCCTGATCTTCCCTTCCCTTATCTTTTTGATCCTGGCTTTTATTGCCCTCTTCATCTGGGCCTGGTACGAACTTCAGATTCCCGTCCTACACGCTCAGGAGGGCCAGTACGTTGAAATACCACGTGGCTCGACCCCTGACGAAATAATCAACCGCCTCGGCGACCTGGGCATTATCAGACACGGCTGGCTCTTGCGTCTCTACGTCCGCCTCTCCGACTCCGGGTCACGCCTGAAGGCGGGCGAGTACCGTTTCCCTTCTCCCATCTCGTCCCTGGAGGTTCTGAAAAAACTTCAGGAGGGTGAACAGCGTCTGGGCCGTCTGACGATAATCGAGGGCTGGACTCGCTGGGACATCGCGGCGCAACTCGCGAGGATTCCGGAACTCAAGCTCCGTAGCGCGGACGAGGCCCTGTCGCTGATGGACGACACCAGGCTCATTAAAGACATTGACCCGGACGCGAAAAATCTCGAAGGCTACCTTTTCCCAGACACGTACAGCTTCCCGCCCGACGCCACGCCGAAGCTGGTCATAGATACTTTGGTCAGACGCTTCCGGCAGGTGTGGGGAGAGCTAACGGCCAATAACCCTGTGCCGCCGTACAGGAGTCCCAGGGAGGTCGTCACCATCGCTTCCCTCGTGGAGACGGAAGCGAAGCTCCCCGAAGAGAGGCCGCTCGTCGCGTCCGTCATTTATAACCGGCTGAGGAGGGACATTCCGCTCGGCATTGACTCCACAGTCATCTACGCGTCGAAGCTCGCGGGCAGATGGAAAAATGACGGCAAGGTTTATCAGAGCGACATCGAGCGAGACTCTCCATACAACACGCGCAAAGTCCGGGGGCTACCGCCCGGCCCCGTCGCCTCGCCCGGCGCTCGCTCGCTCCAGGCCGCGCTCAACCCCGCGCAAACCGAATACCTCTACTACGTCCGCGAGCCTTCGCGCGGCGACGGCGCACACAATTTCTACAACAGCGAATCCGAATTCCAACGCGGCGTACAGGCCCTGCGCGATTGGGAGCGCTCCCGCAATGCGAATGTGCTTGCCACGCCGGCGCCGTCTGAAGGCACTTTCTCGCAAACGCAAACACAATCATCTCCGTAGCAGAACATTTAAGACTTCACCCTCAACTCCTTTCTTGAATTCGACGGGTCGTTGCTTTATGCTCGCATATGTTCTCCCCGTTTTACTTCGTGGGCGGCGACCAGGCGGAGGGTAGAAAGTTATGAAGTCCATCATCGCTCTATTGCTTCTCATTGTTGCCTTCGGCATTGCGCAGGCCCAGGAGAAAGGGGTTGACCAGCAGAATGACCGCATACGCGACGGCGGCAACAACCGGCAACCCGCCGTCAACGGGCGCAAGACGGATACGGGCGTCGGACGCGGCATGGATTTCGGCAAGGGGCGAACGCCTATGCCGCCGCCCGTCCCGAATCCCTACCGCCTCCAAGTGCCTAATGACGTACTGACGAAGGCCGTCGAGGAGTTGATGCGCGAGCGGAAACTGATTCTCGACGACACGGCCTCACATCCGGAAAAGGGGCTGCTCGTCTCGCAGCCCTACACCTTCACCAAAGGCTCAGTCGTCACCTCGTCCGAGTTGAACCGCGTAGCCGATATTCCGCAGACGGACGTGCGCACCTGGACGCGCGGACGCTACACGCTCATTGTCGAAGTTCAACCGATTGACAGTAGTACCACCAACGTCTCTGTCAACGCACGGATCGAAGGTCGTAGCGATGACGTTTTGGGCGCGGAATGGCTAACCCTTAGGAGCAACGGGACAGCCGAACAGGAGTTTTTGACAGCGCTCGTCGAGAAGGTTACAGGCGGGCCGCCTCCCGGACACGAGCAGTTTTAACGTCAAGGGGTTTCTTACCCCTGGCCCCCTACTTGATAAGATTCTTTAACTGTCAACCCCTAAGCATTTGATAGCTCACGAACGCGAATGCTTTTCTCGAAAAGAATAAGCCTCAGAAATAGAGACATTCCGACGGCGCAGTTGATCTCTTTTCGTCTTGCCGCTCGGCAACTCTCCATAGCCCTTTCCCTTCTAACGCCACTCATATTTTCCGGCTGCCAGACGCATACACCTCCAGTCGCCGATCAAGTTTTACCATCTGACTCCGGCAGGATGTCGAAAGTTTCCGCATCCCGTGAGGCAGACATCTTCGCTAACGAGGCCATGCTGGCCAAACCCTATGCGATAATCGGCGGCACGGTCAGTAACAGAGGCTCGGAGAAGCTCGAAAAGCTTTCGGTCGAAATCGAATTGAGAAGACGCGTGGGCGGAAGCGTCGAAAGGCGAGAGGCATCTGTCGAGCCAAGCGACCTGGCCCCAGGCGAGGAGGGTAAGTACACACTTAAAGTTCTTTCCGACGAATGGAGCGGCTCGCGCGTCGTCGCCCTTCGCAGCGGCGCAAGCAGGCGGGAGGTCGCATTCAACATCCTGCCGGGCGCGAAACGGCCCCCGGAAAAATTTCCTGAGACGAAGGCCACAGCCCCTTCCCCGCGGCAGAAATCTCGTTCGAACGGCAATGAATTTATTAACACGCCCGATAATCCGATCAAGGTTCCTTGAGACGCCACTTTCATGTGAAGCTTGAAGAGTCGGCGCGTCGACAAAGCTTATGTGAAACATTCGGTTAGACAACCTAAACCGCCGGGGCAAAGACAACCCGTATTTTCATTACTCGCGTCATACAGTCGTCCGCCCGGACGAAAACGCTTTGAGTTTTGTCGAGGCTTCGGCGTCTGCCCCGTAAGGTCGTATCCATGCTGAAGGTTTTATTACTCGTCTTCACTTCATCCGTGTTGCTTCTCTGCGCGGACGCTCCCGCACAGACGAAGGCGGATGCACAGGATAGAAGGCCCGGGGACGCGTCGCAGAAGCAGGGGCCGGACTTGGGCACGCCGGAAGAGGAGATGCTGCGACGCGCGCAGATCAAGCATGAGGAGGACTCGCACAAAGAGTTGGTCGAGCGCGCCGGCGAGATGGCCCAGATCGGCAATGAGATTCTTGATTCCTTCAATAAAAGCAAGTCTCTGAGCCGGGACGACCTCAAGAAGCTCGAACGCATGGAGAAGCTCGCCCGCAAGATTCGCAGCAGCGCCGGGGCCTCCGACGACGAGGAGGAGTCGGAGAAATCTCCAGGCCTGCCGGAAGAGACGGTCAAACGTCTCGCCGAAGTCTCTGACATTCTTAACAAGAACGTCCAAAAAACATCCCGCCTCGTGATTTCCGCCGCGGTCATCAAAAACTCTAACGAGCTGCTCGGCCTTATACGCCGCGTCAAGAGCCTTCCGCACCCATGAAAACCTCGCCGGAACAAGCCCATCTCTTCCCCGCTCACTTGAGAGACTTTTCTGCCTTCTCTCTCTTTTTCGCCTTCTCACTGACACTTCTGTTCCTCTGCGCCGAGACCGTCCGGGCACAGCAAAAGGAGACGGACGAAGATGTAGTCCGAGTCGAAACTGACCTCGTGGTCTTGAACGTCACCGTGACGGACAAGCGCGGGCGCTACGTACACAAGCTCACGCGCCCAGACTTCAAAGTCTTCGAGGACGGGCGCGAGCAGCAGGTCAGTTTTTTCTCCGTCGAAGAGACCCCCTTCGCCGCGGCGATCCTCCTCGACACCTCCGGCAGCATGGAGAGCCGCATCACGCTCGCGCGCGCCGCGGCCATACGCTTTCTCGAAGGCCTGCGCGAAGAAGACGTGGCGTCGGTCTATCACTTCGACTCGGAGGTCGAGCAGCTACAGGACTTTTCGCCGGGCCGCGACCTGCCGCCGTTGGCCTACGGCCTGAAATCGAAGGGGATGACGACACTTAACGACGCGATTGTTCGGGCCGCGAAAGACCTCTCCAAACGACCGGAGAAGCGCCGCGCCATCATCCTTCTCACCGACGGCATGGACACTAAAAGTGCCGCGACCACCGAAAAGGCACTTCACACTGCGCTGGCGGCGAACGTGACCATCTACACTGTAGATATGACAGACCCTTTGACGGGTGCCGCCGAGCGTGCGAAGGGCGCGGGTGCTCTGAGGTATTTTGCGGGCAAGAGCGGGGGGCGTTACGTCTCTTCGCCGGGCGGGCAGGCTCTGGACGAAGCGTTCGCGGGGATTCTGGGCGAACTGAGCAACCAATACACGCTCGGCTACCGACCGGGCAACCAGGCGCGCGACGGTCGCTGGCGCTCGATTGAGCTTAAACTATCACGCGACGATTTAGACGCGCGGACGCGTAACGGCTACCGCGCGCCAAAAACTTAACGCGCGGGCTGAGGTAATACTTGAACCCTTTTTGCCGCCAGTGCCGCATTATTCCCGCCTGCTTACAGCGCGCCCCGAAGTTCTGAAGTTTTCAGATGCTGGTCAGGTTCCGCGATTTTTCTTTGTGGCGCTCGAAGGCGAGTTCGACGAGGCGGTCAATCACTTCCGTGAAAGGTAAACCTGAGGCAGCCCACATTTTCGGGAAGCCGGACACGTCGGTCAGGCCCGGAATGGTGTTCAGTTCGTTGACGAGCAGTCTATTCCTGTCGCGACTCAGAAAGAAATCTACTCGCGCGAAGCCCGCGCCGTCCACAGACTTGAAGGCCCGGACGGCTAACGCCTGTATGCGCTTCGCCAGGCGCTTCGGGATCGGGGCCGGGACGACGAACTCGACGTGCCCCGTGCTCGAATACTTCTCCGTGTAGTCGAGGAACTTCGCACGCTCGTCGTGCACGACGTATTCGCCCGGAAGGCTCGCCTCCGGCTCGTCGTTACCCAAAACCGCGCACTCGATCTCGCGAACGTCCAAGTCCTCCTCCACAATCACCTTCCTGTCAAAGCGCGCGGCGAGGTCTATCGCGGCCTTGAGCGATTCCGCGTCCGAGGCGCGCGAAATGCCGACGGAAGAGCCGAGGTTCGCGGGCTTGACGAAACATTGAAAACCGATCTCGCTCTTCACGCGTTCGAGAATCGCCCGCTGCTCACGCTCCCATTCCGAGCGCAGGAACCAGACGTACTTGCATATGGGAAGCCCGGCCTGCCGAAACAGCGCCTTCATCGTCACCTTGTCCATCCCGCAGCTCGACGCGAGGACGCCGCAGCCGACGTAAGGGGTTCCGGCCATTTCGAGAAGTCCCTGGATGGTCCCGTCCTCCCCGTAAGTCCCGTGCATCACGGGGAAGACCACGTCGAGGCGTTGCGCGGTCGCGGGGCCGTCGCTTTCGAGCCGGAGCAACCCCTTTCGCGAAGGGTCTCCGACGATTGTGAGCGCCTCGCCCGCGCCGTTCACCGTCTCCGGCAGGAGGCTCCGAGTCGCTTCGGGCAGCAACGCCGCCGACTCGGCGGGGGAGAGCCAGCGCCCTTCCTTCGTAATCGCGATGGGGACGACCTCATACTTATCACGGTCAAATGCTTCTATCACAGAGCGCGCGGAGCGCACGGAGACTTCGTGCTCGCCTGAACGTCCGCCGAAAATTACTCCGACATGAATCTTGCTCGTCATAAGCCTTGTTTTGCGTGAAAATTCTAAAGCCAAAGCCCGGCGCGCCAGCAACTTCGGACTTCGGGCCTCAGAGATTACGTCAATCCCAAACGCCCTACAGTATCGTCTTCCCCAGGGCCGAAAGAATCAACTCGACGCCGAGCTCAGCCGTCCGGTTGTTGATGTCGAGCGCGGTGTTGATCTCGACCACTTCGAGCGAGAGCGCGCCGCCGGCCTCGGCGATTTTTTCCATCGCGAGGTGCGCCTCGCGATAGGTCAAGCCGCCGCGGACGATCGTGCCGGAGCCGGGCGCGTCGCCTGGGTCGAGGGCGTCAACGTCGAGCGTGACGTGGAAGCCTGCGGTAGCCTTCGACGCAATCGAGACGGCCTCGTCCATACACGCGCTCATCCCGCGCTCGTCTATCTCGCGCATGGTGAAGAATCGTATGCCGAGTTTTTTTATCAACTCGCGCTCGCCGGGGTCAACGTCGCGCGCGCCGATGTGCGCGCAGAGGCGCGGGTCGAGTTTGGGCGAGAAGCCTTCGATGCCGGTCAGCTCCGGCGCGCCGTGGCCGAGGAGGACGGCGAGCGGCATGCCGTGGATGTTGCCGGAAGGGGTCGTCTCAGGCGTGTTCATGTCGGCGTGCGCGTCGAACCAGATGAGGCCGACCGTCTCGCCGCGACTCCGGTAGAAGGAGGTCACGCCCGCGACCGAGCCGATGGCGACGGAGTGGTCGCCGCCGAGGACGACGGGCAGTTCCCCGCCCTCAAGAACTTTCGACACGTCCCGCGCCAACTGCTCACACGCCTTGCTGATCTCTTTCAGGAAACGAAGTTTCTCGCCGGGCGCGGGCGGGACTGAAGGACACTCGACGTGCAGGTCGCCGAGGTCTCGAACCTCGTAGCCGAGTCGCTCGACGCGCCGGCGCAGGCCCGCCACGCGCATCGCCGCCGGGCCGAGGTCGACGCCCGCGATGCTCGCGCCGAAACCGCACGGCGCGCCGATGATTCGGACGCGCCGCCCAACGCCGGGCCTGCCGCTCGTTGCCGCCGTCCGCTGCTCTGTAAGAAGTCCGCTCATGTCGAGAAAAACAGGTCGAGGGAGATTCGAGGCGGATAACCTGATCAGGAATTATAGACGAACGTCGGGAATTATAGACGAACTCCTTCCGCCTTTTCGACGATGACCCGCACGGCCTCTTCGGGGGTTCGGACGAAGTCGAGTAGCGAAACGTCCTGCTCGCTCACGACGAGGTGCTTGCGGAAGGTCTCGATGACGGGCGGCCAGCAGTCGCCGAGGAGGACGAGCGGGCGCGGCTCGATGACTTTCGTCTGGAGCTTGTTCCAGACGAGCGAGAGTTCCGTGACGGTTCCTGCGCCGCCGCGTATGGCGATGAAGCCGACCGAGCGCTGGATGAGGTTCTGCAATCTCTCGTAGAAGTGCGCGCTCGCGACCTTTTCTGTGAGGTAGCGGTTCGGCTCGGACTTGAACTGGTTCATCAGGACGCCGAGCACGCGCCCCCCGCGCTCGTGCGCGCCGCGGCTGGCCGCCTCCATCACGCCGAGGTAACCGCCCGTGCAGATTGTGAACCCCTTCTCGGCGAGGAGCTGGCCGACGCGTCGCGCCTGCCCGTACTCCTCGCTGCCCTCAACGCACTTCGAGCCGCCGAAGATGGTAACGATTCTTTCCATAAGAAAGTGTTGAGTAATGAGTGATGAGTGATGAGTTGAAAAGCTCTTAACTCATCACTCAACACTTCTCTTCAGGGTCTCAGCCTGTAGAGCATGCGCGGGAATGGGATGGTCTCGCGTATGTGCTCGATGCCGCACATCCATGCGACGCAGCGCTCCACGCCCATGCCGAAGCCCGCGTGCGGGACGCTGCCGTAGCGGCGTAGGTCTAAGTACCACTCGAAGGCCTCGCGCGGCAGGTCGTGTTCTTTTAACTGTTCTTCCAGGAATTCGAGCGAGGTGGCGCGCTCGCCGCCGCCGATGACCTCGCCGTAGCCTTCGGGCGCGAGCACGTCAACGCCGAGCGCGAGTTCCACGCGTTCGGGGTCGCGCTTCATGTAGAAGGCTTTCACCGCCGCCGGGTAGCGGTGAACCATGACCGGTTTGTCGAAGTGGCCCGAAATGTACGTCTCGTCGGGCGAGCCGAAGTCGCCGCCCCACTCGAAGCGCTGCTCAAGCTCGCCGCGCTCGTGCCCCTTCTGGAGCATGCGCACGGCCTCGTCGTAGTGCAGGCGTGGGAAGGGCGGCGTGATCTGTTCGAGCTTTGAAGTGTCGCGCTCTAAGATTTTCAACTCCTCCCGCCGCTCTTCGAGCACGCGCGCGGCTATGAAAGAGAGGAAGCGCTCGCTCAAGTCCAACACGTCTTCGAGCGTGGCGTAGGCCATCTCCGGCTCGACCATCCAGAACTCCGTGAGGTGTCGGCGCGTCTTCGAGCGTTCGGCGCGGAAGGTCGGGCCGAAGCAGTAGACTTTGCCGAAGGCCGCTGCCGTGGCTTCGTTGTAGAGCTGGCCGGACTGCGAGAGGTACGCCTTCTCGTCCTCGAAGTAGTCAACCTCGAAGAGAGTCGTCGTGCCCTCACAGGCCGCGGGCGTCAGGATCGGCGTGTCGCAGAGGACGAAGCCGTCGCGGTTGAGGAAGTCGCGGACGGCGTTGATGATCGTGTGGCGCACCAGAAGGATCGCGTGCTGGCGGCGCGAGCGCAGCCAGAGGTGGCGGTGATCCATCAGGAACTCCGTGCCGTGCTCCTTCGGCGTAATCGGGTAGCCCTCCACACGCTGCCAGACCTGCGCGTCGCTCAAGTCTATTTCGTAGCCGCCCGGCGCGCGCTCGTCGGCGCGTACCGTGCCGCGCACCACGAGCGCGGACTCCTGGCCGAGATGTTCGAGCGCGTCCCAGACTTCCGTTGCGACCGCCTTTTTGAAGACGACGCACTGTACGACGCCCGTCCCGTCGCGCAGTTGCGGGAACATGAGCTTGCCGCTCGAACGCGTGTTGTAGAGCCAGCCGCGAATCGTCACCTCTTCGCCGACGTGGCGTGAAATCTGGTTGATGTAGACCTGTTGCATGTCCTGCTTTATCGCTGCGACGTTCGGCGCAAACGTGACTCAACGCCGCCGACGCCCCCGTTCAAAAATGAGAATCAATCATTCCGCCTTCGGGCCGGGCCGGGCCGCGTCATCGAAGCGCTCGCGGAGCGTGGCCCGGAGCAGCGGGAAGCGGTCGAGCCACTCAGCCGCCTGGGCGACGATCTTGAGCATGGGGTTGATGAACTGCGCGTAAGTCTCGCCACGCCCCAACACGGCGGTCTGGTACGAGAACGTGCCGACGGCCTTCAGGCAGCGCTGGACGGCCATCAGGCGGAACTCGTATGCGAACTCGTCCGGGTCAACCCCTTCGAGGCCGCGGCCCCGACGCTCTTCGAGGAAGAAGAGGCGGCGTTCGCGCACCTCGGCGAGCGACGGCAGAGTCGTCCGCCGGTCGAGCAGGAGCGAGACGAGGTCGTAGCTCGCAGGCCCCATGCGCGCGTCCTGGTAGTCTATGATTCGCAGACGCCCCGCGGCGTCCACCATCAGATTCGACGGGTGAAAGTCACGGTGGCAGAGGGTGCGCGGTCGCGCGGCCAACTCCGCCGAAACGTCGTTCAGCTCGGCGCGCAGTTGCGCCTCGTCGCCGTGCTTCAACTGCTCACCGCGCAGGCTTCCGAAGTAATGCTCCATGAAGTAGTCGAGTTCCCAGGAGAGCTTGGCCTCGTCGAAGGCGAGGCGGCTGGCGATGGAGTTGCGCTCGAAGGCCAGGCGCGTCGCGGCCTGCACGTCGGCGATGAGGCCCACGGCCTGCTCGAAGTAAGCCTCCCGCTCGTCGTCGGACGCCGACTCTAAGGCGCGGCGCAACTGCCGGTCGCCGAAGTCCTCCTGAACGATGATGCCGGCGAGCGCGTCCACGTGGAGGATTTCGGGCACGGGCAGTCCCGCTTCGGAAAAGAGCCGCGTCACGTCGAGGAACGGGTGCACTTCCGGGTCGAACGGTTCGGGATAGACGGCTGCGACGGCGTTGGAGTTCTTCCAGGGGATTCGGAAGTATTCGCGCGTCGAGGCGTCGGGCGTGAGCGCGACGATCTTCTCCGCGTCGCCGCCCGCGCGCAAGACATACTCCGCCAGACGCTCGCGCGCCGGAGCGCGGAAGGCGTGCTGAGTGATCTGCGAAGGGTGGTGCATCGGACGAAACGGCGGAAGTCTCCGCGGCCACAAGAAGCGTTCTGCTGAACAGTTTAAAGAGGCTCGGACGGATTGTATCACTCCGGGATTGACGCGACAAAATTTGAGCCGCGAAGCTCTCCACGCAAACCCTTCGGTGGGCGCTCGACGCCGCGGACGAGTTCGGCGCGGACGACCGCTACGTCCTCAAATACTTCGCCCGCCTCGACGCGGACGCCCGCGCCGAGCACCGCGCGTCTGACTCGCGCTCCCGCATCCACGCGAACGTTCTCCCACAGTACGCTCTCAACGACCTCAGCGCCGTCTTCGACCACAGACCCTTCACCGGCCTCAACGCCGCGTCCTTCCCTTTTCATCAAAGCGACGCTGGTCTCAAGATAACGTCTGACGGTCGAAAGCTCGTACCAGTAACCCTCGGCCACGTGTGCGGCGACGGTCTCGCCGCGCGCGATTGCCGGGACGTAAACGTCCGTCACCGTGTGCGAGAAGACGCCGCGCGGGATGAACTCGAAGATTCGCGGGTCGAGAACTTGTATGCCCGTGAACATCAGCGTTGGTCGCTCTTCCTCAGCAGTTTGAGCAGTGCTGACCGCACTGCCGGCGTTATCGGACGCGGGGTTGCCGCCGAAGCCGGTGATAAGACCATCCTTCACGTGAACGCTGCTGTATCGCTCGCGCTCCACGTTTGCGCGCAGCACGAGCGTCGCCAGGGCGCGCCTGCGCCTATGCGTTTGGAGCGCGGCGTCGAGGTTGATGTCGGTCGCGATCTTGCCGTTGACGACGACGAACGTGTCCCCGTCCAGAAGCGCGCGCGCGTTGTCGAGCGCGCCGCCCGTGCCGAGGATGGTCGGCTCTTCAACGTAATGGAAGTGCACGCCGAAGCGCGTGCCGTCGTCGAGCGCGGCGCGGACGGATTCTGGTCGGTGGTGTAGGTTGACGACGATGTCTCGGAAGCCGTAGCGCGCGAGATACTCGGCGACGTAGCCGACGAGCGGTCGCCCCATGAAAGGGATCGCGGGTTTCGCGCGGTCAATCGTCAGAGGCCAGAGGCGCGTCCCGTAGCCCGCTGCTAGAATCATCGCACGCATGTGCCGTCCAAAGCCTCATCTTTCTACGACCGAGTCGGCGGAACGAATTTGAGAGAACTTACCACAGGTTCGGGCGCGTCTGAAAAGATGTCGGACGCGCATGACCGAAACGGATGGGGTGTCCTTGGCTTTTAAAATCCGACTGCCGCGTCGAGGTGGACGCCGCCGAGGGCGACGGATGTTGGCGCGTGGCTAAAATGCCGGGGCCGACAAAAACGCCACAGTTTTCCAGACTCCTCAGGCGACGGCCCGCCCGCCACAGCGCCCGAATTGTCAATGAAAACGCGAGGTCGGCCCGGCCCGCGCCCCGCGCGGTTTATGGCGCGTCTCTTGCCAACCTTCTTCGGCGCGAAGCTATAGAAGGCTGAGCGGAATCCAACCCAACTCTTCAGAGGAGCAACATGATGAAGAACATTCTGACCAAGTCTGCCATTACCCTGGCGCTGGCTCTCTCCCTGAGCGCCCCCGCCGCGTTCGCCAAGCCCAAGAAGCCGAAGCACAGCGCGGAGCACAATGCCGCGGTCAAGAAGTGCCACAACGACTACGCCGCCGCCAACGCCGCCGCCAACAAGCTGAAGGGCAAGGAGCGCACGGCTGCCAAGGCGAAGGCCAAGTCAGACGAGAAGCAGTGCCTCGCCAACGCACCTAAGTAAGCCTCAGGCACTCTGGATCGAGGGCAGCGGGCCTTCTCCCTTTGAAGCTCGGGTTCGCTGAATAGCACAGGCTTGTGGGCCGGACACTTCGCGTGGGCGGCCCACAACTGAAGAGGGGCACGACTTCCTTCATCGGTCGCGGTCGTGCCCCTCTCTCGCATCCGCCCCAGGCGAAGAGGCGTGCGGGAATTTAAGGGCGACCTAGTGGAAAGATTAACTGCTCGTTCGGAGGCCGGCATCGCCCGGCGACGGACGGGCAGTTGTTTTTCGCGGGTGGATTGGTTGAAGGAGACTGGATCGCCCGCGTGCCGGGGGAAATTCAGGACGCCTGCGCCGCGTCGCGTATGACGAGGTCGAAGGTTCCGGGCGCGACTTTGCGGAAGCGTCGGTTGCGGTTGAGCGAGACGGCGATGCTGATGGTCGGGTTGTGGCCCGTGAACTGGAAGCCGCCTTCGAGCAGGCGGTTGTAAATCTCGTTGACGTGGAGCGGCCCGCCCGACTCGCGCAGGAGAACTGCGGTCGCCTGCGGGATGGTTCGCTCGAAGAAGCGGTCACTCTTCTGCTCGACGCCCGCGCGGATCGGCGGGATTTGGTGGCGGAAGACGTAATCCTGCGGCGGCGCGGGCGGGGGCGGCGCGTAAGCGGCATGCGTCTGCGGCTGGACGGGGCGGGAGGCGTTGACTACCGAATCACGACGCAGCGCGTACTCGATCTCCGCGTCCGAGGCGTGGCCGGCCTGCGCGCTGAACGAGGAGGAGAGGATGCGAAACATCGCGGCCTCGGTCTGACTGATGATCGCGTCCATCTCGTTCAGCTCGGTGCGGACGCGCTCGGCCTCGGCTTCGAGGTCTGCGAGGCGCGCGGCGAGGCGCGAGCGCGTCGCGCGCGAATGCCTCAAGCCCTGCTCCAGCGTGGAGAGAAGATTTTCGTCAGGCATCTTAGTAGCGATCAGCGGTCAGCATTCAGCTTTCAGCTAAGCTTTGTCCGCGGTGGGACATCAAGTTTTATCATTCGAGAGTAATAAAGGGAAGCAAAAAAACTGAAAGCCGAGCGATGAAAGAAAAAAGCTGAACGCCGACGGCTTTTCACTCACATCTCCCGCCGGAGGATGTAAGACGTAATCGAGCGGAGGGCGTCGGCGTACTTCGAGGGCCTGACGCGTTCGAGCGCGTGCGCGGCTGCCTCGGCGTAAGCGGCGGCGCGCGCGCGTGCGCGTTCGAGCGTGCCCGCCCGCTCGGCCTCGCGCAGGAAGAGTTCGCGCGTGAACTCGCGGTAGCTCCCTTCACGCACCACGGACTGCACGGCGGACTTCATTCCCGGCTCTTCTTCGAGCAGGTAGATGAGCGGGAGCGTCACCTTGCCTTCTAAGAGGTCAACGCCCGCGGCCTTGCCGAGCGCGCCTTCGTCGGAGGTGAAGTCGAGCAGGTCGTCCACTAGCTGGAAGGCCATGCCGAGGCTCATGCCGTAGTCGCGCAGAGCGCCGCGCTCGTCTTCGCCGCAGCCGCCAAGTATCGCCCCGATCTCGCAGCACGCGCTGAAGAGGTAGGCGGTCTTGCGGCGGAGGATGTCGAAATACTGCTCCTCCGACACGTCGGCGCGCCCGATGAGTGTGAGCTGTAACAGCTCGCCCTCAGTCATCCTGCGCGTGACCGCTGTGAGGATGTCGAGGACTTGGAGCGAGCGCTCTTGCAGGCTCGTCTCGAAGGCCGACATGTAGAGCCAGTCGCCCATGAGCACGGCGGTCTGGTTGCCGAAGCGGCTGTTGATCGAGGGGCGGTTGCGGCGCGTCTCGGCGTTGTCAATGATGTCGTCGTGGACGAGCGTGGCCGTGTGCAGAAACTCCATGACGGTCGCCATGCGCACGACGTTCGGGCGCGAGGCGTCGCCGCCCGCGGCCCGCGTCGAAAGGAGCGTGAGCGCGGGCCTGACGCGCTTGCCGCCCGAGGCGCGCAGGTAGTCGCCGATGTAGGCGATGACCTGTATGTTCGAGCGCGCCTGCCGCTCAAACTCCTCCTCGACGAGCGCGAGTTCATGCGCGACGAGGCCGAAGATGCGCCGCGCCGTCAGTAGCGGCTCTTCGACCGCCGCAGTGTTGCCGGATGGATGCATAAGTGATGAGTGATGAGAGATGAGTGATGAGTGAAAGAGTTTTTAACTCATCACTCCTCACTCATCACTCATCACTAATTCGAGCGGTAGTTCGTGTACTGCATGTTGATGCCGAAGTCTCTGGCCTTGAGCCTGGCGATCACGTCTTGCAGCGTGTCGCGGTCGCGGCCAGAGACGCGCACCGTGTCGCCCTGAATCGCGGCCTGAACCTTCAGCTTCGCGTCCTTGATGAACTTGACGATCTCTTTGGCCTTGTCCGAAGGGATGCCCTGCTGGACGGGGACGTGCTGGCGAACCGTGCCGCCCGCGGCAGGCTCGACGCGACCGTAGGAGAGGGCCTTGAGGGGCACGCCGCGGCGCACGAGTTTCTGCTGGAGGATGTCGTTCATGTTGCGCAGCTTCGTCTCATCCTCAGCCGCGAGGATCAGCTCGCCCTCTTCGAGCCGCACCTCGGCGCGGCTTCCCTTGAAGTCGAAGCGCTGCCTGACCTCCTTCATGGTCTGGTCGAGGGCGTTCTTGACCTCCGAGATGTCCACCTGCGAAACGATGTCGAATGAGTTCTGCTGAGCCATAAGAGCCGTGAACCGTGAACCGTAAACCGTGACCAGAGCAAGCCGTCAACCGTGAACTATACCAGACAAGACGAATCCACTTATCACGGTTCACGGTTCACGGCTCTTATAACATTTAAGGGCCGTGAGGAAAAGTTCGGTCGCGGCGTGCGCGTCGGAAAGTTCGCCGCCGGGGAGAGTTGAAAAGCTGAACGCCGGGCGAGACGGTCTCACCTTCAGGTTGAGTCGAGGCCGAAGAGGCGCGCGAAGTTCTCGGACGTGACGCGCCCGAACTCTTCCGTGCCGACGCCGCGCAAGCCCGCGAGGAAGCGCGCCGTCTCGACGACGTAGGCCGGCTCGTTGCGGCGACCGCGCAACGGCACGGGCGCGAGGAACGGGCAGTCCGTCTCGACGAGCAGGCGTTCGAGCGGGACTGCGCGCGCGACCTCGCGCAGATTCTCCGCCTTCTTGAACGTGACGTTCCCTGCGAAGGAGATCATGAAGCCGAGTTCGAGCGCGGCCTCGGCCAGCGGCAGACCGCCGCCGAAGCAGTGCATGACGCCGCCCGTCCGGGCCCCCGCCCACTCGCGGCGCAGGAAGAAGACCGTGTCGTCGTCCGCCTCGCGCGAATGGATGATGACGGGCAAGCCCTCGGAGCGCGCCAGGCGCAACTGCGTGACGAAGATGCCCCGCTGCACGTCGCGCGGCGAGTTGTCGTAATGATAGTCGAGGCCGATCTCGCCCCACGCGACGACGGGCGGGCCGCGGCGCACGATTTCCAGGAGACGACGCTCGGCGTCGTGGTCGTAGAGCCTCGCGTCGTGCGGGTGGACGCCGACGGCTGCATAGACGCCCTCGTACTTCAACGCCACGGCGACCGCCCTCTCAAGGTTCCCGGCGTGCGGGTCGCCCGTCCCCACATTCAGGATCGCGCGCACGCCGGCGGCGCGCGCTCGCGCGACCACCTCGTCGCGGTCGGCGTCGAACTCCTCGCCGTCTATGTGCGCGTGAGAGTCAACGAACATAAAGAAGCTGTTAGCTGTTAGCTGTTAGCTGTTAGCTTTGTTCTATGCGGGAAGCGCAGCTTTCCGTTAACGACTCAACCGAAGAGTGCGGGAAAGCTAACAGCTAATCGCTAACAGCTAACAGCTATTTCAGCCTTGCCCCGTTCGGCACGTCCTCCGTGAAAGTCGCCAGCACCGGGCGGCCTTCGTCGCCGACGGAGGCGGCGAGCACCATGCCCTGCGACTCGAAGCCGCGGAGCTTGCGCGGCTTGAGGTTGGAGACGACGACTACTTTGCGCCCGACGAGTTTCTCCGGCTCGTAGTATTCGGCGATGCCGGCGAGAATCTGGCGCGGCTCCGCTTCGCCGAGGTCAACGGTGAACCGGAGGAGCTTATCAGACTTCGGCACGCGCTCCGCCGTGAGGACTTCGCCGACGCGCATCTCGACTTTGGCGAAGTCTTCAATCGTGATGAAGCTCGCGACGCCTTCGGGCTGGGCCGCCGACGCCTGCGTCTGCGCGGCTTGCGTATTCGTGACGGGCGGGGCTTGCGCCTCGGTCGCGCCCTGCACAGGCGGCGCAGACTTCACGTCCGTCGCCGTCGGAGCGCCGGGCACGGCGGCCTGCGTCGCGTGCGCGCCGGAGGGCGCGGCCTGCTGTTCGTTCCGAGACTTCCCGGCCTGCTCGCCCTTTTCTTTTTCCGCCAACTCTTTTTCGATCTCTGCCATGACCTTTACCTTATCAATGCGCGGGAACAGCGGCGCGACTTCGCCGATGCGCGTCCCCTGTTTTAAGCCTCCCCACTTCAGTTGCGACGGGTCGCTCCCCTCCAATTCGTCCGCAAGCCCTAGCTGGCGGGCAATCGCCAAGGACGATTCGGGCATGAAGGGGTGGAGCAGAACAGCGAGCCAGCGGATCGTCTCCGCCGAGCGATAGAGCACCGCGCCGAGCGTCTCGCGCTGCTCCTCCGACTTGGCAAGCTCCCAGGGCTTCACGTCTGAGATGAACTTGTCCACGCGCGCGATCATCGCCCAAAGGGCTTCGAGCGCGTGGTTGAACTCGTATCCTTCGACGCCCTGCACGAACTGGTCGCGCGCGAGTTCGAGGCTGCTTGAGAGCGCCAGCGCGTCCGAGTCAACGCCCGCGCGCTTGGCCGCGAGTCGGCGGCCCTCCGGGATGTCCGGCGAAGGGACGACGCCGTCGAAGTAGCGCCGGATCATCGTCAGCGTGCGGCTCACGAGGTTGCCGAGGCCGCTCGCGAGGTCGCTGTTGGCGCGGTCGAAGATGATCTCGTAGCCGAGCCGCCCGTCCTGCCAGAAAGCCTTCTCGCGCAAAAGCACGTAGCGCACAACGTCCGCAGAGGTGTGGCGGCGCACGAGTTCGATGTCAATCATGTTGCCGAGCGTCTTCGAGACCTTGCGCCCCTGCGGGTCGAGCCACATGCCGTGCGCGACGACGGCGCGCGGCTGCTCGACCCCGGCGGCCAAAAGCATCGCGGGCCAGAGTACCGCGTGCTGTCGGAGTATGTCTTTGCCGATGAGGTGGACGCCCGGCCAGAACTTCTCGAACACCTTCGCGCCGACTTCCCTGCGCCGCCGTTCACTCCCGAAGCCGAGCGCGGTGATGTAGTTCAAAAGCGCGTCGAACCAGATGTAGATCGTGTGGTCGGGGTCTCCGGGGACGGGGATGCCCCAGGCGACGGAAGACTTCAGGCGGCTGATCGAGATGTCTTGCAGCCCGCCGCGCACGAAGCTCTTGACCTCGTTGCGCCGCGCGTCCGGCACTACGAGTTCCGGTCGCTCTTCGTAGAGCCTGAGCAGCGCCTCGTCGTAGTCGGAGAGGCGGAAGAAGTAGCTCTCTTCGGAGACGCGATCAACCGGCAGTTCGTGTATCAGGCAGCGCGGCGGGTCACTCTCGCCCGCGGGCTTCGACAGCTCGTCCTGCGTCTTGTAAGTCCCACAGGGGGCGCAGAACCAGCCCTCGTAAAACCCTTTGAAGATGCTCTCGCGCCCCTTGGGCGTCGGCTGGGCGGCGACGCGACGCCAGAACTCCTGTGCGCCCTCGTAATGAAACGCCTCGGACGTGCGCATCCAGATGTCGTAGCCGCCGTGCGCCTCGTCAAGCCAGAAGGCGGCGAAGAACTTCTTGCCCTCGACGACGACGTAGTCAACGTGCTCTTGAGGCGTGCGGCCCAGGCGCGCCGCCGTGCGCTGTATGTTCAGGCCGTGCTCGTCCGTCCCCGTCAGGAAACAGGTCTCGAAGCCGCGCTGCCCGTAGTGACGCTTCAGGCAGTCGGCCACGACGGTCGTGTACAGGTGGCCGAAGTGCGGCAGGCTGTTCGCGTAGTAGATCGGCGTTGTGACGTAGAAAGATTTCATAAGAGCCGTGAACCGTAAACCGTAAACCGTGACAAGAAAAGTCGTGACAGCGAATCCTGAGCGCCACAGGGAATGGCTTTCATCTTGTCACGGTTTAGGGTTTACGGTTTACGAATTTCACTCCTTCTCCCGAATCAGGGCCATCGCCTCGGCGCGCGTGCGCGAGTCTTTGCGGAAGCCGCCGCGTATGGCCGAGGTGATGGTGATCGCGCCGGGCTTCTTCACGCCGCGAATGGTCATGCAGGTGTGCTCGGCCTCCATGACGACCATCACGCCGACCGGCTTGAGTCCGTCGAAGAGCGTGTCGGCAATCTCGGAGGTCAGGCGCTCCTGAACCTGCAAGCGCCGCGCGAAAGTCTCGACCAGCCGCGCCAGCTTCGACAACCCGACGATGCGCCCCGCCTTCGGTATGTATGCGACGTGGCACTTGCCGACGAAGGGCGCGAGGTGGTGCTCGCAGAGCGAGGCGAAGCTGATGTCTTTGACGATGACCATCTCGTCGTGCTTGTCGCCCGGAAGCGCCCGGACGTGCTCGCGCGCGTCTTCGCGCATCCCCGCCGTCAGCTCGGCGTACATCTCCGCCACACGCCGCGGAGTCCTTTGCAGGCCGGCGCGCCCCGTGTCTTCGCCCACGCCTTCGAGGATGAGGCGGACGCCCCGCTCGATCTTGTCGAGGTCAACTTCGCGCCCCGGCAAGTCCTCCGGGCCTTCGTCCGGCTCCGTGGCCGAATAAATCGTCGCCATACTCAAACCTCGCCCGCGAACACAGAAGAAGTTTCCGGCGTCCGCGCTACGCACTCTTATTTCCCAAACTACTGAAAGCCGCGCGCGCCGCCTCCTGCACTTCGCGCAGAGGCACGCCCGCCCTCAGCGCGGCCTCGCGGCACTCTTCGTATTCAGGCGTCGCGCTGACCACGCGACCGCGCAAGCGCCCGACCTTGACGGCAATCCTACCGAACTCGGTCTCGACAGTCACGGCCTCCCTTTCGAGCGCGCGGCGGCGCACAGTGTAGCTTCGCGCGCCGAGCGTCGGCGTCTCCGCGAGCAGGAGGTCGAGCATCGCCTCGCGGTCTTCATTGCGGCAGAGAATTGTGACGAGCACGCCGGGCCGATTTTTCTTCATCTGCACGTGCGTCAAGTAGCAGTCGAGCGCGCCGCGCGCAAGCGCCTGCTCCAGCACGTGTCCGAGCACCTGCGGCGAAACGTCGTCCACGTTCGTCTCGACGACCGTCAACAACTCGTCCCGCTCGGCGGCACTCTCGCCCGCGCCCGCGCCGTCAGACTCCGACTCGCCGACGAGCACGCGCAGCACGTTCGGAAAATTCTTGTACTCTCTAGCCCCCGCGCCGTAGCCCGTGCTCAAGAGCCGCATCGTTGGCATTGGGCCGAAGCTCTCGCAGAGCGTGGCGACAATGGCCGCGCCCGTGGGCGTGACCAGCTCGCCCCGGATGTCGGTAGAATAGAGGGGCGCGCCGCGCAGAAGCTCGGCGACCGCGGGCGGCGGGACGGGAAAGCGACCGTGCGCCATCTCGACCGTGCCGCTGCCGACGTGCAGGGCCGACGCTTCGAAGCGCTCGACGCCGAGCAGCTCGAAGCCTATGCACGCGCCGACCACGTCAACAATCGCGTCAACTGCGCCGACCTCGTGGAAGTGTATGCTCTCGACAGCGACGTTGTGGACGCGCGCCTCGGCCTCCGCCAGCCGCGTGAAAATCCTCGCCGCGCGCTCTTTGACCAGATCGCCCAGACGCGAGCGGAGAATGATCCCGCGGATGTCCGCGAGGTGTCGGTGATGGTGTTCGTCCTTCGTCAGTCGAACATTCGCGCGCGTCGCGCTGATGCCGGAGCGTTCGACCTCCTCGAACGAGATTTCGTAGCCCTGAACGTCGAGCAGCGCGAGCCGCTCCGTGAGCGCGCGCTCGTCCGCGCCCGCGCCGACGAGCGCGCCGAGCGTCATGTCGCCGCTGATGCCTGCGAAGCAGTCGAAGTAGAGTGTCCGCATCAATAGCTTATTCGACCGGCGATTTTTTTGGCTTTGAAACGTTGGCGATGGTAGCAGAACGCTGGCATCAAGTGTCAAGCGAGACGACCCGCTGTGTTGGCGTACTGCGAAGCGGCTGGGCTATACTTTTGCATTTTCGGACGGGGAATTGTTTGACGAGCCGAAGATCAACGCGCGCCTCCGGCGAGAACGAGCAAAGGAACGATAAGCTTTGAACCTGATCGAACTGCAACAGACCTTGCGCGAGCGCGTGCGCGCGGCAGCCGCGGACAAATTCGGCGTCGAGCTTGAGCAAGTCCCTGCGGAAGTCCCGCCGCGCACCGAACTCGGAGACCTCGCCTTCCCCGTCGCCTTCGAGCTGGCGAAGCGCATCAAGCAGTCCACGGGCGAGAAGCGTAACCCGCGCGCCATCGCCGAAGAACTGCGGCGCGAATTGGAAAGCACCGAGGAGGTCGCGCGCGTCGAGGTTGCGGGCGCGGGCTATCTGAATCTGTTCTTCGACCGCGCGCGCATGCTCTCGCGCCTCGCCGAATCGCCCGCCGTGGAGGTCGGGGTGGCTGAAGAGTCCGCCGCGGACGAACGCCCGAAGCGGATGGTCGAGCACACGAGCGTCAACCCGAACAAGGCCGCGCACATCGGCCACCTCCGCAACTCCGTCATCGGCGACACCTTCGTCCGCATACTTCGCGCCGCGGGCGAGCTTACGGAAGTCCACAACTACATAGACAACACCGGCGTGCAGGTGGCCGACGTGGTCGTCGGCTTCGTCCACCTCGAACGAATGACGCTCGAAGACGTGCGCGCGCTCGACGCCTCGCTCAAGGAAGATTACCCGTTCGACTATTACTGCTGGGACTTGTACGCGCGCGTCGGACTCTTCTACCGCGGCGGCGACCCCGACTCGAAGGAAGACCCGGAGCGCCTGAAGCTGCGCGTCGAGACCTTGCACGCGCTGGAAGAGGGCGACAACCCGACAGCGGCGCTCGCCGACTACGTCGCCACGCGCATCGTTAACTGCCATCTCGACACGATGTCGCGCCTCGGTATCAAGTACGACCTTCTGCCGCGCGAGTCCGAAGTGCTGCACTTCCTCTGGTCGCACGCCTTCGAGCGCATGAAGGCTTCGGGCGCGATACGCTTCGAGGCCGAGGGGCGCAACAAGGGCTGCTGGGTCATGCCGATGGAGACGCACGAGAGCAGCGACGAGCACGAGGCCGACAAGGTCATCGTCCGCTCGAACGGAACCGTCACATACACCGGCAAGGACATCGCGTACCAACTCTGGAAGCTCGGCCAAGTCGAACTCGACTTCTACTTCAAGCCGTTCCGCACCGACAGCGAAGCGCACACGGTCTGGATGACGACGAGCAACGCGGGCGAAGCCTCTCCGAGCGCGCCGCACTTCGGCGACGGCGCGACCGTCTATAACGTGATTGACTCGCGCCAGTCCTACCCACAGGAGGTCGTCAAGCGCGGCGTCGCCGCGGTCGCGCCGCAGGTCGGCGAAGGCGCGAGCGTGCACCTCTCCTACGAGATGGTCGCGCTCTCGCCCGCAGCAGCAGAGGAGTTGGGGCTGGAACTGAGCACGGACGAGCGCTCGCGCACGTTCGTCGAGATGAGCGGGCGGCGTGGCTTAGGTGTCAAGGCCGACGACCTGATTGACCGCCTCGAAGAGAACGAATACAGGGAGGTTGAGGAGCGCCACCCTTCGCTCTCGGAAGAGCGGAAGCGCGAGGTCGCGCACACCCTCGCCGTCAGTGCGCTGCGCTATTTCCTCCTGAAGTGGACGCGAAATTCGGTCATCGTCTTCGACTTCAAAGAGGCGCAGACGACGACCGGCGAGTCCGGCCCTTACTGCCTCTACGCGGCGGTTCGCGCCAACTCCATCTTTCGCAAGTTGCAAACGGGCGAACTCGAAGGGGCGCGGCGTCTCGTCTCGTCAGCCGACACGGATACGTCGGCGCGCATCACGCAGGTCTTTGAGGGTGAGTTGGGCGGCGAGCTTTGGGCTTTGACGACGCTCGCGGGGCGGCTCGCTGAGGTTCTGGCGCAGGCCGCTTCCGCCGCCGAGCCTTCGCATCTTGCAAGGTACGCGCTCAGCCTGGCGCAGTCCTTCAACACCGTCTACAATCGCCGCGAGAACCGCGTCCTCGAAGAGAAAGATGCCGTGAGACGGGCGGTGCTCATCTCCGTCTTCGATTACGTGCGGAAACAGCTAACTTCGGCGCTCGACACACTCGGCATCGAAGTCCCCGAAAGAATGTAGAAACAAATCCGTCCGGTGGCGGCATGTGCCTTGCTTCATATCGGGCGAGCGCGGACTGAGTTCGCGAGAGTGCGGCTTGCCGAAGCCGCCGCGTGATTGTCGAAGTAAATTCAGCCTAGAGGTTTCAGATGCTCATCGTAATGAAAGCCGACGCCACCGAACGCGACATCGCGGAGGTCGAGCGCGTCATCACGGAGCTGGGCTTCCGCCCGCACTCCGTCCCCGGCCCTTCGCGCACGGCCATCTGCGTCACGGGCAACCAGGGGCCTGTTGACATCACGCCTTTCGAGAACCTCCGCGGCGTCGCCGAGGCCATCCGCGTGACGAAGCCTTTCAAGCTCGTCTCCGTTGACCTGCGGCCCGAAAAGACGGTCGTCAAAGTCGGCGACGCTCAAATAGGCGGCGAAGAGCTGGCGATCATCGCCGGCCCCTGCGCGGTCGAGAACCGCGAGCAGGTCTTCGCCGTCGCCGAGACGGTGCGGCGCAGCGGCGCGCGCTTCTTCCGCGGCGGCGCGTTCAAGCCGCGCACATCGCCTTACGCCTTCCAGGGCCTCGGCGAAGACGGCCTCAAGATTCTCGCCGAAGTCCGCGAGGCCACGGGCCTCAAGATCGTCACCGAGGCGCTGGACGAGTCGGGCGTTGACCTCGTGGAGCGTTACGCCGACGTGATTCAGATCGGCGCGCGCAACATGCAGAACTTCTCTCTGCTCCGGCGCGCGGGGCGCTCGCGCCTGCCCGTGCTTCTGAAGCGCGGACTCTCTGCGATGCTCGACGAGTGGCTGCTCGCCGCCGAGTATGTCATGTCCGAGGGCAACTACAACGTCGTCCTGTGCGAGCGCGGCGTCCGCACGTTCGCGCAGCACACGCGCAATACGCTCGACCTCGCGGCCATCCCCGCCGTGCGCCGCATCTCCCATCTGCCCGTCGTCATAGACCCTTCGCACGGCACGGGCCACAACTACATGGTCATGCCGCTGGCGCGCGCAGGCGTCGCCGCGGGCGCGGACGGCCTCATCATCGAAGTCCACGACCACCCCGAACGCGCCCTCTCCGACGGCGCGCAGGCCCTGACGCTCGAACAGTACGAACACCTCGTCAGCGAGGTGCGCGCCATCCACGACGTGATCGCGCCCGCGCCCGTCGGGTGAAGGCAAAAGTAAAAAGGCAAAAGGCAAAAGAAAGAAGCAGCACGCCTGTTTTTCTCTTTTGCCTTTTTACTTTTGCCTTATTAAAGCTCTCCGCTCAGTATTTCCGGCAGCCGCTTCGTGAACGCCGAGCGCGTGAGGACGTGATCAACGCCTGCTTCGGCGGCGCGTCTTTGAAGCTCGGTCTGCACGTGCGAGAAGAAGCCGACGATTGGCACGTCTCGCAGTTGGTCGTCCGCCTTGAGACGCGCCGCGAGCGCGAAGGGGTCGAGTTGGGTGGCGTGCAGGTCGAAGATGATGAGCGACGGGACTTCCGCCTTGGCGGCGTCGAAGAGCGCGTCTCCGCCGCGAGCGAACTCCACGGTGACGTTCAAATGCTCAGCCGTCCCGCGAACATTGAGCGCGGCAGTTTCGCGCGCGGCGATTTGACGGGCGACCGCTTAGCGGGCGTCGAGATAGCCGGGCGTGCCTCGCGGCTCGTCGTCGCGACCTACAACATACGCTACGCCGTCGGCTCGCACCTCATCGGCGGGAGCCTCCTTCGGCGCGTCGGCCTCAGCCGGCCCGGAAGGCGTGCGCAGTTCGTCGGCGACAACATCGCCAAGGCCGCGCGGATTCTCTCGGACGGCGCGCGGATGCCGCGTGCAGACATCGTCGCCTTGCAGGAGGCCGACCGCGGGACGATCCGCGCGGGCGGCCAGCACGTCGCGCGCGGGCTGGCCGAGGCGCTCCGCATGAGCTACGTCCGCGCGGGCACGCCGACGCCCTCGGACGTAGAGCCGAAGCCGAGGCGTTGGTGGCTCGATTTCGAGGAGCGCATACGTCTGGGCGAGGAGGGCGACACGGGGGTCGCGATTCTCAGCCGCCTCCCGCTCAGAGACGCGGCGCGCATCGAGCTTCCCTGGTCGGAGTGCCCCTGGCGTCCGCGGCTCGCGCTCGCGGCGACAGTGCCGTTCGCCGGGCGTCGGCTCCACGTCTTCAACGCGCACATAGACACGCACGCCAGCGTCGAAGGGCAACTCGAACAACATCGCGGCGTGCTCGCGCGCGCCGACATAGTGAGCGACGGCGAGCCGGTCGTGCTGCTCGGCGACTTCAACACGCTCACGCGGCGTGCTCGCGACGCCGCGCGCCGACTCCTCGAAGCGCACGGCTACGCGACGCCGATGCCGACGGACACGTGCACGTGGCGCGCGGGGCCGCTGCGTTATCACTTCGACTGGATTTTTGTACGCGGCGCGCGCGTCCTTCGCTGGGGCGTCGCGCACGTGCGCGGCGTCTCGGATCACTGGCCCGTCTGGGCCGAGATCGAGCCTGAGCGGGCATGAAGAATGCGGCAATAACGAGCCGAAAGAATCCTCTCGTGCAACGTGCGCGGGCCGCGCGCGACGGGCGCGAGAAGGAACTCGTCTTCGTCGAAGGCGTGCGACTGTGCGAGGAAGCCTTGCGCGCCGGGTTGGCTTTTGAGTTCGCCCTTCACGCAGCCTCAGTCGAAGAGAATGGGCGCGGCGCGCGCCTCGTCGAAGAGCTGCGCCGCGTTTGCCCGCGCGTTCTCGCAGTAAGCGAAAGCGTCATCGAGTCGGTCTCCGACACAAAGACCTCGCAGGGCGTCGTGGCGCTCGTCCGGCGACCGAAGACGGGAGAGGACGTTATCGGACTCGGCGGCGGCTCGCCGCTGGTCGTCATCATGCACCGCGCGAACAACCCGTCGAACGCGGGGGCGATGCTGAGAGTCGCGGAGGCCGCGGGCGCGACCGCCGTCATCGCCACGAAAGGCTCGACCGACCTTTTCTCGCCGAAGGCTCTGCGCGGCTCGATGGGTTCGGCCTTCCGTGTGCCGCTCTGGACGGGCGCGTCGCTGGATGAGGCCCTGCGTTGGTGCTCTGAGCGCGGCATCAAAACCGTCGGCGCGGGCGCGGGCGCGCAAACTAATCACACGAGGATTGACTGGACTATGGCGCGCGCCGTCGTCGTCGGCCCGGAGGCCGGGGGGCTTTCGGACGAAGAACTGCGCGCGGCGGACGATACAGTCCGCATCCCCATGCGCGAGCCGGTCGAAAGCCTCAACGTGGCCGTGGCGCTCGCGGTCATCCTCTACGAGGCGGCGCGGCAGAGAGACTTCGGCTTCGCGGAAGGCAAACTTGAAAAGGCGGAGGGCAAAAGGCGGGGTTAAAAACGGCGGGACGCCCCCGACTTTGCCTTTCTTTTTTCCCTTTCGGAGTTTGCCTTTTGCCTTTTGCCTTCCGCATCCCGGCGGGTTTCGGCTAGAATGGCGTCAGAGTCATCCAAGAATTTTAGGTTTCCACTCCCCCGTTTCAAAGCCTTCGGGGCCGGTCGGTTCCGGCTCGCATTTGTTTTTGTGAAGACGCCCCGACGATGAGTAAAGGGAACGAGAAGAAGCGCGACGAGGCGCTGGTCGAGCGCCTGATGCGGCGCGTGCTCGAAGGGATGGGTTCGGTCGTTGACCGGAAGCTCGGGCGCGAGGCCGACACGCAGTCCGGCTTCACCACCACGAAGCTCATCGAGCGCATGAAGCATCTCGTTGACGAGCGCGTCCGCACGGACGAAGAGGGCCGGCGCATCGCCCCGCACCTCTTCAAGCTCAAGGTCGAGTGGGGCACGCACTCGGAAGCGCCGCCCGAATTCATCAAGGAGCTTGAGAGCGAAGTCCATGCCGCGGCGATTGATTACATCAACGACCGGCGCCTGCGCACGCTCGCGCCCGTCAAGGTCGAGACGAGCACGGACATCTTCACCTCCGGCATTGCCGTCGAGCCGACCTACGGCGAGTTCGAGGAGGAGTTCCGGCAGAAGGAGGAGGCCGCCCGCATCGCCGTTGACCTGAAGGACGCGATCCCGAAGGCGCAGGTCTCGCCGGCGGACGTACCCGTCACGGCGCGCGTCACGTCGCCCGACCGTTCGTTCGAGAAGGTTCTACCGTTTCGACCCGGCGGGCGGCGCATGAACGTCGGGCGCGTGGCCGACAACGACCTACAGCTCGAACACCAGAGCGTCTCGAAGATTCACGCGACGCTCGTGTTGAACCGCGAGGGTACGCTGCTCGTCGCCGACACAGGCTCGACCAACGGGACGTTCATCAACGGGCGTCGTATCGCCTACGGCGAGGCGCGTCACGTCGAGGACGGCGATGTCGTCAGCTTCGGCGACGTGGAGGTGAGATTTAAAAGGGCGTGAACCGTGAACCGTAAACCGTGACAAGTTAAAACCAGTCTCCTCATGTCACGGCTCGCGGTCACAGTTCACCGGTTTTCTCTCGTCACGGTTTACGGTTCACGGTTTACGGCTTTTATGTTTCTCGCAGACATTCCTGAAAAACAGCCGGCGCTACTCAGTCTGATTTACACGGCGGGGTTCGCGCTGCTCGCGCTGCTGCTCCTGGTGTCGCTGCTTTTCGCGCGGGCGCGCAGGCGCTCGGCGCTCGAAGCGGTCGCGCCCGCGGACTTGCCGCCGGAGGTTCGGCAGCGGCTCGGCGCGACCTCGACGAACCGCGGCCTTCAGGCGTTGCGCCTGGGCTTCATCCTGCTCGCGCTCGCGGTCTTCGGCTTCCACGTCTATTGGGCCGAGTACGCCGCGGCGACGAACGACCGCTTCCAGGAGTTGAGCTACAAAGACCTTCGCAACCGACGCCTGTCTGAGTCAACGCTGCGCGGCTGGATTCTCGACCGCACGGGGAGCCTCGACCACGCGCTCGCCCTCTACCGCCGCGCGCCGAACGGGCAGATCGTGCGCGACTACCCGCTCGACACCGAGATGGCCCAACTGCTCGGGTCGGATCGCGGCGACCCCGGCCTTGAGCGCGCGCTCTTCGGCATCCAGAGCGAGGCCGCGCCCGAAGCCCTCGACGTGGTTGAGGGGCGCGACATCAAGCAGCCCGCTAATCTGGACGTGCGCCTGACGATTGACAGCGAGTTGCAGAAGGAGGCCGTCGCGCAGTTGCGCGACCGGCACGGCGCTGCGGTCGTCCTGAACCCCCAGACGGGCGAGGTGCTGGCAATGTACAGCAACCCGTCCTACAGCCTGAAGGCGGCGCAGGACGAGGAGGCTTGGATCAGGCTCGAAGCCAATAAGCGCGACAACCCGCTCGTCAACCGCGCGCTCGGCGCGTACTACGTCCCCGGCTCGACGTTCAAGACCGTCGTGATGACCGCTGCCTTCCTCAACGGGATGCAGGACTCGGTCTTTTCCGGCTACCCCGGCGGCTACGAGGCCGAGCCGGGCGCGAAGCCGATCACGGACGACAACGGCTCGTGCGAAGTCTGCGGCCCAATGCACATAGACATGGCGTTGATGATTTCGAGCAACCAGTATTTCGCGCAGATGGCCGTCAAGCTCGGTCCCGAACGCCTCGCGGCCACGGCCAAGCTGCTCGGCATCGGAACCTACGACAACCCCAACGACCTGCTCCGGGGCCGCAAGCGCCCCGACATCTGGAACGCGAGCAACGACGCCGTCAAGCGCGCGCTCGCCCCACGCGAGTCAACCATCCTCGCCAACCCGAAGATGCGTCGCTACGACCTCGCGCTCGAAGGCTTCGGGCAAGGCTATGCGGGTCAGCAGACTCCCTTGCAGATGGCGATGGTCGTCTCGGCAATTGGCAACCTTCAGGGCCAACTGATGAAGCCGAAGGTCGAGTACGACCTGCCGCCCGCGGTCTTTAGCCAGGTGATGACTCCGCAGATAGCCGCAGAGGAGCGCCAGCTCATGGGACTCGTGACGATGGGGCCGCGCGGCACGGGCGCGAGCGTCTTCGCGCCCGTCACGGCGCAGGGCATCACGTCCGGCGGCAAGACCGGCACGGCGCAGAAGGAGGTTCCCGAATACGACCCGAAGACCGGCGAGCCGAAGACCGTCAAGAAGGTCGAGCGCGACCGCCGCGGCAACCCCATACGCGAATACGAGGAGGTCGTCCTCTCGCCCGAAAAGCGCATTGACAGTTGGTTCCTCTGCATCGCGCCGCTCGACCGCCCGCAGCTCGCCATCGCCGTCATCATCGAGGGCGGCGGCTACGGCGCGCGCGCCGCAGCACCCGTCGCCGCGGCGCTCGTCCTGAAGGCGCGCGACCTCGGACTGCTGACCGTCACCGGCCAAGCGCCGCAGCAACCGCAACCGGGCCAGCAGCAACCGCCGCAAGGCCAGCAAACGCCGCAGCCGCGCGCCACTCCGCGCCCGCGCGCGACTCCGGCGGCGCGACACAACGGCGCAGCGAAAAATGCTAACGCGGCGCAATAACTCACGGGCAAGGGGGTCGGGTTAATTGAGATGAGGAATCGGGCTTCGACACACTTACTGCTTCTGCTCCTGATCGCCGGCTTCGAGGTCGTCGGCTACGTCGCCGTGTACGACTCGGCGCTGCTGCGCGGCTACGAGCCGTCGGTCGTCGGCGCGGCGCGCGACCTCCTGCTCTACGTGCCGGTCATCTTCCTCCTCTTCTGGCTCTCGCGCGTGATGAAGTTCCGTGGCAACTGGACGCTCTACACGACGGCCATCCTCCTCTTCTCCGTCGGCCTGCTCGTGCAGTACCGCCTCTACAGTGACCCCGAATACGGCTCCGGCAACAAGGCCGAGGCCCGCGCCGAGAAGACGCAGGTGCAGCGGCTGCGCTTCATCAATCAGTTCTACGACGCCGACAAGAAGCGCATGATGGGCCTCGACCCGACCGCGCCGCAGCCCTCTGCGACGCCGCAGGTGGTGCGCCGCTCCGAGGCGTCGGTCGGTCGCGCGCTGACCTCGTCGTTCACCTGGGTTCCGCTGTTCGCCTTCTTCTCGATGGCCCTGGCCTACTGGCTCTGCGTGCAGGACAAGTACCTCGACTGGATGCAGCGCCACAGCTTCCTCATCGTGCTGGCGACGCTCGTGCCTCTGTTCGGCGCGGTCATCTGGTCGCGCGCCGGCAAGTTCGGCGGCAACATGACGCCGTGGGAGCCTTCCAAAATTCCCTTCCTCCTCGGCTTCGCCGGGATTCTCACGGCGCACTACCGCGAGCTTGCGCGAACCTACTGGGGCATGCCGCGCGCGCGCAACGTCATCCCGCTCGTCGTCATGGGCCTGATCCCCTTCATCCCCTTCTTCGCCTTGAAAGACTTCGGGCAGATGCTCGTCTTCAGCGGCGCATACGCCACGCTCTACCTCGTCGCCGTCCGCCGCTGGCCGCAACTGCTCGTCTTCGTCGGCTCGCTCGCGCTCGTCGTCGCCGTCCTCGTCGTCGGCGCGCTCCCGCCCGACGTGCAGGAGCGAGTCCCGACGCTCACGACGCTTGCCACGCCCGTGCGCGCCATCCTGCCCGACCGCATCAAGCAACGTTTCCACCTCTGGCTCGACGGCTTCGACCCGCCCCCGCCCGACGCCGAGTGGTGGAAGAAGGACTACGACGAGGAGCTTGCGAAGAACCCGCGCATGCGCGAGCTGGCGGACGAGAGTCCCGCCATGCAGAAGACCGTCAACGTTGACGTGTGGTTCGACCGCATCGCCTTCCAGCCTTCGCAGGCCACCTTCGGCCTCGCCGCCGGGCGCGTGACGGGGCGCGGCCTGGGCCTCGGCTTCACCGAAGTCATCCCCATCGCCGACTCCGACTACATCTACGCGGCCATCAGCGAGGAGTTGGGCCTGACGGGCGGCGCGGTCGTCATCCTCGCGCTCATCATCCTCGTCAACGCGGGCGCGCGCACCGCCATCGAGGCGCGCGACATGTTCACCAAGCTCTGCTCGGCGGGCCTCACCGCGTTCATAGGCTTCCAGGCCATCGTCAACATGGGCGGCACGACGCGCGCCCTGCCGATGACGGGCATCACGCTCCCCTTCGTCAGCCACGGCGGCTTCAGCCTGATCACGAGCTTCGCGATGCTCGGCATGCTCCTGGCCTTCTCGCACCGCAACGCCGCCGACGCCGAAGCGCCCGCGCGGCCCTCGGCCACGGCGGTCGCCCGCGAGGAGGAAGAAATCAGAGTACCGGAGGCGGTTCAATGACAGAAAACACCGCGGCCAAAACCCTTGAGGTCGCCGCCATCACCGACCGCGGCCTGAGCCAGAAACGCCCGCTCAACGAAGACTCGATGCTCACGGACAAGGAGCGTCACCTCTTCGTCGTGGCCGACGGCGTCGGCGGCGCGCAGGCCGGCGAGGTCGCCTCCAAGACGGCCATCGAGACCCTCGAAGAAGCGTTCCGCGAACACCAGCCGGACGAAGACGCCGAAGACCTTCTGGAGATCGCCATCCAGCGCGCCAACGACTCGATCTACCGGCAGTCGCGCGAGAACCCCGGCATGGCGATGATGGCGACCACCATCGTCGCGCTCCACTTGAGCGGCCTGCGCGCCACGGTCGGCCACGTCGGCGACTCGCGCCTCTACCGCCTCACGCCCGAAGGCCAGCTCCGCCGCGAGACCGAAGACCACTCGCTCGTCGAGGAGGAGGTCAGGGCCGGTCGCATGACGCCGGAGCAGGCCGCGAGCCATCCGGGCCGCAACGTCATCAGCCGCGCGCTCGGCGCGGAAGCCTCGGTCGAGGTTGACGTGCGCACCTTCGAGATCGAGACGGGGACGACCTTCCTCCTCTGCTCCGACGGCATCACGCGCCACATTCCCGACGAAGAGCTTTCACAGCTTCTACGCCACACGCCCATCCTCAAAGACGCCTGCGAGGAGATGAAGCGCCTCTGCTACGAGCGCGGCGCGGAGGACAACCTGACGGCAGTCCTCGTCCGCGTCGGCGACGCCGTCGAATACGTTGAAGACGAAGAGCCGACGCTCGTCCGCGAGCGCACAGACTTCCAGACCGCGCCCACACAGGAACTCTCCTCGACGCTCCTCCAAAGGCCCTTCAACGATGTGGCCGCGAGCGGGCCGAGCGGCGAGCGCAGCACCGCGCCGGAGGCGTCGAAGACGGGCGGCCCGCCGGACACACACGCCGCGCGCAAATCCCGCGGCGCGGGGACGACCTTGGGCGTTCTCTTTCTCCTCCTCGCCGCCTTCGCGCTCGCCTTCTACGTCGGGATGGTCTTCGAGAGGAAGGGCATGGCGAGGCGTTTGGTGCGGGCGTCTGCCGCGCCTTCGCCGACGGTCGCGCCGACCCAGGCCGCGCTCGAAGACCCCGAAGTCAGATTTGAACGCCTGCGCCGCGCCGTTGACCTCTCGCCCGCGACCGAGGCCGCGAGGATGTCCGCCGAGTCGAACAGCCAGCCGCTCAACTCCGACGACCCGGAGTTTCTCTACCTCTACGGTCGCGCGCTGCTCCTGACCGACAGGCAGCAGGACGCGTCGGCGGCCTTCGACCGCGCGATCCAGAAGATCAACGAGAACATGACGCCGCGCAACGGCGAGCTGAAGATTGACGCGCGCCTCGCCGACATCGCCGCGCGACTGCGCGCCGGCGACGAGCAGGCCGCGCGCGCCGCCGCCGCCGACCTCGCCGAAGTGATCCGCTCGCCGCAGGGCCAAGCGGACTCAAACGCGAACACGCAGCCGTCGCCGAGCGTTTCACCTTGAAAGAGAGATGGGTGAGCTAAAGTTACAACAGTCCATGCTCGACGGTCGCTTCGTTATACGCGACTGCCTCGGGCGCGGCTCTTACTCGGAGGTCTATGTCGCCGACGACCGGGGCGCTTTAAACGGCGCGCCGCGCACGGTCGTCATCAAGGCGCTCAACACGCACCTGCGGGGCGTGCCCGACCCGGAGTTGGAGCGCACGCTCATCGAGAACTTCCGCAACGAGGCCGTCGCGCTCGACCGCGTGCGCCACCCGAACATCATCAGCCGCCTCGGCCACGGCACGGCCATTGACCTCCAGGGCCGGACGTTTCATTACCTCGTCCTCGAATACCTGCCGGGCGGCGACCTCCAGGCGCTCGTCCTGCGCCGCCCGCTGCCCCTCGACGACGCGCTCTTCTACCTCGGACAGGTCTGCGCCGGCCTCGCATACGCCCACCAGCACGGCGTCATACACCGCGACATCAAGCCACAGAACCTCCTCCTCACAGCCGACCAGCGCACGCTGAAGATCGCGGACTTCGGCGTCGCCAAGATCGAAGCCACCGAGGGCGCGATCACGCGCGTCGGCACCGAAGTCTATGCCGCGCCGGAGCACCACCCGCTCGCCACCACCGGCCCGCTCGACACGACCTCGCTCACGCGCCGCGTCGCGCAACTGACGCCCGCCGCAGACATCTACTCGCTCGCCAAGACCACCTACATGCTCCTGACGGGCGAGTCGCCGCGCCGCTTCTCGCAGAGGACGGTCACGTCGCTCCCGGAAGAGTTCGCCGACGCCGTGTGGTCGCGCTACGTCCTGCGCGTGCTCGAACGCGCGACGCAGACGAACCCCGAAAGGCGCTACCAGAGTGTCGAAGAGTTCTGGCGCGACATCAGGGACGCGACGATGGCGCAGACGCGACCCTTGCACAGGGGCGACGGCGGCGGCGAGAATCCCGGCGGAGGGTCAATGAATCCCGGCGAGTTGTCGAATGATCCCGGCGTCTCGGCTGGCCCGCGGCGCGGCCTCGCGACGCCCCCGCCGCCCGCCCCGACCTTCGACCGTGTGGCGCGCGGCGCGGGCGACTCCGCGCGCCACCGCATCGTTGTCCCCGTCTCGCGCGCCAACTCGACTCCGGCCTTCGCCGCGGACGAGGGCAGAGACTTCCCCGCCCCGCAGGCTCGCGACGCATACCCCGCGGAGGCCCACACGGAAGCATACGCGTACCCCGTCTCCGCCGAGCCGCGTCTGTCCTCGCGCGCGAAGCGCTGGCTCGTCGCGCTCCTGCTCCTGCTCGCCTTTTCGGGGATGCTCTTTGCGACCTACCGCTACGTCAACAACCTGCGCCACGCGCCGGTCGGTCAGCCGCAGTCGAACGCGCCCGACAACGGCGCGGCGCTCGTCGGACATGAATTCGCGCCGACGACGGATGTAAACTTGCGTAGCGGCCCCGACACGAGCTACCCGAAGGTCGGTCTTGCCGAGAGGGATTCGCGTCTAAAGGTCTTGAAGGTCAACGGCAAGTGGTATCAGGTTCAGGTGCTCGAACACGGGCGCACGAAAGACGACCCGGACTCTTCAGATCAGGGCTGGGCCAACAGCAATAATCTAAAGGCGGTACAATAAGTCTTCTTACAAAGGGGTGATAACCGACAGTGAGCATACTCGACTCGATTCGCCGCTGGATTGACGGGGAGGTTTCCGACGACCCGCTCGCACAGGTGGGCGAGCAGGCCAGGCCGCGCCGCGTCTGGGAGGAGTTTCTGGTGAAGGTCGCACGCGAAGTGGAGTTGGTCATGCAGCGCGAGATGTTCACGCCGCCGGGCGGGCCGACCTACATCCCGCCCGAATACGTCGTCTATCTGTCGAACGAAGACGACAAGGAGTGGCAGGGCGAGAAGCGGCGGGGCCTTGAGCAGGGACTCTTCTACGTCCTCTCGGAGCGCGCGCGCGAGCTTTCGGGCCAGACGCAGCTCGCGACGAAATCCTTCGCCGTCGAGCTTCGGGTTGACGGCACGCTCAACAAGGGCGAGTTCCGCGTCCAGCCCGTCTGGGAGTCGAGCGAGTCGGGCGGTCAGACGATGGTCACGGCGCGGCCCGGCGAGCTTTCCAACGCGGCGCAGGCGGCGACGCCCTCCGACAACACCGAGCAGCCCGAAAGCGAGGTCACGAAGGTCTCGGCCCGCCCGCAGGAACTCTACAGCGTCGAAGTCTGGCGCAACGGTACGCGCCAGTCGGTCGTGCCCGTGACGAAGCCGGAGGTCACCATCGGTCGCGGCTCGAAGTCCGTCACCGTTGACCTCCCCATCAAAGGCGACCCGGAAGTCAGCCGCAGCCACGCCACCTTAGAGCGCGACAACACGGGCCGCTACTGGTTCACCCCGAAGGGCCGCAACCCCACCTTCGTCAACGGGCGCGAGATCACGCGCGAGGAGCGCGTCGAAGTCCGCCCCGACGAGAAGATCGAGATCGCCAGCTTCACACTCCGCATCCAGCCGAAGTGAAGAGCGACTCGTCGGTGGAGGGTGTAATTTAGTGCCGGGATTTTGAGAAGGGAGGTGGTAGCGTTGTCTTCGCTGGAACTGAAATTAGATTTGCCGGATAGCCTGGCGCGCGAGGCCGAGGCTAACGGATTACTAACGCCGGAGGCGATTGAGTCTTTGCTTCGCGCGGAAATACGCCGCCGCCGGGTTAATAAATTATTTGATGCGGCAGACAGCCTTGCGGCCCTGGACTCGCCCGTCTCGGAAGCTGAGGTAGAAGCCGAAATCGCTGCCGTCCGTCAGAAACGCCGCTCAACTGATGCGAGTCGTAGCTGACACGAACATCGTCGTCTCAGGACTTCTTTGGCGGGGCAATCCGCGTCTGGTGCTGGATGCTGCTCGCGAGGGCACGATTGATTTGTACACGAGTGCCGTTCTACTCACGGAACTGGAAGATGTCTTGGGCCGTGAGAAATTCGCCAAGCGCCTTGCGTCCGCCGGTGTCACGCCTCACGAGTTGGTTTTGGGATATGCAGCACTGGCGTCCGTCATCGAACCCGCCGCCGTCGAGCCTGTAATTCTTTCCGATCCTGACGACGACGCCGTACTGGCCTGCGCTGTCGCCGCACAGGGCGAAATCATAGTTTCCGGGGACAGCCACTTATTGGAGTTGAGGCTGTATCAAGAAATTCGTATTCTCACAGCGGCTGCATTGATGAAGGAATTTTCATGAGCCGCTTCCGGCGTTATTGACTGACCCGCGGGCGCGTGACTGCATACGCAATATTTTGATTGACATTTTCCGGCGGTGGGAATATTTTGACGGCGCTTTAGACGTTCGCCGCTGCCGACGGGTTCCTGACATCGTCGGCTTCTCATCCAACACTTCCCGGCGCGCGCTTCCGGTTGCAGTCTGCTCTGTCGCCTCAAACGCCAGCGCCAACAAAGGAGACCTCATCATGCCGGACAATCGAGTCAGCGCCACACTTAGCGAGGCCGACAAGCAGGCCGTCCTCGCGGCCATCAACACTATACGCGAGAAACTTCCGTTTCTCATTGACCTCTCGCCCGAAGATCGCAAAGCGCTTCCGAGGTTGGGAGATAAAAGCCGCGGCTTCGTCTCTCAGGCGCTCGAAGTCGCATCGCAGAACGCCGACATCCTCCCGCGCTCCTTCGACGTAGAGGAGATGCGCAAGGACTTTGAACTGCTCAACGCGCTCTCGCCCGTCCTCCTGGCTCTTGCACAACTCAACGAACTGGTCGAAGACACCTACATAGAGGTCGGGAGCGAGGCTTACACGGCGGCGCTGGCCGTCTATCAGTACACGCGCGCCGCAGGCAAGGGCGCGGCCCTCGACGGCGCGCTCGACACCCTCGGCCAACGCTTCGCACGCAAGTCGGGCAAGGCGACGCCGACGCCGCCGACCGCCGACAAACCGAAGACGTAACCTCCAAACGACTTAACAGCCCTGCCGGGAGGGATTCGGCTCGTCACGGCCTGCCAAACCCCTTCCGGCGGGCCATCTTTCGGGCTTATGCGGGGATAATTCGACGCCCTGAAGCACGGATTTCATACGCGGAGGCTAAATCTTTGAGCTTGGAGCATGAAAATTGGGGTTCCAAACCTCAACATTCAGGTTCAAAACGTGAATGTTGAGGTTTTGAACCGGAAAGTTGCGGTTTTGAACCTCAGCGTTCCGGTTTTCAACCTCGACGTTCCGACTTTGAGCCTCAAGATTTCGGTTTTGAGCCGGAAAGTTGAGGTTCTGAACGTAAACGTTGGCGTTTTAAACCGGAAAGCTGAGGCTCCAAGCGTGAGCGTCGAGGCTCTGAAGGAGAACGTTCTCGCTTTTTACACGAACCGGCACGCCCAACATCGGAAGCCCCAGCGCGGGGAGCGCTTGCTCTTCGACGTAGCCTTTGCCGAGGAGGCGTATGATCTGGCGGGGATTTAACGATTCCGCACATCCAATAATTAGGCGGCTTCGCCCTTTCGTGCTAGATTTTGCCTGACAATTCTTTGAGGTCGGAGTCGCCCGATGTCATCGCAGGTTAAAGTTTATTACACGCCGGATGAATATCTCGCCCTTGAACGCAAGGCCGAGTACAAGAGCGAGTATTTCGGCGGCGAGATATTCGCGATGACGGGCGCTAGCCGCAAACACAATCTAGTGGCTGGCAATATCTTTGCCGCTCTCCACCTACAGTTGAAGAAGCGCCCTTGCGAAATCTATCCCAGTGATATGCGCGTTAAGGTCAGCCCGACCGGGCTTTACACTTACCCCGACGTGGTGATTGTTTGCGGTGAGCCGTTGTTTGACGACGAGCAGAGGGACACACTGCTCAACCCGACCGCGTTGGTCGAAGTCCTTTCAAAATCTACCGCGAGCTATGACCGGGGGGAAAAGTTTGAGCATTACCGAAAGATCGAATCGCTGGCAGAGTATCTGGTGATCGCACAAGATAAATATCACGTCGAGCAGTACGCAAAGCAACCGGGCGGTCAGTGGCTTTTGTCGGAAACCGACGACCCGCAACAGACGATTCACCTGTCTTCAATAGACTGTGATTTAGCTTTGGCCGATATTTACGACAAGGTGGAAGTTGATAGATAGCGCAGATTATCGCAGCCCGGAAGATACTTCGTCCTCACCAAAAATCGCCAACAACAGCCGTCGTTATCCTTGCCCCGCGGCCACGTGCGTGCCGGAATCGAGGTCGGAGATGAGTTGTTCGAGCGCGGGGAGGGCCTGCTCTTCGACGTAGCCTTTGCCGAGCAGGCGGATGATCTGGCGGGGGCGGGTTTCGCCGTGGGCTTCTTTGAGGAGAGCGCGGCAGAAGGCGGCGACGACTTCGGGCGAGAACTGGCGGCCTGCGTTGCGTCGGAAGTCCGTGATGACTTCTTCAAACGAGCGGCGGCGGCGGTAGGGGCGGTCGGTCGTCATGGCGTCGAAGGAGTCGGCGAGCGAGACGATCTTCGCGCCGATGGGAATCTCCTCGTCCTTCAAGCCGTCGGGATAGCCGCGACCGTCGGGACGCTCGTGATGGTAGCGCGCCATGAGCGGTATGTCGGCGAAGGGGTGGTTGATGGGGCGCAGGATTTCGTAGCCTGCCGCCGGGTGACGATTCAGCTCGGACGACTGCTTGGCGTCAATGCGGTAGGGCGCGTTGATGATCTCGCGGTCAACGACGAGCTTGCCGATGTCGTGCAGGTAGCCCGCGACCGCGATGCCCTCGACCTCCTCCTCGCTCCAACCCATCTCGCGCGCGATGATCTCGCTGTACTTGCCGACGCGCTCCGAGTGCCCCTGCGTGTACTTGTCCTTGCAGTCAATCGCCGCAGCGAAGGCGCGCACGGTGTCCTTGTAGATGTCCTTCAGGTCTTCGTAGAGCCGCCGGTTCTCTTCGGCCCGGCGCTCGACTTCGCGGAGCAGGCGATGGTTGTTGAGGCCGACGCCGATGTGGCGACCGAGTGAGCGCACCAACTCGCGGTCTTCAGCGTCGAACTCCACGCCGCTCGCCTTCCCGCCGAGCACAATCACTCCAACCAGCTCGCCGCGCACGACGAGCGTCGAGACGACCTCGACCGCGCCGCCCTCGAACCGCTCTTTGATCTCGCGCTCGACGCGCGCCAATTCACTCTTCGAGAGCGCATGAGCGCCCCCGCCGTTGCCGTTCGACTTCGCGGCGGCGTGGAGGCCCTCCGTTTTGAGCGGCAGCGAAACGTCCGCCGGCAGCGACTCGCCGAATCCGCGCGTGGCGACGAACCGCAGCGACGCCGTCTCGCGCTCTACCTCGGCGACCGCGCCACGACGCACCCCCAGCGCGCCGAGGACGACGTGCAGCGCCGAGCGCACCATCTCCTCGAAGTCGCTCGTCTCCGCGATCTCCTCGCCCAGGTCGGCCAGCGCCGCGAAGGCGTGCAGAACCTTTCGCATCCTGTCAGGCATTTGTTCGTAAACCGTGAACCGTAAATCGTGACAAGAAAGAATCGTGAGCCGTGAACCGTAAACCGTGACGAGATAAATCCGTGTGCCGGAAACCGCGGGCCGTGCCGATGCGGAAATAGCTTGTCACGGTTTACGGTCCACGGTTTACGCCCTTTCAGTGTCCATTCGGCGTCGAAGCGAACTCGCCGAGCGTGGCGAGCGCGGCCTCCTCGCTGTCGGCCATCGCGACGAGGCGCGTCAGGCCCAGAAGCTCGAAGAGCTTGACCGTGTGGCGGCTGACGCTTGCGAAGACCACGGGCGCGCCGCGCCGCTCGGCCACCTCGATGACGCCGAGCAGGATCGAGACGCCGATGCTGTTCACAAGCTCCGTGCCCCGGAAGTTGATGACGAGAGCGCGGCAGCCCGCTTCGAGCCTCAGAAGGCACTCGCGCTCGATGCGCTGCCCGCTCAGCTTGTTGACGTAGTCGCCCGCGTAAACGACCGCGACCTCCCCACCACTGCCGGGCGGCGTGGAACCAGTCAGTGTTTTCGACATCTGTGCAAGCTTCCCTTCTACTTGCGGAGATACTTCGTCATGCGGAGGCGCGTGCCGTCGTCCACGCGCTCGAACTCAACGTCGTCCATCAGCGTGCGTATGAGTTTCAGCCCCCAGCCGCGCCGAGCGCGAGCGCCCTCGCCCGCGCTTTTGTCGGGGGATGAAGCCCCGTTTTCCGACAGACTGGCCGGGGCGGTCAGGCCCCGGCTCGAAACGGTGATGACTAATTTATCACCTTCGACGCGAAAGCGGTTATAGATTTTTCGCTCGGGGCTGAGGCTGTGCTCGGCGGCGTTGATGCAGGCCTCGATGAGCGCGTGCTTGATCTGCGTGATGGCTTCGGGCTGAAAGTCCATCCGGCGCGCGATCTGCTCGACGGCATTCGCCGCCACAAGCTCCGTGTCGTCGCCCGCCGGGAACTCGATGGCGAACTCGTCCGCCGGAGACTTCCCCTCTTCCTCGCCCTCCGCCAGTCCGAGACGCGCCGTCAGCAGCTCCAACTGCTCGCCGCAAGCTGAGAACGCCTCGCGCTCTTCAAGAAGCTCCGACGCCTCCGCCGAGAAGCCCTCGCGCGAGACGAGCCACACACGCACGCGCTCGAAGCCACACGCCTGCGCGACCTGCTCCAGCCTGTCCAGCCAAAGCTCCGTGAGCGCGCGTCCCGCTTCCAGCTTCGACTCGACCTCGGCGGCTATCCAGACGACCTCCTTCGCCTCCGCGTAGGAGGTCGTGTCGAAGCCATGCGCGACCGTGCAGCGCTCCTCGTCGCAGAATTGAAGCATCGGCGGGTGGAACGACGCGCAGCTCGCCGCGTGGATTATCTGCGGGAGGCGGACGAGGTCTGTCTCGGACTCAAGCCCGGCCTCGACTTCGTCGTCGGCGGCCCCGCGGTAGAGGCGCGCGAAGCGGTCGTAGTGGAGGAGGCTCGCGGGCACGCGCTCGAAGTTGAAGTGGCGCATCACGTCGCCGAGCTTGAGCGCGGCCCCGCGCCGGTAGTGGCGCGCGAGCGTCTGCGGCGCGCGCTTCAAGGTCTCGACGAGCGTGTCGGCGACGACCAGCGCACGCGGCTCGACGGCGACTTGCAGGCGGTAGCTCGCGGCGAGGAAGTCGCGCCAGACCTGGCTCGGCGTGGACTCGACGAAGGTCGCCTGGAAGCTCGCCAGCTCGTGCATGTGAAGCAGGCGCATCACGCGCTCGAACTCCACGGCGTCGAGGCTGAGCCTCTTCATCCAGACCTCGGCGGGGGATTTGCCGCCGACGTTCGACGCCGACTCCTGGAGCACGCGGAGCAGGCCGCGGCGCAGCGTGAGCGACGGCGCGACCTCTTCGAGCACGGAGTTGTAGCGGCGGTTGACGCGCCCGCCCATCAGCTCGCGCCTCCTTCAAACGGTCGAGGTGAAGTCTGCGCAAGCTGTCGAGTGCGACCGCCGAGGCCGTGCCGTTGAGGATGTCGGCGGCGCGTCGGCGCAGGCTGGCGAGCACGAAGGGCGTGCCGGATTGCGTGGCGGCCAGCGCGACTTCGGGGCCGAGCGCGACTTCGCCGCGCAGGCGCTCCGAGAGGTGCACGTCGTCGAGCATGACGACACAGCGGACGCCGCGGGCCGCCGCGCGGCGCGGCGCTTCCAGGCAGAGGCGCACGAGCGCGCGCTCGTCGGCCTCGCCCGACGCGCGCTCGAAGGACTGTATCAGTTGCTCGACCCACTCGTAGTCTGAGGGCGCGGCGAGGTCGAGAAGCGCGCGCAGGGTCGGGGAGGCCGTGACGAGCGACGGGTCGTCGCCGCGGTGCGCCACCGTGTGCGTGAGGAAGGTGTGCAGGAACCGACGCGCCGCCGCGGTCGTCGCCGCGTCCGCGCGCGAGAAGGCGAAATAGACGGGCGAAGCGCCGCCGCGCTGCCGGAACAGCTCGTCGAAAGACTGGCGCAGGAGTTCCGAGACGCCGGACTGCGGCGCGGCCAGCAGAAGAAGACTCTGCTGCCCGGCCTTCGGCGAGGCGAGCGCGGTTATCTCGCGCAGTTGTTCGCCGCGCCCGACGAAGATTTCGTGCGGGGTGCGCGCCAGTATCCTTCTCGCCTTTGGAGTCCTGCCGGCCATCTCGCTTCGGTTCTTCCCCTAAGCCTCTTCCCCTTCGCCCTTCGTCGTCTTCGGCTCTAAGGCTTCGACGCAGTTTTTGCCGCGGCTCTTGGCGAGGTAGAGGGCGCGGTCGGCGGCATAGATGATCTCGGCGGGCGTGTCGAGTTCGGGGCCGAACGAGGAGGTGCCGATGCTGACCGTCACCGCGCCCGTCGGCTGCGCCTTGCCGTGCGGGAAGTGCGTGCGCTCGATGCGGCGGCGTATGCGCTCAGCGATGATGCGCGCCTCCGCCGGCCCCGTCTGCGGGAGCAGGACGCTGAACTCCTCGCCGCCGTAGCGCGCCGCCACGTCCGCCGAGCGGAGCGCCGTCTTCAGGCACTGCGCGGTCATCTCCAGCGCGAGGTCGCCCGCCTGGTGGCCGTGCGTGTCGTTGTAGTTCTTGAAGTCGTCAATGTCCACCATCAGGAAGCTCATCGCGAAGCGGTGGCGCTTCGAGCGATCAAGCTCCTCGGAGAGGCGCTCTTCGAGGTAGCGACGGTTGACGAGGCCCGTCAGCGGGTCGGTGATCGAGAGGAGCTGGAACTGCGTCGCCTTCCTGCGCCACTCGACGCGGTCGAGCGCGAGCGCCATCTGCGGCGCGATCATGTCGAGCAGGCCGAGGTCAACTTCGTCGTAAGGGCCGCCGCCCGCCTTGTCCGTCACGTTGAGGACGCCGACCTTGCGCCCGCCGATGACGAGCGGGTAGCTGATGAACGACTTCGTCTTGTAGCTGCGCTCGGCGGGCGCGGGCTGCCAGCCGGGCACGCTCGACACGTCGCGCACGACCGCGGGCCTGCCCTCGCTCAACACCGCGCCGGCCACGCCCTCGCCCAGGCGGACGCGTGTCTCGCGCGACACGTCCGCGCGCGGCCCGACCGCGGCCTTGACGGAAAGCTCCTGCGCGCCCTCGTCGAAGAGGAGGAGCGAGCCGCGTTCGGCGTGCAGAAGCTCCGCGGAGTGGCGAAGGATGGTCGTGTACGCGTCTTCGGGCAGGGCGGAGTTGACGACCTCCGTGAAGGCGCGCAGGTGTGTGGCCGCGCGCACGCGGCGCTCAAGCTCTTCGCGCAGGCGGAGGAGTTCGAGCGGCATCGAGATGTCGCGGCAGAACGAGGCGAGCGCGCCGCGCTTCTCTTCGCCCAGGCCCTTGTCGCCCACCAGGAGCGCGCCCTTGATCTCCTCGCCGACCGTGAGCGGGAACAGCTCGATTGCCTCCTCGTGCTTCGACGAGGCGCGGCCCGCAGCGGGCACGGCGATTGACTCCTCGTGCGTCGCGGCGAGCAGGAGTTTTATCTCCTTCGGCTTGAGCGCGACGCGCGGCGGCTTCTTCTCGAAGACGCCGGTGGCGCACGCCGAGTAGAAGGTGTCGTCGGCGCGCAGCATCAGCGCGAGCGACTTGACCCCGTAATCCTTGACGAGAGTGCGCAACGCCTTCCGGCAAGCCTCTTCGAGCGAGCCTCCGCCGGGAAGCGCCCTCGACTGCGCGAACGCTGCCTCCTCTCCCGCATATTCCGCCTTCTCTCCCCCCGCGGCCTCCGGCACGAAAACTTTCCCCGGCGTGGGAATCTCACCCCCATCTTCGGTCACGGGTTTTCCGACCTTTGCGGTCACGCCCTTTTCACTCACGTTTATCCCGTGACCGTTCTCGGCGGAGGGCCGCACGCCCGTCGCCTCGGCCTGCGCGTCCGCGGTCGTGCCGCGCCCGCCGACGGGCGGCTGCCCCCCCTCAGACTGCGCGCCAGCGCGCACGGCCTCTTCCTTCACTCGCGGAGACTTGACGAACGAGCTGGCCGACTCGGCGACGCGCGCGGCCAACTCGTCGAGGTCTTGCCGCGCCGCGAAGACGACGTTGTGAAAGGAGTCGGACGAGAGAAGCTCTGTGAGGTCGCCGGCGCGCACACGCTCGACCAGCGCGCGGTAGTCCGAGACGCGCAGGAAGCAGCGTCCGCCGATGACGACGAGTTTCTTCTCCGTTCCTATTGAGACGGGCATCGCGAAGCAGTGGAGTCCCGCGTGGCAGCGGTAGTGTATGGTCTCGCCCGCCTCGGCGGCGCGGAAGTAAGCCTCGCCGCAGTCGGGCTGGCAGCGGTGCGCGTGCGCGGGCGACGACTGGAAGGCCGCGCAGATCGAGTTGTTATTGGCGATGACGAGAGAGGGAGGCTGACGCCCCTCGACCAGAAGGATCGAGAGGCCGGACGCGGCGGCGAGGCCCTTCTGCGCCTCGTCCCAGCCTGCGGGGACTTCGGCGGAAGGAGCTTTCTGGGCAGCACCCTCTGGGGCCGGGGCGGTGTTGTCCATCAGTTGTCGCGACACTTTCGTCGGACTCGAAATGCTGGCGGAGGTTAGTTCGACTCGTGAGCGAACTGGCGGCAAGCCTTCGGGAGTTGGTTCGTCCTCAGAGAGAAGTCGGACGCGCTCCGAAGGATTTCGTCCTCCGACCGCAGTATAGGTATCCGCACGTCAACAAACAAGGGTTTTCAGGACAAAAGCCCGCTCCGGCACGCGGGAGGGGGATTTTGCGGTCTTCACATCCTTGTTTAAACAACTAATGTCGGGAGAATTTCACTGCTCGATGACCCGACCGGGGTTGCGCAGGCCGGGCGCGTCACTTGGCGCGACTCGTTCGATGTCCGGCTCTTCGGGGCTGATGCGTATGCAGGCCGCGAAGTGGTTCGGCTTGATTTCAGCCAGCGGCGGCACGACCTCCCTGCAAGCCTCGACCGCCCACGGGCAGCGCGTGTGGAAGCGGCAGCCCGGCGGCGGATTTATCGGCGAGGGCACGTCGCCCTGCAAGACTATGCGCTCGCGCTTGGCCTCGATCTCCGGGTCGGGGACGGGGACGGCGGAGATGAGCGCCTTTGTGTAAGGCATCAGCGGGTCGCGGTAGATGACTTTCGCGTCGGCGACCTCGACGAGCTTTCCCAGATACATCACGGCCACGCGGTCTGAGACGTGGCGGATGGCGCGCAGGTCGTGCGAGATGAAGAGGTACGTGAGATTGCGCTCGCGCTGAAGGCGCTCCATCAGGTTCATTATCTGCGCCTGGATGGAAACGTCGAGCGCGGAGATCGGCTCGTCGGCGACGACGAAATCGGGGTCGGCGGCCAGCGCCCGCGCAATCCCGATGCGCTGCCGCTGGCCGCCCGAAAACTCGTGCGGATAGCGCTTCAGGAAGCGTGGACTCAGGCCCACGGTCTGCATCAGCTCGCGCACGCGCGCCTCTCGCTCCTGCCGCCCGCGCGCGAGCCGGAAGGTCTCGACCGGCTCGCCGATGATCTGCGAGACGGTCATGCGCGGGTTCAGACTCGCGTAAGGGTCTTGGAAGATCATCTGGAGGTGGCGGCGGTGCTGTCGTAGCTCCCTCTTCGAGAGGCCGGCGAGATCGCGCCCGCGGAAGAAGGCGTGCCCGCCCGTCGGCTCGGTCAGGCGCAGGAGCGCGCGGCCCAGCGTTGACTTGCCGCAGCCGGACTCGCCGACCAGCCCCAGTGTCTCGCCGGGGAAGATGTCAATCGAGACGCCGTCCACGGCCTTGACGACGCGTCGAACGCCAGAGCCGCCGACGAGCCTTTCCAGCTTCGACCCGCCGCCGAGGTCGAAGTGAACCTTCAGGTCGCGTATGGCGATTAGAGGCTCGCGCCCATCCGACGCCATCAAAGCCTGCGGCATCCCCGCGACATCAGCCTGTTGCGCTCCGCCCGTCGTCATCGTCCCGCCCCTCCCTGAGTCGGATTCTCGGACGGGTCAACCGCGCCGAGATTTTCGGACGGCTCAACGTTCGCGCCCGACGGCGTCGCCCCTCCTCTGGCATCGCGCTCGGCGCGCGACTCCGCGTAAACCTCTCCGGCGAAGTGACAGAGCGAGAAGTGCTCGGCGTTGAGTTGAACGAAGGGCGGAAACTCGCGGCGGCAGACTTCTTCCGCGTGGTAGCAGCGCGGCGCGAAGGGACAGCCGGGCGGGAGGTGCGCCACGTCGGGCGGCAGTCCCGGAATCTGGTACAGGTCAGTCCCCTCTTCGTGCACGGGGTCGGGGACGGACTTCAGCAGGGCCTTCGTGTAAGGGTTGCCGGGCGCGGCGAAAAGCTCGCGCGTCGGGGCCTGCTCGAAAATCTTGCCGGCGTACATGACGATGATGTCGTCGGTCATCCCGGCGACGACGCCGAGGTCGTGCGTGATGAGAATGACCGATGTCCCGGTCTCCTCCTTGAGCTTCCTGATGAGTTCGAGAATCTGCGCCTGGATGGTCACGTCGAGCGCGGTCGTCGGCTCGTCGGCGATGAGGAGTTCAGGCTCGCACGAGAGCGCCATCGCGATCATCACGCGCTGGCGCATGCCGCCCGAAAACTCGTGCGGGTAGCTATCCACGCGGGCGCGCGCTTCGGGGATGCCGACCGTCTCAAGCATCCGGACGGCGTGCTCGTATGCCTGCTCTCTGGTGTGGCCGAGGTGGAGCTGCGTGATCTCCATCAACTGCCTGGAGATTCGCATGAAGGGGTTCAGGGAAGTCATCGGGTCTTGAAAGATCATGCTGATGCGCTTGCCGCGAATCCTTCGCACCTCCTCGGCGGGGAGGCTCAAGATGTCCTGGCCGTGGAAGAGCACTTCGCCCGAAACGATGCGGCCCGGAGGACTCGGAATGAGGCGGATGACGGAGAGGTTCGTGACGGATTTGCCCGACCCCGACTCGCCGACGATGCCGAGCGTCTCGCCGCGCTTCAGGTCGAAGCTGATGCCGTCAACGGCCTTGACCGTCCCGTCCTCCGTCTCGAAGTACGTCCGCAGGTCTCTGACCGAAAGAAGATTTCCGTTGTCGCCGCTCATCATCTCTGTCGCCTTGCGGGGTTTGTTATCGTTAGCTTTTCTGCAAGGACTCAGATTCAAGCCTCGTCAGCCTAGCGTCCGCGTGCGACTGGTCGGCGCGGACTTGCACTACGCGCGGCTTAAGACATCTATTTTGCGCTCGACATTTTCGAGGCTCCGCTTCAGTTCGAGAAGCTCCGCCAGCGCGCGTTCCCAGATAGGTTTTGTTTCTAGTGCACGTCGCTCTGCTTGTGACTCGAAAGCCTGGAGGCGCGCGTCTATGGAGTCGAGGCACGTAAAAACTCGCTCCTCGAACGAACGACCATCCGGCATGTTTTGTGTGGGTTCTTCGCTCATGGTTTTGCTCTGTGTTAACTAAAACTTTCGCATCTGCGGGTCGAGCGCGTCGCGCAGGCCATCGCCGAGGAAGTTCAGAGAGAAGAGCGTCAGGGCCATCGTCACGCCGGGGAAGATGAGCTGCCAGGGGAAGATGGCGATGTTCTGTATGCCGTCCTGCGCCAGACTCCCCCAAGAGGCGTAGGGCGCTTGCACGCCGAGGCCGAGGAACGAAAGGAACGCCTCCTGAAGCATGACCGAGGGGATCGTGAGCGTCGCGTAAACGATGACGGGGCCGAGCGCGTTCGGGACCAAGTGGCGGAAAATGATCTTCAGGGTAGAGACGCCGCCCGCGCGCGCCGCCAGCACGAACTCCTGATTCTTGAGCGAGATGATCTGCCCGCGGACGATGCGCGCCATCGTCAGCCACGAGACCGCGCCGAGCGCCGCGAACAGGAGGAAAATCTGATGCAGCGGCGACTGCCCGCCGAAGAAGGCCAGCAGCACGATGACGATCATCATGTACGGGATGGCGTAGAGCACGTCCACGATACGCATCAACACGTCGTCCGTCTTGCCGCCCAGGTAGCCCGCGGTTGCGCCCCAGGTGACGCCGATGACGAGCGAGACGAGCGTCGAGATGAGGCCGACCATCAGGGAGATTCGCCCGCCCTGGAGGACGCGCGCCAGCATGTCCCGGCCCGCGCTGTCCGTGCCCATCGGGTGGCTCCAGGCGAAGCCTCCGTCGGGCGCTGAGAACGGCGGGAAAGACAAGACGAGCTTCGAGTCTGGGGGGATGAAGTCGTATGTGTAGCCCGTGTAGTGCTCGATGATCGCCGGCCCGGCGACGGACGCGACGACGATGAAGTTGACGACGACCAGACCGAAGACCGCCAGCTTGTTCCTCATCAAACGCTTCCACGCGTCCCTCCAAAGCGAAGTGCCTTCGACGGCCCTCGACTCGTCCGCGTCCCCGCTTTTTATCCGGCGGCTGACCCACGGAAGGCCGACGAAATATAGGGCGACGAAAAGGGCCGCGCCGATTATGCCGTCGAGTAGATTGCCCCTGCCGCCGAACACGTCCGCGACGTAGCCGAGCAAAAGATGTAAGTAAAAAATGGCGATGACGAAACCGATCTCGGCTGCTATGAGCACCCACAGGGCCGCCGCGCTCCCCCTGCCGCGGGCTGCTGTCGGGCGCACGTCGCCCTCGCCGACCGCCGTTTCGGGGAACGCGTGAATCTCGTCGCCCTCGCGCGCGCTAACGGGGTCGCGCGGCGGCGTGCCGCGCGGCGTGAGCGCGGGTTCGCCCTCGTCCCACGGCGAGCGCGGGCGGCCCTCACGTTTCGGCACTTTCGGCGTTCGTTCTTCGCTCATGACTTCAGTAGCGTATGCGCGGATCAATGAAGGCGTAGGCGATGTCAACCAGGAGGTTGAAGACCAGCACCGCGATGGAGACGAAGGCGACGATGCCGATGATGAGCGGCTCGTCGCGGTTCAGGTTCGCGTTGATGAAGTAGTTGCCCAGTCCCGGCATGGCGAAGATGCGCTCGACGACGACCGTGCCGGAAATCAGTATTGCGAGCGCCGGGCCTGTGAACGAGACGACGGGCAGCAGGCCGCCTCTGAGCGCGTGGCGGACGACCACCTGGCGCTCGCTCAGGCCCTTGGCGCGCGCCGTGCGGATGTAGTCCGACCGGAGGACTTCGAGCATCCCGGCGCGCGTCAGGCGCGCGATGTAGGCCATGTAGATGGCCGAGAGCGTGAGCACGGGCAGAACCAGATTCCAGCTTGGGAAGCCGTTCCAGCGCGCGGGCGGCAGCCAGTAGAGCGAGAGCGAGAAGACGAGGACGAGGATCGGCCCGAGCACGAAGTTCGGCAGAGAGATGCCGAGCATCGCCAGGGCCATCGAGACGTAGTCGAGCTTCGAGTTGGGCTTGAGGGCCGCGAGCGTCCCCGTCAAGACGCCGACGACGAGCGCGAGCAGGTAGGCCAAGAGGCCGATGGTCGCCGAGACGGGGAGCGTGCGCCAGAGTATGTCGTTGACGGTCTCGTTCTCGTACTTGAGCGAGTTGCCGAAGTCGAGCCGCACGATGTTCCACATCATCCTGCCGTACTGCACGTACCAAGGCTTGTCCAGCCCGTACTTGGCGCGGATGTTTTTCTCGATGGCGGGCGGCAGCTTCTTCTCCGTCGAGTAGAAGTTGCCGGGCGCGAGCCGGATGAGGCCCCACGTCAGCGTGATGACGATGAGCACCATCGGCACGGTGACGATCAGGCGGCGGACGATGAAGCGGAACTTCACGCGTTTACTCCTTCGCGGCGACCGCGGCCAACTCGTCGGTCGTCATGTCGGGCATCTGCTGATCCCACTTCGCCTGGTCGTGCTCGATATAGATGTACTTCCAGGCGTGGAGCGTCCCCGGATTCGGGTACATCCCCTTGACGTAAGGTTTCTTCATCCAACTCGTCGCGGGCTTCAAAAGCGTGATGACGGGCGCGGCGTCGAGCAGGTACGCCTCGGCCTTCGACAGCATCTGGTAGCGCACGGCCTGTTCGGGCTGGCGGTTCGCCTCGTCGAGCATCCGGACGAACTTGGGGTCGTACCAGCCCGTCATGTTGTCGCCGCCCTCCTTCGTCGTGAAGAGGCTGAGGTAGGTGAACGGGTCCATGTAGTCTCCCGACCACCCGGCCCCGCCCGCGAACCCTTTGTACTGGAGCTTCGAGCGCATGTCCTGGAAGGTCTTCCACTCGACGTTGCGGAGCGGGATCGTGACGCCGAGGTTCTGCTTCCACTGCGCCTGGACGAACTCGGCGATCTGCCGGTTCGACTCTGAGGTGTTGTACGCGATCTCGACCTGATCCACGGGGAACTTCTTCGGGTCGAAGTTGCCGGAGGCATCTTTGAAGCCGGCCTCCGCGAGCAGGCGCTTGGCCTCCTCGACGTTGAGTGTGTACCCCGGCGGGCTGGGGTAGCCGTGGAGGATGCCTTCGGGGACGAAGGAGCTGTTCGGCTTGGAGACCACGCGGTAGTCGCCTAGCGCCTTGCGGTCAACCGCCAGGTTGAACGCCCGGCGCACGCGCTTGTCGTCCATCGGCGGCTTCGTGGTGTTGATCTGCCAGTAGTTGGAGCCGTTCTCCGGCGCGTCCATGTAGTCCTTCATGAAGCGCACGCCGCTCTTGAGCCAGGAGGCTGGGACGGTGTGGTTATAGGTCGCGTCAACCTCGCCCGCCTTGTAGAGATTCATCATCGTCGTCTGATCTTCGAGCGGGTAGAAGACGATCTGGTCGAGGTGGACGTTCTTCGCGTCCCAGTAGTAGGGGTTGCGGACGACCGTCAGGTTGTTGTAGGGCCTGTGCTCTTGGAGCTTGAAGGGGCCGCTGCCGACGAAGTTCTCCGGCTTCGTCCAGTTGACGCCGTAGCGTTCGACCACCTTCTGCGGGACGACGCGGAAGAACTGGTGCGGGACGAGGCCGAGGAAGTAGGGCGCGGGCTGCCGCATGGTGATGCGCAGGGTGTAGTCGTCAACGGCTTCGACGCCGATGTCCTCGGCGCGGACTGGCACGAACTCCTTGCCGGCGACGAGGGCCTGGAGCTTCGGGTCGGCCTTGAAGGTCTTCTCCCGGCCTTTCTCGTCGGCGGGGACGACGAGACGTGCGGGCGAGTGCATGAAATGGTGGAAGGGCGTGTCGGGCGCGGCCTCCTCGCCTTTCCTTGAAAGCTCTTTGCGGAGTTCGGCCTCCTGTTCCGCCTCGGTGGGCGGGGCCGCGGGCTGCGTCGTCGCCTCGCCGCCCGCATTCTTCGCCTCGCCGGCGGGTGCGGCCTCCGATGCGAGCAGGAAGCGCCCCGTCTGCGGGTCGCGCACGAACGCGCCGAGGCTGTTGTAAGCTTCGGCGTACTGGATGTCGTAGCCGAGGTAAGCGGCGCGCGCGGCGAGTTCGGGGCGGAAGCCGCGGCGGATCGTGTAAACGAAGTCCTGCGCCGTGATGGGGTCGCCGTTGGAGAACTTCGCGTCGTGGCGGAGGAAGAAGACGAACTCGGTCGCATCCTCGTCAATCACCCAGCGCTCGGCGATTGCCGGGATCGGCTCCATCGTCTTCGGGTGGTACTCGGCCAGCCCGTCGTAGAGGGCCATGTCAATGCGCGCCTCCGGCTGGCCCGAACTCATCTGCGGGTCGAGCGACTCAGGCTCGGAGCCGGTGATGTAGCGGAGCACCTGACCTGCGGGCGGGTCTATCTTCCCGAAGAACTCAGACTTCTTCGCCTGCGTCGTGCAGCTCGCGGCGAGCAGCGCGGCGGAGAGGACGAAGGCGACGACGCGCACGGCTTTTGAATCAGGCATGACGACTCCTCACTCCTGCTGTCTGCTTCAACTACGGCGGCGTCGCCTCTCCGTCGAAAACCCGCGGGCGAGTGGCGACCTTTCAGGACTATCCATCTTTGAATCAAGCGAGGGGGACAGGCTCGACGCCGAAAAACTTTTGGCCGGGAAACTTCAAGGGCTGCGCGCCAATATGTTTGCGAGATAGGCCGCTCCCGAACTTATCACGCGGGCGCATTCACAATCAAGATGGTTTTCAAGTCTCCGTCTAAACGATGCCCGCCGCCGCGCGGGTAGTTGCTCGCCGGCCCATTTTTTACATCTAGCGCCGCACGCCGAGCGCCAAACGCGCCGGCTCTGTGTCCGGAGGGGGATGCCAGCCCATGTTGATGCTCACGCCTTTGAGAGAGGGCGCGTCCAATAAGTTGGTCTCGAATCCATTGACGTATGGCTTGACGAGCGCGTAGGACGAGGCGAAGTGGATGGGGATGGCCGGCAGCTCGCGCAGCGCCTCGGCCTCCGTCAGTATCGGCGGGTCGCGGCGGGCGCTCGCCTGCGTCGTGTTGACGGCTGACGCGCCGCCACGTTCGACGGGACTCGCGGCGGGCGACGACTGCGGCGCGGCGGGGACGGACTGCGCAGACTCTTCGGCGGGCACTTCGTCGCCGAAGAGTTCGAGCATGTTCGTCTCCTCGTCGGTCGTCTGCATGACGAGGCTTCGGCGAGCCACGTCGTAGTCGCCCGCGCGCAAAGCCGCCACGTAATCCTCCCAGCCGCGGACGACGATGTCGGTCTCGACGCCGAGCGCGTCGTGCCACATGCGCGCGACCGCCTGCGCGACGAGGCGCTGCTGCTCGTTGCGGTTGACGAGCAGGCGTATGCGCGGGAAGTTTGCGCCGCCGGGGTATCCCGTCTCCGCGAGCAGGCCGCGCGCGCGCGCGACGTTGTGCTCGAACGCAGCGTCTCCTCCACCTTCAGCCGGGGCGGGCAGAAACCTACGCGCGGGTTCGGTCGCGCCGCCGAGCGTGTCGGCGCTGAGGCGCTCGATGTCGAGCGCGCAGGCGAGGGCTTCGCGCACGCGGCGGTCGTCGAAGGGCGCGCGCGAGGTGTTGAAGCTGTAGTAGTTGAGCGCGGCGAAGGTCTCGCGGCGGAAATCTTTGTAGGGCGTGAGCAGCTTGACGGCGAGCGGCTCGATTCCCGCGTTCGTGACCGCGTCAACCTCGCCCTCGCGGTAGGCCGCGAGCGACGCTTCCGTGTCGCCTTTATCAACGAAGCGGACTCGTTCGAGCTTGACGGAGTCGGCGTCCCAGTAGCCCGGCGCGCGCTCCAGCTCCACGCCGTCCGCCGCCAGGCGCGAGAGGCTGAAAGCGCCGTTCGTGATAATGCCGAGTTCGCCTTGCGCGCCGCCGTCCTGCCTCTGCTCCTCCCGTAGCTCCGGCAGATCAACGCCCGGACTCAGCTCGTGTACGGGCCGGAAGACCGGGTGCGCGACGAGCGCCGGGAAGTTCACGTCGGGACGCTGCAACGACACGCGGAGCGTGTGCGCGTCGAGCGCGACCACGCCGAACACTGCTTGCGCAGGAGTCTGCGCGGCGGCCTCGGACTTCACGCCGCTTCGCTCGCCCCGCGCCGCGTCGCCCGCCGAGGGCGCATCGTTCCTCGTCGCGTTCAAGGGGCCGGGCGAAGTCATCAAGCTCACGGCGAACGGCTGCGCGCCCTCTATGTTGGCGAGGAGCCTGGCGTGTGGCGCGCGCTCGCCGAGCCGGAGCGTCCGCCGCCAGGAGCGGACGAAATCCTGCGCCGTCACTGGATCGCCGTTCGACCAACGCGCGTCGGCGCGCAGGTGGAAAGTCCAACGCCGCCCGCCCTCCGCCGACTCCCAGCTCGTCGCGACCGCGGGCGCGGGCCTGAGCGTCCCCGGCTCGTAGTCCGTCAGCCCCTCGAAGAGCGCGCGCACGGCATCGGTGTCGGGCGGCGCGGCGGCGCGCGCCGGGTCGAAGACGCGCGGCAGCCCGCCGTCGCTCCAGCGGAACTCCTGCGACGATGGCACTGACGCCTTGCCGTAGAACTGCTCGCCCACCTCGCCCCTGAAACAGCCGCCGAACAGGAGCGACGCGACGAGGAGGAGCGAGAGCAGGAGCCGTGCTGCGACGCGCGGATGCCCGCCGTTCTTCCTCGCGCGCAAACATTTCTCACGCCGGAGCGAACGACCGACTACGCGACGCAAGCCGGGACTCGCCTTTTCAATGACAGCTTTCATCTATGATTCCAGGACGATTGATTGACTATCCTGAAGTATGCTCAACTGCTCGCAACATCTTCACCGGCAAGCCTGCGCAATTCCTTGAAGACTTCTTCAGTCCGCGCGCGCGTCTCCTCGAAGCTGCCCGAAGTGTCAATGGAAAAGTCGGCGTAACGAAGCTTCTCCTCCTGCGGCATCTGCGCGGCGACGCGCCGCTCGGCCTCCTCGCGCGAGAGGTTGTTGCGCCGCATCAGGCGTTCGAGTTGCGCTTCGGGGCGGCAGTGGACGACGACGAGCTTGTCGAAGCGTCGGTATCCGCCCGACTCGATCAACAGGGCCGCGTCCACGACGGCGATGCCGCGCGGGTCTTTCTCCTCAAAGCGGCGCAGCGCGGCGTCCTGCTCCGCGATGATGAGGGGGTGCAGTATCGAGTTCAGAGTCTCGCGCCGCCGCTGGTCGCCGAAGACCAGCGCGCCGAGTCGCGCACGGTCGAGCGTCCCGTCCGCGCTCAAGACCTCCGGGCCGAACTCTTCCAAGACCGCGCGAAGCCCCGGCGTCCCCGGCTCGACCACGCGCCGCGCCAACCCGTCCGCGTCAACGACGTGGCAGCCAAGCCCGGCCAGCACGCCCGACACGAAGGACTTCCCCGAAGCAATCGAACCCGTCAGTCCAACGCGCAACATTTCAACGAAAGGGGAAATGGGGAAATGTGGAAAAGGGGAAATGGGGAAAAGGAGAAGGCACGCGCTGGCGCGTCAGATAGTTTTCCCTTTTGCCCGTTTAACCATTTCCCCCCTTCCCCCTTAATCTATTCCGCGCCGCCTGCGTGCCGCGACGACGGTGTTCTTCATCAGCATGGCGACCGTGAGCAGGCCGACGCCGCCGGGCACAGGCGTCAGTCGGCCCGCGACCCGCCCGACCTCCGCCGGGTGCACGTCGCCCGCGAGCGTGTAGCCGCGCTCGCCCAAAGTTTTCAGACGCTTCTCCGCGTCTCCGCCGAAAAGCTCGCGCACGCGCGCCTCGTCCGTCAAGCGGTTCATGCCAACGTCAACGACGGTCGCGCCCGGCTTCACGTGCTCGCCGCGTATGAAGCCCGCGCGCCCGACGGCCACGACGAGTATGTCGGCCTCCCTCGTCACAGCTTTCAGGTCTCGCGTGCGCGAGTGGCAGACGGCGACGGTCGCGTCGTGTTGCAGGAGAAGCTCCGCCGCGGGGCGACCGACGTTGTTGCTGCGCCCGACGACGACTGCGCGCGCGCCCGCGATTTCGACTCCTTCACGCATGAGCAGTTCGATTATCCCGGCGGGCGTGCACGGCAGAAGCGCCGGCTGCCGCAGCATCATCCGACCGACGTTGATCGGCGTGAAACCGTCAACGTCCTTCGACGGGTCAATCGCCTCGATGACGGCAGACTCGTCCACGCCCGCGGGCAGAGGCAACTGCACGAGGATGCCGTCAACATCCTCGCGCGCGTTGCAGGAGGCAATCAGTTCGAGAAGTTGCGCGGCTGTCGTCTCCGCCAGGAGCGGGTGGTGCTCTGAAACCAGCCCCAGCTCCCCGCACGTGCGAACCTTGTTCCGAACGTAAACAGCCGAGGCCGGGTCGTCGCCGACGAGCACGGTCACGAGCCTCGGTGCGACGCCGTGTTCGAGCTTCAGCCGCCCGACATCCTCCGCGACCTCTCGCTTGATCTCCGCGGCCACGCGCGCGCCGTCGAGCTTGCGCGCCTCCGCGCGCCCCCTGTCCTGTGCGGTTGTTTCCATCGGCGTTTGCGAACATCCTAGCACAGTTCCTTACACGCGCCGCATCGCGCCCGCCGGTTGCGCGACGCGCCGCGTCTGTCTCACAATCCGCACATGCGTCGTCACGTCGAATCAAGTCCCGGCAAATTCATCGGCAACGCCCCACTCTTCGCATTCACCCTCGTTCTCGTCGCGGGCCTGTCCGCCTGCGCCGGCAAGCGCCGCGAAGAGCACCGTTACGATTTGAAGGGCAAGGTCGTCGCGGTTGACCGCGCGAAGGGTGAGGTGACGGTTG
>QHXN01000150.1 GCA_003222975.1 Acidobacteriota bacterium | reverse complement strand
CTTCCGCCCGACGACAATCATCGCCTTCACGGAGAGCGAGAACTCGCCCTCGTGCCGATCCTCGTCAATGATGCGCTCGACCTCGCCGAGCACTGCGGCGCGCGCCTCCTCATTGGGCAGCAAGTCGAGCCAGCGTCCGAGCAGGAAGTCGCGGACGAGCGGCGCGGCCAGAAACTCGCCGCCGGAAGGGAAGTCGAACTCCTCCTTGCTTGTCCAAGACTCGACGCCTTCGAGTGCCTCGCCGCGGGCAAGCGCCTCCACGTCCGAGACGGTCGGCAGCTCCTCGATGAGCGAGGCGACCGAGGCGGCCTGCTCGTCGTAGCCCGCGCCCGTGAGCGCCTCCCAATAGACGGAGAAGAACTCGCCGAAGCTCGAAGCGGTGGCGACGCTCAAAGAGACGGTCGCGCCGGGCGCGGCCACCCTCACCATCTCGGAGATGATTTCGGGCAAGCGTTCGGGCGCGACCAGCGAGGCGTCAGCGACGACGAGGTCGAACTGCTCGTCCTCGAACGCGAGCGCTTCGAGCTGCGCGTGTCGAAACTCGACGCTCAAGCCCTTGACCGCCGCCGCCTTCGCGCGCGCAAGCTCCAGACGCCCCTCGCTCTCGTCCACGCACACGAGTTCAACGTCGCGACCCGCACGCGCGCCGAGCGCCAGCGCGTGCCCGCCCGTGCCCGACGCGACGTAAAGAGCGCGCCCTTTCTTCGGCAGCTTCACGTGCTCGTCCACAAGCTCCGCGAACCTCTCGCCCCAGTCGGTCGCCACGTACAGGTCGTGCAGGAAAGCAAGCTCCTTGTCGGACTTGTGTGCGCTCATGGCATTGAAATGATGAATGCGGAATGATGAATGATGAATTGAAGCAACCTGCCTATCATTCATCATTCCGCATTCATCATTCATCATTTTCTTTCTCTTCCTCCCAATATCGTCTGCCCCGCAAGCTTTCGGGCAGGCACTGCATCTCCTCGCGCGCGCGCGGGTCGGCGTGGACGTAGCGGTAGCCTTTGCCGTAGCCGGCGCGCTTCATCAGTGGCGTGACGGCGTTGCGCAGGTGCAGCGGCACCGGCTCGCGCGCCGTCTCCGAGGCGTCCGCGGCGGCGGCCATGTAGGCGCGCTTGACGGCGTTCGACTTCGGCGCGCGCGCCAGATAGACGGTCGCCTGCGAGAGCGGGTAGAGGGCTTCGGGCAGCCCGATGAGTTCCGTTATCTGCGCGGCGGCGGCGGCCTGCACCATCGCCTGCGGGTCTGCTAGCCCTATGTCCTCGGAGGCGAGGATGCAGAGGCGGCGCGCGATGAAGACCGGATCAGCGCCGCCCTCGATGAGACGCGCGAGCCAGTAGAGTGCCGCGTCCGCGTCGGAATTGCGCAGAGACTTGATGAGCGCCGAGGCGAGGTTGTAGTGCTCCTCGCCCCCCTTGTCGTAGGCGTAGCGCGCGCGGCCCAGGGCCTCGACGACCGCCTCCTCGCCGACGCGCCGGACGCCCTTTTTGTCCGGGCCGGTCGCTTCGACCGCCGCTTCGAGCGCGGTGAGCGCGACGCGCGCGTCGCCGCCCGCGCCGTGCGCGATGCGCGCGAGCAGTTCGTCGGAGATATTCGGACTCATCGAAGCGAGGCCGCGCTCCTCGTCTTGGAGCGCGCGCCGGAGGAGCGCCGTCACGTCCTGCTCGCTCAAGGGTTCGAGCGTGAGGACGCGGCTGCGCGAGAGCAGCGCGCCGATGACCTCGAAGGAGGGGTTCTCGGTCGTCGCGCCGACGAGCGTCACGGTGCCGTCCTCGACCGCGGGGAGCAGCGCGTCCTGCTGCGCCTTGTTGAAGCGGTGAAGCTCGTCTATGAAGAGGATTGTGCGCCTGCCCCGCCGCTTCTCGCCGCGCGCCTCCGCGATGGCGGCGCGCAGGTCTTTGACGCCGGAGAAGACCGCGGAGAGCGGCACGAAGCGCGAGCCGCTGCGGCGCGCGAGCAGGCGCGCGAGAGTGGTCTTCCCCGTCCCCGGCGCGCCCCAGAGGATGAGCGACGGCAGAAGCCCGCCGCCCTCGATCACGCGGCGCAGCACGCGCCCCTCGCCGACGAGGTGCTGCTGCCCGGCGAACTCTTCCAGGTTGCGCGGGCGCATCCTCTCAGCGAGCGGGGCCGAAGTGTCAGCAGCCTCGTCCGCCTCCGGCCCTTCGTCGAAGAGACTTTCGCTCGCGCTTCGCGCCATGACTTATAAACCTGCCGCTGAAGTCCGCTGGCTCACCGCCGTCAAACACGCGCGCTCGTGCGCGGGCGGCGGTGATGAATTTTGCGTGGGGGACTTGTCAAGAGCTTAGCACAAGTCCGCGGGGGCGGGCCGGGCGCGGTGACAAATTTGTGATTAGAATTTTTCGTCCCGGTGTGTGTAAAATCTTGGACGGAACGCGGCCCCGCGGACGTTCGTATAGGAATGCGAGACGCCGCCCGGAAGCCGGAAATTAGCGGTCGAGCGCGGCGCGAATTTGAGGTAACATTATGAAAGACGCGAAAGAAATGATGCGTATCATCGGGATCATCCTCCTCGGACTGTTCGTGCTCGTCGTCGGCGTCCCGCTGGTGTTGGCGGCAGCCGGGATCATCGTCGTGACCGCCGTGGGCGTCATCGGCGCAATCGTCAGCCTGGCCGTGCTGCTCATCAAGGTCGCCGTCACGCTCGCCGTCATCTACCTGGTGCTCGTCGGCGTCCGCGCACTTCTGAAGTAGCCCCGAACCTGAAGAGGCCGGCGCGGCGGACGAGAGCATTCGCCGCGCCGGCCTCTTCGTCTTTCCGCGCCTACTGCGGCTCGCTCATAATCTTTATCAGGTCTGAGTCCGCCGGAGAGCCGTAGATGATGTTCTCCACCTTCCAGCCCTCACTCGTGTTGTGCATGCGGAACGTGAGCTTCGTCTTCTGGCTGTAGTTGTTGAAGCTGACGAGGACGGTCGCCCGCTCGCCCTCGATAACGGGAGCGCCCACGCGGAAGTTCGTGATCTTCATGTCCTGCGCGCTGTAGAGCGGGTCGAAGTCGAGGTGGCCGACCTCGCCCTCCGGGGTTTCGGTGATGTCCTTCCAGATCAGGTCGGCCAGCCGCTTGTCGAAAAACTTAAACAGGTATCTCCTGCCCTTCCGTTCAAATATGGAGCCGTTGCCGTTGTTGTGCACGCGGTACAACTCCCTGACGACCGCGTCCGGGGTGCTACGCGCCGTGCCCGTCTGCGAGGCGCTCGCGGACAGGCCGCCGAGGCACATCGAAGTGATGAACAGAAGTATCGTCGGTAATCTTAAAGTCTTCACAAGGGTATTTCTCCTAAAGTCGGATTGGCTTCGCACTAAGGCGTGGGCAAGCTTACTACGACCGCGCTCAAAGCCATAGCGTCTCTGCTGCGCGCCTTCATCGGCTGGTGAGTCAGACCCGAGGCGGCTACCAGGCGATGCCGTAGTCTTCGCCGTGATTGCTCGACCCGCCCCAGAGTGTGCCGTGGCGCTGGTCGAGGAGGATGGCGTTGATCGGCCCCGACGTGCGCTCCTCGAAAGTCTCCTCGTAGCCCATGCGTCTTAGCTCCGCGCGCACCCAGGGCGGCATCGAGTCGGCGAGGAGGATGCGCCCCGGTCGCGTCTCGTGCTGGCCGAAGGAACTGCGCATCTGGAAGCTGTTGATGTTCGGGGCCTCGGTCGCCTGCTGCACGGTCATGCCGAACTCGACTATGTCGAGGAAGAACTGCAAGAGGTTCTGATCCTGGCTGTCGCCGCCCTGGACGGAGAAGCAGAGGTAGGGCTTGCCGTCCTTCAAGGCGAGGGTCGGCGTGAGCGTGACGCGCGGGTGCTTGCCCGGCTCAATGACGTTGAAGGGGCCTTCCGACGGGTCGGTCACGAAGCTCTGCGCGCGCTGGCTCAGGCCCACTCCCGTATGCCCCGCGATGACCGCCGGAACCCAGCCGCCGCTCGGCGTCACGGACACGACCCAGCCCTCTTCGTCCGCCGCCTCGACCGAAGTTGTGCCCGCGTAGAAGTGTCGCTTGAAGTCTTCGTCCGAGGACGCCAGCGCCGGGCCTGTGTCCGGCGACCGGAGAATCGAGCTTACGCCCGGCGGGGTCGTGTCCTGGGTCGCGGGAGGTGCGGAGGTCGGGTTCGCGGTCGGTCGCATGTTCCATTTCTCAAGCAGGTCGCGGTAAGGATTGGTCTGGCCTTGAAACTGGTAGGGGTCGCCGGGGCCTATGGTGGGGTCGTTGCGCTCCCAGTTGATGAGCTTGGCGCGCTGCTTCGCGTAGTCTTTCGACAGCAACGCTTGAATCGGCTCTTCGGGCGGAAAGTAAGGGTCGCCGTAATAAAAGTCGCGGTCGGCGAAGGCGAGGCTCATCGCCTGGTAGATCGCGTGGACGTAGCGCGCGCTGTTGTAGCCCATCGCTTTGAGGTCGAAGTTCTCAAGGATGTTGAGCGATTCGAGCATGGCCGGCCCCTGCGTCCAGTCTGTGAGCTTATAGACTTCAATGCCCCTGTAATTAGTCTTGACCGGCTCCTCGATGTGCACCTTCCAGTTGGCGAGGTCTTCCGTCGTGAACAGCCCGCCCTCTTCGCGCACGCCGCGCACAAGCTCGCGCGCGATGTCGCCCTTGTAGAAGCGTTCGTAGGCGGCGTAGATGGCCTCCTTGCGGCTCTTGCCCGCGGCGAGCGCCTGCTGCTCCGCCTCGACCAGCTTACGAAGCGTCGCGGCGAGGTCGGGCTGGCGGAAGACTTCGCCCGCTTCGGGCGCTTCGTGCCTCTGCCCCGCGTGCGGCAGCATCACCTCGCGCGCGTAGCGCCACTGCTTGATCCACTTCTTGTTGCGCTCGATGGTGTTGACGAGTTCGGCCTCGACCGGGTAGCCGTCGGCCATCTGGATCGAGGGTTCGAGCACGTCTTTCAAGGAGAGCTTGCCGTACTCGGCGAGCATCGTGAGGATGCCTCCGGGCGTGCCCGGCGTGACCGCGGCGAGCGGCCCGTATTCGGGCGGGTACTTCATGCCCTTCGACTTGTAGAAGGCGGCGGTCGCGCCCGTCGGCGCGACGCCGAGCGCGTTGATGCCGATTACTTTTCCGGTGTGCGGGTTGTAGATGAGCGCCTGCGTCTCGCCGCCCCAGGAGAGCGTGTCCCACATCGTCGTGGTCGCGGCGATCATGGCGCAGGCGGCGTCCACGGCGTTGCCGCCCTTCTGAAAGATCATCGCCCCGGCGGTGGCCGCCAAGGGTTTGCCCGTGATCGCCATCCAGTGACGCCCGTGCAGCGCGGGCTTCTGCGTGCGCTGCCCCTGCGAGCGCAAAGGCGCTGACACGGCGACGAGCATCGCCGACAACAGAACTACGAACAGTCTCTTTGCTGGACGCATCGCCCCTCCGTTTTGAGTTGCTGAAATTAGTGACCGCCCCCAGCGTGAATGCCGCCATTACCCGGCCCCGCACGAAGACGTATTCACCCGGCCCGGAACGCGTGCCGCGCGCCGTTGTAGTTTACATTCAGAGGGGTCGCGCTCAAAAGGGAGGCTGATGAAAGGAGGGCTTGAGAGTTAAATTGGGCGTGACGGGGGAGAAGCTTCCTCCCCGTCCGTAACCTGGACGGAGCGTTCATACAGAGCGCCGTTCCGCTTAAGAAAGTGCTGCCGGGGGCGTGAGAAACGCCCCTGGCAGCACCGCCTTCCGCTCTCCCGGCCTTTCCTCTACTTTATAGAGAACTGCACGGTGTGCGTCGTCGGGTCACCCGACACGACGACGCCCAACAGATACGACCCGGTCGGGTAGCCGGTCGTCTTCAGGTTGAAGATGTACGCCCCCGCGTCGAAGCGGAAGTTATTATCCGGGTTCGCATTCCCCGCGTCGTTCAGCGGCACGGGCGTGTTCGTCGCCATCTGCAAGACATACGCGGCGTGCACGACGACCGAAGTGGACGACTGATTCACCCCTCCGGCGTCGCAGAGCTGAAGCTTGACGGGGATCGTGCTTCCGCTCTGGTTGGCCTTGCTCTGGTCGAACGCCACGCAGACGTTGTAGCCGACGTTCAGCGTGCCGCCCGCGAAGGTGATGTTGTAGTTCGGCGAGGTCAGCCCCGAAGGCGTGACGGGGTAACTGCCCACGGGGCTGGCCGCCGTCGCCGGCGTGGTAAAGGTCAGAGTGCCGCCCAGCACACCCGGCCCCTGCCCCAGCACGAAGCCGGAGTAGGTGGCCGTGAACGGCGGGTTCGGCACCCCCAACGGTTTCGACTTGTTGTCGGCTGTGACTGTCAGCGCCGCCTTCAGGACGTTGATGCTGACGCTCTTCGAGGCGGTGGCGTAGTCGGTCGCATCAGCCGGCGTGAAGCTCACCGAGAGGGTCTGACCATTGCCGGCGTTGAGCACCGCGCCCGCCGCCGGCGTGTAGACGAGGCTGCCCGCCACAGAAGCGGTCGCGTTAAGCTGCGCGCCGCCGAGGGCCGTGCCGTAAACGATGTCCGCCGGATTGTTCCACGTAATCGTCGGGGTCACCTTGCCGATGGTGATCGCCACGTTCCCACTAGCCGGGTTGTAGTCGGCGTTGCCGGCGAACGTCCAGTGCGCTGTCCCGCCCGGAACGTTCGTGAAGCTCGCGCCGAGATTCAACAGGTTCGTCAGGTCTTCGCTGTTAACGCCAGACGCCGAGCCGTTCGCGCCGTGTGCCTGGCCGTCGTAGGCGCCCGCATAGCCGCTGACGTTGATCGTAGCCGCCGTCTTCGTGATGGTAATGCTCTTGCTGTCGCTGCTGCCGGCGTGGTTGGCGTCGCCGGCGTAGGTGGCCGTCGCCGTGCAGCCGTTGGCCGTGGTCACGTTGGTGCAGTCGCCGCTGTAAACCACCGTCACCGGCGTGCTGAGGCCGCCCGCCCCGGTCGCCGCCGCCGTCGCCGTGAAGGCGGAGCCGCGATAGACATACGGCCCGCCCTCGAAGGTCACCACCGTCGCCGAGGAGGCCGACGTGATCTGGAAGGTCTTCGAGTCGCTGCTGCCGGCGTGGTTGGCGTCGCCGGCATACGCGTAGCTCGCGGTGGCCGTGCCCACGTTCACGTTGTCCGTGTAAGTCGGCGCGGGTGTCAGGCTCAGGTTCGCGCCCGTGACCGTCGCCGTGCACGGCGTGATCGCCGAGCCGGTGTAGGTCTCACTCGCCGAGCAGTTCACAGTCGTCGTCGTCGAGGCTTTTGCAATCTCGAAGTCCTTCGAGTCGCCGCTGGCGGTGTGGTCGGCGTCGCCGCCGAAGCTGGCCGACGCAGTGTAGTCGCCCGCGTCGGTCGGCGCGGTCGGGGACGGGCCGTAACTCGTCGCGTTGCGTCCCGCGTAGGTCACAGTCAAGGTCTGGCTGAGACCGCCGAAGCCGGTCACACTGGCCGTCGCGCCGTGCGGCTGTCCGTCGTAGGTCGCGTTCGAGATGCTGACGGTCGTCGTCGAGTCGGCCCTGTTGATGGTAAAGCCCTGCGGCACGTCCGGGGCCGCGTTGTAGTTGGTGTCGCCGCCCTGCGAGGCGGTGACGGTGCAAGGGCCTGCGCCGGTGATGTGCACCGTAGAACCGGAGACCGTGCAGTTACCCGTGGCGGAGAAGCTGACGGCGAGACCCGATGTGGCGCTGGCGCTCACCGTGAAGTCGGCGTCGCCGAAGGTCTTGTCCGCCAGCGCGCCGAAGGAGATCGTCTGATCCGCCTTGTTTACGGTCAGGCTGTTCGAGCCGGAGCTTGTGACATAGTTGATATCGCCGGCGAAGGTCGCCCCGACGCCGTTCGGGTACGAGCCGGCGTTAATGCCCGACAGGCTCACGTTCGAGAGCGACGCCACGCCGGCGCTGTTCGTCGCGACACTGCCCGCGCCGTTGCCGTTGAGCGTGAAGGCGACGGTCTTACCCTCGACCGGGCTGCCCCCGGAAGTCAGCGTAGCCGAAAGGTTAACCGAGCCGCCGAAGGTTCCGGTGGCCGGGTCTGCGGTCAATGTGGTCGGCGCCTCGTCGTTGACGTTGTTGCTGGCCGCGGCCTGCAATTTGAGGGTCGTGCCCGCCGGGGCCGTGGCGCTCCAGGAGAGTGTGCCCCATTTGGGGGTCGCGACGGCAACAGGGTTCGCGTCCTTCAGCGAGGAGACGAAATCGCCTGAAGTCTTGAAGCCGGTCTCCATCGTCACCTTGAAGCCGATGTCTCTAGTGTTGTCGCCCGCCCAGACACCGCCGCTGTTGGTTGAGGTGACGCGTCGTCCGCCAGCGTAAGGGCCTGAAGTGCTGGCGGTGCTGACGACGTATGCCGGAGTTCCGGTCGAGTAAGTCGCCGCCATGCGCACCACGATTGCGTACTGAGTGCCGGCAGTCAGCGTCGGTGGGGTGGCGAAGGTCGCGGTGAAGAAGCCGCCCGCCCCGCTCGTGCTGAAGGGGATAGTCGCCGACGCGAGGTCGGCGCCCGTCGGCAGGTTGCCGGACGTGTTCCTTATCGAAATGACGACGTTCGGCGGCGTACCCGTACAGGTGAAGCAGAACAGGTCAACGTCAACCTTCGTCGCTTGGCCGGTGATGCTCGGTGTGAACGTCTGGCCGAACCAGGACACGCTACTGAAGGCGGCCCCGCTCGTAGATACGTTCGTGTTCTGCTGGTCAATGGCCGGCAAGTCCAACAGGATGACGTTGCCGGGGCTGGCGGTCAGGTTGGTGTTGGTCGGGATGCCCGCCTGGAAGTCGGCCTGCGTCGTGTCGGTCAGGCACGCGCTGGCCGCTGCCGTGCCGAGCGAGAAGTTCTGCGTCGTCGTCCCGCCGTCGGCGATGACGATGTTGCTGGCCGTCGCGGTGGTGCGACCGGGGAAGCTCGCCGTCATGCCGGGGTACGTGCCCGCCGGGACGGTGAAAGAGTAGTTGCCGACGGCGTCGGTGGTCGTCGTGCGGCTGCCGAGCGTGACGGTCGCGCCGCTGATCGGCGCGCCGCCGGGGCTCGCGGTCACCTGGCCCGACACCGTGCCGTTACCGACGACGCTGCACTGCGAGAACTTGAAGGAGCCGATGCGCGTCAGGTCGTTCAGTCCGTTCGTGGCGTAATACTCGTTGGTGTACCAGAAGGTACAGCCGTCGGGGTCGAGCGTCATCGCGCTGTAGTCGCCCCAGCGCGTACAAGCCCCACTGCCGCAGATACCCGACTGCGAGCCGGTGCCCTGGAAGAGCGTCTGCTCGTCCTGGGTAACGGTGTTCGGGGCGTCGGTGGATAAGCGTCCCGCGTACTTGAGCGCGGGAGCCGTCGTGGCATTCGACGTGGTGTAGCCGATAGCCATGTCGCCCGCGTGGTCAACCGCCACGCTGGGCATGTACTTCCAGAGGGTGTCGCCGGCGGGGCTGTAGGTGAAAGACTGGGAGGCGTTCGCTTCCACGCTGTTGCCGGTGACCTTCACCTGGTAGTAGCGAACCGCAGACTGGGTTGAAGTGGTGTTCGAAGTGGGGTTCCCAGTACCTACCGTGTGGCCGTTCCACAGCGACTCGACCCCGCCGATATTCGTGTACTGGTTCTGCACCATCAGCCTGATGTACAACTCGTCGTTCCTGTTCGCCGGGGTGGGCGCGGTCTGGTTGGCGGTCGCCAACTGCGACCACCACGTCGGGGTTATAACGTCGAACGGCCCGGTGAACGCGGAGGTGGAGATGTTGTTCCAGTCCACCTTGAACTTCCAGACGCTGATCACGTTCAGGAATTTCCAGACCGTGGCGTAGTAGTTCGGCGAGCCGGCGGGCGGCGTGCCCGCCTGTAGACGCGCGTTGGCGGGGAGCATTGTGAACTCGCCTGCGGGCGCGTCGAACTGAACCGACTGGACGGACGGCGCGCCCGCGTACATCTGCGCCTTGTTGAAGGCGTAAACGCGCGTGTTCTGGAACGAGCCGCCGGCAGCGTAGTCGAACATGTTGGCCGACATGTAGAGGCCGTCGGGCCAGATGCCGAACTTCGGGTAGTCGCCGAGGCCGCCCGCCGTGTTGATCGAGTAGTAGTTCCAGCCGCCGCTCACGGGGTCTCCCGTCTTCGAGGCCGCGAAGCACTGGAAGGAGCCGGGCGGGTTGACGACGTTACCCGACGTGTCGAGCTTGAACGCGAAGTCAGTAATGATCCAGCGATCCTCAAAGCTGTCGTAGAGAACCACAGGGTCGCCGAAGTTATTTGTGTCGCACAGGTTGCCAAAGTTGCCCTGGTGCATGAAGGTGTTGAAGGTGAACGCGGCCACGCGCGCGCCCGTCGCCTTGTTGTAGATGCCGATTGAGGTGTTGACCGTCTGAATGTAGTAGCTGGGGCCTACGTCGCCGTTCGTGTCGGGCGGGTGGCCCGCGCCCCAAGTAGCGAAGTCGAGGCCGTCGAAGGTTGTGAGCGGCCCGGGCGCTTGGGCGTTCGACGTGGGGGCGGCTGCTGCGGCTGCGGCGGCTGCCGAGCCGGTGTCAACCGGGGCGGCCTCAGAACCCGCGTTGGTCAGGGCAGCCGGCGGCGGGGGCGGCATTTCGCGCTCGGGCCGCTCCCTCTTGGGTTCCGGCACGTAGGGCAGATTGCGGAGGTCGCCGTCGAACGAGTGCGCCCTGGCCAGCTTCACCTCTTTGGGGCGGAGGCGGACGCGCTTCTGTTTGGCGGCGTCCACCAAGGTCAGCGGGCCGGCAGGCTCTTGGCCTTCCTGATCGTCGCGATCTTTATCACGCCTCGACAACCTGCCGGACGGGTTATCCTTCTCCGGCGAAGACCGGCGCGGAATCCTGCTCTCCTGCGCGCGGTAAAGCTTATCCGCCGGTGCGGGGCGCGCGCGCCTCTTCGACTGTGCGAAAGAGACCGTCATAAACGCGGCAGCCGCCGCGACGATGGCTACAACAATAAACGCGACCAGGCGACCCCGCCTGTTCTTTAATAGCGATTTCTGAGCGATAGTACGAGCGAAGTTTGAATTAGCGCGGGGCTTTCTCTTCATGGGGGATAGTTCTTTCTCCAGCGTTCGCCGGGGTCAAGTGTTGTTTCGGGTCGGGGCCTGCCGTCATTGAGAACTCGGCTCCGAGGGGACTCGCTTCTGTTTTCCTGAAGCGTCTGCCAGCGAAAAAATCTGGTGCCGCACGACGGCGACCGCCAGGCCATACGTGCCGTCCTCCTGCCGCTCGACGCGCAGGATCGAGCCGCGGAGCACGATGACGGCCTGGGAAATCTGGGTGACGATCAAGAGGTTTTCGCCCGCGCGCGCCGGCTGGGCCAGCCGCAGGTAGAAGCCGCCGGCGCTGAGATTGTCGAGCACCGTATAGACTCCCAACTTCTGGCCGGAGCCGGTCACGTCCAACGCCACGGCGGGGAGCGGGCCGCAGAGGCGCGGGGCCGCCCGGCGTTCAACTGTGCCTTGAGCTTTTAGTGAAATCTCGGGTCGCAGGCTGGGCCTCTCTCCTCAGACGCGTCCGCCCGGTAGGGATTCGGTCGGTCGCAGGCAGAAGGCACAAAATACACGTGTTCGGGTGTGGCCGCATCTGAGGTTTATCACTAATGTGAGGGTCGGCTGTCACGTTTTTTGTGGCGGCGGCGCGTGACGTTCCTCCCGCGCGGCGGGTACGAACGTCACGGCCCGGATTGAGGGTGGAAGATTTACGGCCTCTGAACTCCCCGGCGGCGGGACGGGCGCGGGTTCTTCGCTTACCGCCCCTCGGAGGGAGACGAAACGAGGC
>QHXN01000064.1 GCA_003222975.1 Acidobacteriota bacterium | reverse complement strand
GGAAGCTCTCGATCCGCCGCTCCAGAATCCACCCGCCGCTACGCGGCAGCAGACGCGGCACGCCGAACTCCGCCAGCGACTCCGCATAGGCAGGGTGCGCGTACCCGGTCGCGTCCGCGACCCTGTCCGTTCCGAGGTCGAGCGTTGTGGTCACGAAGGGACTCAACCCTGTTCGGGCTTCGGGCGGGCGAAAAGAACCGTCTCCTCAGAACGCTATCAAAGGCTTCTGTAAGGCAAGGCAGCTTCTTGTGCAACGCCTACTAAGATGTCTTTTGCCAGCGGCTTCTTTTCTTCTGTCATTATGAAGGGGACTCTCCGAAGTTCTGTTAAATCGCTACTTCCTTCCCTCCACGTAAAAGCTCCCGAACCGTCGAAGCTCGTCCGAGAGGTCAACGCCTTCCAGGTACTCCGTCTCTCGCGCCTCTCTAAAGCCTATCTCAGTCAACACCCGAACGGCCCGCTCCGGGTCGTAGAAACAGACGTGTTCTCCATGTTGATAAATCGCTTCGTCGGCCAAGTCTCCATAACAGATGTCTTCTCTTCCGAACATCTCCTTGATGGGGAGCATGTGCCAGTAGGAGCGGTCGTCTCTCAGGTAATAGTCAAATAACTTGTGCGTTGTCGGGAGCGCCATGCGAAATATGCCGCCAGGCGTCAGCACCCGGTAGGATTCTCTCATCAACCCTTGACCTTCCCCGTTCGTCAGGTGCTCGAAGAAGTGTGACGAGTAGATGAAGGAGACGCTTTCTTCCGGGAGTGGTATCCCTCGTCTCAGGTCGAACTTGTAGAAGTCGGGGCGGCTCTCGCTCCCCCCGCCGTCGGTTGAGATGTTCACCCAGCCCGGCATCACGTCCGCGCCGCACCCCAGGTTCAGCCGAATCTCCCCGTCGAGCGCGCGGAGGCGTTGTCTCGTCTTTTCGTACTCGCGCTCCATCTCCATTTCCCGGCGGAGCACCCGGAACGCCTCGCGGACGCCCGGAGGCTGGCGGCTGAAGTACCTATAGTCGAGAATACTGAGGAGACGTTCTCTCATGCTTGGCTCCGGCGGCCTAGTCGCCGACCATCTCCGTGCTCCACTCCAGGTCGGGCCTGACCGCCCCCGGCCATTTGTCGTACCAATACTGTCGCGTCTCCGCGACCTCGCGCACGTCAAAGGACAGCACGCCCGGATGATTGTAGATGACGACGTTCCTGTCTCTGACGGCCAACAGTCGAATGTGGTGCGCGCCGTCGTTGAGCAGGTCGCCGGGGACATGGCAGCGGCTGCGGAAGAGGCCGACGGGGAAAGGCCGCCCGTGCCACTCCGGCTCGCGGGTCGGACCGGTGCCGAAGACAACTACCCCCTCTTCGTTGACTAAAAGGAGACTCAGGTTTAGAACCGCTCCCGGCTGAAGGTTCCAGTAGTCGAATTCTATCACGAACGGGGTCTTGATGGTAATCGGGTCGGACGGCGCGCCGCCCTCGGGGCGCACGCGCGCGCTACGGAGCCGCACGGCCTCGTTGCCCGGCGCCGTCGCGATGTCGTCCCACACTTGCTCGGTCAGCGACGAGAAAGAGTTCTCCAGGTAGTCGGAGACCACCCGGCCCGGCGCGCCGTCCTCGACCACGCGCCCCTCGCGCAGCCAGATGATGCGATTGCACAGCCCCTGCATGGCCGTCAGGTTGTGCGAGACGAAGAGCACCGTGCGTCCCTGCTCGGCGACGCCGCCCATCTTGCCTATACACTTCTTCTGGAAGCTCGCGTCGCCGACGGCCAGCACCTCGTCCACGACCAGAATCTCGGACTCCAGGTGCGCGGCGACGGCGAAGGCGAGCCGCATGTACATCCCCGAAGAGTAGAACTTGACGGGCGTCTCGATGAACTTCTCGATCTCGGAGAAGGCGACGATCTCGTCGAACTTGCGCGCGATCTCCGCTCGCTTCATCCCCAGCACCGCGCCGTTGAGATAGACGTTCTCGCGCCCCGTCAGGTCGGGGTGGAAGCCCGTGCCGACTTCGAGCAGAGAGCCGACGCGCCCGTAGAGTTCGGCCCGCCCCGTGGTCGGCTCGGTGATGCGCGAGAGGATTTTCAGGAGCGTAGATTTGCCCGCGCCGTTGCTCCCGATGATGCCGCACACCTCGCCCGGTCGGACATTAAAGCCGACGCCGCGCAGCGCCCAGATCGTCTCGCCGCGTCCGCCCCGCTGACGGCGCTGAAGGAGTGTGAGCGGCGCGCGGGCCGCCCCGGCGAGCCTTTCGCGCAGCGTGTCGTAAGCGGCCCGCCGCGTGCCGATACGGTACTGCTTGCTCAGATTCTCGATTCTGATGATCGGCTTCATCTTTCGCGCTAAACGATGTCGGCGAAACTCCTCTCCATGCGCCGGAAGTCGTAGGCGGCGTAAACGAGCAGGGCGAGCGTGAAGGCGACTGAGACGGCGAGCGCCGCCCAGTTGAACGGGACGCCGAGGAGTGCCGCGCGGAAGTTATCGAGGATGCCGACCATCGGGTTCAAAGTGTAGAGCCGCTGCCACACGGGGGCGAGGCCGCGAGAGTAGATGAGGCTCGAAGGATAAACGACCGGCGAGGCGAACATCCAGAACTGTATCAGCACGGGCAGCACCGCGCCCACGTCGCGGTACTTGACGTTGACTGCCGAGGCCCACATCCCGACCGCCAAGGACAGCAGCGTGAGCAGCGCAACGAACACCGGCAGCCAGAGCAGCCCCCAGGTCGGGCGCACCCCGTAGTAGAGCATCAGTCCGGCGAAGACGGCGAACGAGATGAGGAAGTCGAGCAGCCGCGCGCCGATGGACGCACCCGGAATGATCATACGCGGGAAGTAGACCTTCGTAATCAGGTTCGCGCTGCCGACCAGGCTGTTGCTGCTCCCCGATACGCCGCTCGCGAAGAACGTCCACGGCATCAGCCCGGCGAAGACGAAGAGCGGGTAGGGCACGCCGTCCGAGGGGACGCGCGCCAGCACGCCGAGGAAGATGGTGAAGACGAGCGTCGAGAGGAGCGGCTGCATGACGATCCAGGCCACGCCGAGCGTCGCCTGCTTGTAACGCACCTTGATGTCGCGCCACGTGAGGAAGTACAGCAGCTCGCGGTAGTGCCAGATGTCGCGGAGGTTGAGCGCGCCCCAGGACTTGCCCGGCTGGATCGTCACCAGCGGCTCGTCCGGCAGGCGGTGCGCCTCCGGGTCGTGCGTCGTCGTTTTGGCTGGTGGCGCGGATTGTGTGTCGGTGATGGGCGACTCCAGTGCACCCGCACGGTTACTTGAGGTCGTACTCATTCAGTCACGCCTTCAAGGCAGGCCGGGTAAAAGTTTGCCGCTGTCCGCTCCTAAGCAAGAGGCATCTCTCAGAGTTATAAGGAAGGGTAGTCTAACACACGGGAGGTGCCCGTCAAGCGGCGGGGCAAAGACCGCACCGCTCAATGGCAGAAAGCGGCGGCCCCGTCACCGAAGCGGTGTGGGAGGCCGGGCGTCAAATTTCAAACCTACGCGACAGGTTCACTTTTATGAGGCAGTTACACGCGGGCCGTCTCAAGCGCGGGCGGCTAAAACGTCAGAACGGCAACCGCCCTGCCGATCAGTCACAAGGGCACTGATCGGCAGGGCGGTATTCGACCGGCTGAGCTGGTGTTTAGGTCTGGCCCGTGGGCGTGCTCGGGAACGCCGTTCCTCCGGTCTGGTTGTTTCCGTAGGACGACACCTGCCCCCCACCGGCGGTGGAGGACAGCGTGCCGTTGTTCATCGCCGTGGTGTTCGACACCCGAATGACGGTGTTGGCGCTCGAAGCGTTGAAGCCAGTGACGTTCAGGCTGACCGTGCAGTGGTCAAGGGCCACCTCGGTCGTCCCGCCCGAATTCTGAACCGCGAAGATTCCGGCGCCGAAGTTGAACGTGATATTCGAGTTGAAGATCGTGGCTTTAACGTTGCTGCCGAAGTTAGCGCCAGAGCCGCAGTCACTAATGCGCGAGTTGGAGATTCGCACGCTAATGGAGGTTGAGGACGCCCCGCCGCCGCCGGTTGGGTCAACGGTGATGCCGGCGGCGAGCATATTCCTGATCGTCGTATTGTCCACGACCAGAAGGCCGCCGCCCGCGCGGAAGTCCTGGATGCCCCGGCCCGGACTGGTCTGGTTGCCGTCGAGCAGGCAGTCTTCGACGAAGACCTTGGTGTTCGTCGTGCCGGCGCTGCCGGAGATGCTGATGGCCCGGAGGCCGGTGTCGAAGCCGTTGAAGTTGATGTTGCGCAGACGCACGGTCTTCCTCGTCTCGCCCACGGCGGTGAAGTTGTCGAACGGGATGTTGATGCCGTTCGTCCCGGCGTTAAGGACCGAGGCGAAGACTTCGTGGCAGTCAATGGTGATTGACTTGGTGATCGTGACCGCGCCGAAGCCACCCGGATCGAGGCAGTTGATCTCGCCGTTGACGGCGGTCTTCGAGATCGCGCCGGCGTAGGTCTTGCACGGCGCGGTGCGGCTGCAGGGGTTGGCGTCGTCGCCGACGCCCGACACCCACGTGCGCGAGGCCTGCGCCCTGGCGCTGGAGGACACCGCCAGGATGAAGGCCAGGACTGCGAAGGCAGTCAAAGTGAAACGAAACTTGTTCATTGAGTCTCTCCTTTTTAGCTCTAAGAGTTTCATGTAATAGCCAGTGCCAGATAAAGGCTCCTAGGCTGTCCCTGCAAGGGCCACAGGTGATCTTTACCGTCAACATCACCTGTCAAGGTTGATGGTTCCGGGCGCTCGGGCGGCGCGCGCGATAGACCCCGCGCGCCGCCCGACCGGCCCTTGTGTCCGTTACCTGAACTTGAAGAGGGCCGTGTGCGTCGAGCCGTCGTTAAGCGTAACGACGAGCGCGCGGCATTGGCCGGCCCAGGAGCTGTCGGTCTTCCAGACGTAGTTGTACTGGTCGGACGCGGCGTCGTAGCTGAGACTGCTGCTGCCAGCCGTCGTCGTCGCGTCAAGAGTGGAGATCGGCGCGTCGCTGGAACAGTTGATCTGCTGCGATGCCGGGGAGCCGGCGGCGAAGATGCTCAGCCCCTTGTTACCGCTCAGGCTGAACTTGACCGGGACGGCACGCCCGGCGTTGACCAGGTTCAGTGTCGGCTGGTTCACCACCGGCGAGAAGAAGCCGGTGAAGTCGTAGAGCACGGTCACGTCGAAATTCGCGGTCGTATGGTTGCCCGCCGCGTCGGTGGCCGTCGCCGTCTCGTGCGTCGTGCCGACGGGGAAGACCGACCCCGGCGGAAGCGGGGTGACACTGAGCGACACGCCGGGACAGTTGTCCGCTGCCGTCACCGTGAAATTGACTTGCATCGAGGTGGCCGTCGAGTTGAGCGGCAGGTAGGCCACGACGCCGCTCGCCGGGTAGGCGATGGTCGGGGGCTGCGTGTCGTTGACCGTCACGTGGAACTGCCGCGTCGTCTGGTTGCCCGCCGCGTCGGTGGCCGTCGCCGTCACCGTCGTCGTGCCCTTCGGGAAGGTCGTGCCCGACGGGATGTCGGTGGTGACGTTGGCCGTGCCGCAGTTATCGGTGGCGCTCACCGCGAAGTTGACGACCGCCGAGCAGGAGCCGGCGTCGTTGCCGACGGTGATGTCCGCCGGGACGTTGAGCGTCGGCGGCGTGTTGTCAATGACGGTGATGGTCTGCGTGGCGCTGGCGTGGTTGCCGCCCGTGTCAGTCGCCGTGAAAGTCCGCCTGATGACGAGCGGGCTGCTGGCCGAGCCTGCGCCGCTGCGGGTCTCGGAGACCGTGACGGTCGGCGCGATGCCGCAGTTGTCGGTGGCCGTCGCCTGCGACGGGCTGGCGGCGGGGACTTCGCTCGGGCACGTGTAGCCGGCGTCGGGCGGCGCGTTGATGACCGGCGGCACCGAGTCCGTTACCACCACCGTCTGGTTCTGGTGGCTGCTATTGCCGGCGGCGTCGGTGTACGTCCAGTGGACGGTGTACGTCCCCGCGCCCGTGTAGGTCAGCGGGTCGGTCGTCGTCCCGACGACATTCGCGCCGGAGCAGTTGTCGGTCGCCGTCGGAGGCTCGACGACCTCCTGCGACCCGACCATAGTGTGGATGCCGGCGGTCGCCGTGCACTCGCCCGTGATGGTCGGCAGCGTCGCCAGGTCGGGAACGGGCGGCGTCGAGTCCGGAGTAACGATCACCGTCTGATTCTGCGTAGTCGTATTTCCGGCGGCGTCGGTGTACGTCCAGTGGACGGTGTACGTCCCCGGTGCGTCGTAGTCGCGCGGGTCGTTCGTGTTCGCGCCGATCAACCCGTTGCAGTTGTCCGTGGCCGTCGGCGGAGACGTCAGCGAGACGTGGCAGTCCTTCGTGATCGTCGGCAGCGGGTCCACCGTGGGCACGGGCGGCGTCGTGTCGTTCACCGTCACCGTGAACGAGGTAGTCGCGCCGTCGGGGCTGCTCGTGCAGGTGACGAGCGTATTGCCCACGGGGAAGAGTGAGCCTGACGCGTGGTTGCACGAGATCGTGGTGTGGGCGTCGCACGAGTCGCCCGCCGTCACCGTGAAGGTGACATGCGCACCGCAACTGTTGGCCTCGCTGTCGGTGACGATGGATGCCGGCGGCGTCAGGGTGCAGGCGTTGTTAACCGTCTTGACCGTCACGTCGAAGCTGCACGACGGGCTGCTGTTGCCCGCGTCGTCCGTCGCGGTGCAGGTGACCGTGGTGGCTCCCAGGGAGAAGCTGCTGCCGGACGGGTGGTCGCAGTTGACGGTCGCCGAGCCGCTGTTGTCACTGGAGCCGACCGTGTAGTTGACCGTCGCCGACCCGGAGCCGGGCGTGTCCTCGAACGCCGTGATGCTCTGCGGGCAACTGATCGTGGGATTCTCCGTGTCGTTGACCGTCACGGTGAAGGTGCACGTCTCTCCCGTCTCGGTCGAGGCGGTGATGACCGTGGTCCCGATGGGGAAGGTATAGTCGTGGGTGGTCGGGTTGGGGCTGGCCGTAGTGCTCACAGACCCGCACGTGCCGCTGGTGACCGGCACCGGGAAGTCTTGCTGGTGGATGACGGCGGCGCCCGTGCCGGGATCGTTGTTCACGGAGATGGACGTGGGACAGAGGAGAGTGCACTGTGACCCGCCCCCGCCCGCGGTGATCTCGAATTGAGCGGTCGCGTTGTTGTCGGAATCATTCAACTCCGTCGTCTGGCTGGTGACCCTCGCCGTCGTCAGGACGGTGCCGGTCGCCGCGTCGGTGCCGATGGTGTAAATGGCGGTGAATTCCGCCCTACCGCCGTTAGCCAGACTCGCTATCGTGCAGTCGCTCGAGCCGGCGGGCGTGCAGTTCGGGCCGGACTGTTGCGTGAAGGAGAGGGGCGTCGCGCCGGTCGGCAGCGAGTCCACGAGGTGGACGGTCTGCGCCGCGTCCGGCCCGGCGTTGGCGACGACTATTATGAAAACGATGCTGCTGCCCGCGGCGACCGAGCTGTCCCCATCGCGGATGAACTTCTGGACGGAGAGGTCGGCGACGGCGTGGGCCGCCTCGTGGGCGGACAAGGAGGTAGAGAAGCGTACCGCCCCGTTCGGGCGCGTGAGGTTCACCCTCCACGTCCCGCGATTATTGACGGTCACGCCGTTCACCACCGAGGTCTGGCTCGACGGGAGCGTGAACCGATACTCGGTGTCGGGGTCGGAGGACGCGATGTCGGAATGCTCGACGAAGCCGGCAGGGTCAACCCAGATTACGCGCCACGGGAAGAGTGAGCCGAAAGGCGCACCCGACGCTTTCGCGCAGACCGCATCACCCAGGTTAAAATCTGACTTCAGCGTCCCGGTAGAGCAGTCGTAGGTGATGACGCCGCCCTCCGGCGGGGGGGACGGAGATTGCAGCAGCGCCGCCGACCTGGCGAGCGCACGCACGAAAGAGACGTTTTCGCGCTTCGACTCCGCCGGCACCGAACTGGCACCAGCGGCGGGGCCTCGTGAAACAAGCCTTTTTGCAGCCGAACCGAAGTTAGCGGCCACGGCCAGCAGGATGACAAGAATTAAGACTGTGCCGGCGCGGGCGACGCCGGCGGTGGGGTGACCAGTGTTTTCAGTGCCCCGTGCCAGGCGATGCTTGGGGCTTGTCCTGACGAGGCGCAATAACTTGGGGATAATTCGGCCTTTCATAATCCGTCTCTTCCTTTCAATTTTACCTGGTGGACAACTCTCTTCCGTAGCCCTTCAATCCCCGGCTCCGGGCGCGCTGTCTATCCTTGACGTTTCCGGGTTACAGGCGTCGGCACTGGGATGGGGTGTTTTTCAAGGCATGGCACCGAAGGAGTCGCAGGCGTAGGCTAGACTGGTTTTCTTCATCCTTTGTTTAATACCGGGTGTTTAATATTCGGAGTGCGAAAGCAGCGGCAGCCAGCGCTGGAAGGACACTTAAATGGCAGCTAGGTCTAAGTTAAGGGCGTGTTCTTACACCCGATTCAGCAGCAATACGCGAGAAGCTGTTAAGCAAAGCTGGTTACGCCTGAACGGCGGCGCTTCTGAAGCGCGTATTAGAAGCGCGGAAGGTTTTATGCTAATTTCGTCTTCTTGTCAACTTATATTTTGATAGCTCCTGTTTTTTTTCTCAGCCCGCCCCGGCCTTTAGGTTGTCCTCGGTTAGCCGGGGCCCCTGCGGCGGGACCGCTAAGATTTATTTTCGGGTATGACTATGGAGATGATGAAGAAACTTTTCGTCACGGGCGGCACGGGCTTCATCGGTTCCGCCTTCGTCAGGCTGGCGCTCGACGAGTGGCCCCCGCGCCAAGTCGGCAACTTCGACGCGCTCACTTACGCCGGCAACTCCGATCTCGGAGGTCCGGGCGAGCGAGTGCACTGTTTCGTCAGCGGCGACATCTGCGACGGCGAGGCCGTAGAGCATCCGCGTTCTTGACACCCCTCAAATCAGATTCCTATACTCGAAACCCTTGTCGGCCCGCGCGTTTTGCCGGTGCGCGATCTTTCGGCCTCCGGAGTAGGGATGGCCGGCAGCTTGTAGATCACCGCCACCGGTTCGAAGTTCATTTATCTCTTTCTCAAAACCGATTGAAGCGCGGAGGCCCATAGGGTGTGAAGTCAGCCGCGCGCGTCTTTCTAATCCTATGCCGACCGAGCAACATAAACCCTGCCCGTGCCTCTCCGTCGTCATCCCCGCCTACAACGAGGAGGCGACGCTCGCGCTGGTGCTGGAAAAACTCATCTCCGTCCCGCACCTGCTCGAAGTCATCGTCGTTGACGACTGCTCGACCGACCGCACGCACGAGGTCGCGCAGCGGCTCGCCGCCGCGCACCGGCAGGTTCGCGTCGCGCGTCTCGCGAGCAACCGCGGGAAGACCGAGGCACTCAGGACGGGCTTCGCGCTCACGCGCGGCGAGATCGTCATCGTGCAGGACGCAGACCTCGAATACGACCCGGCGGAGATTCCGACCGTCATCAGGCCAATCCTCGACGGCCACGCCGACGTGGTCTATGGCTCGCGCTTTCTGGTGCGCCGCGCGACGCGCGTGCTCTACTTCTACCACTACCTCGCCAACAAGCTCCTGACGTTCCTGTCGAACCTTCTGACGAACCTCAACATGACCGACATCGAGACCGGCTACAAGGCCTTCCGCGGCGAGATCATCCGCAACATGCGGATCACCTCGCGCGGCTTCGGCTTCGAGGTCGAGGCGACGGCCAAGGTGGCGAAGCTGGGGTGCGCCGTCTACGAGGTGCCGATCAGCTACTACGGCAGGACGTACAGCGAGGGCAAGAAGATCGTCCTCAGAGACGGCGCGCAGGCCCTCTGGCTCGTCTTCCGCTTCAACCTTTTCTGCCCGCTGCGCTCCTCCTTCACGCGCGCGCCGGAGCTGAAGCAACTCCGCCGCGACCGCTTCCCCGCCGCGCTCGACGAAAAGCTCTATGGGTGAAGGAGTCGCCTACGCGGGCCGCGACCTCGAATCCATGTCGTTCGCCCGCAACTACCACGACTGGATTCTCGAACTCTTCCGGCCTTACCTGGGCAGCCGCCTGGTCGAGGTCGGCGCGGGGACTGGCTCGTTCTCGGAGATGCTTCTGGCGCGCGGGGCCGAAACGCTCTCGCTCGTCGAGCCTTCGACCGAAATGTACCGGCGGCTCGTCGAGAACGTCGCCGGGCTGAGTAAGTCGGCGCGCGTCCGCACCTACAACGACACCTTCGGGCGCGTGGCCGGGCGCATCCGCGAAGAGGCGCGCCCCGACTCCGTCATCTACGTCAACGTGCTCGAACACGTCGCCGACGACGAGGCGGAGTTGGCGCTCGTCTGCGAGACGCTCGCGCCGGGCGGGCGCGTCTTCGTCTTCGTCCCGGCGCTGCACTGGCTCTACGGCAACTTCGACGAGATGGTCGGCCACCGCCGCCGCTACTCGCGCCGCGAGCTTGAGGGGAAGACCTCGCGCGCGGGGTTCCGAGTCCTGAAGTCGGTCTACTTCGACTCGGCGGGCGTCCTGCCGTGGTGGGTGAAGTACCGCCTGCTCCGCTCGCGGAAGATGGAGCCGGGGACAGTCAAGTTCTACGACGACTACTGCGTCCCGGCGCTGAAAAGGATCGAGTCGGTCGTCCCGCCGCCCGTCGGCAAGAACGTCCTTCTGGTGGCGGAGAAGATTTAAGGCGCGCGTTGGTTAAAATCTAATCGCGGATGACATAATGCGGGAGATGAAGAAACTATTCGTGACTGGCGGGGCGGGCTTCATCGGCTCGGCCTTCGTGCGGCTCGCGCTGGAAGAAATCCCCGACTGCCAAATCATCAACTTCGACGCGCTCACTTACGCCGGGAACCTCGACAACCTCGAAGGGTTGGATGAGCGAAGGCACCGCTTCGTCCGCGGCGACATCTGCGACGATGATGCCGTACTCGCCGCGCTCGAAGAGGGGGCGGACGCAGTCGTCAACTTCGCCGCCGAGTCGCACGTTGACCGCAGCATCCACTCGGCGGGCGACTTCATCCGCACCAACGTCCTCGGCACGCAGGTTCTCTTGGACGCGGCGCGCGAACGCAAAGTCCGGCGCTTCGTGCAGGTCTCGACCGACGAGGTGATGGGGAGTCTTCCCGAACGCGACGACGCGTTCTTCACCGAGGAGTCGCCGTTCGAGCCGAACAGCCCCTACTCGGCCTCGAAGGCCGCCGCCGAACACCTCTGCCGCGCCGCCCGCCACACGCACGGTCTCGACACGGTCGTCACGCGCTGCGGCAACAACTACGGGCCGCGCCAGTTCCCCGAAAAGTTCCTGCCGCTGATGCTCTCGAACGCGATGTGTGACGAACCCGTCCCCGTCTATGGCGACGGCAGGAACGTGCGCGACTGGATTCACGTCGAAGACCACTGCCGCGCCATCCTCGCGGTGATGCGGCGGGGTCGCGCCGGCGAGACCTACAACGTCGGCGCGCGCAACGAGCGGCGCAACGTCGAGGTCGCCGAGTCGGTCTTGAACGCTTTGGGCAAGCCGCCCTCTCTGATTAAGTTCGTCAAAGACCGCCCCGGCCACGACCGCCGCTACGCCATCAACCCGGCGAAGATCGAGCGGGAGCTGGGCTGGCGGCCCCTTGAGACCTGGGAGAGCGGGCTGGAGAAGACGATCCGCTGGTACAAGGAGAACGCCGAGTGGGTCGCGCGCGCGCGCAACGGCGCGTACCGCGAATACTACGCCAAGCAGTACGGGACAACATAGAGAGGAGGCCGGGGCAGGAAGCAGGAGGCAGTCGAAGCCGTGGCGGGTTCGTGATTCAAGGGCTAACGACTGAAAGATGCTTTTACCATCTCCTTGTTCCTGCCGTCTGCTTCCTGCCCCGGCCTCCTGCCCCTGCCGTCTGCCGACTGAATCATGAGAATCTTAATCACCGGCGCGTGTGGCATGGTCGGACGCGCACTCGCCGACCACTGCGCGGCGCGCGGCGACGAGGTCGCGGCGTTCGACCGCGCGGGCCTCGACATCACGGACGAGCGCGCGGCGCGGGAGGCGTTCGGGCGCGTGCGGCCCCGCGCGGTCATCAACTGCGCCGCGTGGACGGACGTGGACGGCTGCGAGCTAGACCCGCAGCGCGCCTTCCTCGTCAACTCGCAGGGCGTCGAGATACTCGCCACGGCGAGCCGGCTCGCGGGCGCGGCGTTCGTCACCGTCTCGACCGACTACGTCTTCGACGGCAGGAAGCCCGAAGGCTTCTACACGCAGCGCGACGACCCGCACCCCATGAGCGCCTACGGCGCGTCGAAGCTCGAAGGCGAGCGGCGCGCGCAGATCGCCTCGGCGCGCACGGTCGTGGTGCGTTCGGGCTGGATTTTCGGGGCGGGCGGGCGAAACTTTCTGGCCCAGGTTGTCGAACGCATGCGACGCGGCGAGCGCCTCCGGGCCATCTCGGATTCTTACGGCACGCCGACCTACGCGCCCGACCTCGCGGCCCGCCTGCGCGAGCTGGCCGAGCTGGACTTGCCCGGCGTCTTCCATGTCGTCAACTCCGGCGAGGGCACGAGCTACGAGGGCTTCGCGCGCGCCGCCTCGGAGGCCGCGGGCGCGACTGGTGTCGAGATAGAAAGCATCTTGATGGATTCTCTGAAGCGCCCCGCGCCGCGCCCGCGCAACTCGCGCATGCGCTGCCTGCTCTCCGAGGGCCTCGGCCTCGCGCCCTTGCGCGACTGGCGCGACGCGCTCGGCGAGTTCGCCGCGCTGACGGGCGAATGACCCTCGATTGCGGGGCGGCGGAATTCGGATTGCGGATTTGAGAACAGCGTGGCCCTGGTCAATCCGCAATCCTGAGAACATGCGTTCCGCAATTTGCCCCGCCGCCCGTCTCTGTTATCATTACGCCGCCGGAGCCTGCTTCGTCGGAATTTGTTTCTCCGCCTCAGAAGAGAAGTTGAAGAACTATGATGCAAGATAACCGCCTGCTGCCGCTGACCCCGGAGACGCTCGACCGCCCGCTGCGCGATCTCGCGCAGCCCTCGCCCGTCGCCGTCTCCTCGAACGAGCCTGTAAACCTGCGCGACTACCTGGCCGTAGTGCTCAAGCGCAAGTGGCTCATCCTCAGCCTGATGGTCGTTATCACGAGTCTGGTCGCCATCCAGATGTACCGCCTGCCCTCGATCTACGAGGCACAGGCGACCATCCAGATCGAGCAGAAGAAGGGCGGCGTCCTCCAGACGGCGGGCGCGGGCAACCTCATCATCAGGGGCTCTGACCCGAACTACTGGAACACGCAGCTCCAGAAGCTCAAGACGCAGAAGCTCGCGCGCCAAGTCATCCTGCGGCTCGACCTCCAGAACAGCCCGGCCTTCTTCGGCACGAACCGCGGCACCGGCGTCATCGCCGGCCTGCGCCACATCATCGCGCGCGGGAAGCCGACGCCGACGCCGCAGCCCGCCGCCGGCGGCGTCCCCGTCCTGAGCGACGCCGAGTTGAGCGCCGACCAGATCGCCCCCGAACAGGCGCAAGCCCTCGAACCCTACGAGGACGCGATGCGCGCGGGCCTGAACATTGACGCGGTCGAGAAAACGAATCTCGTCGAAATCCATTTCCAGCACACCGACCCCGAAATCGCCGCCAGCGTCGCCAACACGCTCGCCACCATCTTCCGCGATAACGACATCCAGGAAGAGACTACGGGGTCGCAAAAGGCGGAAGACGTACTGGCGAACGAGATCATAGACCTCCAGGCGCGCATCCAGGCCAACGAGCAGAAGCGGATCAACTACCGGAAGGAGAACGACCTCCCCTTGGGCACCAAGCAGGGCCAGGACTTGAACGCCCTGCAACTGAGCACCTACAGCTCACAGATGCAGACCGCGGAGGCGGCTCGCAAACAGGCCGAGGCCGACTACAAGTCGGCGGTGGAGACGCGGAACACGTCCGGCATCTGGGCCGTCCCGCAGGTGCAGTCGAACCCCTCCGTCCTGAAGCTGCGCGAGAAGATGGGCGAACTCGAAGAACAGAAGGCGGCCCTGCTCGTCAACTACACGCCGGAGTGGCCCGCCGTCCAGAAGATTGAGAAGCAGCTCAAGAGCCTCCACGAGCAGTTGGACAAAATGCCGGACGAGATCATCGCCGGCCTGGAGAACAGGTACGAGGCGGCCATAAAGAATGAAAGGTCGGCCACCGGCTCGTATTTCGCCGCGCGCGCCAAGGCCAACGACCAGAGCGTCGCGGATACCAAACTCGCCGACCTCGACCAGCAGATCGCGACCGACCGCCAGAACCTCAACCTCTACATGCAGCGCGCCAACGAGCTGAAGGTCACGGCCCCCGACCGGGCGAGCGGCAACGTCACGATGGTCGAGGAGGCGCGCACCCCGCGCGAGCCGATAGGCCCGCCGCGCGTGCGCAACATCATCATCGCGCTGCTGCTCTCGATAGCCGTCGGCATCGGCCTGGCGTTCCTGCTCGACTACCTCGACGATACGCTGAAGTCCATCGAGGACGTTGACCGCCACCTCCACCTGCCGACGCTCGCGCTCATCCCCGCGCCGCGCGAGTCGCGGCGGCTCCTCGCACGCGGCTCCCACGAGCCTGAAGCCGGCACGACCACCGCGCTCGCCCTCATCGAGGACGTGCGCTCGCCCGTGGCCGAGGCCTACCGCCACCTGCGAACCTCGCTCTTGCTCTCCTCCGCCGGCCAGCCGCCCAAGACCGTGCTCGTCACTTCGAGCCAGCCTTCGGAGGGCAAGACCACCACGGTCGTCAACATCGCCACCATGCTCGCGCAGACCGGCGCGGACGTGCTCATCCTCGACTGCGACCTGCGCCGCCCGCGCGTCCACGCGCACTTCGGCCTGCCGAACTCGCGCGGCGTCACGAACTACCTTTCGGGCGAGGCGCAGGTGAGCGAACTCGTCCAGACCTACGACAAGCTGCCGAACCTCAAGGTCATCACTTCGGGGCCCGTCCCGCCGAACGCGGCGGAGTTGCTCGGCTCGGAAGAGATGCGCAGACTCCTCTACGTCCTCTCGGAGAACTTCACGCACATCGTCATTGACTCGCCGCCGGCCATCTCTTTCACCGACGCCTCGATCCTCTCGACGATGGTTGACGGCGTGATGCTCGTCGTCCACGGCGGTCGAAGCTCGCGCGCCGTCGTCCGCCGCGCCAAGCAGCAGCTCCAGGACGTGGGCGCGCACATCTTCGGCATCGTCCTCAATAACGTGAAGCTCGAAGGGACTGACTACTACTACTATTCGGGCTACTATTCGGGCTACTACTCCGACGAGGAGGCCGCGCCCGAAGGGGCCGCGGCGGCGGCGGAGGCCGGCGGCGGTCGCGGCGTGTGATGGCGGGAGAGTTCTGCCGCATCGCGCCGGACGTTGTGCTCGGTCGCGGCGTTAAAATCCACAGCTTCGTCAACCTCTACGGCTGCTCGGTGGGCGACGAGACGCTCCTCGGCACCTTCGTCGAAATCCAGAAGGGCGCGCGCGTTGGTGCGCGCTGCAAGATTTCCAGCCACACCTTCATCTGCGAGGGCGTCCGCGTCGAGGACGAGGTCTTCGTCGGCCACGGCGTCATGTTCATCAACGACCGCCGCCCGCGCGCCACGCGCGACGACGGAGAGCCGCAGGCCGAAGGCGACTGGACGTTAGAGCCGACAATCGTCCGCCGCGGCGCTTCCATCGGCAGCAACGCGACCATCCTCTGCGGCGTCGAGATCGGTGAGCGCGCGACCGTGGGCGCGGGCGCGGTCGTCACGCGCGACGTTCCGGCGGGCGCGGTCGTCGCCGGCAACCCGGCGCGGGTCATCAAGCGAGCGGTGAGCGGCGAGTGACGGGGTGCACTCGCCGCTCACTCGCCGCTTGTTTTTGGAGCTTGCCGTTTAAAGTTGAAAGCCGGCGCGGGAGTGGCGGCTTTCACCCGCCACCCGTTTTATTGTTCGGCTGAGCGGCGAGTGCTGAACGCTGAAAGCTTTCAGGGATGAGCATCACCGTCGGGGTCATCGGCTGCGGCTACTGGGGGCCGAACCTGATACGCAACTTCGCCGAGAACGAGGCGGCGTCGCTACGCTGGGTCTGCGACCGCGACGCGCGCCGCCTGGAAAAAGTCTCGCGCCGCTACCCGGCGGCGCGCGCCGCGACCGACCACCGAGAACTCCTCGCCGACCCACGCCTCGACGCCGTCGTCGTCTCCACGCCCGTCGCCACGCACTACGCGTTCGCGCGCGCCGCGCTCGAAGCGGGGAAGCACGTCCTCGTCGAAAAACCCTTCACGGCGAGCGTGCGCGAGGCCGAAGACTTGATCGCGCTCGCAGAGGCGCGCCGCCTGACGCTGATGGTTGACCACACCTTCATCTACACGGGCGCGCTGCGCAAGATCAAGGAGATCGTCGCGGCGGGCGAGATCGGCGACCTCCTCTACTTCGACGCCGTTCGCATCAACCTCGGACTCTTCCAGCACGACATCAACGTCGTCTGGGACTTGGCCCCGCACGACCTCTCGATCATGGACTACGTCGTCGAGCGGCGGCCCACGGCCTTGATGGCGACGGGCAGTTGCCACATCGAGCCGGGGCTGGAGAACATCGCCTACGTGCAACTGCGCTTCGACGACTCGATGATCGCCAACTTCCACTTCAACTGGCTCTCGCCCGTTAAGATTCGCCGCACGCTCATCGCCGGCAGCCGCCGCATGATCGTTTACGACGACATCGAGCCGACCGAGAAGGTCCGGGTTTACGACAAGGGCGTCACGCGGAATCAGAACGGCCCGGACGAGGAGGAGACCTACAAGACGCTCGTGAGCTACCGCACTGGCGACGTTTGGGTTCCCCAGCTCGACCCGACCGAGGCCCTGCACTACGTCTGCGCCGAGTTCCTCGATTCCATAAAGGACTCGCGCCCGTCCGTCTCCGACGGGGCCGCCGGCCTGCGCGTCGTCCGCCTCCTCGAAGCCGCGCAAGCGTCAATCAACGACGGCGGGCGCTGGATAAAACTTTAGGACGGTACACGGATTCCGATGTCAACGGCCACGACGAAAATGGAAGTCCCTTTGATTGACCTGAAACCGCAGCACTCGGCGCTGCGCGAAGAGTTGCGCGCGGCGGTCGAGCGCGTGTTCGACTCGCAGCAGTTCATCCTCGGCGAGGACGTGCGCCTGCTCGAATCGGAGGTCGCGCGCTACACGCGGACGGAGTACGCCGTCGGCTGCGCTTCGGGGTCGGACGCTTTGCTGCTCGCGCTCCTCGCGCTCGACATCGGCGAGGGCGACGAGGTCGTCACCACGCCCTTCACCTTCTTCGCCACCGCCAGCGCCATCGCGCGCGCGGGCGCTCGGCCCGTCTTCGTGGACATCGAGCCGCGCACCTACAACATCAACCCCGCGAAGGTCGAGGCGGCCATCACAGAGCGCACGCGCGCCATCGTGCCCGTGCACCTCTACGGCCAGTGCGCAGAGATGGACGACATCCTCGGCGTGGCCGAGCGCCACAAGCTCGCTGTCGTCGAAGACGCGGCGCAGGCCATCGGCGCGGAAGATCGGGGCCGCCGGGCCGGCTCGATGGGCGCGGTGGGCTGCTTCAGCTTCTACCCGACTAAAAACTTGGGCGCGGTGGGCGAGGCCGGCATGCTGACGACGGACGACCCCGCCTTGGCCGAGCGCCTGCGGCGGCTGCGCGTCCACGGCGGCGCGACCGAGTACCAGCACGAGGAGCTGGGCTTCAACAGCCGTCTCGACACGCTGCAAGCGGCGGTGCTGCGCGTGAAACTCCCGCACCTCGACGCTTGGTCGCAGGCGCGGCGCGAGCGCGCCGACACGTACACGCGCCTGCTCGCCGACGCCGGCCTCGGAGAGTTAGTGACGCCGCCCTTCGTCCGCCACGAAGCGCGTCACATCTTCCATCTCTACGTCATACGCGTCCCCGCGCGAGCGAGCCGCGACGCGCTCATCGAGCACTTGAAGCAGAACGGCGTCGGCACGAAGGTCTATTACCCCGTGCCGATGCACCTCCAGCAATGCTTCGCCTATCTCAGCTACAAGGAAGGCGACTTCCCCGAAGCCGAGCGCGCCGCGCGCGAGACGCTGGCGCTTCCGATGTTCCCGGAACTGACCGACGAGCAGCAGCAGTACGTCGTCGCGACCGTCCGCCGCTTCTTCGCATGATAGACGACCCGACCTGCTTCGGACTTTACCCGGTCCCGCCTCAGTAGTAAGTTATAGGAACATTGTCCGAACACGCGAGACGCCCCGGAGAGCCGTTAGCGCGCCGTCGCACGCGGCAGCGGTCGTGTGTCCGTCAGCCGCCGTGCGCGAGGGCGGCGGCGTCTTCGGGCGGGAACGAAAAAGGGAGGGACGGATGAGCGAAAAGGTGGAGAGGACGGAAGACCGTCTGGCGGATTTCACGAGGGACAGGCGCATCCTCCTGCTCTCCCTGATGGCACTCCTGATCGGCTGCGTCAGCGCCTTCGTCGCCTACGCGCTCGTCTGGCTCATCTCGGTCATCACGAGCCTCGCCTTCTACCAGCGCTTCTCCGCGCAAGTCCTCTCGCCCGACCACAACACGCTCGGCCCCTTCGTCGTCGTCGTGCCCGTCATCGGCGGACTCTTCATCGGCCTGATGGCGCGCTACGGGTCGGAGAAGATTCGCGGCCACGGCATCCCCGAAGCACTCGAAGCCATTCTGTTCGGGCGCAGCCGCATGTCGCCGAAGGTGGCCGTGCTGAAACCGCTTTCCTCGGCCATCTCCATCGGCACGGGCGGGCCGTTCGGGGCCGAGGGGCCGATCATCATGACGGGCGGCGCGGTCGGCTCGCTCTTCGCGCAGATGTTCCACCTCTCGGCGGCTGAGCGCCGGACGCTCCTCGTCGCGGGCGCGGCGGCAGGCATGTCGGCGATCTTCGCCGCGCCGGTCTCGGCGGTGCTACTGGCGGTTGAACTGCTGCTCTTCGAGTGGCGTCCGCGCTCGTTCATCCCCGTCACGGTCGCGTCGGTGATGGCCGCCGTCCTGCGCGTGCCGCTGCTCGGCGCGGGGCCGATCTTCCCCGTGCGCGCGCACGACGCGCTCGGCGCGGAAGGGTTGTTCATCACGCTGCTCGTCGGCATCGCCGCCGGTCTCGCGTCGGGACTCCTGACGGCGCTCGTTTACGGCTTTGAAGACCTGTTCGAGCGCCTGCCGATTCACTGGATGTGGTGGCCGGCAATCGGCGGCCTCTTCGTGGGCCTCGGCGGCTACTTCGACCCGCGCGTGCTCGGCGTCGGCTACGGCACGATCCACTCGCTTCTCACGGGCGAGGTCGTCGGCGCGGCGCTCGTCGGGCTGCTCATCGGCAAGTCGCTGGTCTGGTCAATCGCGCTCGGCTCCGGCACTTCGGGCGGCGTGCTCGCGCCGCTCCTGATGATGGGTGGCGCGCTCGGCGCTCTGGCCTCGCGCTACATCCCCATCGGCGACGCGGGGCTGTGGGCGGCAATCGGCATGGCGGCGATGATGGGCGGCACAATGCGCTCGCCCCTGACCGCGATGGTCTTCACGCTCGAACTCACTTCGGACTTCAAACTCTTCCCCGCCCTCTTAGTCGGCTGCGTCGCGGCCTACGCCGTGACGGTGCTCCTGCTCCGGCGCTCGATTTTGACGGAGAAGGTCGCGCGGCGCGGCTTCCACATCACGCGCGAGTACAGTGTTGACCCGCTCGCCGTACTCCGCGTCGGCGAAGTGATGGACAAGGAGCCGCCCGTCGTCCCCGCCTCGATGAAGGTGACGGAACTCTCCGACCGCATCGCGCACCGCGACCCGCAGCTCTCGCGCCGCCAGGGCATCGCGGTCGTTGACGACGAGGGCCAACTCGTCGGCATCATCACGCGCGGCGACGTGCTGCGCGCCATCGAGCAGGGCGCGGACGGCAACACCACGGTCATTGACGCCGGCTCGCGCCAACTCGTCGTCACATACCCGGACGAGTTGCTGGGCGAGGCCGTCACGAAGATGCTTCGCAACGACATCGGACGCCTGCCCGTCGTCAGCCGCGACGACCCGCGCCGTCTCCTCGGCTACCTGGGCCGCGCCAGCGTCATGGCCGCGCGCCTCCGACGGCTCGAAGAGGAGCACGTGCGCGAGCATGGCCTCTCCTTCAACGCGACCTGATCCGGCTTCTTCGGCTTCGGCATGGCATCTCCTCCGTCTAATTGATAGACTGGCCGTGTACTCAGGAGGTGATTTCGCGATGCTCGGCACAAACAACTTGATCGAAGTAGACCCTGAAAAATTGGGCGGCACGCCCGTCTTCTACGGCACGCGCGTGCCGGTTCAGAATCTGTTCGACTGCCTGGAGGTGGGGGAAACTCTGGACGAGTTTCTGGATCAATTCCCCACCGTGACCCGCGAGCAGGCCCTGGCCGTGTTGGAAGAATCTAAGGCGAGGCTACTCACCGGCCATGAAAGTCCTGCTTGACGAATGCGTGACCCGCTACCTCAAGCGCGACTTCTCTGCGCATGAAGTGTTCACGGTCGAAGAGGCGGGCTTCAAAGGCTTGAAGAACGGTCGTCTCCTGCAAGCCGCCTCCGGCCAGTACGACGCACTCGTCACGGTAGACCAGAATCTCACGTACCAGCAGAACCTGAAATCCTTCCATATCGCGGTCGTAGTTCTCGCCGCGATGCGGAGTACCTATCCGATGCTGCGCCCTTTAATGTCGGAAGTCCTCGATGCCCTGGATAGGATCAGGCCGGGCGATGTCGTCGTGGTAAAAGCGTGAACAGAATTTATCGAGACTGAACGCAGGCAGCCCGCCCTCGCGTGATATACTGCCCCTCGTTTCACGCCCGGACTCTCGTCCGACCATTCTCGAACGAAGCACTAACCCATGAAAGCAAACGACACGACAGACGCTCTGACCGGGACGGTGAAGGGGCCGGGCGAGCGCCCGCACGAGTTCCTCTTCATCACCGCCGACAACCGGCGCGCGCGCATCGGCGAGTTCGTCTACTACACGGCGCGCGACGGCGCAGACGAGCGCCGCATCATCGGCAACATCACCGAGCGCCGCTTGGTGCGCAACCTGCCTGACACTTTCCTCTCCGACCCGGAGACGCCGCCCGCGGTCGTCTCCTCGCTCATCGGTCTCGACGGCGAGGGCTGCGAGTTGTACGAGATCACGGTCGAGACCGTCGGCTACTTCCACTCAGGCTTAGGCGACTTCGTCAACCCGCGCATCCCGCCCCAGCCGGGCGACCCGGTCTTCCTCGCGTCGTCGCAGACGCTCTCCGACTGCCTCTCGCCCCGGCACGCGGGCGAGACAGGCTCGGCGCACGTCGGCAGCTTACTCACGCGCGAGGCGGGCGAAGTGCCCGTCGTCCTCTCCATCAAGGATGTCGTCTCGACGCACCTCGCCATCCTCGCCTCGACGGGCGCGGGCAAGTCATACACGGCGGGCGTGCTCGTCGAGGAGTTGATGATGCCTTACAACCGCGCCGCTGTCCTCGTCGTTGACCCGCATGGCGAGTACGACACGCTGCGCTCGATTGAAGACGACCCGCGTTTTCATAGTGAGCGCGACGGCTACCGGCCCGAAGTCAAAATCTTCACGCACGAGCGCGTCCATGTGCGCTTCTCTTCGCTGACCGAAGCCGACATCAAGTACCTCCTGCCCGAAGGCACTTCGGACAAGATGCTCCACTTTCTTTCGCAGGCGTTCAGGCAGTTGACCGCGACGCGGCAGAACGAGCTTTGGGGCTACCACGACCTGCGCGACGAGGTGAAGGCGCAGAAGTACGAGGGCGACTCGCGCGGCGAGTCGTCGAACGCCAGTTCCATCGAGGGCCTTCTGTGGCGTCTCGACTCACGCTTCGACAAGCCGAACTCCATCTTCTCCGACAGCGAGCACATCCCGCTCGCCGACCTCTTCCGACCGGGCCGCTGCACTGTCCTGCAACTCTCCGACATCGAGCAGAACGAGCAGCAGGTGGTCGTCGCAACGCTTCTCAGGCGCGTCAACAAGGCGCGCATGATGAGCGTGCGCGGCGAGGCCGTGCCCGGCAGCGACAACGAGCTGCGCTATCCCGTCTTCACGCTCTTGGAAGAAGCGCACCGCTTCGCGCCCGCTGGCCAAACCGTAGTCTCGACGAACGTCCTCAAGCAGATTCTCTCCGAGGGCCGCAAGTTCGGCGTCGGCATCGGGCTGATTACGCAGCGGCCCGGCAAGCTCGATCAGGACGTTCTCTCACAGTGCATGACGCAGGTCATCATGCGCATCGTCAACCCCATAGACCAGGACACCGTCGCCAAGTCGGTCGAGGGCGCGGGCCGCCAACTCTTGCAGGAACTCCCCGCGCTCACCAAAGGCCAGGCCGTCATCTCCGGCGTCGGCGTCAACACGCCCGTCATGTGCCGCGTCCGCGAGCGCATCACCAAGCACGGCGGCGAGACCTTCGACGCCCCCTCCGAATGGGCGCGCTGGCACACAAAGGAAGAACGCGAACACCGCGAACAGGACTCCGCCATCCTCGCCTCGCCCAAACCGACCAAGAAGGTCGAGAAGATTCGCGGCTTCCAGATTTGAGGAGCGCCCATGTCATCCTCACCCCCGACCGAAACACCCGCCGACTTCATCTGCGGCTGTGAATGGTGGATGAGTCCCGCTTGCAAAGGATTGCCCTTCTATAAGGAGCATGAAGGTAAGAAATATTGCGTACTTCATTACCCCGGTAAGGATAAAAGCGGATTCTTTATACATACGTTGGAAAGAAAGCTTGCCGCTGAAGACTTTGATTTTCGTGGAGTCTGGTTCCCTGATTCAATACTTTTATTTAGTCGCTATACATTTACAGCGCCCGCAAACTTTGACTTAGCTACGTTCAATTCAGAGGTGTATTTCAACTCAGCCATGTTTAGCGCAGAGGTTTCCTTTAACTTAACTAAGTTCAATGCAAG
>QHXN01000149.1 GCA_003222975.1 Acidobacteriota bacterium | reverse complement strand
TTGTGTCTTCGCAGGCATAGAACAGTGGTCAGTAGTCAGTAGACAGTAGAAAAACCTTCATTAGTGAATCGTCCGTGAGCCAGCGTCAATTTCCGCCGAGCGGAGCCTACTGGCTACTGGCTACATCAGCGAAAGATCGAAAAGCCGACGTAGAACAGGTTCGAGTCGAAGCCGGGGTTGACTTCGGCGCGGTAGCCGTTCGAGACGTGTTGGTAGCGGTAGCCGAACGTCCACGCGCGGCGCAGGCTTGTCTTCCACTGGACGCCGCCGCCGAAGTCGCCCGTGAAGTTGAAGCGCGCCCCGCGCTCGTCGGGGATGCGCGCGCCGAAGTAGAGGAAGCCGCCGCTCGTCTGCACGAACGGCTGCACGCGCTCGCGACGGCGGAAGTTTAGTTGGAAGCCGACGGGCGAGAGGCCCGCGGCGGTGAACGTCCGCCGCCGCTTCAAGACGCCTGAGCCGGGCGGCGCGGCCTGCTCGAAGACGGGGAACGAAAGCCGCGCGACGGGCACGGCATCAATCGTGTACTTGAGCGAGAGGTTGTCGCCGCGGGCGAGCACGCGCGCGTAGCGCAGCGCGACGATTGCGAGCCGCGTCTCCTCCGTCTTGCCTATCAACGTCGGGGTGCTGAACGAGCCGCCGCCCCAGACGCCGAACTCGTTGACCTTCTTCTCCAGGCCGAACGGGCCGCCCGCGCTCTGCACGTCAAAACCCTCGACGCCCTTCGCCTCCGTCGCCGCCTGCGCGCACGCGGCGTGCGCGCTCAAGACGAGTATGCCGAACACGACGAACGCGCCCGCCGCCGGCCTCGCCCGCGCCTTCTTAGAGCTTGGCCCGGCCTCGCCTTCATCGTGTCTCCTTCGCGCCTTCGTGCCTTCGCATGAAACTAAATGCCCTCGCAAAGACGCGAGGCCCGCGAAGGCGCGTCTCCGAAGTAAGCTCCTTGTGCCTGTCGAAAAGCTCAAACCGGTTTCACCTGCCCGTCGGCGATGCCGTACTCCTCTCGATAAGCGCGCGTGTACTCGACGTAGTTCTTCCAGAACACGTCGAGGTCTGCGACCTCGCGTTCCGTCAACTGCCGCTTGACGCGCGCCGGCACGCCCATGACGAGCGAGCGCGGTGGGACGACAGTCCCAGGGCTGAGGAGCGCGCCCGCCGCCACAAGGGATTTTTCGCCGACGCGGCAGCCGTCCAACACGATTGAGCCGATGCCTATGAGACACCCGCGCTCGACGTGGCAGCCGTGGAGCGTGACGTTGTGCCCGACCGTCACCTCGTCTTCGAGAATCGTCGCGTGCGTGCCATTGGCGACGTGGATGACCGTGCCGTCCTGCACGTTCGTGCGGTCGCCGATGCGTATGTGGAACACGTCGCCTCGGACGACCGCGCCGAACCAGACGGACGACTGCGCGCCGATAACCACATCGCCGACGACCTGCGCGCTCTGCTCTATGAAGGCGGTCGGGTGAATCTGCGGGCGCTTGCCGCGGAACGGTCGAATCATAACAACGCACCTGACGGCGAAGACTGTCTCGCCGACTGTCTTTCCGTCGAAAGCAAAAACGGTAGCACGGGCCGCGACGACGGGCAAGCAACCCGGATGTGCTACAATCGCCCGCGCCGACGAGGAGACCGAAAGCGACGTGCCGACCAACACCCCGCCCCCTTACTTCCCGCAGAACCAGCTCTCGCCCGGCGACGAGAGGACGGCCAGGAAGTTGAGGCTCACGTTCTACGGGTGCGGCGTGCTGCTCGTCGCCGCCGTCGCCGCCGTCATCGTCGCCGTCGTCTATCTGATCCGCTCGCACATGTGATTTCCGCAGACGCTCCGCACGTCCGACCTCGCGCGGGGCCTGACGCACTCTCTACACGAACGAGGCATGAAGAGGCGCGACACCAAACTCTTCGTCTTCCTGGCGGCGGCGCTGCTGGCGCTGCTCGCCCCCGCGACGACGCGGACGCGCGCCGCGCGCGACGAGTGGCTGGGCGTGCGCTCGCAGAACTTCCTCGTCACGGGGCAGGCGGGAGAGAAGGATTTGCGGCGCGTGGCCGTGCGGCTCGAAGAGTACCGCGCGGCCTTCTCGCGCCTCCTCTCGGACGAGCACTTCGAGCCTTCGGTGCCGACGACCGTCGTCGTCTTCCGCGACGAGCGCGCCTACGAGCCTTTCCAGCCCGTCTTCCGCGGGCAGACCGCCTCGTTCGTGGCGGGCTACTTCCAGCCCGGCCCGGATATCAACTACATCACGCTCGCGCTCGACACGGACAACGCGCGCGGCGGCTCCTCCTCGACGCTCCTGCACGAGTACACGCACCTGCTCGTCAACAACTACTTCCGCGACGCCCCGCTCTGGCTCAAAGAGGGCCTGGCCGAGTTCTACAGCACGGCGCGCGTCTCCGGCGACCGCCGCCGTGTGACGCTCGGCACGCGCATTCCGCTGCGCGAACGCGAGCTGCGCGGGCGCGCGCTCATCCCCTTGGGCACGCTCTTCGACGTTGACCAGCAGTCGCCCTACTACTTCGAGGCGGACAAGCGCGGGCTTTTCTACGCGGAGTCGTGGGCGCTCGTCCACTACCTGCTCAACGGCGGCACGCGACGCGCCCAACTCGCGCGCTTCATCGAACTGCTCGCGTCGGGCGCGACCGCGCGGGAGAGTTTCCGACAGGCTTTTCAGATGGAGACGGGCAAGCTGGAAAATGAGCTTGCCGCCTACGTGCAACTGGCGAGCTACCCCGAAAGCGCGGAGGCGTTCGACCGTCCGCTCGACTTCGACTCGCAGTTGCAGGTGAAGTCTATGACGGAGGCCGAGGGGCTGGCCTGCCTCGGCGACCTCCTTCTGCACACGGAGCGCGCGGACGATGCCGAAGTGTACCTGCGCCGCGCGCTCGAACTCGACGAAGGGCTGGCCGCGGCGCGCGTCTCGCTCGGCGTCGTGCGCATCAAGCAGGGCCGCTTCGCGGAGGCGCGCGAGCAATTGCAAAGGGCCACGGCCCTAGACCCGCAGAACTACCTCGCGCACTACCGCCTCGCCGACGCGCTCAACCGCGAGGGAACGGTCACAGGCTCCGACAAAATCTCCGTCCAGGACTTCGAGCGGCAGACCGACGCCATCCGCGCCGAGCTGCGCAAGGCCATCGAACTCGCGCCAAGCTCACTCGAATCTTATCGCCTGCTCGCGTCCGTCGAGCTTGAGCGCGGCGATAAGCCTGACGAGGCCGTGTCGCTTCTCCGACGTGCGTCGGCGCTCGCGCCGCGACGCCTCGACTTCGTGCTTCTGCTCGCGCAAGCCAGCTTGAGCAAGGGCGAGTTCGACGAAGCGCGCCGCCTCGTCGGACAGGTCGCGCGGCGCGGCGGCGACGCGCGTCTGCGCGAGCAGGCCGCGATGCTCGCGGGCCGCATCAACGCGCGCGAGGAACTGGACGTGCGCCTGAAGTCGCAGGCGGACGAGGCCGCTAAGCTCGAAGCCTCTGACTCCGCGCCCGCGCAGCCGTGCGACATGCCCGCGCAGGGCGGGCCGCAGTACAAGCGCCTGCGCTTCGCGGGCGAGCAGGCGTGCGGTCGTCTCGCCGAGATCACCTGCGACGCCGCAGGGGTCTTGCTCCGCGTCGAGGCGGGCGGGCGCACGCTCGTCTTGCGCGCCGCAGACCTGCGAGACGTGCGCTTCGTCACCTACACCGCCAACGTCAAGACGGGCCGCCTCACCTGCGGCGTGCGCGCGCCAGCCGACCCCGTCCTCGTCACCTACCGCCCGAAGCGCGACGAACGCGTCGGCTCCGACGGCGAGGCGCTGGCCGTCGAGTTCATCCCCGAAGACTGGAATCATTGACGTAGAATTTCTGATTTTTGATTTCTGATTTCTGATTGGTGGTTGATGAGAAGCTTGCGGTCTTCTAATCGCAAATCAAAAATCTAAAATCAAAAATTCCGATGACCGACCCGAACGCAGACGCGCGGCGACGTGACGTGTCCCCGACGACCGGCGAGAACTACGGACTCGCGCGGCGACTCGGCGTGTTCGACGCGACGATGATCGTGATGGGCGGCATCGTCGGCAGCGGCATCTTCATCAACCCTTCGGTCGTCGCCCGACAGGTGCACACGCCCTTCCTCATCCTCGGCGCGTGGCTCGCGGGCGGCGCGGTCGCGGTCGCGGGCGCGTTCGTCTATGCGGACGTCGCCGCCGCCACGCTCGCGCTCCTCACCGCCGTCAACTGCCTCGGCGTGCGCGCGGGCAGCAACGCGCAGAGCCTCCTCATGGTCTTGAAGATTCTGGCAATCGCGGCCCTCATCCTCTGCGGACTGCTCTTCGTCGCTGAGCCGCACGCGCTCTCCGGGCCGCTGCTCGACCGCCCCGCCTCGACCGACCTGCTCGTCGGCTTCGGCGCGGCGATGACGCCGGTGATGTTCGCCTACGGCGGCTGGCAGACGGCCTCCTTCGTCGCGGGCGAGATGCGCGAGCCGCGCCGCGACCTGCCGCGTGGCCTGCTCGTCGGCGTCTGCGGCGTGATACTGCTCTACGCGCTCGTCAACTTCGCGTGCCTGCGCGCGCTCGGCGCTGGGGGCTTGGCCGCGACCAAGACGCCGGCCTCCGAGGTGATGCGCCTCGCGCTTGGACCAAGAGGTGCGGCGCTCATCGCCGTCGGCATCGCCGTCTCGACCCTTGGGTTCTTGAGCCAGAGCATGCTGACCGCGCCGCGCGTCTATTTCGCGATGGCCGAGGACGGGCTGTTCTTCCGCGGGGTGGCGCGGCTCTCGGCGCGCACCCGCGCCCCCGTCGCGGCAATCGCGCTCCAGGGCGCGCTCGCCGCCGTCATCGCCGTCTCGGGGACTTACGAACAGATACTCAACTACGTCGTCTCCGTGGACTTCATCTGGTTCGGCCTGACCGCCGCCTCGCTCTTCGTCTTCCGCAGCCACCTGCAAGCGCGCGGCAAAGACGTTGACGAGAGCGACGCTGTCGGCGACTCCCGCGTCGGCTTCAGAGTGCCCGGCCACCCTTTCACCACGGCCCTGTTCGTCGCCGCCTGTGCGCTCATCGTCGCGGCGACCATCTACAAGTATCCTTCCAACAGCGCCGTCGGCCTCGCCATCGTCGCCTCGGGCGTCCCCGTCTATTTTCTCTGGCGCGGGCGCGTGACTTAACCTTTCCAACATGCTGCGGCGAGGCACAGCCAGCCCGCGAGGAATGCAAGGCCGCCGAATGGCGTGATCGCGCCGAGCCAGCGCTGGCCCGTCAAACTCAGAAGATAAAGACTGCCGGAGAAGACGACTGTGCCCGCGACGAAGAGCCAGCCGGAGGCGTTTGCCAGCGCGCCCGGCCAGCGCGCCTGCGCCCACGCCGCGGCGATGAGGGCGAAGGCGTGGTACATCTGGTAGCGCACGCCGACCTCGAACGTCGCCATCATGTCCTCGCTCAGGCGGCCCTTCAGTCCGTGCGCGCCGAACGCGCCCGCCGCCACGCCGACGAAGGCCGAGGCCGCGCCGATTACGAAAAATAGTCTGTCCATTCGAGCCACCTCCTGACTAAAAGCGATTACAGATGAATGGGGTTGAGTACGGCCCGCGTTCAGAGTTCAGGCTGCTTACGTCCCGCACGCTAAAGCGTGAACTCTGAACACCTGCAAAAACTCGTCAAGCTCAGGCTGTCTTCAACATCTCGCGCGCGTGGCGTCGCGCGGCCTCCGTGATCTCCGCGCCGGTGAGCATGCGCGCGATCTCCTCGACCCGACGACGGCGTTCAATCTGTTCGACGCCGACTTCCGTGCGCCCGCGGCGCTGCTGCTTGTCCACGAGCAGGTGCGTGTCGGCGAAGCGCGCGATCTGCGCCTGGTGCGTCACGCAGAGCACCTGGTTGGTGCGCGAGAGCGCCTTCAGTTTCAACCCGACGGCCTCGGAGACGCGACCGCCAATGCCTGCGTCAACCTCGTCGAAGACAATCGTGCGCGGGAAGCGAGCGGGGCTGGCGCTCGTCTTCAGGACGAGCATCAGGCGCGAAGCCTCGCCGCCCGAAGCGACCTTCGCCAGAGGCCGCAGAGGCACGCCCGCGTTGGCGGAGAAGTAGAACTCGACGCGGTCGAAGCCCGTCGCGGTGAAACTCTTCGACGCGTCTTCCGCCTCAAGCTTCGCGGGCGAAGAGACGCGCGCCTCGAAGCGCGCGTGCTCCAACGCCACCTCCTTCAAAGCCTGCTCGACCGCGCGACGGAACTCGCCCGCAGACTCCACGCGCGCGCGGTGGACTCTCATCGCCGCTTCGAGGTACGAGGCGCGCGCCTCCACCAACTCCTTCGCGACCTCCTCGGCACGCTCGTCCGTCCGTTCGAGTTGGCGCAGGCGCTCGCGCGAGGCCGCGAGGTGTTCGAGCGCGCCCTCGATTGTGCCGCCGTACTTGCGCTTGAGGCGCGCGATCTCGGCCAGGCGGCTCTCGATCTCGGTGAGCCGCGCGGGCGAGAAGGTCAGGCCCTCCGAGAAGTCGCGCAAAGTCGCGGCGAGGTCTTCGAGCACGGCGCGCGCCGTGCCGAGACCTTCGAGGTAGTTTCGATAAGAAGACTCGTACTGCGAAAGCTCCTCGACCTGCCTCTCCAGTTTTCGTAGTCGCGCGACAGTCGAATCGCTCTCCTCGTAGGTCAGGTTGTAAGCGTCGCCGCAAAGCTCCGTCAACTTCTCAAGGTTGGCGAGCCGCCGGCGCTCGGCCTCCAACTGTTCGTCCTCGCCCGCCACAAGACGCGCCGCCTCAAGCTCGCTCACCTGAAAGTGGAGCGCGTCGGTCAGGTGAAACTTCTCCGCCTCGTCGCGCCGCAAGCGTTCGAGTTCGCGGTCGAGCGAGGCCCAGCGGCGGAAGCGCGCGGCTAACTCGTCGCGTTCGGCGGCGAGGTCTGCGAAGGCGTCGAGCAGTTCGAGGTGCGTGTCGGGGTCGAAGAGGGTCTGCTGCGTGCCCTGCCCGTGGATGTCAACGAGCAGCGGCCTCAAACTTCGCAGCAGCGCGAGCGTCGCCAGGCGGTTGTTGACGAAGACGCGCCCGCGCCCCTCCGCCGAAAGCTCGCGACGGATGACCAGCTCCACGTCGCCGCGCCCGCCCGCGGCGACGCCCGCCTCTTCGAGCATCGCCTCGGCCTGCGGATGCGCGCCGAGCGTGAACAGCCCCTCGACCGACGCGTGCCGCTCGCCCGCGCGGATCAACTCCGGCGAGAAGCGGTCGCCGATGAGCACGCCGAGCGCGTCAACGATGATGGACTTGCCCGAACCCGTCTCGCCCGTGAGCAGGTTGAGGCCGCGTTCAAATTCGACCTTCAGCCCGCTGATGAGCGCGAAGTTCGTGATGTTCAAGAGCGCGAGCATCAAACCTCCGACGGAGTTTCTTTAGGCCAGCGGGCTTGTCCGCCGCCTACTTCAAATCCGGGATGCGCGCGAGGGCGGCTTCGTCCAACGGGCGGAGGCGAAGTCTTTCGGCCAGCCAGCGGTCGCGCTCCAGCCGGGCCTGCGTGTTGAGCGCGTGCCCGGCGTCGTAGAAGGCGATTTTTTTAGGCTCGGAGAACAGGCCGAAGTCGCGGCGCGACCACTTCTCCGGGATCAACTCGTCGCGGCTGCCAAACTGTAGGAAGACCGCGGACGGCGCGATGTGCCCGACGAAATAGACGGGATCGTCCCAAACGTACTCGCGCGCGTAGGCACGAATCCTGTCGTCGCCGATGCGCCGACGCACCGCGAGCATCCGCGGGTTGTCGGGGTCGAAGACGGACTCCTCGTCCGAGTAGCCGCCGGCCATGAGGACGAACGAGCCGATGCGCTTCTCGACGGCGGCGAGGATCGCGCCGACGTGCGCGTCGAAGCTGTGGCCGACGTAGGCGAGGCGGCGCGGGTCAACGTCGCGGCGCGAGAGCAGGAGGTCAACGCCGCGTCGGAAGTCAATCAACTGCTGTCGCGCCGCCTCCGAGCCTTGCTCCGCCGCGCGAATCTCGTCCTTCTCGTCCGCGTGGTAGCCGGGCCGGACGAGTGTGGCGTCAATCAGGAGCGAGACGGCCCCGGCGCGCGCGAGCACGACCGCCTCTTCGAGGAACTCGCCGCGGTTCTTGAGCGGCGAGCCGTTCATCATCCAGTGGCCGAACAGGACGGCGGCGAAGGGGCCGCGGCCCGAAGGCACGACGAGGTAGGCAGGGACGCGCCCGCCGCGCGGGCTGGCGTAGGAGAGGTCTATGACCGTCACCCCGTCGCGCTTCTCGCGGCCCGCCTCGCGCACGTCGAGCGGGGAGGCGCGGTCGTAGTCGAACTGCCGGACGAGTTCCTCGAAGCGCGGCGGACTCGTCTGCCCGAAGGCCGTCAGGCTGAAAAACGTCAGGCAGGCGAGAAACCAAGCTGCTCTCATGTTAGCCTCCGGCGCGCGTCGGCGGCGCGCTCTCCAATGATCTCACGGGCGTCGCTTCCGGCATCTTACCTCATCGCCCGCGCGCCCGGCATCTGTGCTCATCACGGCAACTGTAAGGGAGTCGGGCCACAGAGAACTCGCCCGCGCGCGAAATTTTTTGTCCGCGCGCGAGCCGCTTCCCCGTTTCCTCGACGCCTCGCGGCCTGTGGAAAACTTTTTTCTGACCGCCCTGCTTCACTCGCGCGCCCTTTGTGTTATCCTGTCGCGCCGTAAGCCGAAGTAGCGCGTCGGAGCGCCCCCCGCGCCGATGCATCCAGGGGTCAGCTTTATCCGCGCCGCAGTTTAGCCCATCATGCCGAATACCGACTTCGCCCATTTACACCTCCACACCGATTATTCACTTTTAGACGGGGCCATCCAGATCAAGCCGCTCGCCGAACGAATCAAGGAACTCGGCATGAAGTCGTGCGCGATGACTGACCACGGCAACATGTACGGCGCGGTCTCCTTCTACAAGGAGATGAAGGCGCACGACATCAAGCCGTTGATCGGCTGCGAAGTTTATCTCGCGCCCGGCCACCGTTCTGACAGGAGTGAGGCGCGGCGCGGCGAGAAGCCCTACAACCACATGATCCTCCTCGCGAAAGACCGCGAGGGCTATCACAACCTCGTCCGCCTCACGTCGAAGGCATTCAAGGAGGGCTTCTACCGCAAGCCGCGCATTGACCGCGAACTGCTCGCGCAGTTCGGCGGCGGACTCGTCGGCCTCTCCGCGTGCCTTTCGGGCGTGCCGCAGGCTCATCTGAAGAACGGCAAGCTCGAAGAGGCCGAGCGCGCCGCCTACGAGTTTCAGGACATACTAGGCCGTGGCAATTACTTCCTCGAAATCCAGGATCATCAGCTCGACGACCAGATCAGAATCAACAAAGACCTCATCGAACTCTCGAAGAAGACGGGTATCCCGCTCGTCGCCACCAACGACGCGCACTACCTCTTCCGCGACGACTACGAGGCGCACGACGTGATGCTCTGCATCGGCACGGGCAAGACCGTCAACGACGCGAACCGCATGCGCTTCGGCGGCCCGCAGTGGTACGTCCGCTCGCCCGAAGAGATGGCGCAGATTTTCACCTACGCGCCCGACGCCGTCGCGCGCACGCTCGACATCGCCGAGATGTGCGACCTCAAGCTCCCCTTGGGCGAGAACCAACTGCCCGTCTTCCCCATCCCGCGCGAGGAGGGCGACATCACGGTCGAAGAGTATTTCGAGAAGGTCGTGCGGCAAGGCTACGAGAAGCGGCGCGAGACCGTCTGGGAGCGCATGCTCTCGGCGGGCACTCTCAAGCACAGCCTCTCGGAATACCAGGAGCGCGTCTCGCGCGAGATCGCGATGATCAAGCGGATGGGCTTTCCCAGCTACTTCCTTATCGTCTGGGACTTCATCAAGTTCGCCAAAGACCGGCGCATCCCCGTCGGGCCGGGACGCGGCAGTTCGGCAGGTTCGCTCGTCGCCTACTGTTTAGATATCACCGACATTGACCCGCTCCGGTACGACCTCATCTTCGAGCGCTTCCTCAACCCGGAGCGCGTCTCGATGCCCGACATAGACATTGACTTCTGCGTCCAGGGCCGCGCCGAGGTCATCAACCACGTCACGCAGCTCTACGGTCGCGACTCGGTCTGCCAGATCATCACCTTCGGCACGATGGCCTCGAAGGCGGCCATCAAGGACGTGGGCCGCGCGCTCGACATGGCTTACGCCGACGTGGAGAAGATCGCCAAGCTTATCCCGCCGCCCGTCCGGGGCCGCAACGTCTCGATTGATCAGGCGCTCGAAACCGTCCCGGAGCTGAAGCAGGCCGTCGAGACCGACGCGCAGGTTCGCAAGGTCATAGACATCGCCAAGCGGCTCGAAGGCTGCGCGCGCCACTCCTCTGTGCACGCCGCGGGCGTCGTCATCAGCCCCAAGCCGCTCGAAGAACTTGTGCCGGTGGCGTTGAGTCAGAAGCAGGAACTCACGACGCAGTTCGAGATGTCCGACCTTGAGAAGACCGGCATGCTCAAGATGGACTTCCTCGGACTCACCACGCTCACGATCATTGACCAGTGCTGCCGCACGATACGCGAACTGCACGGGCGCGAGATCAAGTGGTCTGAAATCCCTCTCGACGACCCGAAGTCCTACGAGCTTTTCGCGCAGGGGCACACCGAGGCGGTCTTCCAGTTCGAGTCAACAGGCATGCAGGAGATTTGCCGCAAGCTCCGCCCGAAGTCAATCGAAGACCTCTCGGCCTTAAACGCCCTCTACCGCCCCGGCCCGCTCGACGGCGGAATGGTTGACGACTTCATCGAACGCTACCACGGTCGAAAGCCCGTCGAGTACATCACGCCGGAGATGGAGGAGATTCTGGGTAACACCTACGGCGTTTTGGTTTTTCAGGAACAGATCATGCAGCTCGCGCAGAAGCTCGGCGGCTACTCCCTGGGCGAGGCCGACCTCATGCGCCGCGCGATGGGCAAGAAGAAGCGCGAGGAGATGGCCGCCCACGAGGAGAAGTTCGTCGCGGGCTGCGTCAAGGGCAAGATTCCGAAGAAGAAGGCGAAGGAAATTTTCCACCTGATGGCGCAGTTCGCCGACTACGGCTTCTGCGCCGCGCACGCGGTCGCCTACGCGCACGTCGCTTACCAGACCGCGTACCTGAAGGCGCACTACCCGGAACACTTCTACGCGGCTGTGATGTCGAACGTGACGGACGACGCGGCGAAGATTTTCAAGTACGCGTCGGAGCTTCGCTCGCAAGGCATCAAGATGCTGCCGCCCGACGTGAACCAGTCGGGGCCGGGTTTCACGCCGGTCGAGGGCGCTGTGCGCTACGGCCTCTCCGCCATCAAGGGCATCGGCCAGTCGTCCGTCTCAGCCGTCATCGAGGCGCGCGCCGTCAGCCCGTTTCGCTCCATGTTCGACTTCGCCGAGCGCGTCGGCGAGAAAGGCTCCGGCAAGCGCGTGCTCGAAAGTCTGGTCTGCGCGGGCGCGTTCGACTCCCTGAAACCCGAAGGCGAGGCGCTGCACAGTTGGCGCGCGCGTCTGTTCGCGTGCGTAG
>QHXN01000063.1 GCA_003222975.1 Acidobacteriota bacterium | reverse complement strand
CCACATCGCCCCTGTCCGACTCGTCAACCCGCGCCGCCAGCGTCTTCATCGCCAGCATGTAGTCCGGCTCGGGCACATAGACCTTCAAGTTAGAAAAATCAAACAGCACGCGCTGCGGGTGCGGCACGACGTAGCCCTTGACGGCGTCGTTCAGCCAGTTCTTTCTGAGTCCGTGCGCTTCGGCCACTGCCTCCGCCGCCCGCCTGATTTGCTGCGCCGGGCGGAAGACGGCGTCCACGTCTTTCGTGGCCGGGCGCGCGTCGAAGACTAAGCACATCACCGCGTCGCCGTACAGGCAGACCTCGCCCTTCACGCCTATCGCGCGGAGTTCTTCGTTCAGCTCCGCGAGGTACTGCTTGATCTCCTCGGCCTTCACTGTTCACGGCTCACTTCCCGATGATGAGCTTGGCGATGGTCTGCAACTGCATGTTTGAAGTGCCCTCGTAGATCGCGCCGATCTTGGAGTCGCGCCAGAGCTTCTCGACCGGGTAGTCTTTGACGAAGCCGTAGCCGCCGTAGAGTTCAATCGCCTTGCTGGCAACTTTCTCGGCAACGCGCGACGAGTAGAGCTTCGCCATCGCGGCCTCTTTGACGAAGGGGAGGCCGGCGTCCTTCATGCGCGCGGCGTTATAGACCATCAGGCGCGCGGCCTCTAGCTCCGTCGCCATCTCGGCGAGCTGAAACTGCACGGCCTGGAACTGGTTGATGGGCTGTTTGAACTGCGTGCGCTCTGCGGTGTAGCGGAGCGCGTGCTCCAGAGCGCCGCGGGCGAGGCCGATCATCTGCGCGCCGATGCCGATGCGCCCCTCGTTCAGAGTCTCGATGGAAACCTTGTACCCACGCCCCGCCTCGCCGAGCACGTTCTCCTTGGGAACCTTGCAGCCGTCGAGGATGATCTCGGTGGTCGAAGAGGCGCGGATGCCGAGCTTGTTCTCCTTCTTGCCGACCGCGAAGCCTTCAAAACCTTTCTCGACGACGAAGGCCGTGATGCCGCGGTAGCCGGCTTCGGGGTTCGCGTTGGCGAAGACGATAAAGACGCCCGCCTCGTTGCCGTTCGTGATCCAGAGCTTCTGTCCGGTCAGCTCGTAGTGGTCGCCGCGCTCTACGGCGCGCGTCTGCATGGCGAAAGCGTCGGAGCCTGAGCCTGCCTCCGAAAGAGCGTAAGCGCCGACGGTGTCTGTGGCGAGGCGCGGCAGGTACTTCTTCTTCTGCTCCGTGTTGCCCCAGCGGATGAGGGCGTTGTTGACGAGCGTGTTCTGCACGTCCATCAGGACGCCGACCGACGGATCAACGCGCGACAACTCCTCGACGCCGATGATGGCGGTGAAAAAGGAAGCGCCCGCGCCGCCGTACTCTTCCGGAGTCTCGACGCCCATCAGTCCGAGGTCGAAGAGGTGTTTGATTACGTCCGGCGACATCTTCGCGTGCTCGTCCATCTCCTCGACGCGCGGGCGAATCTCGCCCTCGGCGAACTCGCGCACGGAGGCGCGGAACATCTGTTCGTCCTCGGAATAGGTGGTCAGCGGGCCGCCCCCGTAGCTTTCCGTCGCTGCTTTACTCATGGCTTGAATCTCGCACGGGATGAAGATTGATTTAATAACAGCGTAGAATCGCTCAACCGCGCACCTTTGGTCAAATCCCCAAGGGGATCGCGGAATGTGGATTTCGGATTGCGGATTCGACGGAAGTTCTATCGTTGTTCGTTGAGGCTCGGATGCGCGCGAGTTAAATGATGAGAAGCCTACTGTCTTCCAATCCGCATTCCGCATTCCGCAATCAACTGTCTTCGAGGATGCCGCAGGCGCGCAGCTCCTCTTGGCCGGGGATGTCTGCGGCCTCAATGGTGGAGAGGATTTCCTTGTCCACACGGGGGAGCGAGACGAGGCGGTTGGCCTGCTTGCTGACGGTCGCCTCGAAGAGGTTGCGCGCCGTGCGCGCGTTGCCGAACGTCTCGTCGCGCGAGACCGTGAGGATTTTGAAGACGGAGGCGAGCGCCGACTCGGCCTCCGCGGTGACGCGGAAGTCGGCGCGCTCGCAGAAGGTCTTGAAGATGCGCGTGAGCTGACGCTCGTCGTAGTCGTCGAAGCGGACGTGCTTGTTGAAGCGCGAGCGCAGGCCCGGATTCGAGTCGAGGAAGTCCTGCATGCGGCCCGTGTAGCCAGCGACGATGACGACGAGTTCGTCGCGGTGGTCTTCCATCATCTTCAGTAAGGTCTCGACCGCCTCCTGCCCGAAGTCGCCCGCGCCGCCCGACGCGAGCGTGTAAGCCTCGTCAATGAAGAGGACGCCGCCGAGCGCTTTGGTCGCCGCCTCCCTGACCTTGAGGGCGGTCTGTCCGACGTAGCCGGCGACTAATCCGGCGCGGTCGGTCTCGACGAGGTGGCCGCGGCGAAGGACTCCGAGCGTGCGGTAGATTTGCGAGACGAGGCGCGCGACCGTCGTCTTGCCCGTGCCCGGATTGCCGTAGAAGACGAGGTGGCGCGAGGCCGGCATGGTTTTAAGCCCCTGCTCCTCGCGCAGCTTTTGAACCTTGAGGAAGTTGATGAGCTGACGCACGTCCGCCTTCACGCGCTCCAAGCCGACGAGCGCGTCGAGTTCCGCCAGCAACTCTTCGAGCGGTCGCGGCGGCGCTTGCTCTTCCGCCTGTGAAACCTCGGTCGCCGCGGCGCTCGCACGCCCTTTCTCGCCCGCGTCGCCGGTCGTTCCCGCTCCGCGTGTCGTGCCCGCGTCGCGTGTGACGGCGGCGCTGTCGGCGGGCGCTTGTTTGCCTGCGGGGTAGAGCGTCTGTTTGAACTCGGCGAGCGCGGCGGCCTCCGTCGGAGTGACCGTGCCGTCGGACTTGATGACGAGGTTCGCGAACTGGAAGAGCGCGCCGCGCGCGCGGTCGGCGAAGTTCGTGCCGTGGCGCGAGTCGTAGGTTTCGAGGTAGGAGACGCTGACGGGCGTGCGGTCGAGCCGCCTGAGTATGTGTGGCGGCAGGTCTGTTGACTCGCGCAGGGGGAACGTGTCGGGCGCTGCGCGCAGGCGGAAGAGGCGGCAGAGTTCTTCGTAGTAGCCCTGCTTCTCCTCGTCTGAAGACTCGCGCAGGTTGATGAAGCGCTGCGCTGTAAGCAGCAGTTGGTTGTCGAGCACCGAACGCGCTTCGGGCGCGCCCGCGCCGCGCCAGACCGCGCTGATGCTCCATTCGAGCGGCGCGACTAGTTCGTTCAAAGTCCTCGTCACATGCGCGACCAGCTTCCTGTTGTCGTCGTCAAGCAGCACTCTTACGCGACTCCTGCGCGGATTCAACGTCGGTCGGCGCGCGATTATAACACCCGCTGCCCGCCTGGCCGTCTCAATCTCGATGAAGGTCGTCTGCGAAAAACGAAGAGGCCGTCAGAATCTTCCGGCGGCCTCTGTTCTTTTGGATAAACCTTGGAGGTGAATCTCAGGGTTGTTTTCTTCGCCGCTCGTAGCAGCCGTTGCACCACGGTTGCAGTCCGTTCCAACGCGAGGTGTGGCGGCTGAACTCTGAGATCGGCAGGAAGCCTTTACACTTTCTACACCAAGCCGTCCCTTCAGGGCCGACCTTGCGCCTCCACAGAGCATTACCTCTGTAGCGGTGCGGGACATTGCAGACGCGGTGTGAGAATGCAATGTTATCAAGCGACCAAAAAAGCTCGACGCTGACGCCTTCCCAAGGCTGCTTGTGCTCTATGCTTAATTCCTCGGCTGTCTCGATTCTTCGAGAGCACCTGAAGCAGACGTTCTCATCATGCTTTTGTAAGAGGTGGAACAGAACCATCTTCCGCAGCCGACCACTGGCTGTTTCGTGAGGTATGCCTAGAAAAGCGCTCTTGCGAGCATTACTGTCTCGCATGGAATTCTTATTTGGGTGGGTTATAGCGCCAGCGAGGCTCGAACTCGCGCTCTCCGCCTTGAGAGGGCGGCGTGTTAACCAACTACACCATGGCGCCGAATGCGAGGCAATTATAAATGTCTCGGCGTGGGGATGGCAAGCGCAGGCGGCGTCGTGTTGGCGCGGAGTGTGGTGAGGTGCGACGGGTGTTACAACGCGCGGGCACGTCTTCCGGGCGCGGGCGCGGGCTGTTATACTTCAACACGCGCGGTCTCCCTCGCGCGCTCTTGGAAACCCGCTCCCCGTCTCGAACAAGTTCTGCGAGGGCCGAACAGTCGAATGGCACAGAATCTCATCGTCGAGCCTAACAGCGACGCGACCGACACCCCCGGCGACACGACAGCACCCACTGACTTCCAACTCGGCATCGAGGGGTTCGCCTACGGCGACCTCTACAGACCGTCGCGCCTGCGCGACCTGGCCGGGGCTTTCTACGCGGAGGTCAAGCGCACAGACCCGGCGCTGCACGCCGCGCTCTCGGAGTATGTCGCTTCGCGCGGCGAGAACGTCCGGGGCACGAAGGCCGAGTCAGACCTTTTGATCGCCGCCGCGCCGCACCTCTCGCGCTTCGTCGCGCGTCTGTTTGGCGTCGAGCGCGAGCGCGGGGAGTTGATGGAGAGCATCCGCGCGCAAGACCCCGTCTTCCAGTTCAAGCAGTTCGTCCAGCGGCGCGCGACGAAGAGTTTCCCGGCGGAGAAGACGGCGGGCGTGGACGCCGAAGGCGCGGACGCCGCGCTCGAAGCGTTGCGCCGCGCGGCCTTCGCCGACACCCTCGCGGACGACCGCGAGTTGGGCGTGGCGCGCATGACGGTGCGCCTGCTCGAATGGGAGAAGAACTACCCGAAGCAGGGCGCGCGCCGCGAAGAAGAATGGTCTGAGGAACGCGCGCGAGAGACGGAGGCGGCGCGCGCGAAGATCGCCGGGACGGAAATAGAGCGTGCGCTCGCCGCCTGGCGCGAAGGCGAGGACGGGGGCGGCGCGGACGAGAATCGCGCGTTCGTCCGCGCGGCTTTGCGCCTGTTGGAGGCTTGGGCTGCGGCGCACGCGCTTCGGGCCGAAGCGCGCGAGCGCGTGAAGGCTTGGGTTAGTTTCCGCTTTCCGCACCCTTTGAACTACGAACACCTGGTGCAGATAGAGCGCCCCGAAGCAGACCTGCCGGAGTTGATGCGCGGGCTGGATAAGAACCTGCGACGGCGAGACGGCTTCAAGCTCACGGACGCGCGCTACACGCCGCGCGAAGTTCTGGAAGAAGTCAACTACTGCCTCTACTGCCACGAGCGCGACAAGGACTCCTGCTCTAAAGGCTTGCGTGAGCGCGACGGCTCTTTCAAGCGAAACCCGCTCGGCATCGTGCTCGGAGGGTGCCCGCTCGACGAGAAGATTTCCGAGATGCACGTGCTTCAGAAGGAGGGCGACCCGGTCGGCGCGCTGGCGCTCGTCGTCATAGACAACCCGATGTGTCCGGGCACGGGCCACCGCATCTGCAACGACTGCATGAAGGCGTGCATCTTCCAGAAGCAGGAGCCGGTCAACATCCCGCAGGCCGAGACCGGCATCCTGACGGACGTGCTCTCGCTCCCTTACGGCTTTGAAATCTATAGCTTGCTCACGCGCTGGAACCCCTTGAACGCCAAACGGCCTTACGCGCTCCCCTACAACGGCAAGAACGTCCTCGTCGTCGGCCTCGGCCCGGCGGGCTACACGCTCGCGCAGTTTCTCCTCAACGAAGGCTTCGGCGTCGTCGGCATTGACGGCCTGAAGATTGAGCCGCTGAATGAGGAGTTAACAGGCGACGGCGGATGCCGCGTGCCGCGAGCGGTACGCGACGTGCGCGAGATTGAAACAGAACTAGACCGCCGCGTGCTCGCCGGATTCGGCGGCGTCTCGGAGTACGGCATCACGGTCAGGTGGGACAAAAATTTCCTGACGCTCATGCACCTCACGCTCGCGCGGCGCGAACGCTTTCGTTTCTACGGCGGCGTGCGCTTCGGCGGGACTCTCTCCGCAGAGGACGCCTGGGCGCTCGGCTTCGACCACATCGCCGTCGCCACCGGCGCGGGCAAGCCCACGCTCGTCGAGATGAAGAACAACCTCATCCGCGGCATACGCAAGGCGTCCGACTTCCTCATGGCGCTGCAACTCACCGGCGCGGCCAAGCGCGACTCGTTCGCCAACCTTCAGGTGCGCCTGCCCGCAATCGTCATCGGCGGCGGACTGACCGCGATTGACACGGCGACGGAGCTTTTCGCCTACTACCCCGTGCAGGTCGAGAAGGCTCTGGAGCGCTTCGAGAAGCTGGCCGCCGAGTTCGGCGCGGAGGAAGTATGGAAGCGCTTCGACTCCGAAGAGCGCGGCGTGCTCGAAGAATATCTCGCGCACGGTCGCGCCGTTCGCGCCGAGCGCGAGCGCGCAATCCAAGCGGGCGAAGCGCCGGACTTCGTGCCGCTCGTCCGCGGTTGGGGCGGCGTCTCAATCGTCTATCGCAAGCGCCTGCTCGACTCGCCGGCCTACAGGTTGAACCACGAGGAGGTTGCAAAGTCGCTCGAAGAGGGAATTAACATCGTCGAGAACCTTTCGCCCGCCGAGGCCGTCGCCGACGAGCACGGCGCGGTCGCCGCGCTCCTGTTCAACCGCGTGCGGCGCGACCCCGCCACAGGCAAGTGGCACGTCAACTGCGACGACATTGTGCGCATCCCTGCGCGAACCGTCTGCGTCGCCGCGGGCACAAGCCCAAACACGATCTACGAACGCGAGCGCCCCGGCACGTTCGCGCTCGACGACTGGCGCGAATTCTTCGCGCCGCACAGGGCCGAAAGGAATGGCGACGGAGGTTTTCATTTAGTGCCCGCCGCGAAGGGCGAGCGCGCTTTCTTCACGTCTTACGAAAACGAGGGGCGCTTCATCACGTACTACGGCGACAACCACCCCACCTACGCCGGCAACGTCGTCAAGGCGATGGCGTCGGCGAAGGACGGCTTCCCCCAAGTCGTCGCGCTCTTCGCCGACGAAATCGCCGGCTTGCGCGCCGAAGACCAGCCCGCGCGCGAAGAGTCTTTCGCGCGCCTCGTCGAGACCCTTGACGAAAACCTGATCGCGCGCGTCGAGCGCGTCGAACGCCTGACGGACACCATCGTCGAGGTGACGGTGCGCGCGCCGATACAGGCTCGGAAGTTTCACCCCGGCCAGTTCTACCGCCTGCAAAATTACGAGACCGACGCGCCCGTGGTTGAAGACACGCGGCTGACGATGGAAGGCTTGGCGCTGACGGGCGCGTGGGTTGACAAGGAAGAGGGGCTGCTGAGCCTCATCGTGCTTGAGATGGGCGCGTCTTCGCGCCAGTGCGTGCTTTTGAGGCCGGGGCAGCAGATCGTCGTCATGGGGCCGACCGGCACGCCGACAGAGATTCCCGAAGGCGAGACGGTGCTGCTCGCGGGAGGCGGACTCGGTAACGCCGTCCTCTTCTCCATCGCCAAGGCCATGCGCGAGCGCGGCAACCGCGTCATCTACTTCGCAGGCTACAAGGACGGCAAAGACCTCTTCAAGCGCGAGGAGATCGAGGAGGCGACCGACCAGGTCATCTGGTCAACCGACACAGGTGCTGAGATCGAGCCGCGCCGAGCGCAGGACAGACACTTCCGCGGCAACATCGTCCAGGCCATGAAGTCTTACGCCGAAAAGCTCCTCGGCCCACCCGTGTTCGACCTGCGCGAAGTCGAGCGCATCATCGCCATCGGCTCCGACCGCATGATGGCCGCCGTCAAGCAGGCCCGTCACGGCGTCCTCGCGCCACACCTTAAGCCTTCACACGTCGGCGTCGGCTCCATCAACAGCCCGATGCAGTGCATGATGAAGGAGGTCTGCGCCCAGTGCCTTCAACGCCACGTCAACCCGCAGACCGGCGAGGAGTCGTTCGTCTTCTCCTGCTTCAACCAGGATCAACTGCTCGACGAGGTTGACTTCCAGCACCTGAACGCGCGCCTGCGCGCCAACACCGTGCAGGAGAAGCTGGCGAACCTGTGGCTCGACCACTTACTCAGAGAAGCGGCGGGCGCAGACGCGCGTTGAAAACTCGAACCGCGTGCGCCTCTCATTAATTCTCAGACTTTGAGCGCGCGCGCTCGGACGTGAGGCGGCGGTAGGCTTCGTCGCGCGTCAGTCCTAGTTCGCGCGCGGCGCGCTTGAGTGCGGCGCGTTGGTCGAGACCTTCGGCTTCGAGCGCGGCGACGCGCACGGCGACGCTCGCCGTCGCTCCCTCTTCAACTCCCGACTCTTCTTCAATCACCACGCGGTCAATGACCAGCACCAACTCGCCGCGCGCCGCGCCCTCGATGGAGAAGCGCGCGGCCAGATCGCCGAGGCGTCCGCGCACGACCTCCTCGTGAATCTTCGTCAACTCGCGCGCGACCGCGGCCTCGCGCTCGCCGAGGATTTCGCGCGCGTCGGCGAGGGCGAGCGCGATGCGGTGCGGCGCTTCGTAGAAGACGAGCGTGGCTCGGAGGTCGCGCAGGGCGGCGAGCTTCTGCCGTCGCGCGTGCGCGCGCGCGGGAAGGAAGCCGCCGAAGTAGAACTCGTCCGTCGGCAGCCCCGACGCGGTGAGCGCTGCGACGAAGGCCGAAGGGCCGGGCACGGGCACGACATTGATGCCGCGCTCGGCGGCGGCGCAGACGATACGGTAGCCGGGGTCGTTTATGCCCGGCGTGCCCGCGTCCGAGACGACCGCGACCGCCGCGCCACGTTCGAGCAAGGCGGCCAACTCTGCGGCGCGCTCGCGCTCGTTGTGCTCGTGATAGCTGACCGTCTTGGCGCGGATGCCGAAATGTTCGAGCAGGGCGCGTGTCCGGCGCGTGTCCTCGCAGGCCACCACTTCAACCTCCGCGAGCACGCGCAGCGCGCGCCGCGTGATGTCTTCGAGGTTGCCGATGGGCGTGGCGACGAGGTAGAGCGTTCCCTTAGCCTGCGACATGGCCCAATGTTGCATCACGTCGGGATGAAAACGGAAATGATGAATGCGGAGTGATGAGTGATGAATGAAAGGCAGCACGCCTCTTAGCATTCAGCATTCAGCATTCAGCATTCATCACTCATCATTCATCATTCAGCATTCATCATTCCAAAAGCATGACGACGTGACGGTGCAGGTGCTGTTCGAGGAGTTCGGTGCGCGCGCCCGTTCCTTCGAGGACGAACCAGCGCGGCTCATCGCCCGCGGGGAGGAGGAGGAGTTCTTCGCCCGCTTTGGGAGCGCCGAAGTGGCCGACGCGCGCCGAAGCCAACCCGCCGCCGCGCACGATGCCGTCGCGGGGCGAGCGCGGCCAGCCCGCCTCGACCGTGAGCGAGCGCAGGCCGCGCGAGAGCGTGAGGCGCGTGCCGACCATCGTCGAGTGGCCGATGCGGAAGCGGTGCGCGTCCGTGCGCGCGAGCGCTACTCCTGCGCCCTCGCGGTTCAGCTCGCCCGCCAGCGTCGTGAAAGCGCCGAGCAGCAGCTCGACGGCGCGCGCGCGCAAAGAATCGTTCGCGGCCTTCAGGCTGAGGTAATCGAGCACGTCGCCGCGCCCCTGCTCGCGCGCGCGCCGCCGCGCCTCGGCCATCTCGCGCTCGTACTCTTCGTCGAAGCCTTCCAACTCAGTTCGCCCCGATGTGCGTCAGTCAATCCGTGAACTCAGCGCCCCGGCCCGCTCGCGCCGCGGCGCGCGGCGATGTTATCATGCCCGCTCACTCGTCGTTAACAAACCCGACAGTTGAAACCTTTGCGGCCTTCGACCGATTCGTGCCTGAGCGAGATGTTATGAAAAGAGTTTTGTCGTCATTCGCGTGTGTGTTGCTCCTTTTGACTCTGTTCGGCGTGGCCGCCGCGCAGCGCAAGCCCGCGGCGGGCGCGAAGCCCGCGGCGCAGACGAAGAAGAAGACGGCGGCGCGGGCGGGAAAGAAGACGACCAGCGCGAAGGCGTCGGCGAAGGCCGCGGGCGGCGAGGACGCGCAGAAGTCGGAGCTTGACGAGATCGTGAAGCTCGACGCCGCCGGGCACATCAAGCTCAGCGCCGCCGAGCGCGTCGAGCGGCTCCAGGCGTTCGTCAAAGACCACCCCGACTCGACACAGCTTCTGCGGGCGCGGGAGCTTCTGACGAGCGCGCGCGCGGCGCTCGGCGACGAACGCTTGCGCGGGGGCGACCGCGCCGCCGGGGTCGAGCTGTTCCGCGCGGCTGTCGGGGAAGCGCCGGAGGGGATGTCGGACAAGCTCTTCCTCGAAGTCGTCTCGCAGCTCCCGGCGAACTTCTACGTGCTCGGCGAGCGCGACGCGGCGTTGGAGCTTGCGCGCTCGGTCGAAGCGCGCGCGGCGGGTAACGCGCAGCGCCTCCTCGTCGTGGCCTCTTTCTACCTCGGCATCGAGCGCCCCGAAGAGGCGGCGCGCGTCGCGCAAAGCGCGCTCGCTCTGCAACCAGACCTCGCGTCGGCGCATCAGGTGCTCGGCACGTCCTACCGCTACGCGCTGCGCCTGGACGACGCGGCGGCGGAGTTCGCGCGCGCCGTCGAACTCGACCCGAAGTCGGCGACCGCGCGCCACACGCTCGCCGAGCTTCGCCGCGCGACCGGCAAGCCCGAAGAAGCCCTGTCGCTCTACCGCGAGCAGTTGGCCGCAGACCCGCAGGACGCGAACGCGCGCAGTGGGCTAGTGCTCGCGCTCTTCGACGCGGGCCGGCGCGAGGAGGCCGAGCGCGAGTTGCAGTCGGCTCTGACGGGCGAGGCGAAGGACTTGCCCCTGCTGGTCGGCGCGTCCTACTGGTACTCGGCGCACGGCGAGGGCGCGCGCGCCCTTGAGCTTGCCGAGAAGGCCGTCGCCTTTGAGTCGAGGTTCGGCTGGGCATGGGCGCGCATCGCGCAGGGCCGTGCGCTGCTCGCCCTGAAGAAGCCGCTTGATGCGGAGATGGCGCTACGGGCCGCGCGCCGCTTCGGAAACTTCCCGACGCTCGACTACGAGTTGGCCGCGGCCCTCGCCGGCGCGGGCCTCTACGACGAGGCCGCCGAGACCCTGTCGCACTCGTTCGCGATCCGCGACGGGCAGATCGAGACGCGGCTCGCGGGCCACGTCGAGGCGCGCGCCGCAGACTTCAACGAACTGCTCGCGCCCGAACGCCGCGCGAGCCTCTCGCAGTTCGCCTCCGCCTCTCCGGCAGGTGAGGCGAAGATGCTCAAAGCTCTGCTCGTCTTCCGCCTGGTGGCGAGCGGGGGCGCGGGCGAAGAGAAGGCCGCGGCCGAGGCCGCGCGCGAGTTCGCCGCGGGCGACGACGAGATGCGCGCCTTCAGAAATATCTACGCCGCCGAACGGCTCGAACACCTCGGCGCGTCGGCGCACGCGGCGGCGTTCGAGCGTGCCGAGGCGGCCATCGGCGGCGTCGAGGCGGCGCTCGACGTGCCGCACGCGCCCGTCGCGATCTTCGCGGACACTGAAGAGGTGCGCGCTCTCCGGCAGCGTGTCGTCGAGACGGGCGTGCCGCTCAGCATTCTGAACGTGCAGCGCGACGTGCTCTCGAAAGTCCTGCGCGGTCACGTCGAGGAACTCGCCGGGTGGGCTTTGTATAACCAGGGGCAGACCGCCGAGGCGGTCGTGCGCCTGCGCCGCGCGGTGAGCGTGCTGCCCGAACACACGCAGTGGTGGCTGACGGCGGAGTGGCGTCTCGGCGCGGCGCTCGAAGCGACGGGCGGCGCGCGCGACGCGCTCGCGGCCTACGCCCGAAGCTACCGCGAACAGCCCGACCCGACGCGCCGCACCGTCATCGAAGCCCTCTACAAGCGACTCAACAACGGCTCGACGCAGGGACTCGACCAGTTGATTGGGACGCCCGACGTGGCCGCCGCCTCTGCTCCTTCGCAGCTTCCGACGCAAGGCTCGCCCGTCGAGACGCCCGCGACGCAAGCGAACGTCGCCGCGTCTGCCGACGCGAAGGCCGCCGCGCCGGAGTCGAGCGTGCCGCCCGCGTCGGCTGAACCGACGCCGACATCAACACCGGCCCCCGTGCCGACGCCGACGACAACGTCCACGCCGGCCACCGAGACGGCAGCGGCAGCGACGACAACGGCGACCCCGACCCCGACGCCGTCAACCCTCCCGTCACCGACGCCGACGAACGAGACGCCGACATCAGCAACGACAGAGACGCCGACACCTACGCCGTCGCCCGCACCGACACCGCCGACGACTGAGACTGCGTCGCCCACGGCGGCGACGCCGGAGTCGGTCGTGCCGACGCCGTCACCGCTCTCGACGCCGACGACGAAGACCGGCGCGACAAAAGCGGAGACGCCGGAGACGACGCCCGCGCCCACGCCGCCCGTGCAGGGCGCGACGACGGAGACTTCGCAGCAGCCCCCGTCCGAACAGAAGCCGGAGCAGAAGCAGCCGGGCGGCGTCTGCGCGCTGACAATCAGCGACCCCTCCGTCGAGATCAAGAGCAACGGCGGCTCGGCCACCGTCGCCGTCAGGCTTGAGAACTACGCCGGCAAGGGCGCGCCGCGCGTCAACCCCTCGACGCCGAACTGGGCCGACATCATCATCCTCGCCGAGCCGCACGCGGACTCCGACGGCGACCGGCTGCGCTTCACCGTCACCTCCGTCAGCGGCAAGTCGGGAACCTTCACCGTCACCTTCTCCTCGCCCTGCGGCAAGCAGGATGTCACGGTCAACGTGAAGTGAGCCGGAGAAGAAGTGATGAGTGATGAGTGATGAGTGATGAGTAAAGACAAAGTGCTTTAACTCATCACTCATCACTCATCACTTTTTTCTAGAGGTGTGCGGAGAGGCGCGCGGCGAGCACCTGCTTGGACTGCGCGCCGACGATGCGCTCGACCGCCTGGCCGTTCTTGTAGATGAAGAGTGTGGGGATGCTCTGGATGCCGAGGCGCGCGGCGGTCTGCGGGTTCTCGTCCACGTTGAGCTTGGCGACGAGGTAGCGCCCGCCCGCCTCCGCCGCCAGCGAGTCGAGCGCGGGCGCGATCATCCGGCACGGGCCGCACCACGCCGCCCAGCAGTCGAGTAGAACGGGCCGCGAGCCGGAGGCGCTCACCACTTCGCGCTCGAAGGTCTCGTCGGTCACCGCCACCGGCTTGCCGCCCGCGCCGGTCGCCGTCGCCCCTCCGGTCGAGGCCGCTTCGCCGTCCGCCTGAAGCCGCGCGCCGCACCTGCCGCACACCGGCTGCCTGCCGATGACGGTCACGCGCTCGTCAACGCGGTTCTTCGCGCCGCACTTCGCACAGGTCAGAATCGCCATCGCCATAACCTCCCGTCTCGCCCGCCGTCCTTCGGGTTCTTTTTGCCGACGAGTGTGACACAACTCCGCGCCGCGGCGAAAGCCCGGCCCGGTGCGCGCCGGACTACCGCCGGACGTGCGTTCGTCCGCGCGCGCCGTTTCGTTGTAAGATGCCCTCCGAAAGTTTTCCCGCACAAACAACTCGGACAGAGGGAGCGTCGAACACCATGCGTCACACGCGCGCGCAGTCACTCGCCCTCGCGGCGTTTCTCATCCTCCTCCCCTTCACGGCGCACTCGGCGCGCGCACAAGCCGACGAGCGCAGCCGCGCCGCCCAGCCGAACGCGCCGGAGATCAGCTACACCGTCTCTATACGGAAGCCCTACACGCACCTGCTCGGCGTCGAGGCTCGCCTGCGCTACTCTTCGGGAGCGCCCGCCGCGGTCGAACTGCGCATGCCCGTCTGGACTCCCGGCTCCTACCTCGTGCGCGAGTTCGAGCGCAACGTCGAGGACTTCAAGGCCGCGGACGCCGGTGGCCGCGCGCTTCAGTGGAGCAAGCTCAACAAGAACACATGGAGAATCGAGACGAGTGGCGCGCGCGAGCTGAGGGTCAGCTACAACGTCTATTCAAACGAGCTGAGCGTGCGCACCAACGAGGTGAACGACCGCCACGCCTTCTGGAACAACGCGGCGACGCTTATGTACCCCGACGGAAGCTTGGGCGCGCCCTCGACGCTGCGCGTCGAGCCTCTGGCCGGCTGGAAGATCGCGACGGGGCTGCCCGCCGTCTCAGGCCAACGCGACACCTTCCGCGCCGAGAACTTCGACATCCTCTACGACTCGCCGTTCCTGGTCAGCAATTTCAAAACCGTCGAGTTCGAGGTCAAGGGCGTGCCGCACCGCGTCGTCATTGACGGCGAGGGCAACTACGACGCGGAGCGCATGCGTCGCGACGTACAGAAGATCGTCTCGGCGGAGGCCGACACGATGCGCGAGATTCCGTACCACGACTACACTTTCATACTCCTGCTCGGCGCTTCGGGCGGCGGCGGACTCGAACACTTAAACTCGACCTCGCTCACCTACCGGCGCTTCGGCTTCTCGACGGAGGCCGACTGGCGCGGCTTCTACGGCCTCGTCGCGCACGAGTTCTTCCACCTCTGGAACGTCAAGCGCATCCGCCCCGACGCCCTCGGCCCCTTCGACTACACGCAGGAGAACTACACGCGCCTGCTCTGGGTCGCCGAGGGCTTTACGGACTACTACGCGAACCTCTTTCTGCGCCGCGCCGGTTTGACGACCGACAAGCAGTATCTGGACGACGTGGCACGCGCGTTCCAGAACTTACAGAACACGCCGGGCCGCCTTGAGCAGAGCGCCGAGGAGTCGAGCTTCGACGCCTGGATCAAGTACTACCGCCCGGACGAGAACTCCATCAACTCGTCCGTCTCCTACTACGACAAGGGCGCGATACTCGGCCTCCTCCTCGACCTCGAAATCCGCAAGCGCTCGAACGGCGCGCACACGCTCGACGACGTGATGCGCGCCCTCTACAACGATTTCTACAAACGGGGGCGCAACTACACGCCCGAAGACTTCCAGCGCACGGCGGAGGCGGCGGCGGGTACGAGCCTCGAAGACTTCTTCAGCCGTTACGTCCGCGGGCGCGAGGAGCTTGACTACAACGCGGCGCTCGACGTTGCGGGGCTGCGTCTCGACACCGCGAGCGCGCCGGACGGACGACCAGCAGCCGAGGAAGCCTACCTCGGCGCGACGCTCGACCAGACGGGCGACCGCCTCACCGTCCGCAACGTCCCCGCCGGCACGCCCGCCTACGAACAGGGCCTCAACGCCGCCGACCAGATCGTCGCCGTTGACGGCTTCCGCGCCACACGCGACTTCCTCAACGCGCGCCTCGCTGACCGACGCCCCGGCGACGCCCTCACGCTCACAGTCTTCCGCGCCGACGAGCTGCGCACACTCACCTTCAAACTCGGCGGGCGCACGAGCGCCGCCTACCGCATCCTCCCCGTCCCGCAGCCGACCGACCAGCAGAAGCGCAACTATCAGGCGTGGCTCGCCGCGCCGTTCCCTCTGGGGAGCAGGTCTCAATGATGGAGTTCGAGGGCAAGGTGGCGCTGTTGACGGGCGCGGCTTCGGGGATCGGGCGTGCGTGCGCTTTGGAGTTCGCGCGGGGCGGGGCCGACTTGGGCCTAGTTGACAGCGCGGGCGAAGTGGCGCTGGCGCAGGCCGAGAATTTGCTGAAGTCGGCGGGCGGGCGCGTGGTATCTTTCCGCGCGGACGTGGGCGAGCACGCGCGCGCCGGCCAGGTGGTTGAGGAGGCGTGCGCGCGGTTGGGGCGGTTGGATATTCTTGTCAACGCGGCGGGCACGACCGCCGACGCGCCGCTGTGGGAGATGACCGAAGAGCAGTGGCGGCGCGTGCTGGACGTGAACCTCAAGGGCGCGTTCAGCTACACGCAGGCGGCGGCGCGCGTCTTCCGCGCGCGGCGGGCGGGAAAGATAGTCAACGTTGCTTCCATCGAGGCGATGCGCGGGCGCTTCGGGCTGGCGAACTACGCGGCGTCGAAGGCCGGACTCGTCGCGCTGACGCGCTCGGCTGCCGCCGAGCTGGGGCGATACGGCGTCAACGTCAACGCCGTCGCGCCCGGCTTCATACGCACGCCGCTGGTCGAGCGTCTGCCGGAGAGGGTCAGGGAGCAGGCCATCGCGGAGTCGGCGCTGGGACGCATGGGCGAGGCGGAGGATGTGGCGCACGCGGTTCTGTTCCTCTGCTCCACGCGCGCGCGTCACATCACGGGCGCTGTCCTGCGCGTTGACGGCGGCCAGCTCCTCTGAGACATGATAGAAGGTAGAGGGCATTTTGATTTTTGCCACAGAGACACGGAGACACAGAGGGTTGGAATGAAATACATCCACGAAAATTCCTCTGTGTCTCTGTGGCCGACCGTCGGGTGAATCATGGAAGACGTAATCGAAGACTTCAGGCAGACGGTGGAAGACGCGGCGGGGCGGCTGCTCGCGATCTCGGAAGAAGAAGCCAGCGCGCCGCGCGCAGAGGGGAAGTGGTCGCCGAAGGAGATCGTCGGCCACCTCATTGACTCGGCCTCGAACAACCACCAGCGCTTCGTCCGCGCGCAGTTCACAGACCACCTGGTCTTCCCCGCCTACGAGCAGGAGGCGTGGGTGCGCGCGCAAGGGTACAAAGATGAGCCTTGGCCGTTGCTCGTCGAGCTGTGGCGGAGCTTCAACCTGCACCTCGCGCACGTGATGCAAAACTCGCCGGAGGCCGCGCGTCTCGCCAGCCGCGACCGACACAACCTCGACCAGATCGGCTGGGTGAAGGTCGGCGAGGGTGAGCCGGCGACGCTCGAATACCTCATGCGCGATTACGTCGGACACCTCAAGAACCACCTGCGGCAAATCCTCGACGGAGGGTGAAGGCCAGGGCAGCCTGAGTTCAGAGTTGCGGCCTTCAGGCTGCTTCCGCCGGACACGCTAAAGCGTGAACTCTGAACCGGGTTCACCCGCTTGCTAATCGTTATAACGGCGCGCGACAAGGTGACGGAAGGGCGACGGTCACAGCGCATGGAAACAGCTAACGGGTCATCCACGTCAGCCGGTGAAGAGTTGGTTCTGCCAGCCATTGACGAGGGCGCGGGGCGGCGCGGCCACCTGCTGCGCGTGCTCGGCGTCTTGTTCGGGATGGCCGTGACCGTCGGCATCACCATCGGCATGGGGATACTTCGCACGCCCGGAGAGGTCGCGGCGCAACTCCCGAACGTCTGGCTCTTCCTCGGCGTGTGGGCGCTCGGCGGCCTCTACGCGCTTCTGGGCACGGTCTCGGTCGCGGAGTTGGGGACGATGATCCCGCGCTCCGGCGGCTTCTACGTCTTCGTCCGCCGCGCGCTGGGTGAATACCCGGCCTTCGTCGTCGGGTGGAGCGACTGGCTCTCGACGTGCGGCACGGTCGCGGCGGTCGCGCTCGTCATCGGCGAGTACGCGGGCGCGCTCGTCCCCGCGCTCGCGGGGCGCGACGTGCAGGTGGCGTCCGCCGTCACGCTCGCCTTCGCAGTCCTTCAGTGGCGCGGCGTCCGCTGGGGCAGCCGCTCGCAGGAGTTGACGAGCCTCCTGAAGACCCTCGCCTTCGTCACGCTCATCGCCGCCTGTTTCGTCTTCGGCGGAGGCTCGAACGCGCGGGCGACCGCAGGGGAAGCGCCCGCGCTCGCCGTGCCCGCGGGCCTGTCGCTCTTGACGGCATTCGTGCTGGCCTTGCAGAGCGTCATCTACACGTATGACGGCTGGTACAGCACGATCTACTTCGGCGAGGAGGTGCGCGACTCGGCGCGCGCCGTCCCGCGCGCGATGATCGGGAGCGTGCTGCTGGTCATCGCCGTCTATCTCCTCTTCAACCTCGCGCTCGTTTACGTCCTGCCGCTCCGACAGCTCGCGGGCGAGAAGCTTGCGGCGGGCGCGGCGGCGCAAATGATCTTCGGCGCGCGCGGCGCGACGGTCATCGCGTGGGTGGCGGTCGTCTCGCTGCTCGCCTCTGTGAACGGCAACACCATGACCGCGCCGCGCATCATCTACGCGATGGGCGGCGACCGACTGTTCTGGCGCGGCGCGACGCGCGTCAACGCGGGCGGCACGCCGACCGTCTCGCTCGCGCTGAGCACGGCGGCGGCGGTCGCGATGATCCTCTTCAGCGGCGCATTCGGGCGTCTGCTCGCGGCGCTCGCCTTCTTCTTCGTCACAGACTACGCGCTCGCATTCCTCTCCGTGTTCGTGCTTCGACGGCGCGAACCTGATGCGCCGCGCCCATATCGCGCGTGGGGCTATCCCTTGACGACGGGGCTGGCGCTCGTCGGATCAATTGCCTTCCTCGTCGGCGTGGTCGCGAGCGACACGGAGAACAGCATTTTCGCGCTCGTGCTGCTGGCGTTGAGCTACCCGGTCTATCTCTTCGTCAGGAGGCTGGCGCGCACGGACTCAAGGGCCGGTTGATGTCACAACCGGTGCGGGAGTCGTTCTCAAACTTTTCCGGGACGGACTTATGGCAGAAGAGCTTTACCAGCACATACGCTTCCGCGTCGAAGACCGCATGGCGCGCGTCACGTTCGCGCGCCCGCCGCTGAACATCTTCAACATCGCCATGATGGGCGAGGTTGACCGCGCGCTGACCGCGTGCATGAGTATGCGCGACGTGGTGGCCGTCGTCTTCGACTCGGCCGAAGGCTCGCGCTCCTTCAGCGCCGGAGTCTCGGTCGAGGAGCACCAGCCGGAGACCATCTACCGGATGCTCGAATCGTTCCACAACGTCTTCCGCACGCTGGAGCAGTTGGCGAAGCCCGTGGTCGCGGTCGTGGACGGCTCGGCACTGGGCGGCGGCTGCGAGCTAGTGGCGGCCTGCGACATCGTCGTCGCGGCCTCGCGCGCGAAGTTCGGCCAGCCGGAGATCAAGCTCGGAGTCTTCCCGCCCGTCGCGGCTGTCCTTCTGCCGCGCCTCGTCGGCGAGCGCCGCGCGCGCGAGCTTCTGCTGACGGGCGAAATCTTCGACGCCCAGGAGGCCCTGCGCCTGGGGCTGGTCACGCACGTCGTCGAGAGCGACCAGTTAGAGGCGAAGCTGCAAGAGATTCTCGCGCGCCTGCGCGAGCTGTCCGCGCCCGCCCTTGAGATGACGCGCCGCGCGCTGGACTCGGCGCGCGGTCGGCCCTTCCTCGAAGCGCTCGAACGTGTCGAAGACATCTACCTCAACGAGCTGATGAAGACCGAGGACGCGCAAGAAGGCGTCAAGGCTTTCATGGAGAAACGCAAGCCGGATTGGCGGAACAGGTGAAGCCACGACGGGGAGACGGGGAGAGTGGGAGACGGGGAGATAGTGCGAGGCTGAGACGGGATGCCGGTCGGAAACTCATCATTTCTCCCTGCCTCCCTGTCTCCCACTCTCCCCGTCCGTCTTCATCCTTGCTTTCGGGCGCGCGGCTTCCTATCATTCGTCCTTCAAACCGGACTGACTATTTACGACTGAGGGTCGGCGCGTGGCGGTACTGACCTGATGCTTCAAACGGGTGGGAGTGTGAGAGGCTTGCGCGGACTTGGAAGAGAGTTGACGGCGGCGTTGTTAATTGTCGCCTGCCTCGCCGCCGGGTGTCGGCAGGTGCGTGAGACGACGGGGCTGAGCGTCGTCCCCAAAGAGTTGCGCGACGTGCCCGCGGAGCGTCTGGCCTTCCGCTTCGAGCCGGACGTGAGCGAGGAGAGTCTGCCGGAGCGCCTGCGCAAGGACGAGCCGGAGGAGCCGCTCGCGGCCATCAAGACCGCGTTCGAGACGGGGCGCACGACCGACGCGCTGATACGCACGGTCGTTGACCCTTCGGGGCAGCGCGCGCTCGCCCTCTACGGCACGAGCCAGACGAGCGGGAGCAACACGGACTTCCGCATTGACCTCTACTCGACGGACGGGCAGTTCCTCCGCAACGTCCTGCCGCAAGACCTCACCGGCGTCTTCCCCACGGAGGTCGCCTGGTCGCCCGACGGCCAGCGCATACTCTTCAGCGGCGTGCGCAATCCCGCGCTGCAAGCAAGCCCGACGCCCACGGAGCCGGAGCCTCTGCCGCCCGACCTCTCGCCGACGCCCGGCGCGGGTGAGCCGACGCCGCAGCCCACGCCTTCGGTCGCCCCCATCATCCCGTCCGTGCAGACGTTCAGCACGGAGCAGGTCTATACGGGCGACCGCGACGGCTTCAACCTCCGCCCGCTCACCTCGCGCGAAGGTCTCATCTACTTCAAGCTCGCCTGGTCGCCCGCTGGCGGGCAGGTGGCCGCGCTCGCCTGCAAGGAAGCGGAGTGGGAGTCGCGCCGCGGCCAGGGCCTTCTCCCCGCGGGCCGCCCCCGCCTCATCTCGCTCGAAGGGCAGGAGCGACTCCTCGACGACCGCCTGACGGATGTCGCGCCCGCCTGGTCGCCCGACGGCTCGAAGCTCGCGACCACCTTCGACTACGACATCGCCATCTACGACGCCGCGGGCGGACACCCGACGGGCGGCGGCCTGTCTCTGCAAGAGCCTCTGCGCGCCGCCTCGGTCGAGTACGACGCGCGCGTCTTCAAGAAGACGGGGCCGCCGTCGAAGGCCGCACAGTCGAACGCACAAGCGAACGCGCAGGCCGCCGCGGCCCAGACGCCCGCCGTGCTCATCTCTCTCAACCCCTTCGTCCGCCTCGAATGGGCCGAGCCGGAGACCATCTACGCGCAGACGGCCTTCGTTCGCTTCTACCGCACCGAGCCGCTGCCGACCTTCAAGTACACGCGCTGGCACGCGCTCCACCTCTCGCCGCAGGCCGCCGTGCTCAGCCGCAACCACAAACCGACGCCCGCTCTGCACGCGCGCGTCACATGACGTTCAAACCTCCTCGCACATCGCACGGAACACGTTCGGCTCCGAGCAACAGAGCTTGACCGGCGGTCAACGGACGACGGAGCGTCCATCCATCATTTACTATTCAACGGCAAGGAGGGGCGAATCCCGGATGACCTACAACAGCGTCGCGGAAATCTTCGACGACATAGACGACACGCGCGCGCGTCTGCTTCAAACGGTCGAGGGCCTGAGCGCCGAGCGGCAGAACTTCCGACCCGCGCCGGGGAAGTGGTCGGTCGCGGAGATTCTGGAACACCTCTCGATAGTCGAGCGGCGCGTGGCACAACTCCTCGGCTCGCTCGTCGAGAAGGCCGAGGCCGCGGGACAGACGCGCGCCGCCGCCGGGCCGTTCGCCCCCGTCTCCATCGCCGAATTCGTCGAGCAGACCCGCGCGCAGAAACTCACCGCGCCGGAGAACATCAGTCCAACGGGCGCGGCGCTCGCCGACTCGCTCTCCTCTTTGCGCGACTCCCGCGCCGCGCTCCACGCCCTGCGCCCGCGCGTCGAGCGCGTTGACGGCCACGCCGCGCGCTTCCCGCACCCCGCCTGGGGGCCGATCAACCTCTACCAGTGGCTCGCTTTCGTCGGCGCTCACGAAGCGCGCCACCTCGCGCAGATCAACGCTCTGAAAGAAACGATGAACGCGGAACGCTGAACCGAAAGGCGGCTTGTCTTCAGTTCGGCGCTCCGCGTTCCTACTTCCGCGTTTCAGCGCGGTTCGCTTGCGACGCATCGGGGCGAACTTTATAATCGCCTCAACATCTCGTTAAGCTTGTGCCCTCGTAGCTCAATGGTTAGAGCAGCGGACTCGGTTCTTTGAAAGGTCTAAGTGGAAAATTCGGGATTGTGAATCTCGGAGTGGCAGTTCAGGCAGAGAAGCAGACACTTCCGCGCTTCGGTCACGAGCGCATCCCAGGAAGTGTTTGAGCAGCTTCTGAGGTCAACGGGGAAGGACTTGGCCGCGGGGTCAAGATAGTGAAAGGCCAGCGCCGCCTTGTTGCGGTCATAGCCACATCGTTCGCAGCAGCCACCTTTCCGTTGAATCAGCAGTAGCCGTCTTTCGCGGCCACGCTGTTGCTGAGAGATATAATTCTGATGCTTGTTATTGGTGGAGGCGTTCTTGCAACGGCGCGAGCAGAATTTCGTCTGCCTGCCGATCAGTGTCGCTTCGCAAACGAGACAAGAGCTTTCCATAAGACTTCCAAAGTTGGGTTGCAAGCGTATCACATTCAGGCCCGCGACAGTTCGGGCTTCGTCTCAGGTGCGCTTGTAGAATCTGCCAAATTCGGGGAAGCCTAAGCCGCGAAAGCGGGACGGTAATCCCGAGCCAAGCCCCGCCGCCCGGCGGGGAAGGTGTAGAGACTTAATGGCAGGCGCGTAAAGCGAAGAGAAAGTCCAGACCACAAAATCCGCTCTTCCGGCAGAGGCGCGGCGAAAGCCGTAGTGGTAAGCATAATCCGTTGGTTCCCCGTTCGAGTCGGGGCGAGGGCATCACAAATGTCGAACAGAGGGTGAGCGGCGTTGCTCGCGCCGCCTGTGTTGTCAGAATTCACGCCTTGAAACTCGACTCGCGGTGCGCGTATCTTTGCTGCGCACAATCAAGGGTCGGCCCGCGCGGGGGCGGCCCGCTTCCGAAACCGTCCGCAAACTTCTCGCTCAGGAAGAAACGAAAATGAAAAGAACGCTGCTCGCCCTCTCGCTGCTGCTTTGCGCTTCGTCGGCGGCGCTCGCGCAACTCCCCGACCGTCCGCTCCTCTTGCAGAAGCCCACGTTGAGCCGCACGCAGATCGTCTTCTCTTACGCCGGAGACCTCTGGTCGGTGGCGCGTGAGGGCGGCGATGCGATTCACCTGACGACGGGCGCGGGCGTGGAGACCGATCCGGTCTTCTCGCCCGACGGGCGGTGGATTGCGTTCACGGGCGAGTACGACGGCAACGTTGATGTCTATGTCGTCCCCGCGTCGGGCGGCGTGCCGCGCCGCCTGACTTACCACCCCGGCGCGGACACCGCCGTCGGCTGGACGCCCGACGGCCAACGGGTCGTCTTCGCGTCGGCGCGCAACAGCTACTCGAACTTCACACGCCTCTTCACCGTGCCGCTCGAAGGCGGCGGACTCGAAGCGGAAGTCCCGCTGCCGATGGCGTACAAGGGTTCGTTCTCGCCCGACGGCGCGCGCATCGCCTACGAGCCTCTGTCGCGCTGGCAGCCCGACTGGAAGCGCTACCGCGGCGGCCAGACGCAGCCCATCTGGGTCGCGCAACTCTCCGACTCCTCAGTCGAAAAACTCCCGCGCGAGAACTCGAACGACACCAACCCGATGTGGGTCGGAGATCGTATCTACTTCCTCTCAGACCGCGGCGGCGCGGTCACGCTCTACTCCTTCGACACGCGGACGAAGCAGGTCGCGCGCGCCGTCGAGAACGGCGGCCTCGACATCAAGTCGGCCTCCGCCGGCCCCGACGCAATCGTCTATGAGCAGTTCGGCTCGATCAACCTCTACGACCTGAAGTCGGGCCGGACGAGCAAGGTCAACGTCCGCGTCGCGGGCGACGTGTTGACGGTCAGGCCGCACTACGAGAAGGTCGGGGCGCGCATCGCAAACGCGCGCCTCTCGCCTTCGGGCGCGCGCGCGGTCTTCGAGGCGCGCGGCGAGATTCTCACAGTCCCGGCGGAGAAGGGCGACGTGCGCGACCTCACCAACACCGTCGGAGTCATGGAGCGCGACCCGGCGTGGTCGCCCGACGGGCACTGGATCGCCTATTTCTCCGACGAGTCGGGCGAGTACGCCCTGCACCTGAGAGACCAGAGCGGCGAGGGCGAGGTGAAGAAGATTTCTTTAGGCGACCCGCCCTCTTTCTACTACTCGCCGATGTGGTCGCCCGACTCGAAGAAGATCGCCTACACCGACAAGCGCCTGAACCTTTGGTACGTGGACATCAGCAAGGGCACGCCCGTCAAGGTTGACAAGAACCCGGACGGCCTGCGCGCCGACGTGATGGAGCCTTCGTGGTCGCCCGACAGCCGCTGGGTCGCCTACACGAAGCAGCTCGACAACCACCTGCGCGCCGTCTTCGCCTACTCGCTCGACACCGGCAAGGCCAGCCAACTCACCGACGGCATGAGCGACGCGCGCTACCCGGAGTTCGACCGCGGAGGCAAGTACCTCTACTTCACCGCCAGCACCAACCTCGGCCCCGCCTTCAGCTTCGCCGAGATGTCGAACTTCCCGTTCCAGTCTTCGCGCAGCGTCTATGCCATCGTGCTGCCGAACAATCTGCCCTCGCCCGTCAGCCCTGAATCGGATGAGGAGAAGATGGCCGCCGAGGACAGGGGCGAGAAGAGGCCCGAAGACTCGGCGCAGACTGCGGACGCCGCGCCGACCCCGACACCGGGGCAGACGCCGCCCGCCGGCGCGAAGCCCGCGAAGAAGGAGACGCCGCCCGTCCGCCTCGACCTCGAAGGCATTGACCAGCGCGCCGTCGCGCTCACGATGATTCCGGCGCGCGACTACGCGGGCCTCTACGCGGGCAAGGCGGGCACGTTCTTCCTCCTGGAGCGCCTGCCGGCGGGCGCGTCCGGCCCCGTCGGCCCTCCCGGACTCGTCCTCCACAAGTTCGACCTCGACAAGCGCAAGCTCGACAAGGTGACCGAGGGCATCACCTTCTTCGACATCTCCGCCAACGGCGAGAAGATGCTCCTGCGAATGGGGCCGCCCCCCGCGTCCGCGTGGATAATCGCCGCGACCGCGCAGCCCTTGAAGCCCGGCGAGGGCGTTTTGAAGACCGCCGACATGGAGGTTTACGTTGACCCGAAGGCCGAGTGGCGGCAGATGTTCAACGAGGTCTGGCGCGGCGAGCGCGACTTCTTCTACGACCCGAGCCTACACGGCCTGGACATCGCCGCGATGAAGAAACTTTACGAGCCTTACCTCGAATCGGTCGGACACCGGAGCGATCTAACGTACCTCTTCCGCGAGATGCTCAACCAGATCACCGTCGGTCACATGTTCATCGGCGGCGGCGACGCCCCGCGCCCGAACTTCGTCCCCGGCGGGCTGCTCGGCGCGGATTATAAAATCGAGAACGGGCGCTACCGCTTCGCGCGTGTTTACAACGGCGAGAGCTGGAACCCGAACCTCCGCGCGCCGCTCACGCAGCCCGGCGTCAACGTCCACGTCGGCGACTACCTGCTCGCCGTCGGCGGGCGCGAGGTGCGCGCGACAGACAACGTCTTCAGCTTCTTCGAGGGCAAGGCGGGCAAGCAGGTGCTCATCAAAGTCGGCCCAGACCCCGAAGGCAAGGGCGCGCGCGAGGTGACGGTCGTCCCCGTCGCGAGCGAGACGGCCCTGCGCAACCGCGACTGGATCGAGTCGAACCGCCGCAAGGTTGACCGGGCGAGCGGCGGTCGCCTCGCTTACGTCTATGTGCCCGACACCTCCGGCCCCGGCTACGAGAGCTTCAACCGCTACTTCTTCGCGCAGACGCAGAAGGAGGGCGCGGTCGTTGACGAGCGCTTCAACCAGGGCGGCGCGCTCGCCGACTACATCGTTGACTATCTTTCGCGCCCGCTCCTCAACTTCATCAACTTCCGCGACGGGCGCGACATCCCGACGCCGCTCGGCGCGATCTACGGCCCGAAGGCGATGATCATCAACGAACTCGCCGGCTCCGGCGGCGACGCACTCCCTTGGTACTTCCACAAGCTCAAGATCGGCCCGCTCGTCGGCAAGCGCACCTGGGGCGGACTCATCGCGGCCTTCCGCATGCCGGAGCTGATGGACGGCGGATTCGCCACCGCGCCCGACGCGGCCATCTACGGCCTGCAAGGCGAGTGGGAGGTCGAGAACCACGGCGTCGCGCCCGACGTTGAAGTCGAGTTCGACCCGGCGTCGTGGCGCGCGGGACGCGACCCGCAGTTGGAGAAGGCGGTCGAGTGGCTGCTCGCCGATTTGGAGAAGAACCCGCCGCAGAAGCACCAGCGCCCGCCGTACCCGAACTACCAGAAGCCTGCTTCGGGCACGGGCGAAGGCGCGACGCCCGCGGCCAGACGCAGAGGGAATTGAGCGGCGCGGCAGCGTCAACGGGCGACAGGAGCGAAGGAGGCTTTCTTGGCTAACCGTGAAGTGGTCGGCGTCGGCATCATCGGCACGGGCTTCGCGCGCACGACGCAGCTTCCGGCGTTTCGCGCGTGCGCGGGCGCGCGCGTCGTGGCAATCGCGAGCGGGCACAGGGAGAACGCCGAGACGGTCGCGCGCGAGTTCGGCATCCCCGCGGTCGCGTCGGACTGGCGCGAGGTCGTCGCGCGCGAAGACGTTGACTTGGTTTCCATCGTGACGCCGCCCGTGACGCACGCCGAGATCACGACCGCAGCGCTCGACGCAGGCAAGGCCGTTCTGTGCGAGAAGCCGATGGCATTGAACGCCGGGGAGACCGACGCGATGCGGCGGCGTGCGCGCGCGTCGGGCCGCCTCGCGCTCATTGACCACGAGCTGAGGTTCCTGCCCGCGCGCCGTCTGATGCGCGAGATGATTCTCGCGGGCGAGATCGGGCGCGTGCGCCACGCGAAGTTTCTGTTCCGCTCGGACTCGCGCGCCTCCGCCGAGAGGCCGTGGAGCTGGTGGTCTGACGAGCAAGCGGGCGGCGGCGCGCTCGGCGCAATCGGCTCGCACGCCGTTGACTCGCTCGACTGGCTGCTCGCGACGCACATCACGCACGTCTCGGCCTCGCTCGCCGCGCACGTCCGCGAGCGGCACGACCCCGCGTCCGGCGAGACGCGCCCCGTCACCACGGACGACGAGGCGAGCCTACTACTCAACTTCGCCGACGGCGACGCGACCGAGCGCGCGACCGGGATCGTCTGCCTCTCGATGGTCGAGGCCGGAGCGCCCGAACACAGCGTCGCCGTCTTCGGCTCGGAGGGCGCGTTGCGCGCCGAGGGCGCGGGCGAACTGTGGCAGGCGCGCGTCGGCGACGGCGCGTGGCGGCGCGTCTCGACCGACAACGCGCCGCTGGCCGGGGGCTTGCGCGACAACGAGTGGTCGCGCGGCTTCACCGTCTTCGCGCGCGAGATCGTCGCGGCGCTGCGCGACGGGAGGACTACGATTGACAACGCGGCCACCTTCGACGACGGCCACCACACGCAGCTCGTCCTCGACGCGGCGCGCGCCGCGCACGCCGGGGGCTGCCGCGTCACGGTCACGGACGGGTGATGAAGAGAAAGCTCCTCGTCGCCCTCGCCCTGCTCGTCGTCCTCGTCGCGCTCGCGTTCTTCTTCGTCGCGCCCGCGGCGGTCGAGCGGAGGGTGAACGGCACGTGGCGGAGTCCGCCGTATCAAGCGTCGGAACGCGCGAGGGAGCTGCACCGGACGCTGCTCGTCGCAGACCTTCACGCCGACTCGCTCCTGTGGGACAGAGACCTGCTCGAACGCGCCGCGCGCGGCCACGTTGACATCCCGCGTCTCGTCGAGGGCGGCGTCGCCTTGCAAGTCTTCACCGTCGTGACGAAGGTTCCCTTCGGCTCGAACTACGAGAGCAACGACGACTCGACGGACAAGGTCACGCCGCTCGCCGTCGCCGAGCGCTGGCCGCTTGCGACCTGGCGCAGCCTCAAGGAGCGCGCACTTTATCAAGCGTGGAAACTCGACGACGCGGCGGCGCGCTCCGGCGGGCGCTTCGTCCGTATCCGAACTCAGGGCGACCTCGCCGCGTTCCTCGAACGGCGCAAGAGCGACCCGCACCTCGTCGCCGGGCTGCTCGGCATTGAAGGCGCGCACGCGCTCGACGGCGACGTTGGAAACGTTGACGTGCTCTTCGACGCGGGCTTCCGCACGATGGCCCCGACGCACTTCTTCGACAACGAGTGGGGCGGCTCTGCCCACGGCATCAATAAAACGGGCCTGACGGAGAAGGGGCGCGAGATGATCCGAAGGATGGAGGCGCGCGGGATGCTCGTTGACGTGGCCCACGCGTCGGAGCGGACGATTAAAGACGTGCTCTCGGTCGCGACCCGACCCGTCATTGACACGCACACGGGCGTGCGCGGCACGTGCGACAACGGGCGCAACCTGAACGACGACGAGCTGCGCGGCGTCGCGGCGACTGGCGGCCTCGTCGGCATCGGCTACTGGGACACGGCCACCTGCGGCACGGACGCGCGCGCAGTCGCCCGCTCGATCCGCTACACGGCGAACCTCGTCGGCGTCGAGCACGTCGCGCTCGGCTCGGACTTCGACGGCGCGGTCAACGAGCCTTTCGACACGACGGGCGTCGTCCAAGTCACGGACGCGCTCCTCGCCGAGGGGTTCGGCGAAGACGAGATAAGAATGATCATGGGCGGCAACGTCTTCCGCCTTTTATTCGAGACCCTTCCGCGGTAGGTCTCAAGCCTTAGTCCCGAAGGGGCGCAAGGCAAAAGCTCGCACCAGAGGCGTGGCCCCTGGCTATTTCATCTCGCCCCTTCGGGGCTAAAAACACGTTTAGAGGGATCATGGACGAAATCATCTACTCATCCGCGACAGAACTCGCGCGCGCTATCGTTGAAAAGGAGGTCTCGTCCGAAGAGGTCGTGAACGCGCACCTCGCGCGCATCGAGGAGGCGAACCCGAAGCTGAACGCGGTCGTGCGTCTGACAGCGGACGCGGCGCGCGCCCGCGCGCGCGAGGCCGACGCGGCGCTGGCGCGCGGCGATACCTGGGGGCCGCTGCACGGCGTCCCCGTGACGATCAAGGACGCGTTCGAGACGGCTGGCGTCGTTTCGGTCGGCGGCACACGTGGGCGCGCAGGGTACGTGCCGCAGGAGGACGCGGCGGGCGTCGCGCGCTACAAGTCGGCGGGCGCGGTCGTGCTGGGCAAGACGAACGTGCCCGAAGTCTCGTTCGCCTTCGAGAGCGACAACCTCGTCTACGGGCAGACGAAGAATCCGTATGATTTGACGCGCACGCCGGGCGGCAGTAGCGGCGGCGAGGCTGCCGCCATCGCGTCGGGGATGTCGCCGCTCGGTTTGGGGAGCGACGCGGGCGGAAGCATTCGCGTGCCCGCGCACTTCTGCGGCATCGCCGGAATCAAGCCGACTTCGGGGCGCACCCCGCGCACCGGTCACTTCCCGCCGATGGGCGGCCTGCTCGACTCGATCTGGCAGATCGGCCCGCTCGCGCGCCGCGTCGAAGACCTCGCGCTCGCGCTCCCGCTCCTGTGCGGCACGGACTGGCGCGACCCAACGGTCGCCCCCGTCCCGCTCGGCGACCCTTCAGAGACGGACGTTAAATCCCTGCGCGTCGCCTTCCACACGGACAACGGCATCGTCGCGCCCACGCCCGACATCGCCGACGTGGTACGCGATGCGGCGCGCTCTCTCGCCGACGCGGGTGCGGAGGTCTCCGAGGCGCGCCCGCCCGTGCCCGAAAACGCCTACGAGATGCTGCTCGGCCTCTACGGGGCCGACGGCGGCGCGGGCCTGCGCATGCTGCTGATGCTTTCGGGCACGGACGAGACGCACGCGCTGATGACGCGTCTGCTGGAAGTCCTCGGCACGTCGAGCATGACCACGGCGGAGTTGACCGGCCTCGTCTTCCGGCTCGACGCGTGGCGCGGCGAGATGCTCAGCTTCATGCGCGACTACGACCTCATCCTGTGCCCGCCCTGCGCGCGCACGGCGATGCCACACGGCACGACGTTCGACGAAGACAACCAGCTCGTCTTCAGCTACACGATGATCTACAACATGACGGGCTGGCCCGGCGCGGTCGTCCGCGCGGGCACTTCGCCGGAGGGACTCCCTATCGGCGTGCAACTCGTCGCCCGGCCCTGGCGCGAGGACGTTGCGCTCGTCGCCGCCGCCGCGGTCGAGCGCGCCACGGGCGGCTGGCAACGTCCGCCGCTTTAGGCCCTCAAGTCTGGAGGGGTGGGGAAGAATTAACGTGGATGGACAGGATTGACGGGATAACAGAAGACGGATTTGAGTTTTGAAATCCCTCATCCTGTTTATCCCGTCCATCCATATTTATATTTGGTTCGATGAGAGACGGAAGCGAAAGAGACAGGGTGCGCGTCGGCGTGGACACGGGCGGGACGTTCACGGACTTCATGTATCACGCCGTGGGGCGCGCGAAGATTTTTAAAGTGCCCTCGACGCCGGACGACCCCTCACGCGCAATCGTCGAAGGGCTGCGGCGCGTGGCGCGAGAGACCGGCGCGCGGCTTCGTGATTTGGAAGTCGTGCACGGGACGACCGTCGGGACGAACGCTTTGCTCGAACGGCGCGGCGCGCGCGCGGCGCTCGTCACCACCGCCGGGTTCGAGGACGTGCTCGCCATCGGGCGGCAGGCGCGCGGCAGCCTCTACGACCTGAACTGGACGCGGCCCGCGCCGCTCGTCGCCGAACGCTTGCGCTTCGGCGTGCGCGAGCGCGTCGCGGCGGACGGCTCGGTCGTCGTCGAACTCGAAGGCGGGGAGATTGAAAAACTGGTCGGCAAGTTGAGGCGCGCGCGGGTCGAGTCGGTCGCCGTCTCTCTGCTCTTCTCGTTCGCGCGGCCAGAGCACGAGCAAAGAATCGAGCGGGCGCTCGCCGCCGCGCTCGCGGGTGTGCCGCTGTCGGTCTCTCACAAAATCCTTCCCGAATATCGCGAGTACGAGCGCACCTCGACGGTCACGATCAACGCATACCTTCAGCCGCTGATGGGCGCTTACCTCTCACGACTCGGCGCGCGCGTCTCGGCCCGCCGCCTGCGCGTGATGCAGTCGTCGGGCGGTAGCGTCTCGGCGCGTGCCGCCGCCGCCGAGCCTGTGCGGACGATTCTCTCAGGCCCGGCGGGCGGCGTCGTCGGCGCGACGCACGCGGGCGTCGGGGCCGGATTCAGCGACATCATCACGTTCGACATGGGCGGCACTTCGACCGACGTGGCGCTGTGCGCGGGCGGGCGTTTGCGCCTGACGAACGAGGCTTCGGTGGCGGGCCTGCCCGTGGCCGTGCCCGTGCTCGACATACACACCGTGGGCGCGGGCGGCGGCTCGATTGCGCGCGTGGACGCGGGCGGAAGTTTGCGCGTCGGGCCGGAGTCGGCTGGGGCCGTGCCTGGGCCGGCGTGCTACGGTCGCTCTACTCTGCCGACGGTGACGGACGCGAATCTGGTTTTAGGAAGATTCGGCGGCGCGGACTTGCTCGGCGGCGAGTTCGAGCTTGACGAGCGACGCGCCGTCGAAGCTCTGATGAATCTCGCGCGCGAGATGAGCGAGGCGAGCGGGCGCGAGGTGTTGCACACGCAGGCCGCGCTCGGAGTGGTGCGCGTGGTGAACGCTGGCGTGGAGCGTGCGCTGCGGGCCGTCTCGGTCGAGCGGGGCTTCGACCCGCGCGCGTGCGCGCTTCTGACGTTCGGCGGCGCGGGCGGCCTGCACGCGGTCGAGCTTGCGCGCGCTCTCCGCATCCCGCGCGTCGTCGTGCCGCGCGAGCCAGGCGCACTCTCGGCTGCGGGCTGCCTGCGCGCCAACGTGGTTAAGAGCCTCAGCCGCACGCTCATGCTCGAAGTCGGCGACGGCGCGCGTGAGGACGAGATCGAGCGCGCCTTTGTCGGGATGGAGCGCGAGGCGCGCGCCGCGCTCCGGCGCGAGGGCTTCAATGATGCGCGGCAGCGGCACGCGCGCACAATCGCCGCGCGCTACCGCGGCCAGTCGTTCGAGCTGGAAATCCCCTGGGGCCGCCGCGCCGTCGCGCGCTTCCACCGCGAGCACGCGGCGCGCTACGGCTACGCGCAGTCGGCGGACACGATTGAGGTCGTGAGCGCGCGGCTATTCTCCGCCGGACTCGTCGAACGATTGAAGGACGAACGACCGCGCCGCGCGGCTGCCCTTCGCCGCGCCGTCGCGCCACACCGCACGGCGCGCGTCCACTTCGACGAGGGGCCGCTTGAGGCCGCCGTCTATCGCCGCGAAGAGCTGCGCGCGGGCGCTCGGCTGCGCGCGCCGTCGGTCGTCACGGAGTATTCGTCAACGACACTCATTCCTTCGGGCGCGCGCGCGCGGATTGATGACCGCGGCAACCTCGTCATCGAGTTATGAAAAAGTTGAAGGGCTTCGACCCCACCACGCTGGAAATCTACCGCGCGCTCTACACCTCCGTGGCGGAGGAGATGGGGCTGACCTTGCGGCGCACGGCGCACTCGCCCAACATCAAGGAGCGGCGCGACTACTCCTGCGCCGTCTTCGACTCCGGGGGCCGCGTCATCGCGCAGGGCGACCACATGCCCGTCCACCTCGGCTCGATGCCGTTGGCCGTCGCCGCGGCGCTCCGCCGAACGACAATCGGGCCGGGCGACGTGGTCGTCCTCAACGACCCCTTCGCCGGAGGCACGCACCTGCCGGACGTGACGCTGGTCGCGAGCGTCTTCGACGCGGGGGGAAGAGGGGAAGAGGGGAAGAGGGGAAAAGGAAAAACTGCGTCTGGCCGCGGGCGAAGCCGCATTAAAGGTCACGCCGCTCTAGCGCCAAGCCAAACCTCTTCCCCTCTTTCTCCTTTCCCCTCTTCCCCCCTGTTCTACGTCGCCAACCGCGCGCACCACGCAGACATCGGCGGGGCGACGCCCGGCTCGATGGGGATGGCGACGGACGTTTACGGCGAGGGCTTGAGGATTCCGCCCGTTCATCTCGTGCGCGGCGGGCGCGTGGTCGGTGACGTGATGCGGCTCGTGATGGCGAACGTGAGAGTCGAGCGCGAGCGGCGCGCGGACTTTGAGGCGCAGATAGGCTCTCTGAAGACGGGCGCGGCCCGCCTGCTTGAGATCGTCGAACGCGCGGGCGCGGGCGAGGCGGCGGAGTACGCGCGGCACCTGATTGACTACTCGGCGCGCATGATGCGCGCCACAATCGAGGCGATCCCCGAAGGTGTTTATGAAGCCGTGGACGCGCTCGACTCGGACGGCGTGAGTGAAGGCGAAGTGCTTTTGCGCGTGCGCGTCGAGGTGAAGGGCGGGCGCGCGGTCGTTGACTTCGAGGGCAGCGCGCCGCAGGTCGCCGGGCCTTTGAACGCCGTGGAGGCGATCACGGTCTCGGCGGTCGCATACGTCTTCCGCTGCCTCGTCGGCGCGGAGGAAGTCCCGGCGAGCGCGGGGTTGATGGAGCCGATTGAAGTAATCGCGCCGAAAGGTTCGGTGACGAACGCCGAGCACCCGGCGTCTGTGGCGGGCGGGAACGTCGAGACCTCGCAGCGCATCGTTGACGTTCTGTTCAAGGCGCTCGCGCGCGCTCTGCCCGGAAGGATTCCGGCGGCGAGCCAGGGCACGATGAACAACCTGACCATCGGCGGCACGGACACGCGCGACGGAAGAGAGTTCGCCTACTATGAGACGGTCGCGGGCGGCATGGGCGCGCGCCCCGCAGTGGACGGAGTGAGTGGCGTCCACACGCACATGACCAACAGCCTCAACACGCCCGCCGAAGCGCTCGAATACGCATACCCGCTGCGCGTGCGTGAATACCGTTTGCGACGCGGCTCCGGCGGGCGCGGCGCGCGCAGGGGCGGCGACGGCGTCGTGCGCGAGATCGAAACGCTCGTCCCGGCGCGCATGTCTCTGCTCGCCGACCGTCGCGCGCGCGCGCCCTACGGACTCGAAGGCGGCGAGGACGGCAAGGCCGGACGCGACCGGGTCGTGCGCGGCGGTCGCGCGCGTAAGATCGAAGCCAAAGGCTCGACCGAGTTGCGGCCCGGCGACCGCGTGAGAATCGAGACGCCGGGCGGCGGCGGACACGGAAAGAAAGTGATAAGTGATGAGTGATAAGAGATCGAGTCCGCTGTTTCTTATTACTCGTCAGCCATCATTTCCTTTATTCGTTCCTTCATTCAACGAGCCGGTGAATCAATGATAAAATCAGGCCATGCGCGTCACCATCGGGCAGATCAACACGACGAACGGCGACTTCGAGGGGAACACCGAAAAAATCCTGCGCGCCATAGAGCGGGCGAGGCGGGAGAAGTCCGACCTCGTCGTCTTCCCCGAAGTCTCCGTCCAGGGCTACACCTCCTTCGACTGGTTCCTCGACCGCGACATCGTAGAGTCGGCCTTGAAGCCCTTAGAAAAAATCATCCCGGCGACGCGGGGGCTGACGGCGGTCGTCGGCACGGTGAGGCCGACGGGTGCGACCGAGGGGCGCAAGCTCTTCAACTCGGCGGCGGTCATCCGCGACGGCGAACTGCTCGGCTTCGCCGACAAGACCCTGCTGCCTGAGTACGACGTGTTCGATGACCCGCGCTACTTCCAGTCGGCGGAGCGCCGCCGACTGTTCGACGTAGGCAAAGAAAAACTCGGCGTCGTCGTCTGCGAGGACTTCTGGAACGACAAGACGTTCTGGCGCGAGCGCCTCTACACGCACGACCCGACGGACGAAGTGATCGAGATGGGCGCTGGCGTGATCGTCTCGCCGAACGCGTCGCCCTTCAACAAGTCGAAGATGGGGCAGCGCTGCGCGATGGTCGAGCACCGCTCACGGGCGTCGGGGCTGCCCGTGGTTTACGTCAACCTCGTCGGCGGCAACGACGGCATCATCTTCGACGGCGCTTCGCTCGTCACCGACTGCCGCGGGCGCACCATCCTTCAAGCGCCGCCCTTCGAGGAGTTCGTCGGAACCGTTGACTTGGACTGCGGCGTGCGCGACGAGACGTGTCTGCCCGGCGATGACATCGAGACCGTCCGCCGCGCGCTCGTCCTCGGCGTCAGAGATTATGCGCGCAAGAACCGCTTTCAGCGCGCCGTGCTCGGACTATCGGGCGGCATTGACTCCGCAGTCGTCGCGGCGCTCGCGTGCGAGGCGCTCGGCGCGGAGAACGTCCTCGGCGTGATGATGCCCTCGCCCTTCTCCTCGCGCGGGAGCGTCGAGGACTCCGTCGCTCTGGGCAAGAACTACGGCATGCCCGTCGTCGAGCGGCCCATCACGTCGGCCTTCGGAGTGCTGACGAAAGAGTTGGGATTGACTAAGCCTTCGCGCGGCGGCGACAGTCTAGCGGCGGAGAACTTGCAGTCGCGCCTGCGCGGCAACATCCTGATGACCATCTCGAACGCCGAGGGCCGTCTGCTGCTTTCGACCGGCAACAAGTCGGAACTCGCCCTCGGCTACTGCACGCTCTACGGCGACACGAACGGCGGACTCGCCGTCATCGGCGACGTTCTCAAGACCGAGGTCTATGCGCTCGCGCGCCACATCAACCGCGAAGGCGAGTTGGTCCCGTGGGCCATCATCAACAAGCGCCCCTCGGCGGAACTCGCCCCCGACCAGTTCGACGACCAGAGTCTTCCGCCCTACGACGTGCTCGACCCAATCCTCCAACTCTACTTCGAGCGCAAGGCTTCGCCCGAAGAGATCATCGCCCAAGGCCACGACCCCGCGCTCGTCTACGACATACTCAACCGCGTCGAGTCGCCCGCCAACGAGTTCAAGCGCCGCCAACTCCCTCCCACCCTCATCATCTCGCGCAACGCCATCGGCATCGGACGCCGCCGCCCCGTCACGCACCGCTACCGCCGCCAGCCGCCGACTCAAGCCGAAGGCGCTGTCACTTCCCGCACGCCCGACCCGCGCGACGAAGGGCGCGCGCGCGAGGCGAAAAGGAGTTAAGGAGTCCTTCAAAGTATGCTATCGTCCTCGCGCGAGGGCTTGACTATGAAGGTTTACACTTACGTTGTTGAGAAGTGCGCGGACACCGACTTGTATGTCGGCTACGTGCCGGGCTTCCCCGGCGCTCATAGCCAGGGCGACACGCTCGACGAGCTGCACGGCAACATGCAGGAGGTCATCGGGATGTTGTTGGAAGACGGCGAGCCGGAGCATTGTTAAGCTCCTCCTTAACTGAGGACATATCAATGTTGGCAAAGATCGCCTTATCGTTACTGACGCTCACTACCCTTATCAACGCTCAGGGTCAATCTTCTCGCGCTAACGCTCCTCAGCCTTCGTCAGAGATTCCCACGGTCAGCCTGTGCGCTCTACTGAGCAAGCCCGCAGATTACGACGGCAAAGAAATCAGAGTTCGCGCGCAATACAACGTAGGATTTGAGTGGTCTTACTTCGACTCGTCCTGCAAAGAGTATGCGATTGAAACTACTCCTTACTGGACAGCTAATGTCGTGTGGGCGGAGTTCGGCGAATCGGTGAAGACGGCGACCGAGCCGGAGATATACGAGAAATTTAAGCAGGCGCGCGGCCTTTGCTGCCCGGACGGATGGCGGACTCAACAGACCGAGCTTTTAGTCACTGGCAAGTTCTTCAAAGCAAGGAGCATTGGCTACGAATACGGCTTCGGCCATGAAGGGCGCTACGCTTTCAAGATAGTTGTTGATAAAGTCGAAGAGGTCGGCGCTACCAAAACAGTCTCCCCTTGACGAGCCAGCGAGAAGGCGACCCGCATAGCCTCGACGCGCCGGACAACTCTCAACGCTTCACGTCGCAACAAAGAGACGAACGCCTCGCAAGATCGCGGTGACGCCGCGTTCACCCTACAGCAACAAGATCGCGCGGGGCGGCCAGCAGCCCCGGACTGGCCGCGCGGACGGCATCGGTGTGCCCACGCTTCGGCAGTCGTGAGGCCCGCGCGCGGACTAAAGGCCAACCAAGACCAGTCTTTGAGGAGGCAAGCGAATGACTAACCATCCGGGTTCGAGATTTTTTCTGGTCGCGCTGTGCGCGTGCGCGCTTTTGTCGGCGGCGGCGCTTCTGCCCGCGCCTCAGGCTTTGAACGTCGGGAGCGCGAAGGGGAGGGCAGGCGGCGAGTGGACTGTGCTCGCGCCGGTCTCGTACAAGAACCTGACCATCTTCCCCGTGCGCGCGCGCGGCGCGTCGGCGACCGACGCCTACATCACGCTCGACGAGGGCACGAAGCGCGGCACGGTCGTCATCACGGAGAAGGGCGCGCAGGCCGCGCGCCCTTCGCGTGTCAGGCGCGGCGCACAGAACGCCGCGAACGTGGCGAACCAACAGGCGGTGAGCTACAACGAGGGCGCGTCGGTGAACGAGTTGGCGCTCGTCAACCGTTCGGGCAAGAAGCTCCTGCTCGTCGCGGGCGAGGTGGTCGTCGGCGGCCAGCAGGACAGAATAGTGCAGGAGGATCGGATCATCCCGCCCGTCAGCGTCCCCGTCGCCCTGAGCGTCTTCTGCGTCGAGCACGGGCGCTGGACGCCGCGCGCCGCGGGCTACGCCAGCGGCGGAGGCGGAGGCGGCGCGGCTGAACGCGCGCCCGCGCGCGTCGTCGCCGAATCGGTCGAGGTCACGCCGTCATCGCCCGCCAGGTTCTCCAGCCTCGGCGCGGTCGCGCACCCGAAGCTGCGCGCCGCCGCGCAGGACAGGAAGGAGCAGACGGCGGTCTGGAGCGAGGTGCAGAAGAATAACGAGAAGCTCAAGACCGAGAACACGACGGGCACATACCAGGAGGTCTATGCCAACAAGCAGGTGAGCGTGCAGTTGGACGACTACATCCGTGCGCTCGAACGTGAGGTGTTGCAACCGGGCGTCGTCGGCGTCGTCGTCGCGCGCAACGGCCAGCCCGTCTGGGCCGACCTGTTCGCCAGCCCCTCGCTCTTCGCCGGCTACTGGCCGAAGCTCCTGAAGTCCTACGCCGTGGACGCGCTCGGCGACAACACGAGCGAGAAGCGCCCCACGGTCGAGGAGGCGAGCGCCTACCTCGAAGCGCGCGACGGCACGATCTCGACGACTACGCAGGCCGGCGTCTATCAACTCGTCAAGACCGAGCACCCGCGTTACGCAGTCTTCGAGCTGCGCGACATCTCGCTCGCCGCCCCCTTGCGCCTGCACTTCAACAAGATGGACAGATGAGAGAGGGGGCAAAAGGGAAAGAGGGGAAAAGGCGAAAAGGAAAAGAAAAGCTGCGGCAGCCTCATTCCTTTTACCCGTTTTCCCTCTTCCCCTTTTGCCCTTTTGCCTTTCCTACGTTGCGTGGCGCGCGTAAACGTCCTTCACTTTATTCAGAAGGTCGCGCCGGTCAATGATGAAGTGGAGTTTGGCCGATTCGTCGCCGCCGGCGAGGTGTTCGACGAGTTGTTCGAGCACGTCGAACTGGTCGCGGTCGGTGATGCCCTGCGCTTCGAGGTGGCCGCCGTGGCGCATGCGGCGGACGAAGTCGAGGAGCGTCAGGCGGCCATCGAAGGTGCGCCCGCCGTGCCGGTGCGAGCGGCTCACCAGGTACTGGACGAGCAGCACATCGTTGTAGAGCGGGGGCGCGAGGAAGAGGCGCGCGCCTTCGCGCTCCCAGCCCTCTTCGAGCCGGTGCGAGCGGCGCACGGCGCGCGCGCCGTCGAAGACTTCGGCCCAGTCGGTCTTCGGCTCGCGGCGCTGGAGGTAGGCGCGCGCGGCCTCTGGCATCCACGCGTTGTCGTCCTCGAAATCAAGTTCCTGTCCCAGACGCTCCAGCCACTCGAAGAAGACCTGCCGCGCCGTCTTCTTCTCCTCGTGAACCTGAAACTGCCCGTCCTTCGCCGGCAGGGTACGGACGAGCGCGCGGCGCGCGGCGTCCGTCGCCTTGCCGCCCTCGACGCGGTGGACTGTGACGCGCGCGTGCCAGCGCCTCGGCGCTTCGCAGTAGGGGCAGTGCGGATTCTTCTCCTCCGAAGGCTTGAAGAAGGGGCGCTGCGGGTTTCGCGACGTGAGTTCTTCGACCGTGGGCGCGTAGCGGCGGATTTCGTTGTAGGCCGTGCGGGGCGCGAGGCCGAGTTGTTTGGTGAAGAGGCGAAAGATGCAGGCGAGGCAGAGCGTCACGTCGCGGCGCGTGACCACGCCCGCGGGGAAGTCTGTGAAGTCGGGCACGTCCTTCGCCGCTTTGGTTTTGGTCGCCGGCCTCGCGGTTTTGGCGTTTGTCGCCTTTGCTTTGGTCGCCGACTTCGCTGACCTGGCGGCTGACTTCTTCGCCGCCTTCGCCGCCGGGGCTTTGGTTTTCCTCGACGCCGCGGCTTTCGCAGACTTCCCGGCGGACTTCTTAGCGGCTCCGGCTTTTACTTTTGTTGCGGCCATCAGATAAAGCAGTGGGACGATTTAAGTCCGGGCGACAGCGAAACGCCGTCGCGCGTGGACGACGGCGGCCCTGCGCGCTCAGACCGCGGCGGCCTTCGCGGATGATTTGAGGGCGGCGAGGACTAGCCCGACGATAAGGATGAAACACCCGAAGAGGCTGATGAGACTCCAGGAATACGCGGAACTCATCCCCGTGGCGACCGACGCGATGCCGTTCTCTGCGGAATTCATCATGCCGTTGACGGCGGTGTGAACCCCGTTGAAGGTTGCCAGATTGCCCGCGACGGTGATGAGCAGTCCGACGACTATCAGAACTCTTGAAATCATTCTCACAGTTTCTTTTTCCTTTTCAGATTCGAGCCGTCGAAGACGTTGACGGGTTAAGGCTCATTCAGTCGGACGCAATCGAGACGAGCGCGGGCGCGGCCTCCTCTTCGGCGTGGCCGATGGCGGCGTCGAGTTCGGCCTCCACGTCGCCGGTGGCGGCGCGCAGGTTCTTGAAGTCGAAGAGCGTCGGGTCTAGGAGGTGCGAGGGCTGCGCGTTACCGAGGGCCGTCAGCATCGAGGCGCGGACGTGCGGTATCTCCTTTTCGAGTTCGGCGACCAGCCGCTTGACGCGCACGCGCTTCAGAGTAGTCTGCGAGCCGCAGAGGTCGCAGGGGATGATGGGGAACCCTTTCAGCGCGGCGAACTCCGCGATGTCCGACTCGCGGCAGTAGGCGAGGGGGCGGATGACCGTGTTGAGCGCGCTGTCGGAGCGCAGGATGGGCGGCATCGCCTTGAGCTTGCCGACGAAGAGCAGGTTGAGGAGGAAGGTGGCGATGATGTCGTCGGCGTGGTGGCCGAGCGCGATCTTGGTGCAGCCCTCCTCGATGGCGACGCGGTAGAGGATGCCGCGGCGCAGGCGCGAACACAGGGAACAGTAGGTCTTGCCTTCGGGGACGAGCCGCTTGACGATTGAGTAGGTGTCGCGCTCGACGACACGGAAGGGCACGCCGCGCTCCTTCAAATAGTTCGGCAGAACGTCGGCGGGGAAGCCGGGCTGCTTCTGGTCGAGGTTGACGGCGAGGATACGGAAGCGGACGGGCGCGCGCTTCCGCACGTCGAGCAGGAGGTCGAGCATCGTGTAGCTGTCCTTGCCGCCGGAGAGGCAGACCATCACGCGGTCGCCGTCCTCGATCATGTGGAAGTCCTTGATCGCCTCGCCCATCTGGCGCAGCAGCTTCGTCTTGATCTTGCTCTCAACAAACATCCCTTACCTCAATCCCGCGCGGCGACCGGCGACACGCGCCGAGCGCCGCAGACGCCCGCCTCGAATCTCCTTCGCTTATGTTTTAAGGTATCGGGCGGCCCGGCGCAACCCGACTCGGCGGCGCAGGCGAACGCCAGCCCGTCACTCTGAAGACAGGGGCCGGGCGCGCGTCAGCCCTTTTGATTGCCGAGGTGACGGCGCAAGAACTCTATCGTGCGCCGCCAGGCGTCCCGCGCGGCCTTCTCGTTATAAACCTCCGGGCGCGTGTCGTTGAAGAAGGCGTGGTCGGTGCCGGGATAGGTGTGCGCCTCGACCTGCTTGCCGCGCTCGCGCAAGTTGGCTTCGAGTTCGCGCACCGAGTCGGGCGGCACGAACTGATCCTCCTCGGCGAAGAGGCCGAGCACGGGCGCGCGCAAGTGCTCGAAATCCGGCTCGACCTTCGGGTGGATGCCGTAGAAGACGACGCACGCGCCGACCCGCTCGTTCTTCGACGCGGCGTAGAGCGAGAGCGCGCCGCCCATGCAAAAGCCGACCGTGCCGACGCGTTCGCCGGTCGTCGCTTCGTGATTCAAGAGGTACTCGACCGCGCCGCGCAGGTCTTTCTCCGTCCGCTCGATGTTTAAGGCCATCATCAGCTTGCCCGCCTCGTCGGGCGAGCGCGCCACGTCGCCGTAGTAAAGGTCTGGCGCGAGCGCGACTAGCCCCTCGGCGGCGAAGCGGTCGGCCACCGATTTGATGTGCGGCACGAGTCCCCACCACTCCTGAATCACGACGACGCCCGGCCCCTCGCCCGACTCCGGGACGGAGAGGTAGCCGCGCGCCGTCGCGCCGTTGCTCTGAAACTCAACCATTCGACCGACCATCTCTGTGCAGTCCTCCTGTCCGTTGCGCCGACTGTTTTGACTTCGGGTTGAAATGGTGTCAGCCGTTTTATCGGGCGGGCGCGGGAGAAGTCAAGCGGCGGGCCGCCCGCCCGCTTGACACCCGCGGCGGCGGCCAGAATAATGTCGCTTCGCGCGCGCGGCCCTCGCCGGCGGAGCATCCTGCGCGCGTCGCCCCCGACGACACTCCGGCAAGGCAATAACCATTCAACCGAGTTTCACAAAAGTTGTGAGCCTCACGCAGTCACCGAGAGGTTTAATGCGAATGTCCCTCAGAAAATTCTCCGCCCTCTTCTTCGCCGTCGCGTTCCTGCTCGCGCCCGCCGTCCGTTCGAGCGCCGCCGCGGGCGGCACGATCAGCGGAACTGTCACAGACCCGAAGGGCGCGGTCGTCGTCGGCGCGACCGTCACCGTCACCGACGCCGAGGGCAAGCAGGCGCACGCGCCCGTCCAGACCGACGCGCAGGGGCGTTATAAAATCGAGGGCCTGCCCGCGGGCACCTACGTCGTCGTCGTCAGCTCCAAGGGGTTCAAGGAGGCGCGGCGCGAGCAGTTGGGCGTCGAGGAGGGCAAGACCGCCTCGCTCAACTTCCAGCTCGAAATCGCGCTCGTCGAGGGCGGCACGGTCGAGGTGAAGGCCGGCGGACTGAAGCCGAACGAAGACCCCGTCTATCGCCAGCTCCGCGAGCAGGCCGAGTCGGCGCAGGACTTCGCGGGCGAGTACGCCGCGGTCAACAACCTCGTCTTCAAGCGCGACGCCGCGACGTTTACGCTGCACTCCGGCGAAGTCTATTTCCTGCCGCCGGTCGAGGGCCGAGTCACCGGTGCGGTCTTCATCGGCGACGGCGAGTTCTCGCTGACGCCCCCGGTCGAGTACGAGAAGCACAGCCTCTCGCTCTTCACCGGCGAGCCTTCGATCACGGAGCAGTTCACGAAGCTGACGCTCCGCTTCACCGACAAGACCTACGAGGAGATCAAGTCGTCGCCGCAGGCGAAGGTGGGACGGGGCGGCCCGCAGGCGGCGCACGCACGCGACATCTACCGCGACAACCAGGAACTCCTGCGCAAGGAGCTGCGCACGAACATGGAGATGCGCACGCTCACAGACCTCTACACGCCGCAGCGCCCCGGCTTCCTCACGGCCTTCATCGGCGGCCAGCGCTTCAAGAAGCTGGTCTTCCAGATAGACCCGCTCGGCATCCCCGAAGTCGCGCCCGAAGAGGAACTGCTCTCCAGCTACGGCGAGACGGACGGCGGCCTCTGGACGGCCTTCCACCTCTCGGACGAGTACGCACGGGGCACGGCTTCGAGCGGCGAGGATCACCGCATCTTCGACATCACGCGCCACGAGATTGACGGCGCGATTAAGGGCACGCAGATCGCCGCCACCGACGCCGTCACCTTCCGCCCGCTCGTCCCCGGCACGCGCGTCCTGCCCTTCGCGCTCTACCGCTCTCTGCGCGTCAGCCGCGTCCGCGACGCGGAGGGGCGTGACCTGGAGTTCATACAGGAGTCGAAGAAGGAGGACTCCGACTTCGCCGTCATCTACCCGGAGCCGTTAGAGGCGGGCAAGGACTACAAGGTCACAATCGAGTACGCGGGCGGCGAGGCGCTGATTGACGTGGGCGGCGGCAATTACTACCTCGGCCCGCGCGAGACTTGGTACCCGAACAACGGCTTCATGGAGTTCGGCGACCGCGCGCGCTTCGACATGACCTTCCACTACCCGAAGAGCAGGACGCTCATCGGGACGGGCGCGCCGTCAGCGCCCGAGGCGACCGACGGCGACTACACCGTGGCGAAGTGGTCGAGCGGCGACAACGAGCTGGCCGTCGCCGGGTTCAACTACGGGGCCTTCAAGAAGAAGATCGTGCAAGACCCCGACACCGGCTACCAGATCGAGTTCTACGCCAACGAGGATTTGCCCAACTTCATGCAGAACGTCGGCGTCGGCTCGATGTCCACGACGGGCATGGCCGACTCGGCCATCGCCGACGCCGAGAACTCGACGCGCATCTACAACGCCTATTTCGGCAAGCTCCCCTACACGCGCATCGCCATGACGCAGCAGCCCGCCGCGAGCTTCGGGCAGGCATGGCCGACGCTCGTTTACATGCCGTTCACCGCCTTCATGGACTCCACGCAACGCTGGCTGGCGACCGGCTCGGCGCGCTTCGCCGGCGACAACTTCTTCCACTACGTCGGCCCGCACGAGGTCTCGCACCAATGGTGGGGACACGTCGTCGGCTGGAAGAGTTACCGCGACCAGTGGATGAGCGAGGGCTTCGCCGAGTTCTCCGCCTCGCTCTACGCGCAGGTGGTGCGCGGCCCCGACAAGTTCATAGACTTCTGGGAGAACCAGCGCCAGCTCATCACGCAGTCGCGCCCGCAGACGCACGACCGCAAGCCCTACACGGTCGGCCCCGTCACGCAAGGCTACCGCCTCAACAGCGGGAAGACGGGTAACATCGCCCGCTTCATGATCTACCCGAAGGGCGCTTACATCCTCCACATGCTGCGCATGATGATGTGGGATCGCAAGACCGGCGACGAGGCTTTCCAGAAGATGATGCAGGACTTCGTCCAGACCTTCTACAACAAGAACGCCTCGACCGAGGACTTCAAGTCAATCGTCGAGAAGCACATGACCGGCGCGATGGACTTGGACGGCAACCGCCGCATGGACTGGTTCTTCAACCAATGGGTTTACGGCACGGAGGTGCCGAGCTACAGGCTCGAATACTCCGTGAGCGGCGACACCCTGACGGGCCGCGTCACGCAGTCGGGCGTCTCGGACGACTTCCGCATGCTCGTGCCCGTCTATCTCGACATGGGGAAGGGCTGGGTCAGGCTCGGCCACGCCGCCATCAAGGGCAACTCGACCATCGAGCTGGGCAACATCAAGCTGCCGCAGGCCCCGAAGCGCGTCGCCCTCTGCGCCTACAAGGACGTGCTCGCCCTCGGCGTCGAAAACGAGAAGAAGTGAAAAGTCGTGAACCGTAAACCGTGAACCGCGACGAGAGAAAACCTGCTTTTCCCTCGTCGCGGTTCACGGTTTACGGTTCACGGCCTTTTACGATTTACTATTCGCGAGAATTGCCTTATCATCGCCACGCTCTCGTAGAGTTTTGAAAGCCTGTTCGAGCGCCCCGGCGGCCCTTGGACGCCACGGCCCTCCTGACTTGACCCCATTTTCAGCAGGGGGCGACGCGCGCCGTTTCGAGCCTGGCCGGGCGGCCACGGCACTCGCCTCCGCCCGGACAGAGACGACACCAACCAACAAGTTCTGACAGGGAGAACGCGAAATGTTTAGACCGGGAAAAAATCCGAAGGACTCGACGCACACCACTGACGACACGGCTGACCACACCCCGCACACCACCGCCTCTTCCTCCGGCTACGGCTCCTCCTCCCCCGCCGCCGCCGCGCAGACGCCGACCGAGGCCTACCAGCAGTCGGTACACACGCAGACGACCTCGCGCGCCGTCACCGAGAGCGAGTCGCTGGCGCGCGACATCAAGGAGGGGACGCTCACGGGCTTCGTCGGCAACGGCACGGCCCTGACGGGCGAGGCCAGCTTCAAGGGCATGCTGCGGGTGGACGGGGCGCTCTCAGGCCGCGTCTCTTCCGCCGACGGTACGCTGATAGTTTCGACCAACGGGCGCGTGGACGCCAACGTCGAGGTCGCGGTCGCCCAGATTTACGGCACGGTCAACGGCGACATCACCGCCTCGAAGCGCATCGAGATGGGGCGCGTCGCCAAAGTCACCGGCAACATCCAGACGCCCGCGCTCATCATCGAGAACGGCGCGATCTTCGAGGGGAGCTGCCGCATGGCGCAGATCAAGGAGCAGTCCGACAAGCAGCCGGGCGGCGACAAGAAGGCCGAGGCCACTTCGACCTCCTCGGCTTCTTCGACCTCCCCGGCCTCGACGACCTCCCCGGCCTCGACGACTTCACCGTCCGGCTCGTCAACTTCTTCTTCCTACCCTTCGTCCTCCTCTTCGAGCGCCCCCGCCGCGAAGTCCGCGACCGCCTCGTCGGCGTCGGACGTGAAGAAGGACTCGACCAACGCGGCGAGCTAGGCGGCCCGCCGCGGCGAAAAGTCGGAAGCCCCCCGCGCGAGAACTATTCGTCGCGCGGGGGGCTTTGCCGTCTCCGCGGGCGGGGTCGCTTGAGTTTGCGCGGTGCGGCTGTGTAGAATGAACGCGAACGCATTGTCCGCCCCGCGTCGCCCACGCCCGCGGAATTCTTAAAGCCGATGAAGTCACTGCCGCAGCCCAACATCCCCCTGACAGCCCGCTGACAAAGGATCAAACAAAAAGTATGAGCGCCATCATCGAGAACCCGCCCGTCGGACAGAGGGAGAGAGACGTTGAAGAGGTCGAGACCGTGACCATACGCTTCGCCGGCGACTCCGGCGACGGCATGCAGCTCACGGGCACGCAGTTTACGAACACGTCGGCCATCGTCGGCAACGACATCTCGACCCTGCCCGACTTCCCCGCCGAGATACGCGCCCCAGCCGGGAGCCTTCCCGGCGTCTCCGGCTTCCAACTCAACTTCTCCAGCCGCGACATACGCACGCCCGGCGATGAGCCGAACGTGCTCGTCGCCATGAACCCGGCGGCCTTGAAGGTGAATCTCGCAGACCTCGAAGACGGCGGCACCGTCATCGTCAACACCGACGAGTTCAACAAGGAGAATCTGAAGAAGGCCAACTACGAGTCGAACCCGCTCGAAGACGACACGCTGAAAGGTTACCGCGTCCACCGCCTCCCGATCACCACGGTCAACATCCGCGCTTTGCAGGAGGCCGGCGTCAAGCTCTCGCGCAAGGAGATGGATCGCTGCAAAAACTTCTTCGCGCTCGGCCTGCTCTACTGGCTCTACGACCGCCCGATGGAGCCGACGCTCGAATGGATCACGGCCAAGTTCAAGAAGAACCCGGAGATCGTCCGCGCCAACGAGGTCGCTTTGAAGACCGGCTACAACTTCGCCGACACGACCGAGGTCTTCACCACACACTACAAGGTGAAGAAGGCCGTCATCACGCCGGGCAAGTACCGCAAGATCACGGGCAACGAGGCGACGGCCATCGGCTTCGTCACCGCCGCCGAGCTTGCGGGCCGCCCGCTCTTCTACGGCTCGTACCCGATCACGCCGGCTTCGGACATCCTGCACGAGCTTTCGCGCCACAAGAATTTCGGCGTCAAGACCTTCCAGGCCGAGGACGAGATCGCCGCCGTGTGCGCGGCCATCGGCGCGTCGTTTACGGGCCACGTCGGCGTGACGGGGACGAGCGGCCCCGGCGTCGCCTTGAAGCAGGAGGCCATCGGCCTCGCCGTGATGACGGAACTGCCGCTCGTCATCATCAACGTGCAGCGCGGCGGCCCCTCGACGGGTCTGCCGACGAAGACCGAGCAGGCCGATCTTTTTCAGGCCGTGTGGGGCCGCAACGGCGAGTGCCCGGCCATCGTCGTCGCGCCCGCCACGCCCGCCGACTGCTTCCACATGGCGATTGAGGCCGTGCGCCTCGCCTACCGCTACATGTCGCCGGTCTTCTACCTCTCGGACGGCTATCTCGCCAACGGCGCGGAGCCGTGGCTCGTCCCCGAAATCGAAGACCTGCCCGTAATCGAGGTGAAGTTCGCCGACGACCCCGCGACGTTCATGCCCTATGCGCGCGACGAGGAGACGCTGGCGCGTCCCTACGCCCTGCCGGGCACGCCCGGACTCGAACACCGCATCGGCGGCATCGAGAAACAGCACCTGACGGGCAACGTCAACTACGACCCCGAAAACCACCACTTCATGGTTCTCATGCGCCAGGCCAAGGTTGACCGCGCTGCGCAGGACATCCCCGACGTGGAGGTGTTCGGCGCGTCCGAGGGCAAGGTGCTCGTCCTCGGCTGGGGTTCGACCTACGGCTCGATCACTTCGGCGGTCGAGAGAATGCAGGCCGAAGGGAAGCCCGTGTCGAGCGCGCACCTGCGCCACCTCAACCCGTTCCCCGCGAACCTCGGCGAAGTCTTGCGCAGCTTCGAGCGTGTCATCGTGCCGGAGATGAACCTCGGCCAGCTCGCGACGATGATCCGCGCGAAGTACCTCGTGCCAGCCGTCCCCTTCTCGAAGGTCAAGGGCCGCCCCTTCCAGATTCGCGAGATCGTGCGGAAGGTTGAGGAATATCTGTAACGACCGCCGCGGCGGGTTGCCGTTCGAGGCGCAAGGAATCATTCAAGAGGAATCAAAGATGAGCACCAACGGACAAGAAGGTAACGGGAACAAGCGGACGGAAGAGCAGGCCGCGGGCGGCATCGGCGGAAACGTTTCGGGCGCGGGGCCGTCGCCGGAGAGCGAGCCGGGTTCGGTGACTGCCGGGCGGCCCGCCCCGCCGCCGGGGAAGCTCACCAAAGCCGATTTCACTTCGGATCAGGAAGTGCGCTGGTGTCCGGGCTGCGGCGACTACGCCATCCTCAACAACGTGCAGAAGGTGATGCCGGAGCTGGGCATCCCGCGCGAGAAGATCGTCTTCGTGTCGGGGATCGGCTGCTCCTCACGCTTCCCCTACTACATGAACACCTACGGCTTCCACACGATCCACGGTCGCGCGCCCGCAATCGCCACCGGCATCAAGGCGTCGAACCCAGACCTCTCGGTCTGGGTCATCACCGGCGACGGCGACGCGCTCTCAATCGGCGGCAACCACTTCATGCACGCCATCCGCCGCAACCTCGACCTCAACTACATCCTCTTCAACAACCGCATCTACGGCCTGACGAAGGGGCAGTACAGCCCGACCAGTGAGTTCGGCAAGAAGACGAAGTCAACGCCGATGGGCGTCATTGACTACCCCGTCAACCCGCTCTCGCTCGCCATCGCCTCAGGCGTGCTCTATCTCGAACACGGCAAGCCCATGGTCTTCGGCAAGGATAGGGACAAGGGCATTCGCATGAACGGCACCCTGCCCGAAGTGATTCAACTCGGGAGCGAGACCGGACTCAACGAGAACGACTGCCTCGTCCACGACTCGCACGAGAAAGACCCCTCGGTCGCCTTCATGCTCGCGCGCATGGAGTTCCCCTCTTTCCCGCAGCCCGTCGGCATCTTCCGCGACGTGCAGCGCGACACCTACGAGGATTTGATGGCGCACCAGATCGAGGAGGCCGTCTCGCGCCAGGGCCGCGGCCAGTTGCAGAAGCTCATCCACAGCGGCGACATGTGGGTCGTGGACTGAGGCGGCGAGGCGGGCTTAAACTCCCCGCAAGGAACGAAGCCATGAGCAACCAGCAGCCGGAAGAGAACGAGAACCTGCTCAACTTCATCGCCTCCACCGTCGAGATGATCCGCGACCGGATGGCGACGAAAGACGACATCGCCCGGCTTGATTCCAAGCTTATCAAGCTTGGCGGCAAGGTGGACAAGCTCGAAGTTGAGACCACGGTTATCCGCGGCGAGGTCGAGCAGGTTCACCTGCGGCTCGACGGCATCGAGAGACGCTCTCCTCGCGGCTCAACCACATCGAGGCCGAGATGAGCCGCCTGCGCAGCGTCCTCTACCTGCTCGTCAAGGACAGGCCCGACATGCTGCGACTGCTCGGCCAGACGCCGCCGACGGGCGGATAGAGAGTGTCCGAAGTCATCTCCGATCAAGCCCCGGCGCGCTCATTCCGGTGCGCCCGTGACCTTTGAGTCCTTATTTCCAAACCCTTATGCTCACTGGCAGGAGAATCAACACATGAGCCTCTGGAGACGTTTCCTTAACCTCGCCCTCGCCGCCGCGTTCCTGTTCCCTTCGGCGGCGTCGCTCGCCCCGCGCGCATCGGCCCAAGACGCCGCGAAGGTGCGGGCCGCTGCCGCCCCCGCAGACCTCGACGGGCGGCTCGCCGCCGTCGAGAAGGCGGTTGACGAGCAGCGGCAGAAGCTGGGCATTCCGGGCCTCTCGCTCGTCATCGTCAAGGACGACAAAGTGATTTACATGAAGGGACTCGGCTACAGGGACTTCGAGCGTCGGCTTCCCGTCACGCCCGACACACTCTTCGCCATCGGTTCCTCGACGAAGGCGTTTACGGCGATGCTCGTCGCGTTGGGCGCGGACGAGGGGAAAATCTCGCTCGACGACCCGCCGAAGAAATTCCTTCCGTACTTCAGGCTGCAAGACCCGGAGGCCGACGCCCGTGTCACCGTCCGCGACCTCCTCTCTCACGCCTCCGGTCTCAACCGCACAGACCTCGCCTGGATAACGGGCGTCCTCGACCGCGAGGAGGTCATCCGCGTCGCGGCGACGGCGAAGCCGACGGCGAAGCTGCGCGAGAAGTTTCAGTACCAGAACGTGATGTACTCGGCGGCGGGCGAGTGCGTCGCGAAGGCCGAAGGCTCGACGTGGGAGGGCCTAATCAAAGAGCGCATCTTCAAGCCGCTCGGCATGAAAGCTTCCACGCTCAACGTCCCCGACATGCACCGTGCGCCGGACTACTCTTTGGGCTACACCTACGACGAGGACACGAAGGAGACGCGGCAGTTGCCGACGCGCAACTTCCCGCAGGTGGCCGCCGCGGGCGCGATCAACTCGAACGCGCGCGACATGGCCGAGTGGCTCCGCCTCATGCTCGGCGGCGGCGCGCTCGACGGCAAGCGGTTGGTATCGGAGCGGAGTTTCGCCGAGCTGTTGAAGCCGCAGATCAAAGTCGCCGGGAACATCTCTTACGGCCTCGGCTGGTTCCTGCGCGACTGGCACGGGCACAAGGTCGCCGAGCACGGCGGCAACATTGACGGCTTCAACGCGCAGGTGGCTCTGATGCCCGACCAGCATCTCGGCTTCGTGATGCTGACAAACGTCTCGGCGTCCGTGCTGCCGGCGGCGGCGATGGAGGCCGTCTGGTCGAACCTCGTCGGCAACCCCGACGAGAAGAATCAGGCGGCGGCGGGCGGCCCCGCGTTGAAGATGGAAGAGGAGGCGGGCAACTACCTGCTCGCCGAGGCGAACGTGACGATGGCCGTCGCCGTCAAAGACGGCAAGCTCACGATGACAGTGCCGGGACAGCCGACCTACACGCTTGAGCCGGTCGGGGGCCGACGATACAAGCTCGCCGAAGTGCCCGGCTTCTACGCGACGTTCCGCCCCGCGAAGGACAGCCCGAAAGAGGCTGAGATGTACCTGGAGCAGCCGCAGGGCAACTTCGTCCTGAAGCGCGTGAAGCCCTCGGACGCGATGACGGCGACCGCCTCCGGCGCGGTCGCCGAATACACGGGGCCGCTCAAGGAGGTTGTCGGCTCATACGAGCCGGAGAAGGAAGGCCCGGCCATCGAAGTCGCGTTGCGCGACGGCAAGGTCGTGCTGATCGTCCCCGGCCAGACGCCTTACCCGCTCGTCGAGCGCTCGAAGGACGTGCTCGGCGCGACGACCCTTCCCGAAACCTATAGCGTCATCGTGCGGCGCGACGAGACGGGAAAGGTCGTCGGCATCACGCTGAAGCAGCCCGAAGGCGAGTCGGCCTTCGACCGCGCGGCGGAGTTCAAGCCGACGTTGACCGTGGACGAGTTGATGTCGAAGGTTATCGCTGCGGCGGGCGGCGAGGCGAACCTGCGAAAGCACAAGACGATGCTCGCGCGCGGCGACCTCGTGTTCGAGCACCAGGGCGTCGCGGGCGAGGGGCTGATCGCCGCGCAAGCGCCGAACGCTTACTCGGAAGAGGTGACGCTCACGGCGCTCGGCAAGCGCCTTGGCTCAGTCCACGAGTTCTTCGACGGCTCGCGCGGCGGCGAGGAAGGCACGTTCCTCCCCTTCGGCCCGAAGTCCGGCAAGGCGCTCGAAGACGCCCGCATCGCCGCCGACTTCTACGCGCCGCTCGACTGGAAGACGCTCTTCAAGACGGCGGAGATCAGGAAGCTCACGAAGGTCGGCGGCGAGGACGCCTACGTCGTCGCCTTCACGCCGGAGAAGGGCGACCCCGTCACCGACTACTTCTCGGCGAAGACCTTCCTTCTGCTCCGGCAGGACACCATCGAGACGAGCGGCCCCATCAGCGAGCCGGTCACGGAGAAGTACAGCGACTACCGCGACGTTGAAGGCGTGATGATCCCTTTCACGCGCGTCTCGAACTCGACGAGCATGGGCGACACCGTCGTCAAACTCAGGGAAGTCAAGTTCGACGTGCCCGTGCCCGCGGACGCTTTCCGCCGGAAACTGACGAGGAAATAAAAAAATCGCCCGTCGCGAACTCGTCATCGAGACGCAACACGATTGCAACCAAGCGGGTCGGCGGCGGGGTTACTATGGACTCAGTTAACGGGCGTTCCTTCTGAGAACAAGTGAAACTTTGGGGCAGGCCACGCAAGTGGCCGTCGGGGTCAGGCCATGGGGGGGCCTGACCCCTTTCTTTTTTTTGAAGGCGACAAACATGGATCACATGAAATAGAGCCGGCACGCTTCGGAGTAGAGAGACCACCGCGGGTGTGGTCTCTCTACTCCGAAGTCTCTCCGTTTATCTCGCTCCCTGTCCGCTCATCTACGCTTCTTGCCTGCCACCTTCTGCCCCGCCTTGAAATTTCGTTCTCCGCCCGACTCGCCGAGCTTCTCGCCGGTGGGCACGGCGGCGGGAACTGAAGGGCTGTTGTCGCGCGGCGCTTCGCCGCGGCTTCCCGTCGTCTGCGAAGAGTCGTCGGCGAAGAACTTGCTGGCGCTTTTGCGCCGTCCCCGCGCCGCCGGGGTCTGCTCCCCTGCTTCGAGCGTCTTATCCTTCCGAGTCCGCTCGTCGCCCATCTCCTGCCCGCGCCGCCGCGCCGGGACGCCCGCCCTGCTCTGCGCCTTCTTGCTGGTTGCCATGTCTCCCCTCCGAATCAAACGCGGAAGTATGAACGCTGCGGCGATGAACTGAAAGCCTCTCGTCTTCAGTTCATCGTTCCGCGTTCCGACTTCATCGTTTCACCCCGCGGCTCGCGCCTGAGCGCCCACTTGAGCGCGGGCGGCGTGACGAGCGTCGTGACGACGACCATGATGACGACCGCGCCGAACGTGGCCGCGTTGACCACGGGCGCTTCCGCGCCCCCTTGAGTCGGCAGCGCGAGCGTCGCGCCGAGGCCCGCGAAGATCAGGCTGACCTCGCCGCGCGGGATCATCCCCAGCCCGACGGCCAGGCGGTTCGTGCCGCGCCCCGTGACGCCGAGCGAGCATGCCAGCTTGCCGGCGACGGCAGCCGCCGTCAGCAGCAGCGCGAACCCAATCACCCCGACGCGACCGAACGCGCGCAGGTCAACCCTCAAACCCGTCAGCACGAAGAAGACAGGCACGAGCAGCGCACTCACGGGCGCGAGCAGCGCCGTCAACGTCTGCTCGCCGCGCCGCGCGAACGATTCGAAGTGCACCTCGTCGAGCACAAGCCCCGCGGCGAACGCGCCGATGATCGGGGCCAGCCCGACGAGCGACGCCGCCCACGCGAGCAGGAAGCAGAACGCGACGGCCAACGCGACGAGCGCGCCCCGACTTTCCAGACGGCCCGCGCCGCGGAACAGGTGCGGCACGACGTACTGCCCCGCGAGGAGAGCGCCGGCGAGGAAGGCGACCGCCTTCAGCGCGATGAGTCCCACGTCCGCGAGCGCGAGCGTCTGCCCCGCGGCGGCGGCGCGGATCGCGCCCGCGACCACGGCCAGTATGAGCAGCCCCATCACGTCGTCAATGACCGCCGCGCCGAGGATGATGCGCGCCTCGCGCGTCTGGAGTCGTCCGATGTCGCGCAGCACGCGCGCCGTGATGCCGACGCTCGTCGAGCACAGCATGGCGGCGACGAAGACGTGCACGAGCGCGTGCGCGCCGTGGAGGAAGAGCGCGGAAGCGCCCCAGCCCAGGGCGAACGTCGCGGCGACGCCGAGCGTCGAGACGAGCAGCGAAGACCACCCGACCGCCAGCATCTCGCCCGCGTTCGATTCCAGCCCCACCTCGAACAGAAGAATGATGACGCCTATCTCGGCGAGCGCCGCGACGACCGCGTCCCCGCGCAGCCCGTCCACCCACGCCACTCCGAAGAGCGAGAGCGCGCCCAGGAGTATGCCGCCCGTCAGCTCACCGAGCACCGCGGGCTGTCTGAACTTCTCGAACAGCCCGCCGCCCAGCTTCGCGACCAGAAGCATCACGGCGACCGAGACGAGCGCCAGGGGATCAAGCATGTACGCCGCGCCCTCGTCCCGCGCCGCGCGTGTCGAGCGCCGGGGCAAAAAAGCTGACCGCAAAGAACGCGGCGCAGACGCGAAGGGCGCGAAGAAGTCTCTGCGTCCTTCGCGCCTTCCCCGCGCCCTTCGCGGTCGAGTGTTTCTTCCCCATCCGAAACTTTAACGACCGCGAGCGCGCACAGGCTCCGGCTCGGTCTGCTGCTGCTGCGGGCCACGCCCCTCTTCGGCCTTCGGGTCGGGCGGCGGCGGAGTCTGGGCGACGAGCTTTTCGAGCGTCTGGTCGAGTGCCTCGCCGATGCGGCTGACATAGACGAAGTCAAGCTCGCGCCGCACGTCTTCGGGGATGTCTTCGGTGTCCGGCTCGTTGCGCGCCGGCAGCACGACGCGGCGCAGGCCCGCGCGGTGCGCCGCCATGACCTTCTCCTTGATGCCGCCGACGGGGAAGACGAGTCCCGAAAGAGTTATCTCGCCCGTCATCGCCGTGTCGTTACGCACGCGCCGTCCCGTCATCAGAGAGGCGAGCGCCGACGTGATCGCCACGCCCGCCGAAGGGCCGTCCTTCGGGATCGCGCCCGCGGGGACGTGTATGTGCTCGCCGTAGTTCTTGAACATCTGCGCGTCTATGCCGAACTCCGCGGCGTGCGACCACAGATAAGAGCGCGCCGCGCGCGCCGACTCCTGCATCACCTCGCCGAGCTGCCCCGTCATCGTGAGGCCGGAGCTGCCGGGCAGGAGCGTCGCCTCGATGAAGAGGAGCTGGCCGCCCGCCTCCGTCCAGGCCATGCCGGTGGCGACGCCCGTGGGCATATCCTTGCGCGCCTCTTCGGGGTAGAAACGCGGCGCGCCGAGCAACTCCTTGATGTCGGCGGCGTCAACGCGCACGTGTTCGGCCTGCCCCTGCGCGACGCGCAGCGCGGCCTTGCGCGCGACGCGGCCCACCGTGCGCTCCAACTGCCGCACGCCCGCCTCGCGCGTGTAGCGCGCGGCGATATGCATCAGCGCGTCGTCGGTGATTTCGAGCTGGTCTTCACGCAGGCCGTTCTCGCGCGTCTGGCGCGGGACGAGGTATTGCCGCGCGATGTGCAGCTTCTCCTGGTCGCTGTAGCCCGCGAGGTAGATGATCTCCATGCGGTCGCGCAAGGGGGCGGGAATCGGCCCCAGTTGGTTCGCCGTCGCGATGAAGAAGACTTTCGAGAGGTCGAACGGCAGGTCGAGGTAGTGGTCAATGAAGGTGTTGTTCTGCTGCGGGTCGAGTATCTCAAGGAGCGCGGCGGTCGGGTCGCCGCGGTAGTCCATGCCGAGCTTGTCTATCTCGTCGAGCATCATCACGGGATTGTTGACTCCGGCGCGGCGTAGGCTCTGGATGATGCGACCGGGCATCGCGCCGATGTAGGTGCGGCGGTGGCCGCGCAGCTCCGCCTCGTCGCGCACGCCGCCTAAGGAGAGGCGCTCGAACTCGCGTCCGAGCGCGCGCGCGATGGAGCGTCCCAAGGAAGTCTTGCCGACGCCGGGCGGGCCGACGAAGCAAAGGATCGGACTCTTCGAGTCGCGCCTGAGCTTGACGACGGCGAGGAATTCGAGGATGCGCTCCTTGATCTCTTCGAGGCCGTAGTGGTCTTCGTCTAATATCCGCCGCGCCTCCGCGAGGTCGAGCTTGTCCTCGGAAGACTTGAGCCACGGCAGCTCAAGGATGAATTCGAGCCAGGTTCGGATGACATGGTAGTCGGGCGCGGCCTGCGGGAGTCGTTCGAGGCGCTTCAACTCGCGCTCGGCCTCCTTGCGGACTTCGTCGGGCAGCGCCGCCCGTTCCAGGCGCTCGCGCAGCAGCTCGGCCTCGGCGCGCTCGCCGCCCTCGTCCTCGCCCAGTTCCTTCTGGATGGCCTTCATCTGCTGGCGCAGGAAGTAGTCGCGCTGCGCCTTCGACATCTCGCCCTGCGCCTCGGCGGCGATCTTCGTGCGCAGCTCCATGATCTCGACCTCGCGCGTCAGGCGCGCGTAGGCGATCTGCAAAAGCTCGTCCACGGTGTCGGCTTCGAGCATCTGCTGCTCCTGCTCGACGCCGAGGTTGAGGATGGAGGCGAGGAAGTAGGTAAGCTGCGTGGGGTCGTTCGACGAGAGCACCGCCGTGCGGATTTCGGGCGGGACTTCCGGCAGCATCGCAAGCACGCGCTGGTTGAGCGCCTGCACGTTGCGGAACAGCGCCTCCACGGTCTCGTCGTCGCGTTTGACGGGCGGAGGCAAGATGCGGACGCGCGCGCGTATGTGCGGGTCTGTCTGCATCCACTTGACGACGCGCACGCGCTCCGTCCCGTGGACGATGAGTTGAAGCCCCTCGTCGCTGCGCATCATGCGCTTAATCATGACGAGCGTGCCGACCTCGTAGAGGTCTGCGGGCGGCGTGGCCTCGCCTTCGGGGCCGCCGCGCCCCTCGCGCACGGTGACGCAGGCGAGAAGTTTCTCTTCGGTGGAGAGCGCCGCCTCGACCGCGGCGACCGAGCGGGGCCTTCCGGCGGCGAGCGGGATGACCGTGCCCGGAAAGAGCGTCGTCTGCTGCAAGGGGAGCACGGCGATCTCGAAGACCTCCGCGCCGCCCGCCGCCGCTTCGGCCATCTCCCCGACGATCTGCGCAGACTCCGGCTCTAAGGGGCGCGCGGCGTCGAGCGCGCCCTGCTGCGGAGTCGAGTTTGACTGCCGGCTCGCGCCCTGCTGCTGCCGGGCGGGCGGCGCGCCTGTGCTCTCTTGCGCGTCCGGCGTCTGCGAACCCGCGTCCGGCCTCGGTCGCCCGGAAGCGTCACGCGCCGTGCTGTCCTTCGTTCTCTTCTCGGCCATACGCGAATGATCGTCCTCGTCAAATTTGAAATGGCCGCCTCCGCCGCGGCCACTTTTTCAGTCGCACTCTTCCTGGCTCTTCAGGCGGAGGACGAGCAGCCCGTCCTTGTAGCGCCGCTCGATTGACGCGCCCTCGATGGGGCAGGGGAAGCGTATGGTCTTCTCGAAGCGGCTGTAGGTGATTTCGAGCTGGTGGCAGGAGACGGACTCGCTCAGCACCTCGTCGCGGCGGCAGCCGACGACGCGCAGCGTGTCGCCCTCGATGCGCAGCTCCAACTCGTCGGGCGCGACGCCCGCCAGCTCGACCTTCACGACCCAGCCGTCGCGCGTCCGGTGCACGTCCGCCGCCGGATACCAGAAGTGCTCGACGCAGCGCACCCCGCGCGCCTTCGGCATCATCCGCAAGTATCGTTCGATTGAGCGAGCCATAAAAGAGATGATGAATGATGAATGCGGAATGATGAATGAAAACCAACTGCCTTCAATTCATCATTCATCATTCCGCATTCATCATTAACTAAAGATTCTGCTCCAGAACGACGAGCCGCTGGAGATTTCTTCCAGCGCCTCGCCGAGTTCGCGGTCGGCCTCGGTTTCGAGCGCGATGTCGGCCATCGAGATGATGCCGCGCAGATTCCCCTCGCGGTCAACGACGGGGAGGCGGCGCACCTGCCGGTCGCCCATCCTTTGTATGGCCTCGATGACGCGGTCGTTGGGGCGGACGGCGTGGAGGTCTGTCGTCATCACTTCTTCGGCGCGCAGCTCGCGCGCGTCGCGCCCTTCGGCCAGTGCGCGGACGACGATGTCGCGGTCGGTGATGAGGCCGACGAGCTTGCCGTTGCTCACAGACCTCGCCGGGACTTTTTGAACTTCGGTGACCGAGTCGGACGCCGTCTCGCCCGGCTCGACGACGGGGATGACGCCCGTGTCCTCGTCGCGCATCATGCGCGCCACCTCTTCGAGGGTGGTCGTGCGCGTGGCGACGGTCACGTCGCGCGTCATAATGTCGCGGCAGCGCAGGTGCGAACGCGCCGCCCCGCGCCGCCCGCGCCGGTAGTCTTCGCGCGGCGGCCTGCGCGCGCCTTCGTGCGGCGGCGGGCCTTCGTAGCGGGGTGGAGGAGGATGGCCTTCGCGCCGGCGCATGCGCTCGTATTCTTGTTCGTCTCGGAAGTCGCGCCCGCCGAGTCGCCGGCCCGTGTAGTATTCGTCGCGGTAATAGTCGCCGCGCCCGCCGACGTATGTGTCGTAGTCGCCGCGCAGTCCCCAGCCGCGCCCGCCGCGCGCCGCGTCGCGCTCGTCGTGCTCGTAGCGCCAGCCGGCCCCGCGCCCCTCGTCTTCGCGCCGCCGCGCGCGCGGCCCGCCCGCGTAAAAGTCTTCGTCCCAGTCGCCGCGGTGTCTCGACATCCTCTCCTCCCGAAACGTCTCCGCCCGGACGGCGCTTGCGCGCACGCGGCGCGAGGCGTCAAACACCTCTCGCGGCTGGCGCGCGTCGCCGGGCTTCAAATTTTTACGTCGAAGGGAACTGGGAGTTAATTATACTCGCCTGCGACGAGATTACCAGCAGAGGAAATGATGAACGCTGAATGCGGAATGATGAATGACAAAGCACGAGCGCCTTCAAATTCATCACTCATCATTCCGCATTCATCATTTCCTTCACTCCCTCGTCTCGACCTCCACGACCAGCGTCACCTCGGCGCGTATGTCGAGCGCGCCCGACTCGACGGGCGTCGGCGTCTGTGCTGTCATCGCCGCGCGGTTGACCGCTACACCGCCGAGGTTGCCGAGCACCGGGCGCACGAAGCCGCCGCCTTCCTGCACCTCGACGACGCGGACGACGCGCCCGCCCAGAGTGTCGGCGACGACGCGCGCCTTGCCCAGGGCCACGCGAGTGGCGGCGGCCAGAGCCTGGCCGCGCACCTGCTCGTCGCGGCGCAGCGTGAACGAGAGGCCGTCAATGCTGTTCGCGCCCGCGCGCGAGGCGGCGTCAATGATCGCGCCCGCCCTGTCCATCTCGCCCGTCGTCACCGAGACCGAGTTGCGCACGACGTAGCTCGTGATCGTGGGCGGCGCGCCCTCTTTGTAAACGTACTGCGGCTGCACGCTGTAGCCGCTCGTCTTGACCTCCGCGCCCGCGCCGGCAGCCGACTTGACGGCGCGCACCACCGAATCGGTCTTGGAGGCGTTCTCGGCCTGCGCCTCCGACGCGCTCGCGTTCTGCGTGACGACTGCGACGGAGAGGATGACCGTATCGGGCTGCGCCTGGACGGTGGCGTCGCCCGTCACGACCACGCGCGTCACGCCGCGCCCGGCGACCGCGATTGCGCCGCCGGTCTGAGTGCCGCCTTGATTGCCGCCCGCCTCAGTGCCGCCGGACGCCGGACGCCCGCGCGCGCGCATCGTGCGCGCCTGGAACGGCATGCCCTCCTGGTAGATCGTCACAGCATCCTGCCTGGCCTCGCCCGTCGCCTGCACGGTCGCGCCCTCGCGGAACCAAGGCTCGGACTGGTACTGCCGCGAGTTCAGGATCAGGTACTTGCCGTACTCCGCGACGATCAGCCAACCGCCCGCCTCGACCGTCCGCGCCAGACGCCCTTCGATGGTGATCTCTTTATTAGCCCCTGCGCCCTGCTGCGCTGCCGCTTGCGCCGCGAAGGCGAGCGCCAGCGCGACCACGACCGCGCGCGCCGCAAACAAATTCTTTCTCATCATTGCCTCACTCCCTCGTTAAGTTTCCTCGCCACTACGGGCGCAAGGATTTTAGAGTAAACCGGGAGAGCGTTCTACGTCTCAGGGAACGGACGCGCCGCTTGAGACTTGCGCGGGGCCGGTCGCAGGAGTTTCCTCCGAGGGATCGTGTGTGCGGATTGTTCGCCGCCGCCGGGGCGGAGAGGATTGCCGCGCGCCCGCGCGTTTTGTTACGATGCCGCACGGTCATGCAGCCCTTCGGTCGAAGCTTCACCAACCCCAGGCGGCCCCCGCGCGAAGGCAAGCTCGTCACGGTCGGTCGCGTCGAAGACGTGCCCGAAGGGCGCGGCGCGGCGGTCGAGCTGGAGGGCGGCAGGGAACTCGCGCTCTACAACGTGGGCGGCCACTTCTACGCCGTCGAAAACTTCTGCCCGCACAGGGGCGCGCCCCTCGCCGACGGCAATCTCTGCGGCCATACGGTCGAGTGCGACTGGCACGGCTGGCGCTTCGACCTTCGCACCGGCGCGTGCCTCAACCACGCTGCCGAAGCGGTCGAGACCTACGAGGTCGTCGTCGAAGACGGCTGGATAAAGATAAGAGTCTGAAGATTAAATGATGAATGCGGAGTGATGAGTGATGAATGAAAGGCAAGCTGTCTCTTCAATTCATCACTCATCACTCCGCATTCATCATTTCCCGCTTAGCCGTCGTTGCCGATGGCCTCGACGGGGCAGCAGAGGAGCGCCTCCTCGCAGAGCGCCGTCTCGGCGTCGGATTCGGGCTGCTTGAAGACGAAGGAGTAGCCACCGCTGTCGGCGCGGGTGAAGTTGGCGGGCG
>QHXN01000062.1 GCA_003222975.1 Acidobacteriota bacterium | reverse complement strand
CGGGCCGCCGCCGGGCACGTCGAGCATGTCGTGGCGCGTGATGATGCCGGTGATGCGTCCGAACTCTTCGACGAGGACGGCGGGGCCGCGGCGCAGGAAGCGCGTGACTTCCGCCGAGCTTGCGTCAACGTCAACGACGGGCAGGCCCGCCTCCATCACCTCGGCGACGGGCGCGGCCATGAGGTCGCGGTTGCCTAAGAGCTTGGCGAGCAATCGGCCCTCGCGCAGAGCGCCGACCGACTTCCCTTCCTCGATGACGGGCAACTGCGTGACGCCGAACTTGTCCATCTTCGCCAGCGCCTCGGCGACCGTCTCCGAGGGCGCGGCGGAGACGACGCGCGGGCGCTCGCCCGCCGCCTTCGTGCTGCTGATGAGGCCCGCGTTCATCTTCTGCGGCTCCAACAGGCGCTTCTCCTTCATCCACTCGTCCGAGTGGTGCTTCGAAAGGTAGTGCTCGCCCGTGTCGCAGACGATGAAGACGACCAGGCCCGACTCGTCCAGGGTTCGCGCGACCTTCAGGGCCGCCGCTAGGTTTGTGCCCGTCGAGCCGCCGCAGAAGATGCCCTCGCGGCGTCCGAGCTGGCGCGAGAGGTCGAACGACTCGCGGTCGGTGACGTTGACGATCTCGTCCACGTACCTGATGTGGACGTTCGCGGGGACGACCTCCTGGCCGATGCCTTCAACGAGATAAGGCGTCGGCTCATGCGTGCGGCCCGTCTCCTTGTAGGTCTTGAAGACCGAGCCGTAGGGGTCTGCGCCGACGACGCGGATCGAAGGGTTCTTCTCCTTCAAAAACCTTCCCGTGCCGGAGATCGTGCCGCCCGTGCCGAGGCCGGCGACGAAGTGCGTGATGCGCCCCTCGGTCTGCTCCCAGAGTTCGGGGCCGGTCGTGCGGTAGTGGGCTTCCGGGTTATTGGGGTTGGAATACTGGTCTGGATAAAAACTGTTCGGCGTCTCGCGGGCGATGCGGCGGGCGGTCTCGACGTAGTGGTCGGGCGTGCCGGGCTTGGCCGTGGCGGGGACGACTACCACGTCCGCGCCGAGCGCCTTCAAATACCGAACCTTCTCGACCGAAGCCTTCTCGTTCATCACGAAGATGCAGCGGTAGCCGCGGACTGCGGCGGCGAGCGCAAGCCCGATGCCCGTGTTGCCGGAGGTGGCCTCGACGATTGTGCCGCCGGGCTTTAATGTGCCCTCGCGCTCGGCGGCCTCGATCATCGCGACGCCGATGCGGTCTTTGACCGAGTAGCCGGGGTTGAGGCTCTCCATCTTCGCGAGCACCGTCGCCCTGACGCCTTCCGTCAGGCGGTTCAGGCGGACGAGCGGCGTGCGGCCTATGAGGTGGAGGACATTCTCGTGGTAGTTCATAGATACTCCGCTTCGGGACGTTCGACGAATGGGGTTGCGTTTGACCTTAACTTTATACAACGGAACTCGCGCGCGCTGCCAACGCCGCCGGAGGCGTTATGCGCGAAACCGTGCATAAGGGCGCAAGCTGTGATACGCTCCGCGCAGACGCTCCTTTGAGAATCCATCTCTCGACATCGGAATCAGGCCAACCCCCTCCTTCCCGTGCCGTCTGCTGTGATTTCACTGTGACGGAAGCGCGGAGTTCGCGGGCTTAATCTCAAGCGATTTCACCCGACGACTGACATCGGCCTTCTCGCTTCCCTGCTTCGCGGACAGGGGAAATCAGAGATGCTTGAGAACGACAGTGTCGTCCTGACCGTTATCGTGGTGGATGATTGCGAGGACATCCGCCAAGTGCTGAGGCTCGTGCTGGAAGGTCGCGGCTACCGCGTGCTGGAGGCGGAAAACGGTCAGGTGGCGGTCGAGCTTGCCAAGCGCAAATGTCCCGACCTGATCCTGATGGATTTGAACATGCCGGTGCTCGACGGCTTGGCCGCGACGCGCCTCTTACGCGGGCTTGACGGGTTGTGCCGCGTCCCCGTCATCGCCGTTTCCGCCTACCCGAAAGAGTGCTGTCAAGCCGACGCCTTCGCCGCCGGGTGCGACGAATATATTTCCAAGCCGGTTGATTTTGAGGAGTTGCACAATCTCCTGAATAGCCTTCTTGCCGCATAGGTGCTACTCTGGTGACACATAGAACGCGCCCTCGTCACGCGGGGCACTTCTCAACTGCTCTTTTGAGAATCCAACACCCGACATCGGGATGAGCCTTCGGAAGCCTTCTCCTTGTGCCGTCTGCTGTGTTCACACACGCGACCGGAACTAAGGAGAAGCCCGATGCACGAAGCACCCCGCCCGTCGACCGAAAATCACATTCTTGCGGCCCTTCCGCCCGAAGATTACGAGCGCCTTGCCTCGCACCTGGAGCCTGTCAAGCTGTCTCTCGGTCAAATCCTTTACGAAGCCGGCGGAGATATGGAGTACGTCTATTTCCCAATCAACATGATGATCTCCCTCCTCTCGCAAATGACGGACGGCGGGAGCGTCGAGGTGGGGTTGGTCGGGTTTGAAGGAATGTTGGGCATCCCGCTCGTATTGGGAGTTGATAAATCGCCGCACCAGGCGATGGTGCAGATTCCGGGCGGTGTGCTGCGTATGAAGGCCGAAGTCGTCAGGCGCGAGTTCGGGCGGGGCGGCGTGTTGAGCGGCCTGCTGTTACGCTTCACGCAGGCGATGATCTTGCAGATCAGCCAGGTCGCCGCGTGCAACCGCGTCCACACGGTCGAAGAGAGGCTCGCACGCTGGTTGCTGATGACGCACGACCGGGCGGGTTCTGACGAGTTAGAGCTAACGCAGGAATTCCTCGCCATGATGCTCGGCTGCCGCCGCGCGGGCGTCACGTCGGCGGCCATCACCCTGCAAGGCGTCGGGGTCATCCGTTACTCGCGCGGTCACATCACCATCCTGGACAGGCCGGGCTTAGAAGACCTCGCCTGCGAATGCTACCGCATCGTCAAAGCCGAGTTTGACCGCGTCACCGCCTAGCCGTATTCTTTACCGTCAGCCCTGCCACTAAGCGCGGAACCGTGCAGACAATTCCCCTTTCAATCTGGCAGGTTGTTTGGACGTGTCCCTTATGTCTTCACGCTTCGCGGTGATCGGGAAAGGACTGGACTGATGCTGTATCAGAGTGCCGCGCAACGGGGGCTGATCGGCAACGGGGTGCTCGCCTCGCTCGACGCGGGCGAGTACCAGAGACTTTTTCACCTCCTCAGGGTCGTTGACCTCTGCGCGCAGCAGACGCTCTACACGCCCGGCGACCGGCTCCAACACGTCTACTTCCCCGTGGGCTGCGTCGTCACGGGCGTGGCCGTGATGGACGACGGCGCGACGGTCGAGACGGCGATGATCGGGCCGGAGGGCGTCGTCGGCGTCTCGGCCATGACGGACGGGTATCGCGTGCGCTACTGGACGCGCGTGCTGCTGCCCGGCGAGGCGCTGCGGGTGGAGGCGGAAGCCCTGCGCGAGTTCTGTGAAGAGAGTCAGCCCTGCCAAACGATGCTCCTGCGCTACTACTCGACGCTCATCAGCCAGGTCTCTCGCCGCGCCGTCTGCAACTCGCGCCACCGGCTGAGCGAGCGACTCTGCACTTGGCTGCTGATGGTTCACGACCGCGCCGGCACGGACGACTTCCCCGTGACGCAGGAGGCCGTCGCCCGTCACCTCGGCGTGCGGCGCGCGGGCGTCAACGAGTGCGTCGGCTGGCTTGAGGATTTGAAGATCATAGACCACGTGCGCGGCCACATACGCATCCTCCGGCGCGAGGCGCTGGAGGCCGAGGCGTGCGTCTGCTACCCCGCCTTCAAGGCCGAGGCGCGCTGGTTCGACGGCATGGCCGCTGAAAAAAACGGGGGGCAAGATGAATATCAACGCGCTTCCGCGAGCCGGGGTGGGAACGAGCACCGCTCCTCCCGGCCTTGAGTCTGACCCCTTTTCGTCGCGGGAAGCGAAACCGGACGCGCCGCGCGAATAGTTCGCCGCCTTATCCTCTCCCTTCTGCCTGACGCCACGAAGCCGCACAACGCGCGCCGCACGCGTGCTATACTTCATGGCAACACTTCGACCGCCGCCGGGCAGCCTGCCCCTGAACCCGGCGCAAAGATTTCCACGCGAGGTAAGGAGCGGGCCGCCTTCTGCCTTTGACGAGAAAGGAGGGATGTCTGCCATGAACGTCCGACAGGAGGAAGTGAGGAACAGGATTCTCGCCTCGCTGCCGGCTGACGAGTTCGCCGAGATCGCGCCGCTGCTCGAACCGGTCGGCCTTGAGGTCGGCGACAGGCTCTACGACGAGGATGATGTCATCCGCCGCGTCCACTTCATTGAGGGCGGCCTGCTGTCGCTGCTCTCGACGCTCGAAGACGGCACGTCCATCGAGGTCGGGGCGCTGGGGAGCGAGGGGCTGGGCGGGCTTTCAATTCTGCTCGGCGCGGAGAGGGCGGCGCACACGGCGCTGGTGCAGATCGGCGGCACGGCCCTGCGCGTGAGGGCCGAGAGGGCGCACGAGGCGTTCCGGCGTCTGCCCGTGTTTCGCGAGAAGACGCTCCGCTACACGCGCATGCTGATGTCTCAAATCTCGCAGACGGCGGCCTGCAACACGCTGCACACGGTCGAGGAGCGCCTGGCCCGCTGGCTGCTCATGTGCCGCAGGCGCGTGGAGTCCGACCGGTTGGAGCTGACGCAGGAGTTCCTCTCGCACATGCTCGGCGTGCGCCGCTCCGGCGTCACGGTCGCCGTCGGCATACTCCAGCAGGCGGGCCTCATCCGCCACAGCCGCGCCACGATCCTCGTCACCGACCCCGAAGGCTTGAGGGCGGCCTCGTGCGAATGCATCAAGGCCATGACGGAGGAGTACGACAGTTACCTCAACGAATAAATTTCTCTAAATTTGCCGCGAAAAAGTACCGAAGCGTACAGACGAACGCTTCGGCCCGCCTTATAGTTCGCGGCACGTACACGGTACGTATCCAAGGGGGAGAAGGTCGGGGGCGGGAAGAGACCACGAGGCCGCCCGCCCTTCGCACCAAAGCTCCCCGGCCCTGACATGTTTCTCCGATCAGAGAGTTAGGTCGTGCAATCCTCTTACACGAGTCAAGAACTTTCACCTCAGAAGGGCGACGCCGCGCGGGACGGCGAATCTCACCTCCGGCGCACGATCCTCGTCGCGGAAGACGACGCCGACATCCGCCTGATGATGAGTATGCTTCTGGAGATGAAGGGCTATCGCGTCATCGAGGCGTGCGACGGCCAGGAGACGCTCGACGTGGCAGAGCGGCAGCGGCCCGACATCATCCTCATGGACTTGCAGCTCCCGCGTCTGAACGGCTTCGCCGTCGCGCGTTTCATCCGCCAATCGGACGCGCTCCGGCGCACGCCCATCGTCGTCGTCTCGGCGCACGACCCGGCCAGGCACCGCAACCTCGCGCTCGCCGCGGGCTGCAACGCCTACGTCCAGAAGCCCATTGACTTCGACCGCCTCGACGAACTGATCGTCAGTCTCTTGCCCCAGGACTCCGGTCAGAGCCGCAGGCGGTAGCGAGCCACGGGATTGCGGAATGCGGATTTCGGATTGCGGATTTAATAGCAGCATAGTTCTCATAATCCGCAATCCGAAATCCGCATTCCGCAATCCGGCTTACCGCCCGCGGCTCTTTTCAAACGTCCACGCGCCGAGGCCATCGGCCAGCCGCGAGCCGAAATCGTTCCGCTCCCACCCGCGCCAGATTTCCAGCGCCTCGACGTAGTGCCCCGCGCGCTTCGCCGCGAAGTGTTCGAGCAGCCGGAAGGCTGCTTCGCGCCGACGCGCGGTCAACTCCTCCGCGTCGGCGCGGCAGGAGTCTTCCAAACCTTTCCGCGCGGAGAGGTACTGGCCGAACTCCTCGAGCCACGCGTCGCAGTCGTGCAGTTGGCCGAGCGCGGTCTGTAACTGCGCCAGCTCGCGCGCGAGTTCCCTGAGCGCCTCCCCGTAGCACGGGGCGAAAAGCTCCAACGCGTAGCGCAGACGCTTCGCGGCGATGCGCAGCTTGTGCAGCCGTCTCGACTTGAGCGGGCGGTAGATTTCGGGGCCGCGCGAACTGAGGTCGTCCCACGAGCGCGCGATGACCTGCCGGCCAACATCTCGAAAGCTCGGCCCGCCTTCGCCCCACGCACCCGGCCCGCCCTCGTTTACTCCGTCGCCCTCGCCCCTCTTCCCGCGCCGCGGCGCGGTCGCCTTCTCGAACGCGAACGCGACCCGACTCCTGACTGCCCCGAAAGACTCCTCCTCCAATGCGCGCGCGAGTTCCACGCGCGCCCCTTCGCGCCGCGCGGCACGGTCGTCGGCGAACAGTTCCAGCCCGGCGGCGACTGCTTCGGGCGCTTCCCCTTTCAACTCGTCGAGCGCGCGTATCGCCACGTCCTCGTCGCGCACCGCGCCCAGCACACAGGCCAGCCGCTTCAACTCCTCGCGCGCCGCGTCGAGCCGACGCCCGGCGCGCATGTACGGCCTGAAATCCCTGAGCACGCTCCGCAGGCGGCGCGAGGCCACGCGCATGTCGTGCACGCCTTCCTCGCCCGACGGGCCGAGCGACGCCGCGCGGTACTCGCACATCTCCTCAAGCCGAGTCAGCAGAACGAGCCGAATTCCCAGCGCCCCCCCCGCCCCGCAATCCAACCCTTCGATCTCTTTAGCCTTAGCCATATTCTGAAGTCAGAAGTCGGCAGCGCCGAACGCTGAACCGTAGAGCAGTTATCTTTCGGTTCAGCGTTCAGCACTGCCGACTTCTGACTTTCAAATCAGCGCTGACGCGCGACGGTCGGTTCGTCGCCCATCCGCCCCTCGGACTCTTCGGCTTCGAGCACCCGTGCGACGGCGCGGCGCAGGTCGGCGGCGACGCGGCGGACGGGGCGCGAGGCGTCAACGACGCGGAAGCCGTACTCGCCCGCCATGCGGTCGAACTCGCGGAGCAGTCGCGCCTGATACTCGACGAAGCTGTCGTAGAAGTCCTCGCCGAGGTTCAAGTCCATCCCCGACTCCCAGTAGTCGAACTTCCGCCCCGCCGCGAGCACGCGCGAGACCAGTTCCTCGGCGCGGCCCACGCGCAGGTAGAGTATGAGGTCGGGCACGAGCGCGATGCCATAGACCGAGCGAATCCAGCGCGCGTCCACGCCGCGCACCGCCGCGCGCGCAATCGCCGAGTAGATGTAGCGGTCTGTGAGCACGACGAAGCCCGCGCGCAGGGCGGGGAGCATTTCGTTTTCGAGCCGGTCGGCGAAGTCGGTCGCGTAGAAGAGCTGCATGGTGAGGCGGCCCAGGGTCGTGCCCGTCTTCGCCTCCTTCAAGCCGCGACCGGCGAGGACGGAGCGAGTCATGCCTGTGTCAATGACGGCGTGGCCGCGCGCTTCGAGCCAGGAGCGCAGCATGGCCGTGTGCGTCGAGCGCCCGACGCCGTCCGTGCCCTCGATGACGATGAGTTTGCCGCTGTAGTCTTCCGCCTCGACGCCCGGCGGAGGCGTGCCGTAGAACTTCAACTCGCGCATCAGGCGACGGCCTCCTCGCCCGCGAGGTGGCGCATGACGATGCGGCGCATCTCGCGCTGCTGGCGCACAATCGAGCGCGTCGCGTCAATGACCGTGAGGCCGAACTCCGAGACCATGCGGTCGTACTCTTCGAGAATCCGGCCCTGGAAAATCTTGAAGCTCTCCTCGGCGTCGTCCGACCAGTCCATGTCGAGGCCCGCCTCGTAGTGTTTCAGCTCTGGCCGGCCGGAGACGATGCGGTCAATCGCCACGTCCAAGGGCGCGCGGAAGAAGAAGGCGACCGTCGGCTTGACGGCGAAGCGGTAGAGGTCGCGCACCCAAGCGCGGTCGCAGCCCCGCGCCACGTCGCGCGCGAAGGCGGTGTAGATGTAGCGGTCGGCCAGCACTATCGCGCCGGCCTTCAGGGGCGGGATGATGTCGCGCTCGGTTCGGTCGGCGAAGTCCGTGGCGTGGAGGAGCGAGAAGGTGGTCGGCGTGAACAGCCGCCGCTTCTTGGCGCGCCGCGTCGTGTCCTTGACGAGCGGCGAGGAGTTCCACTCTGAGAAGAAGACCGGGTAGCCCTCAGCCTTGAGCCACTGGTGTAGCAAGGCAAGCTGCGTTGACTTGCCGCTCCCATCCGTGCCCTCGACGACGAAAAGTTTTCCGGGGAGACGGTGCTTGCCGTAGGAGATCATCGCGGTGACTCTAAAGACAGGCTGTTACATTGCTGTAACAGCCGAGGGGGTAAAAGGGGAAACGGGTAAAAGGGAAAAGGGGAGGTGGCGATTAGCCTTTCCCTTTTACCCGTTTCCCCTTTTACGCCTTTACCCGTTCTCATTTGCGACGCGACCGCGCGGGGCGTCATACGCGCGCAACGCCGGGACGCTGAAGAACTCGCCGGTCTCGACGACGTAGGCCGTGAGACTGAAGCCATAGACGCAGCCCGTGTCGAGTCCGATGGCGTGCGGCCCCCGCCGCGGCGGACTCGTCGGCCAGTGGCCGAAGAGCGCGACGCGCGCGCCGTCATAAAGTTCATACCAGGGCGTGCCCTCGCGGCTCGTGCGGTCGGGGCCGAGCGTGCGCAGCTCCGTCAGGTCTTCGATTGACTGCTCCGCGAGCGCGACGCCGGGGCGCAGGCCCGCGTGGACGACGACGTGCGAGCCGAGATCAATGAAGGGCGGCAGCGAGTCGAGGAACGCGGCGTACTGCTCGCGCCCGTCTTCGAGTTCGGCGCGGCACTTCTCCTGCGACGGCTTCAACCCCGCGCGCTCGCCTTTCCAGAACTGCAACAGCGCGCGGTCGTGGTTGCCCAGCGCGGACGAGAAGCGCGCGTCGCGCATGAAAATGTCGAGCACCTCGCGGCTCTTCTCGCCCTTCACAATCAGGTCGCCGACCGAGACGAAACGGTCGCGTGCGCCCAGGCCGACGAGTTCGAGGAGCGCCAGCAGCTCGTCGTAGCAGCCGTGTATGTCGCCGACGACGATTGTGCGCGACTCGCCCACTGTGGCCTCCTCCTCTTCGCTCATTAACAAACGCGCGGGCGGCAAGACGACGAAGCCCGCCGAGGGTTCGATTACAACACAACCCGCGACCGCGCAACAAACGTCCGGGCATTTGCCGCGCGGCGCAACTGTGGTAAAAGACTTCGCGCCGAACCAAGCGAGCAAGCCGCTGAAACTTCGCGCGCCCCGCGCCGCCGCGGGGGCCGGAATGGTTTCGTGGGAGGACTCAGAAGGATGCTGGTCGAGAGTTTGATGACGCGGGACGTGGAGTCCGCGCGCGCCGAATCCACGCTCGCCGACGCCGCGGGCGTGATGTGGCGGCGCGACTGCGGCTCCGTCCCCGTGGTTGACGAGGACGGCGGGCTGGTCGGCATCATCACCGACCGCGACATCTGCATGGCGCTCTCGATGCGCGGGCAGAGCGCCGCCGAGGTGCGCGTCTCGGAGGTGATGGCCCGCGGCGTCCAGACCTGCACGCCCGTTGACGACGTGCGCGAGGCGCTCGAAGTGATGGGGCGCAGGCAGGTGCGACGCCTGCCCGTGGTTGACAGCCGCGGCCACCTCGTCGGCGTCCTCTCGATCAACGACATCATCCGCCACACGCGCAAGGGTAAAGGCAAGAAGCGCGTCTCGCGCCGCGCGACGCTCGACGCGCTCCTGAGCATCTGCGGCCCGCACAGCTCCGACGAGAAGGAAGTCGCAGACGCGACGGCGGAAGAAGGAGAAGCGGAGGGCGCGGAGCACTACGAGAGCGTCCTCACGCATGAGATTGGAGAAGCGCGCGGGCGCGTCGGCGACGCGGACTCAGGCGACGAGTGAGAGAGGATGGGCGAAGGGCGTTACAGTGAACGCCGGTAGGCGTTGGGTTAGAGATGAAGAGGCTTCTTCTCATGCGCCACGCGAAGTCGAGCTGGGGCGACGGGTCGCTCGCGGACTTCGACCGCCCGCTCAACGAGCGCGGGTTGAAGGCGGCCCCGCTCGTGGGACGTTTCATGCGGAAGCAGAAGCTGCGCCCCGACCTGATTCTTTGCTCGCCCGCCGAGCGCGCGCGGCAGACCGTCTCGCTCGTCGTCGAGGCCGCCGGACTCGGCGTCCCCCTGCGCTACGACGAGCGCATCTACGAGGCCACGTCCGCGCGCCTCGTCGAGGTCGTCTCGCAGATCGAGGAGGACGCGGGCGAGGCCATGCTGGTCGGCCATAACCCCGGCCTCGAAGTGCTGCTCGAACGACTCACCGGCGAGTCGCGCCGCATGCCGACGGCTGCGCTCGCGCGCGTCGCGCTCGACGTAGAGAAGTGGAGCAAGGTGCACGACGGGGCGGGGCGCGTCGAGTTGTTCGTCAAACCGAGGGAGTTGACCGTCGCGTAAGCCACAGACAATTTCAGATCGTAGCCGCAGACGATTTCAGAGCGGGGCCGAACGCCCTGCGAGAGGAGCCGACCGAGTTGAACCACGACCACTTTATCGTCCCGCCCCACAAAAAGATTCGCCTCAAGGACTATGACCCCGCGGACACGGGGAAGTTCAAGGACAAGAGCGAGGCGGCGGAGAAGCTTTCAAACGACATCCAGCGTCTCGCCGAGTTGCAGGACACACTCTACGCCGACAACACCTACGCGCTGCTCGTCATCTTCCAGGCGATGGACGCCGCCGGCAAAGACGGCACGATCCGCCACGTCATGTCGGGCGTCAATCCGCAGGGCACGCAGGTCTATTCTTTCAAAGGCCCCTCTTCGGAAGAACTCGACCACGACTACCTCTGGCGCAGCTTCAAGGCGCTCCCGGAGCGCGGGCGCATCGGCATCTTCAACCGCTCCTACTACGAGGAGGTTCTGATCGTCCGCGTCCACCCGCAGATTCTGGACGGTCAACAACTCCCGCCGGAGGCGAAGAAGAAGGGCGTCTGGAAACATCGCTTCGAGGAGATCAACAACTTCGAGCGCTACCTCGTGCGCAACGGCATCCACGTGCTCAAGTTCTTCCTCAACGTCTCGAAGGAGGAGCAGAAGCGCCGCTTCCTCGCGCGCATCAACACTCCGGAAAAGAACTGGAAGTTCTCCGTCAATGACGTTCGCGAGCGCGAGCACTGGGACGATTACATGGACGCGTTCGAGGACGCCTTCAACCACACGAGCACCACCTGGGCGCCCTGGTACATCATCCCCGCCGACCACAAGTGGTTCACGCGCGCCGCGGTCGCCGACGTGATCATCTCGAAACTGAAGTCGCTCGACCTGCGCTACCCGGATGTCGGCGAGGCGCACTTGAAGGAACTCCAGAAGGCCAAAGAGCTTTTGGAGAATGAAGAGTAGGAGACAGACGGCAGGGGCAGGAGGCAGGGGCAGACGGCAGGAGGCAGGTAGAACTGCTCTGACTTCAAATTTTTGAGATTTCAAATCCGAGGTTCATAACCACGATGTCTGAATTTCGACGGCTGCTCCTGCCGTCTGCTTCCTGCCCCTGCCTCCTGCTCCTGCCTCCTGCCCCTGCCGTCTGCCTCCTGACTTGAATCATGCTCAGCATTGACGGCTCATTCGGCGAGGGCGGTGGGCAGATCATCCGCACGTCGCTGGCGCTCTCACTCATCACGGGCAAGGCGTTCCGCGTCTGCAACGTCCGCGCGCGGCGCGACCGGCCCGGCTTGCAGCGGCAGCACCTGACGGCTGTGACGGCGGCGGCGGCCATCGGCGGCGCGCGCGTGGACGGCGCGCACGCCGGCTCGAAGGAGTTCACGTTCCTGCCCGGAGCCGTCACGCCCGGCGAGTACAAGTTCAGCATCGGGACTGCCGGCAGCACGATGCTCGTGCTCCAGGCGGTTCTGCCGCCTCTGATGATCGCCGACGCGCCGAGCCTCCTGCTCTTCGAGGGCGGCACACACAACGTTAAGGCCCCGCCGTTCGAGTTCATACAGAAGACCTTCCTGCCGCTCGTGAACCGGATGGGGCCGAACGTCTCGGTCGAGCTTCAGCGCTACGGCTTCTACCCGCCGGGCGGCGGTCGCTTCAATGTTTACGTCGAGCCGTCGGCGGAACTCAAGCGCCTCGACCTGTTAGAGCGCGGCACGATTCTCTCCGAGCGCGCCCGCGCACTCGTCGTCAACCTCCCCGCGCACGTCGCCGAGCGCGAACTCGCCGTCGCGAGCGAGCAGTTGGGCTTGATGCCCGACCAGCTCGACCTCGAACAGTCCGCGAACGCCATCAGTGCCGGCAACGTCTTCAGCATCTCCATCGAGAGCGAGAGCCTGACGGAAGTCTTCACCGGAATAGGAGAGCGCGGCGTGCGCGCCGAAGCGGTCGCCGCCCGCGTCGTCCACGAAGCGCGGCGGTATCTTGAGGTCGGCGCACCCGTCGGCGAACACCTCGCAGATCAGCTACTCATCCCGCTGGCGCTCGCCCGCGGCGGCTCCTACATCACAGGCACGCCCACGCTCCACACGACGACCAACATCGAGGTCATCAAAAAATTCTTGCCGGTCGAGATCACGACCACGCAGTTGACTGAAGAAGTTTGGAAGGTCGAGGTGTCAGGTTGACGCCGCCGCAGGGCTTATCAAGTTATCGGCCATCAACGCGACGCCGCCGGGGTCGAGGCTCTTTTTGAAGACGATGGTGTTGGGCGGGATGTTCGTCAAGGGGTCGCGGCTGCCGCGCAGCTCGTCCCAGACGGCGAGGATGAAGTTCTTAACATTCGCGTGGTCGAACTCCAGCAGGCGCTCGCGCAGGTGTTCGGGCGTCCAGAAGCCGAGCACTTCGAGGAAGACTCGCGCGCCGGTCTCGTGGCGCAGGACGAAGTCGGGGATGAAGGCGCTGCCGCCGAGGTCTATGACTTCGCTGCTCTTCGCAAGAGACCACTCGCTGCCCGCCTTCGACCACGCCGCCGCGAGTTTTTCGACGACCGGATTCGCGTAACCCTCGATGCTCAGGTAGTGCGAGCGAAGGCGCGTCTGTTTGCTCGTCAGCTCGAAGTAGGCGACTCGGCCCTGCTTCGCCTGAATCTCGGCGCGCATGCGCCAGCCCTTGCACAAAAGGAGCGCGGGCAGGAAGACGGCCATCTGGATGCCGTACTTCTGCGAGCGCTGGAAGATGGAGACGGGGCCGTCGAGGCGCACCTCGTAGCCCTCGCGCGCGCTTCCGCGGACGCTGTGAATCAGACGGTAGGCTTTGATCGCGCCGAAGATTTCCCGGTAGCCTTCCGCCGCTTGCGGCTCAAGCCACAGGCGCATCTCCACCGAGCGGTACAGAAGCGCCTGCGCCTGCGCGACGTTGTAGAGGTCGAGCAGTTCGCGCGGCGAGAGCGGGTCGAAGCCCGCGAGCTTTTGATTCTCCGGCAGGTCTGCGTAAAGCGACTCCGACAGAGCATCCGGCTCGCACAGGAGTTCGCGCGCCGCCTCGCTGATAATTGAATCGCGCGCCTCTTCGCGGACGACGGGATGGACGGCGCGCGCCTTGAGGAAGAGCGCGCGGCGTATCTCTGTGGGTTCGGCGGGCGCGGAGGTCTCGAACTCACAGCGGTCGGTCAAAAGCTTGATGAGGCCGCGCAGGATTTTGTAGTCCGTCCCCGTCCCGACGTACTCCCGCAGAGACTCTTCGAGCGCCGCGCGCGCGCCGCCCTCGTGCTCGGCGAAGAGCGCGACCAAGTCCTCTGCTTCGCGCAGGTGCTCCTCGTCCTCCACATCGAGGTAGCGCGGTTTGATCTGATCGCCGCGCTGCCAGCTCAAGGCAAGGTCTGCGGTCAACATCTCTTTAAATCAGCAAAGGCTCTTCCGCCGCGCGGCCCTGCCCGCGGAACTGTTCGCCCGCGCCGCGCCGCCGGCTGATGTGCTCCTCGGTCGTGTCCTGCGTGACGACCTCGTAGAGAGTAGCCTCCTTGTCGGGGAGCTTGCGAAGGATGCGGCCCAAACGCTGGATGTGCTCGCGCGTCGAACCAGACCCGGAGAGGACGACGGCGACGGAGGCGTCCGGGATGTTGACGCCCTCGTTCAAGACCTTCGAGGTGGCGAGCGCCAACACCTCGCCGCGGTTGAAGGCTTCGAGCCACGCGCGCCGCTCCTTGATGCCGGTCTCGTGCGTGATTGAGGGAACGAGGAAGCGCTCGGAGATGCGATAGACCATCTCGTTCTCGGCGGTGAATATCAGAACCTTCTCGCGCCGGTGGCGTTGGAGAAGTTCCGCGAGCACGCGCAGCTTCGAGTCCGTCCCCAAAGCGATGCGCTTCGACTCGCGGTAGGCCAGCATCGCGCGCCGCCCCTCGGAGGAGCGCGCGCTCGCCGCGACGAACATTTGGAAGCCGCGCAAACTGCTCAGGCCGATCCCCTTCTCCCTGAGAAAGCTTCGGAAGATGTCGCGCTCGCGCTCGTAGGCCGCGCGCTCCTCCGCCGAGAGCGTCACGCGCAAGCGGACGACCGTGTAGTCCGAAAGGTATTCGCCCGCAAGCTCGTGCGTCTCGCGCCGGAAGACGAAGGGGCCGATGAGTTGTTCGAGCAGCGCGTCCGCGCCGTCGGCGCGTTCGGGCGTGGCCGAGAGACCGAGGCGGAAGGGTGCGATTGCCAGTTCGGCTGCGTAGCGGTGGACGCTCGCGGGCAGGTGGTGGCACTCGTCGAAGATGACGAGGCCGAACTGGTTGCCGAGCCGCTCCATGAAGCGGAAGGCCGACGCGTAGGTCGTGACGGTGAGCGCCCCCGTCTCGAAGTAGCCGCCGCCGATGAGTCCGACCTCCGCCTCGAAGCACGAAAGCAGGAGGTCGTACCACTGGTTCATCAAATCAATCGTCGGCACGACCACGAGCGTCGAGCGCTTCACCTGCTCGATAGCCATCTGCGCCACGAGGCTCTTGCCCGCGCCGGTGGGGAGCACGACGACGCCGCGCCGCCCCGCCCTTTTCCATTCTTCAATCGCCTGCTGTTGGTAAGGCCGCGGCTCGACCAGAAATTTCGTCGGGAAGTCGAACTGGTGATAGGCCCGCGCGTGGTCTTCGTATTCGACCTTCTCGCGCACAAGCTCGCCGACGACCTCCCGGTACGACCACGCGGGCGCGCGCCAGCGCAGCACGCGCGAGTCCCAGCGGAAGTGTGTGGGCACGCGCGCCTCCGCGCCCGCGCCGTCGAGCAGCAGCGTGCCCGAGTCGAACCGGAGTACGAACGGTGTGGTGCTCATTCCGCGGGTACGCCGACGGCGCGTTTAATCTCAGTCAAGACAGTTAACGCCTCGCGCGCCGCCGCGCCTTAAAACGGAATCTCGTCGTCCTCGATCTCCGGCCCTTGAGACTGAGCGCCTCCGCCACCCGCGGCCCGCGCCGCCTGCGGCCCTGCGTCCTGCCCCGTCTGGCGGACGGGTATGCCTTCAACGTCGGCGGCGCTGTCGAGGAAGTGTATGTCCGAGGCGTTGACTTCGAGCGTGTAGCGCGCCTTGCCGTCGCGGTCTGTCCAGTCCTCGACGTGCAGGCGGCCCTCGACGTAAACGCGCCGGCCCTTCGACAGATACTTCGAGACGTTCTCGGCCTGCCGGCCCCACGCGTTCACGCGGAACCACGTCGTGATGTCCTGCTGCTCGCCCGCCTTGTCCTTGCGCCTCTCGTTCGTGGCGACGGAGAAGTGGCAGACCGCCGTCCCTTGCGGCGTGTAGCGCAACTCTGGATCACGTCCCAAGTTACCTACAATGATTATCTTGTTGAATGACATTCTTCTCGCTCCTCGCGTTTAGCTTTTCGGCCCACAAGAGCCGCGAGCACTCGCGGCCCGGAGTTGCAGGCGTGGCACATCGTATCACACATAACAGCAGCCGTGTAAAGCCCTTAAGCTTGCGGCTCCGGGCGGCGGCTGAACGAAACTTTCCGGGTCGCGCCGGGCGGGAGGCGCGGGAGTTAGGTTTACTACTCGCGGCGCGCAACGTCAACGCTCAGGAAGTCGTGCGCCATCTTCGTCGCGGGGAAGACTGCCTGCGCCTCGCGCAGAAGGTCGTCCGGCCCCGTCTGGTTGCCGGGGAAGTAGCGCGGGCTGAAGTGCGTGATGATGAGGCGGCGCGCGCCCGCTTCGAGCGCCACGCGCGCGGCCATCGCCGCGGTCGAGTGCGTCGAGCGCACGGCGAGCGGCTCGTCCGCTTCGGCGAAGGTCGCCTCGTGTATGAGGAGGTCTGCGTCGCGCGCAAGCTCGACCGCGCCGCGGCAGTAGATTGTGTCGGTGCAGTAGGCGACGCTCCGGCCCGCGAGCGAAGGGCCGCTGAAGTCCGCGCCGTCGAAAGTGCGACCGTCGGCGAGCGTCACGCGCTCGCCCCGTTTGAGCCTGCCGTACAACGGCCCCGAAGGGATGCCGAGTTCCTTTGCGCGCTCCACGTCGAAGTGGCCGGGGCGATCCTTCTCCGTCACGCGGTAGCCGTAGGCCGGAAGCCTGTGCTTGAGCGGCGCGCACGCGACCGTGTACTCCTCGTCCTCGAAGACCGCGCCCTCTTCGACCGTGTGAACTTCGAGCGGGTACGAGGTGTGAAGCTGCGTGCGGCGGCTCACGTCGCGCACGTACTCGGCGAGGCCGCGCGGGCCGTAGAGGCTGACGGCGCGGGCATGGGCCGTCATGCCGCAGGTCGCGAGCAGGCCCATCAAGCCGTAAACGTGGTCGCCGTGCATGTGCGTGATGAAGATGCGCGTGACCTGGCTGATGTTGAGGTCGCTGCGCAGAAGTTGGTGCTGCGTGCCCTCGCCGCAGTCGAAGAGCCACACCTCGCCGCGCTGCGGCGGCCTCAGCGCCACGCACGAAACGTTGCGCGCACGCGTCGGCACGCCCGCGCTCGTCCCCAGGAAAGTTACTTGCAAAGCTCGCTCACCCGTTTTGCCTTAACTGCGTTTTCTCTTTCCGGCTGATGTGCTCGCTGCCTTTCACCCAGAAGCGCCAGGGCTTGAGCGCGTCCACGCCGGCGTAGGCGACGCCGACGCGCGCGCCCGAAGCTATCTCTTCATCAGCCAACAACGGTTCCGCGTCTTCGACCCAGACGCGAGCGCCGAGCAGGTCTTCGCCGTTGTACGTGCGGTCAATGCCGAGCGCCTGGCAGAGCTTGCCCGGCCCCGATGTCAACTCGCGCGGCCCTCGCACGGGTCTGCGCCGGAGCATCCACTCGACGCCCTCTGTGGGTTCGACGGCGCGCACGAGCACGGCGTGCGGCACGCCTTCGGGGCCGGCGACGACGTTGAACTGGTGGTGCATCCCATAAACGAAAAAAACGTAAGCCGTGCCGCCGACCTTGTACATCGTCTCGGTGCGCGCTGTCCGGCGGTCGCCGTAAGAGTGGGCCGCCTTGTCGCCGACGCCAAGGTAAGCTTCCACTTCGACGATGCGACCCGACACGCGCTCGCCCGTCGGCGCGGGCACGACGAGCCGCTTGCCCAATAGGTCGCGGGCGACGGCGAGCGTGTCGCCGCGCGTGTAGAAGTCGCGCCGGAGTTTGGCGGCGCGGCGCACGTGGCTGCCCGTCCTGCTCAAGTTGCTGCCCGTCCTATTCAAACTGCCTGCGGAAATCTTCGAGCTGGCGGCGCAACTCCGCGACCTCACTTCGCAAGCGTTCGACCTCCGCTTCGAGCCGCGCGATTCTTTCGCCCGCGGTCTCGCGCGCGTGAGTCGCGTTCGCGCCTTCGGCGCTCGACTCTTCGACGGCGGGCGCGCCCGCGAGCAGGTGCGCGTAGCGCGCCTCCTTGCGACCGGGCTGGCGCGGAAGTTTCGCGACGAGCGGTTCGTCCCTGTTCGCCAGCCCTTCGAGCGTCGCTTCGACTTCCGAGAGGTCTGCGAAGTCGTAGAGCCTACCGGTGCGCCCGCGAACCTCCCCGACCGTCTGCGAGCCGCGCAGCATCAGCACGCACATGGCGGCCAACTCCTGCGGCGAGAGGCCGAACACCTCGCGCATCATGTGCTTGTACTTCGGCACGCGGCTCTCCGCGCCGTAGAAAATGTAAACCAGGTTCTTCCCGCGCAAAGACTCGACCGCCTCCGCGACCGCCCGCTCGTCGAGTTGCATGACAGGCTCGCGGTTGGAAATCTGGTTGCACGCGTGCACGAGCGCGTTCAGCGTCAGCGGGTAGTAATCCGGCGTCGTCACCTGCTTCTCGGCGAGCGAGCCGACGACGCGCACCTCAACGTCATTAAGTAGGGCGTCCACCGTTAAAGATTCCTCGGATGCTGACTGTTCAGCCTTCCTGAATGTTTGCCGCCGCGTTAGGCGGGCCGTCAAAGAGCACGGACAAGAATTTCACCGACGCGCCCCGCGGTCAAGCGCGACGCGCGCGCGGCGGATGCGCTTGCGACTCTGGCGGCTGCTCGCGCTACGCGCCGGCCTTCTTCGCGGTGGCCGACGGAAGGTTTGCGTCCAGGACTTCGACGGCGTCGAGTATGGTCTCGGCGGCATGGACGAAGAAGACAGGCGTGATGGTCTCGAAGTCGTCCGTGGGCTTGTGGTAATCCTTGTGGTCTTCGACGCCGAAATAGACCCAGGGGACGCCGGCCTTGTGGAAGGCGTACTGGTCGGACTGGTTCGTCCAGTCGTCGTGCCCCTCGTCGGGGCGGTCGTGGCCGAGTAGTAGATGGACGGGCGCACGCGCCGCGACCTGTTCGAGGTAGGGCCGCAGCGCGGGCGTGCGGTAAGCGCCTGCGGCGTAAAGCTCGCCGCGGTCGTTGTGACTGACCATGTCGAGGTTGACGTTCAAAGCCACATCGCGCCCCTCGGCCCGGAGTTGTTTGACGAAGGCGGAAGCGCCGACGAGGCCGATCTCTTCGGCGTCGAGCGCGGCGAAGATCAAGGAGTTGTCGGGACGGTCGCGGCTGAAGTGCGCGGCGAGTTGCAGGATGGCGGCAACGCCCGAAGCGTTGTCGTCCGCGCCGTTGTAAATCTGCCCGTTCCTTATGCCGAGGTGGTCGTAGTGCGCCGTGACGACGACGAAGCGCTCCGGGTGATTCCTGCCGCGCACAAGGCCGACGACGTTCGCACCCTCACGCGCCTTGCCGTCCTCGCCCGGCGGGAGGTCGAAGGGCTGTTCGTAGGACGGCCACAGCGGCTTCAGCCCCGCGTCCGCGAAGCGACGGATGATATAGGCGCGCGCCATCGCGCCGCCCGCGGTGCCCGCGCCGCGCCCCTCCATCGCGTCCGCCGAAAGTATCCGCACGTCTTCGAGGAGCTGGTCGGCGTTGATGATTCTGGATGAAGGGCGTGCTCGTGCGGCCTTTCCGTCGTTGACTTTCGGGAGTTGAGACGGGAGTGGCGCGGCGCTCGACGCGAGGAGCGCGGCGGCCAGCAAAAACTTCTTCATGCGGCCAGTCTGCACCATCCCGCCCGCCATTTCCAAATCCTCCCGATGAACAGCCTCCTCCATTTCGCCTGCGTCGAAAAAAAGGTTATCATGTCCGGTTCGCCGAGGGGCCAGAGAGTTCACTGTGCGCCGCGGCGTGCAGTTTTAGAGCCATGAATGAAGAAGCAATCATCGTGCGCGGGGCGCGCGTCAACAACCTGAAGAACGTCTCGTTCTCCATCCCCGTCGAAAAGCTGACGGTCGTCACAGGCGTCTCCGGCTCCGGCAAGTCGTCTCTGGCCTTCGACACGATCTACGCCGAGGGGCAGCGCCGCTACGTCGAATCGCTCTCGGCCTACGCCCGCCAGTTCTTAGAGCGGATGGACAAGCCGGACGTGGACGAGGTGCTCGGCATACCTCCGGCCATCGCCATCCGGCAGAAGAACTCGACGCGCAACCCGCGCTCGACCGTGGGCACGCAGACCGAAGTCTATGACTACCTGCGCCTGCTTTACGCCCGCGTCGGCGTGACCCTCTGCCGCGTCTGCGGGCGCGAGGTGCGCAAGGACTCGCCGGAGTCTTCGGCGCAGGAGACGCTCGACGCTTTGCCGGAGGGGACGCGCTTCTACGTCCTCTTCCCCGCCTCCGCGGGACTTTCTGAGACGGGGAGGAACGGAGACGGGGAGACGGGGCGACGGGGAGACGGGGCGAAGAAAAATAAGAGCGGCGGTCGCGGCGGCTCCGGCTCGCCCCGTCGCCCCGTCGCCCCGTCTCCCCGTCACGTCGTCACGGCGCACGTGATGAGCCTCATGCAGCGCGGCTTCACACGCCTGTTCGCGGGCGGCGAGACAATCGAGCTGCGCTCGCCCGACGACTACACGCGCGCCGACTTCGAGGGCGTCTTCGTTTTGGTTGACCGCCTCGTCGCCCGCGCCGACGTGCGCGAGCGACTCGTTGACTCGTTCGAGACCTGCTTCATAGAGGGGCACGGGCAGGCGTTCGTGCAAACGGTCGAGCCGGAGCCGCGCGCCCTCAAGTTCTCCGAACGCTTCGAGTGCAAGTACGACGGGACAATCTACGAGCAGCCCGAACCGCGACTCTTCAGCTTCAACAACCCTTTCGGCGCGTGCCCCACCTGCCAGGGCTTCGGCAACACCATCGGGCTTGACCTCGACCTCGTCATCCCCAACCCGCAGCTCTCGCTCGCCGAGGGCGCAATCGAGCCTTGGACGAAGCCGCAGTACGACTGGGCGCGCACGGAGCTTCGGCGCTTCTCCCGCCAGGAGAAGATTCCCTTCGACGTTCCTTTTCAGGAGCTGACGCGGCAGCAGCAGCGAGCCGTCGTCGAGGGCAGGAACGGCTTCAGCGGCGTGCGCGGCTTCTTCGAGTGGCTGGAGACGAAGAAGTACAAGCTGCACGTCCGCGTCTTCCTCTCGAAGTACCGCGGCTACACGCTCTGCCCCGACTGCGGCGGCGGAAGACTGAGGCAGGAGGCGCGCGACGTGCGCGTTGGAGGACGGACGCTCCCCGAAATCTGCGCGCTCTCGATCAAAGACGCCGCCGTCTTCTTCGACGGACTGCAACTGACGCCGGAGCAGACGGCCATCGCCGACAAGGTTCTCTTCGAGATCAGGCGACGCCTCAAGTTCCTCGTTGACGTGGGGCTTGATTACCTGACGCTCGACCGCCTCGCCTCCACGCTTTCGGGCGGCGAGGCGCAGCGCATACAACTGGCGACGAACCTCGGCTCGTCCCTCGTCGGCGCGCTCTACGTCCTGGACGAGCCTTCCATCGGCCTGCACCCGCGCGACTCGGAGCGCCTCATCAAACTGCTCCACAACCTGCGCGACATCGGAAACACCGTCCTCGTCGTCGAGCACGACGAGGAGATGATGCGCGCCGCCGACCACATCCTCGACATCGGCCCGGCGGCGGGCGAACTGGGCGGCAAGGTGGTTTACGAAGGCGACTTCGAGGGGCTTCTGAAATCGGGCGCGACGCTCACAAGTAAGTACCTGCGCGGCGAGGTTGAGATCAAAGAGCCGAAGCAGCGCCGCGCCGCGAAGAAGAAGCGACTCAGTGTGCGCGGCGCGACCGAGCACAACCTCAAGGGCGTTGACGTGGACATCCCTCTGGAAATGCTCGTCTGCGTCACGGGCGTCTCCGGGTCGGGTAAGTCAACGCTCGTCCACGATGTCGTCTTCGCGGGCCTGAAGAAGCAGCGGGGCGAGTGGCAGGGCCACGTCGGCGCGTTCCGAGAGCTTGCGGGCGCGCAGAACATAGACGACGTGATCCTCGTTGACCAGTCGCCCATCGGTCGCACGCCGCGCTCGAACCCGGTCACCTACATCAAGACCTACGACGCCGTCCGCGAGGTCTTCTCGCAGACGCGCGACGCGCAGTCGAAGGGCTTCGACCCCTCGCACTTCTCCTTCAACGTGCCGGGCGGGCGCTGCGACGTGTGCGAGGGCGACGGCACGGTGACGGTCGAGATGCAGTTCCTCGCCGACGTGGAATTGGTCTGCGAGGAGTGCAAGGGCACGCGCTTCAAGCCGCAAATCTTGGACGTGCGCTACCGCGGCAAGAACATCAACGACGTGCTCAACATGACCGTGCGCGAGGCGATGACGTTTTTCCGCGACACCGCGAAGATCAGTAACCGCCTGCGCGTCCTCGACGACGTGGGCCTCGGCTACCTCCGCCTCGGCCAGTCGGCCACAACGCTTTCGGGCGGCGAAGCGCAGCGCGTCAAGCTCGCCTCCTATCTCTCGAAGCGCACCGGCGCACGCACGCTCTACATCTTCGACGAGCCGACCACGGGCCTCCACTTCGACGACATCAACAAGCTGCTCGCCGCCTTCCGCACTCTGGTCGAAGCGGGCGGCTCGCTCCTCGTCATCGAGCACAACCTCGACGTGATAAAAACCGCCGACCACATCATTGACCTCGGCCCCGAAGGCGGCGACTTGGGCGGCCACGTCGTCGCCACCGGCACGCCCGAAGAGATCATGCGGACGCCCGCCTCGCACACCGGGCGCTTCCTCAAAGCGCACCTCGCCCGCTCGAATGGGCACAAACTTTAGCAAATATAGTTAAAAACCTGCTTTTTCTTTGATTTGCTCACAGGCGAAGCTTCATCCGAGAGGAGAGACACAGAGACTTTCAAAAGAGATGCCGCCTCTCTAAGCGGAGAGGCGGCATCTCTTTTGTGAGATGAGGTTGCTCTGTCAAGCGATAGAATATCTACATTCGGCGCTCGTTCTTCTCTTTTGCGAGATGTCGCATCTATGTTAGGCGATGTTGCCTCTCTGCGTGGAGTAGTTTCGGCGCGTATGCGCGCTCTTTCGTTGCCAATGAGAGAGATTCGCACGCCGACACGGGAGGCTTAATTGACGTTGGGCGAAGACGCTTCGACGTGGCGCTTGGGTGCTACTCCGGCGAGAGAATTTATCTTGTCAGACGACGGCGCGGCGAGTATGATGCGCGCGTCCTCGCGTCTTGTCTCTCTAGGCTCACAAGGAGATTCCTTCATGGCGCAGAACCACACCAAGTCCCTCAAGCCGTCCGTCATCGCAGCCGACCGCGACAGCCTTTCGGCTGTGCAGGCCATCACGGACTACGCTCCGGCGAACAGGGATTACACCACGCAATCGCTGCTCGACGCGCAGACCGAGATGGACGCCAAAATGGCCGCCCTCGCGCAAGCCGAAGCCGTCTTCAAAGCCGCGCGCGACGACGCGGTCGCCGCCACACACCGCTTCCACAACAAGGTCGTAGGCATGCGCGACTCCATAGGCGCACAATACGGCAAAGACTCTAACCAATTCCAATCGGTCGGTCGCAAGAAGACCACCGAATACAAAAAACCGACCCGCCGCACACCCAAACCGACCAAGACGCAACAGTAAACCGCCTGCACGCGCGAGGACACCCCAAGCATAGCCCGCAGGCAGCTACGCACAAACAGCGCGGGCCGACGTTGAATTTATTCTCCAACGCCGGCCCGCGCTTCTGTTTCTTCCCGCAAAGATGAATCAGTTCACGGGTGAGACGTGGTCAAAACCGCAATGGCTACTGCCGCGCGACCGCCACGATGCGAAATCCGACATCGGAGCCGCGGAGGTCTTGTTGGAGCTGGAGGCGGAGGGCAGAGCGGCAGTCGTAGGCATGCATGTACCACGACCCGCCGCGCAACACTCGGCGCTTCTCCTCTCCGCCGCTCAGCCACGCGCTCCCGTCCCTAGGCGCACCCGCATAAGATTTGTGATACAAATCCTGACACCACTCCCACACAT
>QHXN01000061.1 GCA_003222975.1 Acidobacteriota bacterium | reverse complement strand
GGGGAAGTAGTACCACCAGCCCGTGTTGCTGTACATGCCGAGCAGCCCGGCGGAGTGCCCCTCGCCGTTGTGCCAGATTTGGAAGAAGACGCCGATCACGAAGTCGGTCGGCAGCAGATAGGAGAGAGCGCTCGCCGCCGTCATCACAGCGCCGGCGTTTGACGGAAAAGCTTTCTGAATCCACTGCGCGTCCGCCTCGACGAGCGGGCGGTGCTGGAAGAAGTAGGCCGCGTTGACGACGAGCAGGGCGGCGAGCGTGACGAGCGCGGCGTGCTTGAAAAGGGTCGAACGCTTCCGCCCCGAACGCGGCGTGCGCCACAGCAGCACGAGAAGGTAGGCGGCGAGTACGGGCGCGGCGAGCAGCATGGAGTATTTGGAGAGGATGGCGACGCCGGCTGCGACGCCCAAGCCTAGCGCACGCCGGGGCGCGGGCGCGGCGTTGTAGCGGTAGAGCGCGAAGAAGAGCAGAAGGTAGCCGAACGCCGCGGGAATGTCGGTCTGCACGACGCGCCCATGGGCGAGCACCGTCGGCTCCAGACTGTAGAGCGCGACGGCGAGCACGGCGGCGCGCGCGCCGAACAGCTCGCGCGCGAAGATGAAGACGACGAGGCCGAGCGCAATGGTGAGCGCGATCATCGGCACGCGCGGCCAGAAGGAGAGCGGCTCGAAGAGGCCGGGGTTGTTTTCCCAGAACCTCTCCTGGTAGGCCCACTTCGCTTTGGGCGAGTCGGGCGGGTCGTTGATCTGTTCGGGCCGCGCCTCGTCCGGCTGGAGGAAAAGGAGCGGGACGGCGGCGACTATTTTCGAGAGCGGCGGGTGCTCGTTGACGAGTTGGAAGTCGCCCGCGGCGAGGTGGTAGTATGCCGCGGGAATCATCACGATCTCGTCAATAGTGATGCTCTTGCGCGCGACGACTGCGAGCATCTGCGCGGACGCGACGGCGAGCAGCGCGGCGCATAAGAGTTCCGCCCGACGCGCCAGCGCCCAACGCCGCGCAGACGCCAACGCGCGCCGCGGCTCGAAGACGAGAGCCGTGCTGTCCGCCAGTTCGCGCTCCTGATTCAATGACTCGTCCATTCAGCTCTCGCCTGAGGATACGTGCCGACGCGCTGGCCGCGCTCGCCGTCGCGCTCGCGCCCCTCGCCTACTTCTTCCCGGCGGTCGCGGGCGAGCTGGTCATCTCGCCCGACGACGGCGTGATCTTCAACGTGCCTCTGCGCGCCGCCGCCGCGCGCATCTTCCTCGACGGAAGTCTGCCGCTCTGGAATCCGTACATTTTCTGCGGCATGCCGCTGCATGGCGCGGCGCAAGGGGGCGTGCTCTTCCCGCTCAACTGGTTCTACCTCGCCTTCTCCGTGCCGGTTGCCACGAACCTGATGATGCTCTCGACCTACTCGCTCGCAGGGATAGGCGCTTACCTTTACGCGCGGCGGAGCGGGGCGGGCGCGGCGGGGTCTTTGGCGACGGGCCTCGTCTGGCAGTGGAGCGCCTTCATGGTCTGCCAGATCGGCCACACGAACATCGCGCAGACCGGCGCGTTGATGCCGTGGGTTCTGTGGGCCGTTGACGGCTACGGCTCGACGGGACGACGGCGTCGCGGCGTGCTGCTGGCCGCGCTCGTCGCGCTGCAATCCTTCGTCGGCCACCAGCAAACGTTCGCTTATTCGCTTCTGCTCGCGTCCGCCTATGCCCTCGTCATGGCGCGCGCGTCCGTTGAGAGGCGGGGCGACTACTTGCGCTCACTCGCCCTCGTCGGCGCGGGCGTGCTTCTGTCCGCGGTGCAAATCCTACCGACCTTCGAGTTGCTGCGCAACAGCCCGCGCGCCGCGGCCACGTATGACTTCTTCACTTCGTTCTCCATGCCGCGCCGCTTCGTGCTCACGCTCCTCGCGCCGTTTCTTTCGGGCGGCGGCGACGGGCGTCTGTTCCGCGCGCCTTACGTCGGCCCGCCGTTCTTCGGCGAGTACGTCACCTACGTCGGCGCGGCGGCGCTGATGCTGGCATTGCTGGCCGTAGTCTTGAGGCCCGACGCGCGCACGAAGTTCTGGGCCGCGGCGTCGCTCGCGGCCTTCGCGCTCGCGCTCGGTCGCTACGCGCCGCTCGGACTCTACCAACTGATTTACTACGTTCCCGTGCTGAACCTCTTCCGCGTCCCGGCGCGACACCTGATGGAAGCGGAGTTCGCGCTTGCCGTGCTGGCCGGTCGCGGCTTGACCGCTCTCGCCGTAGCGCGGGGCGAGTCGAAAACTACGCGACGCGCGCTCGCTGTCGGCGCGTCCGTGTTTCTGTTGACGTGTCTGGCGGTGACGTGGGGGCGGCCCGTTGATTTTCGTCTCGGTCGCGTGGCTCCGGTCGCCGTGCTGCGCGCGCCGGAGCTTTTCCTGCCGGTCGCGTTCGCGGCTGTCGGCGCGTGGGCCGTGTGGGTTTTTGCGCGCGGGCGAAGGCAAGGCGCGGCGGTGTTATTAGTCGCGCTCATCGCGCTCGACTCGGCGGTGTGGGGGCAGTCGAGCGGCTGGCGCGTCGGGAGTCCGAAGTTTGACTTCGAGTTGTGGGGCGAGCCGGCGACCGTCCGTTACCTGCGCGAGCACGAGTCGGAAGAACGCGCACGCGCCGACGGCGAGGGTGCGATGCAGAAAGGCGGCAAGCCGTACCGCATCCTGACGGAAGACCAGCCGTTCGACCCTTCGCTGCCCGTCCCGGCGAACACGCCCGGCGGGCGCTGGATTCCTGAACTCCAGCCGGACGTTTACGAGATGTACGGCGTCGAGAACGCCGCGGGCTACGACGGCTTCGGGCTGTCGCGCTACAGCCGCCTGGCGGGCGACATGAAGGTCTGGGGCGAACTCTCCGACCCGGAGCGGACGCTGCGCGGCGAGGGCCGCGAGCTTGACCTGCTCAACGTGCGCTACCTCCTGACGAGGCCGTTCGCGGGCGCGGCCTCCGCCGCGTCGAACCCGGCCGCGAACTCTTCTTCCACGTCGAACGCTTCTTCGACATCGAACCCGTCAACCTCGAACGCTTCCGCCTCTCAATCTTCGCCGTCGCCATCCGCGTCAACGCTAACTTCGCCCGTCGCCGCGCCCGACTTCCCCGCGGCGACTGAGGAGTTCGGCGGGCAGCGTTTCGCCGCGGAAGACCTGGGGCTGCCGAGCGTCGGCGCGGGCGCGCGCCTCCTCTTCACAGTGCCGGCGGTCGAGGCCGACCGCGTTGCGCTTCTGACGAACCTGTCGTGGTCTGTTGACGTTCCCGAAGGCGCGGTCGTGGCGCGGCTGGTCTTGCGCGCCGAGGGCGGGAAGACGTTCGACTTCGAGCTGCGCGCGGGCGAGCACACCTCCGAGTGGGCCTACGACCGCGCGGACATACGCGCGCAGATCAAGCACAGCCGCGCGCCCGTGGCGACGAGCTACACGGTCGAGGACGCGCAGGGGCGTTACGAGGCCCACGCCTACGTCTCGTCCTTCAAGCTGCCGGAGAAGGCCGTCGTCACGGGCGGCGAGATCACGGTCGCGGCCTTTCGGCACGCGCCCGACCTGACGCTCGGCGTGCTGCGCGTGTCGCTCGTTGACGAGGCCGTCGGCAAGGCGTTTGCGCTGCGCCGCGAGTGGGTGAGGAAGGACTCAGGCTCAACCCAGGCGACGCCGCCGAGTCAGACGGTTTCGAGTCGAGCGCGAGCGACAACACAAGCCCAGGCGCAAATGACGCCGCAGGGTCAGACACAGGTGGCATCGCAGCAGAGCCAAACGCAAGCGTCGTCGCAGCCGTCCGCCCCTGCGACGACCGCGACGGCGCAGCAAGTCGAGGCGGCGACGCGGCGGGGCGAGTCCGCGGCGACGCAGCGATGGCGGCGACTCGCGCAGGTGGGCGACGTGGCGGTGTTCGAGAACACGCGCGTGCTGCCGCCCGCGTGGCTCGCCTCCGGTGCGCGTGTTCTCTCACAAGAGGAGATGCTCGGCGTTATCCGCACGGGCCGCCTGCCGGACGGCGGCGAGTGGGAGCCGAGGCGGACGGCGCTCGTCGAAGCGCCGCTCGACTTTCAAGAGGCCGCTGCCGAAGATTCGTCGGCGCGCGCGGAGGTGACGCGGCGCGAGCCGAACCGCGTCGAGGTAAAGACCGCGTCGGCAGCGCCCTCGATCCTCGTCTTGAGTGAGAATCATTACCCCGGCTGGCGCGCTTACGTTGACGGGCGCGCGGCTGAAGACCTGCGCGTGGACTACGATCTGCGCGGCGTCGTGCTCGCGGCGGGCGAGCACCGCGTCGAGTTCATCTACCGACCGAAGTCGGTTCTCGTCGGACTCCTCGTCTCGCTGCTCACGCTCGCGGCGCTCTTGCTCTGGTCGTCGCGCGTCGTGCCCGCGTCGCTCTCGCGCCGGTTGAGTTTGCGCGGAGCCGGGCGAAGGAGAGATGAGGAGGCAGTCACGGTGCGCGAGGAAGTCTGATTACGAACGACAGAATTCACGGACGCCGGAGTCTCTGCAAACCGGGGCGTCAACAGCCTTGAAAGAAGAACAGCCGAGAGTGAACGACACGGGCGAAGGGGCGGGGCGGGGTTCGCTGCTCGCGCAGCCGCGCCTCGTCGAGAGGCTCGAAGACTGCTACTTCTACCACACGATGGACGTGCCGGGCTTTGGCCTCGTGCGCGGCCACTGGGACTTGCGCGGGCGCTTCGACGACTACGTCGGCGGCGTCGGCGTGTCGGGCAAGACGGTGCTCGACGTGGGCGCGGCCACCGGCTTCCTGAGCTTCGAGGCGGAGCGGCACGGCGCGTCGCGCGTCCTCTCGTTCGACATGAGCGACGTGCGCCAGCAGGCGTTCGTGCCGTTCAAGGACAAGCTCTACTACAGGGATTACGAGAGTTGGGCCTATCACCACAACCTCATCGTCGAGAAGTGGAAGAACGCCTACTGGCTCTGCCACCGGCTGCTCGGCTCGAAGGCCGAAGCCTACTACGGGAACATCTACGCGCTGCCGCCGGAGCTGGGCGAGTTCGACGTTTCGATTGTGGGCGCGGTGCTCGAACACCTGAGCGACCAAGTCACGGCGCTCGCCTCGATAGCGCGGCTGACGCGCGAGACTCTGGTGCTCGTCACGCCGCTGATTCACACGGAGGAGCGTGTCGCGCGCTTCGAGCCGCGCGCCGACCGGCCCGAACACGACTTCACGTGGTGGACTTACTCGGTCGGACTCTACCGCGAGATACTCGCCATCCTCGGATTCAGAATCGCGAAGGTCGGCTACTCGAACTACTACCACGACTACGAGGGGCGCTTCGAGGAGAGGCCGACGCTCGTCGCCGTGCGCGACTGAGGCGGGACGCGCCGGCCCATAAAAAGCTTTGAGGGCGTCAACCCGGTTGACGCCCTCAAAGCTTTTTCGCGGAAGCTGATCGAACTTGTTTAGAACCTAGCGCGGTACTCGATGGAAGAGACGAACGCCTTGACCATCTCGGCGCTCCCGAAGTCGCCGTTAAACTGGTTGAGCTTCGAGAGCCAGAAGTTGTAGCCGCTGTAGTCCGAGTCCGGCAGGTCGTTCGGGTTGCGCTTGAGGTAGCCGAAGTATTGCATCAGCACGAAAGCCTTATTGAACTCGCGCTGCTGGAGGGTCTGGCTCTCAGCCACCGAGCGCAATGAAGCTGCCCGTCCGGTGGTGTCGCCCGCGCCGTAGACCGTGATGGCCGCTTGCAGTTCCTGAGCCGTCGGCGTCACGCCGGCTTTGGTGAATAGCGCGTTCACGTATGCGTCGGCTGCCATCCCCTGCGGGTAGGCGGCCACGAACGCGGGGCGCTGGACGAACCCTTGGGTGAAGGCGACCTTGTTCGACTCAAGCTGCTGCTCCCACCCTTGCGCGCCGACGACGACGCCGTTCGAGATCGAGCGCGTGTCGGGCATGAAGGTCTCGCGGCGCACGGGCACGGGCGTGTTCGGGATATCGCCGAACGCGGCCTTGTTGAGCCTGTAAACGAGGAAGCCGGTCTGCTGGAACTCTATCGAGAGGAAGAAGGCGGCGGAGACGTTGACGCGGTGCGCGTCAACGCAGGCCTGGTTCGTGCCGCACTGGTTGATGTCGTTCTGCCAGAAGGAGAAGCCCGACTGGTCGGGGAAGCGCGAGAGGAAGTCCACGTACTGCTGCTGGACGTAGAAGTCCGTGTCGTCAATCGTGATGGGCTGATTAGTGCCGGGGCGAAGCCTGAGCGGCTTGACCTTCGTGTTGCCGTAGAGCAAATCCGAGGGCAGGCGGTTGCCGTCCTCCGAGACGATCCGCAGCGTCGGAGCCTGCTGGCTCTGCGCGAACGCGGGCGCGGCGGCGAAGGCCGCGACGAATACTGCGACGATAAGCTTACGCATTCTGGTGCTCCAAAATATTTCCGAACCGGGCGAGTGAGTCCGCCGTCAAGAGGCCCGCGAGGCAAGGTATCGGTTTAACTCTTGCCGGAAGCGGGGCTGCTCCCGTCACGACCAAAGTCAGTGTAGTCACCGCCCCGGACGTTTGTCAACTTCAATAAAAGCGAAGATTTAGACCCCGGAAAACCGCGCGCAGGCCACGCCCGCGCACTCTCCTTTTGACGCCAGCCGGGCGGAAAAAGTTGGAAAAATGAAAGCCGTAAACCGTAAACCGTGAACCGTAAACCGTGACGAGAGGAAGGCAGGATTTACCTGTCACGGTTCACGGTTTACGGTTTACGGCTCTTCAACCACGAGTTCGTGCCGCAGCGTGCCGGAGCCGAAGTCCTCGAACCATGCGACGTGCTCGGCGACCATGTCGAACTCGACGACGTAGCGGCCCGGCTCGGCGGGCGCGCGCGCTTTGATTTCGACTTGAGCCGTCTCGCCCGGTTCGAGGTCGCGTGGCAGGTCGGCCCTCGCGTAGTCCCAGGCGACCTCCTCCTCGTCGGCGCGCAGGAGGTGCGAGCCGAGGTGCACGGCCCCCCGCCCGTCCGGCTCGTCGCCCCGCGCGGGCCAGCGCGCAAGCCCGGCGTTCTCGACGCGCAGCGTGAACGAGAGTTCTTCGGCGGGGTGACACGCGGGCGGGCCGGCTTCGAGCGCGAGCGCGGCGACGTAGTGTTGACGCACGTCTGAGTCCGCGCGGGCGCGCGTCTTGCGGCAGACGACGACGGCGCGCTCGTTCTTCACCTCGAAGACTTCCACTTCATCGAAGCCGGTGTTGCGTAGCAGCGCCGTGAGCGCCTCGACGCCGGGCAGGAACCAGTTGAAGACCTGTTCCTTCGCGCCGTGCGGGTTCTCGACGTAGGCGAGCGGGTGCAGGCGCATCTCCGCGCGCCCGACCGGGTGCGTGAAAGATTTGGGCGTGCGCTTGGGCGGGAGGATGGCCGTCTCGACGACGAGCAGTTCGCGCGTCACCTCGTAGAGATTCTCCAACGCGAGGACGAGGTGCTTGAGGTGATAGACGAGGCCGAGCGCGAGCGTAATGTCGAACTCGCCGACGCGACGCCGCGTCAGCTCATAGACGTTCATGCGCCGGTACTCGATGTCGAGTCCGAGCGCCTTGCGCACGAAGACTGCCTGGCGGACGTGCTGGCGCTGCCCGTCAACACCGAGGACTCGGCGCGCGCCGCGCCGCTTCGCCTCGATTGAGTAGAAGCCCGCGTTGCAGCCCACGTCGAGCACCGTCTTCCCCGTCAAGTCTTCGGGCAGGCACTTGCCGATTGTCTCCCAGGGCTTCGCCGGGTGATCCACCGGCTCGCCCATCACGCTCTCGGTCTTCGTGTAGAGGCCGCCGCCGAGGGCGATGCGGTGGAACCACGGCTGAAGCCGCACCAGCTCTGTTAGAATCTCTTCCCTCGTCATCGTCTTTCAAACGACATTGAAGCGAATCAACAACGGCTCGGAGCCTTGCTGCTCGAACCAGCAGACGTGCTGGTCAACGAGGTCTATTTTCAGCGTGTACGCGCCGGGGCGTCGGGGCGCGGTGTACTCGATCTTGAGTTTGACCGTCTCGCCGGGCGCGACGGCGCGCGGCAGAAGCGGCTCGCCGTGGAACTCGCTGACGAGCGCGCCCGCCTCGTCAAAAACTCTGACGGCGGGCATGACGATGCCGGCGCGCACGGTCTGGCCCGTGAGCCAGAGCGTGTCGCCCGTGTTCTCGACTGCGAACGGGACTGTGAGCAGTTCTCCGGGCGCGACGTGTTCGGACATGTCGCCGAGCGGGGAGAAGCGAGCGCGCAGGAGGCCGGGACGCCGGCTGTCGGGCACGGTCGAGGCGCGCGCGCCCTCGCAGACCTTCTTGCAGGTGAAGTAGTGGTAGCTCGTCGGGAGCTTGCGCAAGGGGAGGCGGTCGCCTTCGAGCATGTCGCGCTCGAAGAGGCCGTTGACCGAAACGTAGTCGCCGACGACGGCGAAGCCGTGCTCGTCGAGGAGCGCGCGCAGGTATCCGTGGTCGAAGGGAGATTCGAGCGTGCGGAACTCGCGCATCACTTCGCGCAGCTCCTCCTCGCTCTCAGAGCCTGCGGGTGGGCGCTCGCCTTCGAGGATGAAGAGTTGGCCGCCCACCGGGAGCATTGCGGCGAGGTGTCGGACGACCGCGCGCTCGTCCTCGAAGTGGTGGAGCGAGTCGTAGCAGACGACGGCGTCGAACCGCTCGGCGAGCGGCGCGCGCTCGATGTCGTGCACCTGGAACGTGCAGCGAAGCGGCGTCTCGTGGTCAACGCCGTAGGGGACGCGCGCGACGCGCTCGCGCGACATCTCGACGAGGTCGGGGCTGATGTCTATGCCGCGGACTTCGTAGCCGAGGCGCGCGAAGTATTCGCTGAGCCAGCCGGAGCCGCAGCCCACGTCGAGGACGCGGCTCCCGTCGGGGAGGGCGAGGGCGACGGCCATGTTGGCGAAGTCGCAGAAGTGTCGGCGCATGTCCTCGTCCATGCCGTCGCCCTTGTACTTCGCGGGCCGGTTGGCGAGGTTGTAGAAGGGTTTCGTCCGCAGGTGGTGTCGGCGCTCCTCCGAGAGGCGGCCCAAGTATTCGACCGCCGCGCGCTTGTAGTCAACGCCCTCAATCTTCGGCAGCCGCCCGGCTGGTGTTGACGAAGGAGTCGCCGCCTTGATTCCCGCGGCGCTCCCGTTTCCGGCGGCGACGGACGAAGGATTCGACCCGTGCGTCGTCGCTTCCGTCCGACCTGATACCGCCGCGCCGGTCTGTCGCCCCGCCCCGTTGTTGCTCGCGGGCATGATGGAAGGCGCGGCGTTGCCGTTGTCGCTCGTGACGGCGTCGCCCTCGAAGACGTGCGCGGGCGCGAGCGCGGCGATGTCGGCGGCGACGCCGCGCAGGACGCTCTCGTCCGCGTCCGAGACGCCGAGGAGCGCGAGTTCGTTCGAGACCGACGAGACGAGCCTACGGCGCGGGCGGCGCGCGGCCACCTCATTGATGAAGGCGAGGTAGTCGGCGGCGCTGCGCTCGACCGAGTGCGCGGCGAGCGCGTGGCGGCGCGCGTTCTCGCCGATGCGCGCACGCAGGGGCGCGTCCTCGATGAGCCGTTCGAGGTAGGCCGCAAGCAGCGCGTCCGTGCGCGCGCCGAGCGGGACTTTGACGACGCAGTCGTCGGGCAGCTCCGAGTACCAGCCCACGTCGGCGACGATGGCGCAGACGCCCGCGGCCATGATGCGGCAGAGGCTCGCCGAAGTCTCGCCGACGGTGCGCTCGCGCATGTTGAGCGCGATGTCGGTCTCCGCGATGCGCCGCTCGAACTCGTCCAAAGAGACGTGGCCCGTGATCTCGACTCGCTCCTCCAGGCGGTAGCGGCGGATGATCTCGCGCACGTCGAAGAAGGGGTTCGGGTCGCCGACGAGCGCGTAGCGGAAGCGTTGCGACTCTTTGAGCGCGGAGAGGGCGCGCAGCGCGTGCTCGATGCCTTTGCCGGGGGTGATGAGGCCGAAGTTGGCGATGCGGACTTCGCCGTCCCCGGCGGCCTCTTCGTGGCGCTTCGCGGCGGGCGGGCGGATGGGCATCTGTATGTGCGCGACGGGGACTCCGGGCGCTAGCCTGGCGAAGCGGGCGCGGCTCCACTCGGAGTGGACGATGACGGCTTCCGCCGAGAGCGCGACGCGGCGGTTGAGCGGAAACTCGACGGGGCGCGCGACTATCGAAGGCGTACCGCCGCGCGCGAGCGCACGGGCGGCCTCGCGCCGCGCCTCTTCGCCGTGGCAGGCGGCCACCTCGTCGAGATACAGGCGGAGGTCGCCGCGCTCGCGCGCGAGTCCGAGGAAGAAGTCTTGCAGCGCGAAGTCGTGGAAGACGACGACGCCGGGGTGAGCTTGCATAGCTTCGAGTATCCCGGCGTGGTAGCGGTGGTCGTTGCCCATGTGATAGACGACCGCGTCGAACTCCGCGAGCGAGCGCAGCAGGGAAGGGTCGCGCCTGAAGTCGCGCACGGGCAGGCGCGCGCGCAAGCTCCGGCTCGTCGGCTCGAAGCCGTCAACGAAGAGCGTGATCTCCGCGCCTTCGGAAAGGTGCGGCAGAAGCTCCTCGCTGTAGTCGGCTATCCCCGAACGCTGCGGCGTGAGCGGGCTGAAGTATGCGAGACGCATAAAAGAAGAGGGGAAGAGGGGAAAGGGCAAAAGGTGAAAGGGGGTGGCTGGCCTTTCTTTCCCTTTTACCCTCTTCCCCTTTTGCCCTTTGCCCCCTGCGGTTATCGAACCACCGTGACCTTGACCCTCGCCGTCGGCGACCCCTTATCGCTGAACCACGCCACCTGCTCCTGAATCAGGTCAACTTCGAGGACGTAGTCGCCCGGCTCTTTGGGCGCGGTGATCTGGAGCGGCACGTCTTCTTCCTCGCCGGGCTTGAGGTCGCGCTGGAGTCCGTAGCGACCGTCCATGTTGGTGACGAGCGTCTGGCCGTCCGCCTTGAGCCAGCGGTCGCCCGCGGCGATGTAGAAGCGGTTGTCGGGGAACGTGTTGACCTCGCCGCCGCGCGCGTACCACTGCGCGTCGCTCACGTTCTTGACCTTGACCTGCAAGGTCGCCTTCTGCCCGGCGCGAAGCTTAGCGGGCGGGTCGGCCACGCTGATCTGCGCCTTGAAGCCGTTTTCTGGAAGCGCCGCCGCGTCCTTCTTCGAGGGCGTGGGCTTCACACTGGCCGCGCCGCCCGCGTTCGTGTTGCCCGCCTCCTGACGACACCCGGCGGCTGCGACGAGCGCGCACGCGACGACGAGCGCGCGCAGAGCGGTCTTGAGTCTCATTCGTTCGTTGTCCTCCACGATGACTTTAGATTTGACGGCAGCCTCATCAAAGGCGGCTGCCGCGACATTATTCGACTTTTACGCGCGCGCGCCAAGTCTCCGCGCCCTTGTCTTTGAAGAAGGCGATGCCCTCCTGCACGAGTCCGACCTCAAGGACGTACTCGCCCGGCTCCTTCGGCGCGTTGATGTCGAGCGCCACCTCGACCGACTCGCCGGGCCAGAGGTCGTGCGGCAGACCGCTCCTGCCGTCCATGTTGTTGACGAGCGTCTGGCCGTCCGCGCCGAGCCACGTGTCGCTCAGGTTGATGAGGTACGCGTAATCCTTGCGCCCGCGCGCGGGCCACACGAACTCGCTCGCGTTCTTCACGGAGACGTGAATCGTCGCCCTCTGTCCGGGGCGCATCCGCGGGGGTGCGTCCGCGACAGAGAAGGCGGTGACGAAGGCGTCGTCGTCGAGTGGCGCGGCGGCCTCGGTCACTTCGGGCGTGCCGGGGCCGCGGCGCGGCGTCTCGCGCTTTTCGGGCGGGCTGACCTCGATGAGCGACATGCCGAGCTGCGTCCGCGCGGAGAAGAAGGGGACGGTGACTGGCTCGATCTCGCCGACGACGAAACGGCGACGCCTGAGCGCTTCGAGCGAGGCGTCAAGCTCGTCGTTGAGAGCGAGCGAGAAGATGCGCTTGCCGCGCAGCGCCTCGACGGCGCGCGCGAAGCGTTGGCGCGACTGCGGCCTGTCGAAGTATTCGTAATAAACGACGCCGAGCGCGGGCGCGTCGGGCCTGAGCAGCGCCTCGACGCCGTTCGACTTCACTCCGCTCACGACCCACGCGTCCACGCGCCCGAAAAGCTCCCGGTTCTCGGCTGGCTGGAACTTCAACAGGTCGCGGTCGCGCCAGACCCATCGCAGCTCTCTGCGGTAGCCCGCCGCATCGTCGAAGACAGTCGGGCGACCGCCCCACTCTTTCTGCCGGACGTACTGGGCGGAGAGCGCGCACTGCGCGACGAGCAGGCAGACGGGCAGCGCCGCCGCGGCCACTCTGAGCGCGCGCGGCAGACTTCGCACACGCTCCCAGGCGTAGCGCGCGAGGTAGATGAGGAGCACGCCGCCCGCGACCTCGACGAAAAGCGCGTAGCGGACGTAGCCGCTCGTCGCGCCCCACATGAAAGAGCCGAGTAGCGCGGCCAACCCGACGAGGCGCGCGCGCGACTCGACCCGCGGCAGCAAAAGGCAGAGCGTGGCTGCCGCGAACGCGAGCGTGAGTCTGCCGGAATAGACTCCAAGCTCCGACAGGCGCGACGGCTCCCAGAAGCTCAGCACGGGCCACAAAAGCGTCTCGCCCAGGCCCCGCGGCCCCCACCTGCCGTCGTAGGGCGACGAGTTCGGCCACAGCGGCGAGTGGATGAGGTTGTTGTAGAGAGGGAAGACGGGGCTGCCCGTCTCGCGCCAGACGTAAACGGCGTGAGGCAGGAGCGGCAGGACGAAGAGCGCGCACGCGAGCAGCACGAAGCCGACCGTCTTGCGGTCGAGTCGTGCGGAGAAGATGCGGACGGCAAAGACCGCCGCGACCGGCAGGGCCACCGCCGCGTTCGTCAGCTTTAGCGCGACCGAGACGCCGAGCAGCAGCGCCGCGAAGAGAAGGTCGCGCGTCCTGTTGTCTGATTCGTAGTAATCGAGGGCAAGCCTCAGCGCTTCGAGTTCGAGCGGGAGCGCGAGCAGGTCAACCATGTAGTTGTTGACCTCGAACAGCGCGTGCTCCGTGAATAGCGCGAGCAGCACGCAGGCGCAGCGTAAGGCGTCCCGCTTGACGAAGGGGCGCAGCAGCTTCTCGACGACCGCGCCCGCCCAGACGAGTGCGAGGAGGTTGACGATTGTGCCGAGGCGGTAGCCGAGGAGGTGTCGGAAGATGCCTGTGAGCATGTCCGACGAGGGGTTGAAGGGGAAGATCGTCGGGAAGAAGTCGCCCGGCAGGAACTGCGGCCCGCGCAGCGCACGCTCGCCTTGAATCAGCCGGTGGTTGAGTACGTCGAACGAGAGGTCTGGGAAGGGCGCGCGCATGAGATAGATGAAGAGGAACGGCAGCGCAACGGCGAGCCAGAAGGCGCGCGGCGTTCTCTCTCCCACTTCGGGCTTCGTGATGACGTAAGCGACGAACAACAACAGCGAGAGCGCGGCGGTGAGAGTCCACGCGATAAGCTCGTCGCCGACCGGCCAGAGGCACTGGCGGACGAAGACCGCGGCGTAGAACGGCACGAGCGCGTCGCCGAATTCGAGCTTGCGTCCGAGCGACGCCGCGCTCACACGCCGCGGCGCGGGCACGCTCGTCCGTCGCGGCGCGTTCACTTCCGGCGGCACGGACACACTCGACTGCCGGGTCGGTGTCTCGTTCACTTCCGGCGGCGGGGACGCGCTCACTTCGGCGTCTCCTGTATGTCGAGGACGATGGCTTGCAGGATGAGCTGGAAGCCGAGGATGAGCGGCAGCACGGCGAGCATGACCGTGCCGGTCGTCGCCACGTGCTCCGTGAGGACGCTCAGCGCCCAGTGGTACGCGCCGAAGGCGACGCCCCAGGCGAAGAGGAGGAGGCCCGCGAAGAGGAAGAGCGCGATGGGCGAGAAGTCGCGCAGCACGTACTTCTGGTAGATGCGCCGCCAGAAGCGCGGGACGAAGAGCAGGGGGAAGGTCAGGCCGGCATGGAACGGATTCAAGTCCGAGCGCTCGTCGCCGTAGCGCGCGGGCACGGGCACGTCGCGCACGCGCGCGTTGTGGAAGTTGAGCGCGATGAGCATGTCGTTCTCGAAGAAGTAGCGCCGGTGGATCGAAGAGAGGTCGAGGCGGCGGAGCGCGTCGGCGCTGATCGCCGTGTAGCCGTTCTGCGGGTCGAAGACATGCCAGTAGCCGGAGGCGAGCTTGTTTAAGAAGGTGAGGACGACGTTGCCGAACAGGCGGTGGCGCGGCATCCGCGAGAGCGAATCGCCCGCGAGGAAGCGGTTGCCTTTGGCGTAGTCGTAACCCTGCTCGATTATTGCGTCGAGCAGAAGGTGCATATGCTCCGGCGACATCTGACCGTCGCCGTCCATCTTCACCACCACGTCGCAAGCCATTTCGAGCGCCCTGCGGTAGCCGAGCATCGTCGCGCCGCCGACGCCCTGGTTCTCCGGCGTCCGCAGCGCGACGACGCGCGCGTCTCCGACGGAAGCGACGGCGGACGGCGTGTCGTCCGTGCTGCAATCGTCCACCGCGACGACGTGGTCAACGTATTCGGGCGCGGCGCGCAGCACGCCGCCGACGTGGCGCGCTTCGTTGTAGGTCGGGACGACCACGGCGATGCGTCGGTTCTTGTACATGCGGAGCGGAAACGATGAGGCCAGCAACGCCGAACGATGAACTAAAGACAACTTGTTTTCAGTCCCTCGTTCAGCGTTCAGCGTTCTGACTTCATCGTTTGTCTTGAGTCGTCAAAGCTGGTAAAAAGAAGAGCTAGAAGCTAACACTTCGTGCCCTGAAATGCCAACCACGCCCGCCGACGAGACCGAGATCAACAGCGAGACAGACGGGGCAGGGAAGAAGCGCCGCCGTGCGCTCTTCGCGCTCGCGCGCCGTCCCCTCGTGCGCGAGCTTCTCGTCGTCCTCGCCTTCTGCGCGTTCACGGCGGCACTGACATGGCCCTACGCAACGCGCCTGCGCGACGCGGTCGTTGACCCCGGCGACCCGTACCTCGTCTCCTGGATTCTGTGGTGGGACTACCACGCGACCTTCACGAACCCGCTCCACCTCTTCGACGCGAACGTCTTCTACCCGTACCGCTACACGCTCGCCTTCAGCGAGCACTGCTACGGGCTGGCGCTCCCCTTCTTCCCGCTCTTCGCGCTGGGACTGAGGCCGCTCACCGTCCAGGCCGTCGCGCTGTTTCTCGGCTTCGCGCTCTGCGGCTACGGCGCGTTCCGCCTGGCGCGCACGCTCACAGACTCGGACGGCGCAGCGTGGGTCGCCGGTATCGTCTTCGCCTTCGTCCCGTTCCGCTTCCACCTGATGTCGCAGTTGCCCTACGTCTTCGCGGCGTGGGTTCCGCTGCTCTTCGAGGCGCTGGTGCTGTTCGCACGCGCGCGCACGCGCCGGCGCGCGGCGTGGCTCGGCCTCACTTTTTTGATGACCGGGCTGACGACCATCTCGTGGTTCACCTTCTCGCTCGTCCCCTTCGCGCTCGCGTGGGCGCTGCTGGCGACGCGTTACGAATTGTGGCGCGAGCGGGCGTTCTGGCTGCGCGGTGGGGCTGCGCTCGGCGCGGCCTCGCTCGCGCTCGTGCCGTTCATGCTGCCTTACTACATCGTCTCGAAGCTCTACGGCTTCGAGCGCAGCATCGAGGAGGTGAAGGCCAACTCCGCGTGGCCCATTCACTGGCTCTCGGTCGAGAACCGCAACAAGCTCTGGAACGGCCTCGGCTCCGGCATCGCCGACGGCTGGCGCTTCAAGCTCTTCCCCGGACTGCTGCCCGTTCTGCTCTCGCTCGCAGCGGTGCTGCTCGTCAAGACACCGGAGGGTCGCGCCCTCTTCCGCGACGAGATAGCGGCGCGAAGACTCCGGCTGCGACTGCTGGACTCTTTGATCGTGCTCGCGCTCGCGCTCTCGGTCTTGGCCGTCGGGTTTGCGGGCACTGACTTCTTCGGCGGACTATTCGGCTACGTCACCTCGGAGTGGCCGCTCGCGCTTCTGACTGTCGCCGTCGTCGCGCGTCTGTGCGTCGCCTACCCGGCCTCCATGCGCCGCGGCGAGGGCGCGAACCTCGCCGAGACGCTGCGCTCGTCGCGCCGCACCGAAGCCTTCTGGTTGGGCCTGCTCCTGTTCGTCGTCGGCTTCTGCTACTCGCTCGGCTGGAACTTCTTCTTCTACCGGATTCTCTACGACCTGCTCCCCGTCTTCCGAAGCATGCGCGTGCCGACGCGCGGCGCGATGATCGCCTACCTGGGCCTCGCACTCCTCGCCGGCCTCGGCGCGCAACGCCTGGCCGAACTCGCGTCGGAGCGCCGAACGCGCCTCGGCCCCGCGGCGACCTACGCCGTGCTCTGCGCGCTCCTGCTTTTCGAACTGAACGGCGCGCCTCTGAAGTTCATGCGCGGCGAGGTTTACCCGGACGCGGTGACGCTGCGGCTCAAGCAGACGCCGATGCGCGGCGGCATCGTGGTGCTGCCCGCCGGGGGCGAGTTCAATCACCGCTACATCCTCCGCGCCGCCGACCACGTGCGCCCGCTCGTCGTCGGCACGTCCGGATTCAACCCGCCCTACGAAACGGAGATCGAGGCGCTCACGGGCGGCGGGCCGATTCCGTCGCGGTTCCTCGACCTGCTCGAAAAGATTCCGGCCTCCTACGTCGTCGTCGAGAACGAGCTGGTCGCGCCGGAGCGGCGAGAAGACTACCAGGCGCTGCTCGCACGCGCCGTCGAGTCGGGCCGCCTGCGCTTCGTCAACCGCTTCGACGGGCGCGACGACCTCTACGCCGTCACGAAGACCGAGCCTGGGGCGCGCGCCGAGGCCCCGCCGCCCTTCGGCTCGCCCGCGCGCGAGTGGTCGTCGCTCGTCGAGGAAGACCCCTTGCACCTGCTCCGCGGACACGAAGATTGGAGCGAGGAGATTTACCGCGTCCGCCTCGTCGCGACGGGCCGCGTGCCGCGCTACGGCGAGTTCATGTCGGACGTGCGCGAGGCCGGGCGCGGCATCGTCCCCGGCTTCGAGGAGACGGAGCAGCGCTTCCGGGACAACCTGCGCGAGTTAGCCGACCAACTGACGCGACGCGAGTCTGCGGCGCGAGACGGTCGCGCGCTCGACGACGCGCACTACGTCGAGCGCCTTTACACAAACGCCGGTCTGCCCGCGGGCGACGCGGAGGGCGCGGCACTCGCGGACGACCTCGCCGCGGGGCGCGAGACGCGCTCCGCCGTCCTCCTCAAAATCGCGGACGACCCACGCCTCGTCGAGCGCGAGCGCAACCGCGCGCTCGTCGTCCTGCATTTCTTCGCGTACCTCCGGCGCAGTCCCGGCGACCCGCCCGACCGAGACCTCTCCGGCCTGCAACACTGGGTCGGCGAACTCGAACACGGCATCAGCCGCGCGGGACTGACCGCCGCCTTCGAGAACTCGCTCGAATACCAGGCACATAAAGAGGGCCGTTGACCGCCGCGCCTTTAGTCTTCGCGGGCCGCAGTCTCGCCGGTCGCGCGCCCGCGCGTGACCTCGAAGATGTAGAGGCGAACGAGATGCGAAGGGGCGAAGAAGGGAATGACGACGGTCTCGACCCGTCCCTCCCTGAGTCCGGCGTTGTGAAGCGCCAAGAGCGCTTCGTCGTAGTCTTCCGGCAGCGCGAGCGAATACATCGCCCGGCCCTCGAAGCGGTCGAGCGTGCGCGCGAACTCGCGCCGCGAAGCCTCCATGACGAAGATGCCGGCGGAGCGCACGCCGACGACCGGCGCGCGGTCGTTCAGGAAGGGAATCAGCCCGGCGGTCTTCGACCCGCTCACGACCCATACCCCGACGCGGTCGAACATCCCGCGCTCGTCGTCTGACAGGAGCGCCCTGATCGAGCGGTCGCGCAGGAGGTACTTCGATTCTTGCAGGTAAGAGCCGAAGTCCTGAAACGCGGTCGGGCGCATGCTCCACTCCTGCCGCGAGACGTAGCGCGCGGCCAGGAAGGACTGCGCGACCAGAACCGCGCAGACGAGCGCGGCCAGCGCCTTCCTCCAACGTGAAGCGGCGGACGGCGAGTGTAAGTGCGCGGCGGCGTGCGCGGCGGCGCGCGCGTCGCCGCTGAAGAGGCTCGCGGCGACGGCGACAAGCAGGACACCCGACAGCACTTCGAGGTAGAGGCCGTAGCGTATGTAGCCCATCGTCAGGCTCCACAAAAGCGAGCCGAGGACGACCGTGAAGGCGAGCGTGCGCGTCCTCGCCTCGACGCGGCGCGCGAGGAGGAGGCACGCGAGCGCGACGACGAAGGCCGCCGAGAGCCTGCCGGAATAGAGGCTGATCTCGGCGGTGCGCTGCGGCTCGAAGAAGATGAGCACGGGCCACGCCAGAATCTCGCGCGCGCCGAAGCCGCCCCATCTGCCGTCCCAGCCGTTGCTCGGCGGGTAGAAGGGCGAGCGGAAGTAGCCGTTATAAATCGGAAAGATCGGGCTGCCCGTCAAGCGGTACACCCAGACCATGAAGGGCACGAGCGGCGCGGCGAAGACCAGCAAGGAGGCGAGCGCGTCTGCCGCCAGCGCCTTCAACTTTAAAGGCCCCCGCGCGAGCACGCGCCAGGCGCAGACCGCGATGAGCGGCGCGGCCAACGCCCCGTTCGACAGCTTGAGCGCGACGCCCGCCCCGACGAGGAACGCCACGCGCACGACCGCGCGACGCCTTCTCTTCAACTCGTCCGTGCTCTTCGATCCGTCCGCGCCGGGCGCGCGCTTCCACTCTTCGGGGTCGAGGACGAGGCGCGTCGCTTCGAGCATGAGCGGCAGCGCCAGAAGGTCGGGCATGTAGTTGTTGATCTCGAACAGCAAGTGCTCGGCGAAGAGTGCGAGCAGCACGCACAGTGCGCGCAGCCGCGGGCCGCGGACGAAGGGGCGCAGCAGGCGTTCGAGAATCGTGCCCGCCCAGACGAGTGCGAGGAGGTTGACGATTGTGCCGAGGCGGTAGCCGAGGAGGTGTCGGAACAGGCCCGTCAGCATGTCGGGCGTGGGGTTGAAGGGCGCGGAGGTCGGGAAGAACTCGCCGGGCAGGTAGATGAAGCCGCGCAAGGCACGCTCGCCGTGGAAGAGTCGCAGGCTCCACACGTCGTATGCCGAGTCGGGGAACGGCGCGCGCAAACCGTAGACGAAGAGGAGCGGCAGCGCGACGACGAGCCAGAAGGAGGCCGCCGGGCGCTCGCCCGCCTCTCCCTTCGTCGAGACGTAGAAGTACCAGCAGGCGAGGGCGAGCGGGAACGTCAGACACCACGCCGCCGCGTTCTCAAGCCCCCAGAACCACTGCCGGACGAAGATGACGAAGTAGAAGACGAGCAGCGCGTCGCCGAACTCAAAACGTGCGGCGAACTCGCGCGCGCGGCGCGCGAGCGCGGAAGGTGAGATCGCGGAATTCGGATTGCGGATTGCGGATTTAAAGGATTGGTTCATTGAATCAATGAGTGAATGAATCAATCCCGGCCAATCCGCAATCCGAATTCCGCAATCCGCAATTTATTGCATGACGGTCAGGCGGCGCAGTTGGCCGACGGTCGAGCGCTGCTGTGCGGCGATCTTGGCCTGCGGAATCTCCTCGTCGGCCATGTCCGCGTAGTGTTCGGGCAGAATGAGCGAGCGGTCGAAGCCTTCGGGCACGGACTCGATGTCGAAGTCTTCGTCCGTCAGGCCCTCGTACTTCAGCATCGCGTTCGTCCAGTTGAAGAGCCAGAACTGGAAGACGCCGAACAGACGCGGGTGGCGGCGCGCGCGTGCGAGCGTGAGCAAGAGGCCGCGCGCCGCGTACCAGGCGACCGAAGGGCGCACCGCGATCTGGACGAGACGCTCGGCGAGCATCCGAACGGCGCGCGGGCTGCGGAAGACCATCGAGACGTACTTAGCCAAACTGCCGTAGCCTTCGGACTGAAGCGGCGTGTAGTTGCCGCGGTCGAGGTTGTCGAGGAAGCCACGGAGTCGCTGGAACTGGTAGCGCCCCTCGCAGAAGCGCTCGACGAAAGAGCGGTAGCCGCGGATCATCTCCTCGCGCGGCATCAGGTAGCGAATGTTGGTGCAATACTTGTAGCCGCCCAAGGAATTCTTGTTGTTGCGCAGGCGGCCCGAAAGCTTCATCCGGCGGAAGAGCGGCGTGCCCGGCAGCGCCGTCAGAAGCGACGGGTCGCCGGAGATGAGTCCGGCCCGCGCCATCCCTTCGAGCGTGAGGTCGAAGGCTTCGGGCGTGTCCGAGTCGAAGCCGAAGATGAGTCCGGCGACGACGGCGAAGCCGTAGGACTGTATCTCCTGCAAGGCCGAGATCATGTCGCCCGCCGTGTTCTGCACCTTCGCGGTTTCCAGGAGAGAGTTGTTGCTGAAGCTCTCGACGCCGATGAACAGCATGTCAAAGTTCGCCAGGCGGAGCTTCTTCAGGAGGCGCGGATGCTTCGAGACGTTGATCGTCAGCCAGGTGTAGAGCGCGACCCTCAGCCCCGTCCTGTCCTGCCAGGCGATGATCGCGTCGAGGACTTCTTCGGCCCAGCGCAGGTCGCCGATGAAGTTGTCGGCGGCGAACAGGACTTGCTTGATGCCGAGCCGCGCCATGTGGTCGAGTTCCGAGACGATGTGTCCGGCGGTGAAGTTGTGCGCGCGGTTGTTGTCGGGCAGCACACGGATGTCACAGAACTCGCAGAGGAACGGGCAGCCGCGCGAGACTTCAAGCACGCCACCGTAGTAGCGCCTGTAGGTGGCGTCGAGGAACGGGCGGTAGAAGCCGCGCGCCCGCGTCACGTCGAAGCGCACTTTGTTCTCGACGACCTTCGGCAGCCGCGCGCGCCCGGAAAAATTTTTGACGAAGCGCGGGAACGACTCCTCGCCGTCGCCGATGAGGACGTGGTCGAACATCTCAAGCTTCGAGACCTCGCCCGCCTGGTTGAGCGACCACGTGACGGGGCCGCCGATGACGAACGTCGCCCTGGGGTGTCGCTCGCGCAAGGAGGCGTGCGTGGCGACGATTGACTCGTAGTCCTGGTTGACGCCGCTGAAGACGAAGAGGTCAGCCGCGGGCACTTCCTCAACGTCGTCGAAGCGCATGTCGAAGAGGCGCATCTCGTAGCCTTCCGGCTCCTCGACGTAGGCCGCGAGCGTGTAGGCCCAGACGGGCATGAACATCGCGCCGTACTGCTGCGTCTCCGCCAGAAACGAGTTCGGCGTGTGGACGAACGAGATTCGCCTGAGTGTGTCCTGGGTCATGTCGCTTGGCGGCGCGCGGGCCTCTTAGATTCGGGGCCGCTCGGAGATTTCTGCGAGCCGCGTGGCGGATTCTAACATAACAACCCGCCGACCGCGCTGCCGCAGGCCGGACGAGCCAGACGCAGTTCTTGACATCAACGCGCGGGGCCAACACAATTCGCGACTCTGTAACGGCGAGGTCTGTGGATAGACTGGTACGAAGATGCTGGCGATACTTTTTCTCGTGGGGGCTGCGCTCTTCGGCGCTTGCCTTGTGCGCCGCGGGCTGCGCTGCTTGCTCGACGGCGCGGAGACGCTGATGTGGGGCACGGTCGCGGGCTGGTCGCTTGCTACCGTCTTCATCTACCTGCTCGCGCGCTGGCAGGGCCGTCTCACGCACGCGCTCATGGCGTGGGCGACCGCCGCCGTCTGGCTCGCCGCCGCGTCGCTTCTGCCGCCCAAGCTCCGACGACTCAAGCATCGGCTCAGTCAGAGGGCGCGTCTGCATGGCCTCTGGCGTCCGCACTACGCGGGCCTCGCGTTCGTGCTCCTGCTCTTCGCGCCGCTCTACTGGCTCCTGTTCTCGACGCACACGCTGGCGCGCGGCGAGGGCGGCGTCTATTCCGGCGGCAGCGCCTTCTACGACCTGAGCTTTCACGCGGCGCTCGCCTCGTCGTTCGCCTACGGCCAGAACTTCCCCGCGATCTACACGCCGCTGCCGCCGGAACCTCTGCTCTACCCCTTCATGCCCGACTTCCTGACCGCCGCGCTCATGGCCGCGGGGCTAGGCTTGCGCGCGGCGATGCTCGCCACGGCACTCCCGCTGGCTCTCGTCGTCACCGGACTCTTCTACACTTTCGCGCTTCGCCTCGTGCGCACGCAGCGCGCGGCGGCGCTGGCGACGATACTCTTCCTCCTGAACGGCGGCCTCGGCTTTATAGACCTCCTGCGCGACTGGCGCGCGAGCGGCAGAAGTTTCCCCGACTTCTGGGACACGCTCGCCGTGAACTACGCGAACGCCTGGGAGCGCGGCATCCACTGGACGAACCTCGTCGCCGACACGCTCCTGCCGCAGCGCACGAGCCTCTTCGGCCTGCCGCTCGGACTGATGGTCTTCACGCTCTTCGCGGTCGTCTGGCGGCGCGGCTACGAAGGGAGCGAGGGCGACGAAAAAAACACTGGCGGCGAGAGGAGCAGCGCGGCGCTCCTGCTTGCTGCGGGGGTGCTGGCGGGACTTCTGCCGCTCTTTCACACGCACACGTTCGTCGCGGTCGGCCTCGTCAGCCTCTTCCTCTTCGCGTTGAGGCCGCGGCGAGAGTGGCTCGCCTTCTGGACGCCCGCGCTGCTGCTCGCTGCGCCGCAGCTCTTCGCGCTCGCGGGCCACGCCGCGACGGGCAACTTCCTGCGTCTGCAACCCGGCTGGATGGGCCAGGGCGAGCCGCACCTCGCGCTCTACCTGCTACGCAACTTCGGGCTGCCGCTCGTGCTCGCCATCCCCGCGGGCTTCGCCGCGCCGCGCGTGTGGCGTTCGTTCTACCTCGCCTTCGTCGTGCTGCTCGCCTTCGCGCTCGTCGTCGTCGTCTCGCCGAACGTCTTTGACAACGGCAAGCTCACGTACTACTGGCACGCCGCGAACAGCGCGCTCGTCGCCGCCTGGCTCGTCAAGCTCTCCGGCGCGCGGCGGCTGCGTCCGCTCGCCGCCTCCTTCGCCGCGCTCCTCGCCCTCGCCTGCGTGGCGACGGGTCTTGCCGCCGTGCACAGCGAGGCCCTCGCGCGCTCGCGCCTCTTCACGGACGAGGAGTTGGACGCCGCCGCCTTTGCGCGCGAGCACACGCCGCCGCGCTCTCTCTTCCTGACCGCGCCCGTCTTCACGCAGCCCGTGCTCTGTCTTGCCGGGCGCGCGGTCGTGCGCGGCCCGACCTCCTGGCTTTGGAGCCACGGCTACGAGTTCCGCGCGCGCGAGGCGGACGTGCGCAGAATCTACGCGGGCGACGCGGAAGCGCTCGGACTGCTCGGCTACTACGGCGTGGATTACGTCTATCTCGGCGACGCGGAGCGGGGGGAGTTGAAGGCCGACGCGGCCTTCTTCGAGCGCAACTTCACCGCCGTCTATCGCAACGCGGGCATCACGATCTTCGACACGCGCGCCGCGCGGGCGGTCGAAGATAAAGGCGCGCGGCCTCGACTTGAAGGCGGCGCGCAGCCTCATCTCCTCGAAGCGCCCGCGCCGCGCGAGTTCGCGTCGCGCGTCGGCAGAGACCCGTTTCAACTCCTCGTCGAGTTCCCGCGCGCGGGCTTCTTCGTCTATCGCCTCTTCAAAGCTTCTTACGGTCGCCTCCCGCGCGAACGAGAGTTCATGCCGGCGCTCTCGGCGGTCGGGCGCGGCCTCTACGTCGGCGCGCCCGGCTGGGAGCAGCAACTCGAAGCGAACCGGCTGGCACTGCTCGACGAGTGGACGGCGGGCGAAGAGTTCAGGGAAGCTTACGACGGAAGGACGAACGCCGAATTCGTCGCCGCGCTTCTGAAGAACGCCGGGATCGAATTGAGAGATGATGAACGCGCCGCACTCGTCAGACGCCTCGACTCCGGCGGGGAGTCGCGCGGCGCTGTGCTGCTGCGCGTCGTCGAGGGCGGAGGATTCTGCGCGCGCGAGTACAATACGGCCTACGTGCTCGCGCACTTCTTCGGCTACCTGGGCCGCGACCCCGGCGACCCGCCCGACCGAGACCTCTCCGGCCTCGACTTCTGGCGCAGCCGTCTCGACCGCGACGGCGACTACCGCAGCCTCAGCCGCGCCTTCCTCGAATCCGACGAGTACAAAAACAGGCCGCCTGTGCCGTGAAGGTTTTCGTTTGACGCACCTTTGTGCATCGCGCAAAGTGCAGTTAACCATAGAGGCACAGAGGGCGCAGAGGGAGCACAGAGTTTTTGAATTACTCTGTGAAACCTCCGTGCCCTCTGTGCCTCTGTGGTGAGTCTTCTGACGGCATAGGTCAGGAAAAATTTAAGCTTGAGGTATTACCCGGCGGCGGAAATGATTTTCTCGACGACGTTGCGCCAGGAGAGATTCAACGCCAGCAACTTCTCGCGCCCGCGCTCGCCCATGCGGCGGGCGCGTTTGCGGTCGGAATAGAGCGAGTCTAAGGCTTCGGCGAGCGCGCGCGGGTCGGGGTCGGCGATCAACCCCTCGCTCCCGTGCTCGACGAACTCGGTCGCGCCGCCGCCGTCGCGCGCCACCACGACGGGCTTCGACGAGAGCATGCCTTCGAGCGTCACGTAGCCGTAGTCTTCGTCGAACGGCAGGTAGCAGACGCCGAGCGCGCCAGCGTAAAGCTCGACCAACTCCCCCTCGCTCACGAAGCCGCGCACACGGACGCGTCCGCCGACGCCGTGCGCACGGACGAGCGACTCGTAGCGCCCGCGCTCACGCGTCGAGCCGGCGAAGACGGCGCGGACGGGCGTGCGGACGTATTTCAACGCCTCGATGAGAAGTTCCTGCCGCTTTTGTGCTTCGAGGCGGCTCGGATAAAAAACGTAGTCGCCTTGCTCGCCCGCGCGCAGGCTCGCGGCGCGCGGCGGCGGGTGGTAGAGCGGCTCGCTCTCGATCCCGTTGTAGAGGCGCAGGCGCTCGGCGACCGTGCGCGAGTTGGCGAAGACCTTGCGCGCTTCGGGGATGAAGCGGGCGTCGCAGTGGTGAATCCAGTCGCGTATGCGCGCGCCTTCGGGGTGGGTCGAGAGGTCGTCAAACGGCGTGCCCCAGAGGTTGTAGGCCGCGCGGTACTGGTGCATGACCCAGAGAACCTTGCGCGGGTGCGCGACCGCGTAGGCCGGGAACTTCATCCCGACGACGAGGTCAACCGCCTTGCCGTTCGCCTCCGTCAAATCGAGCAGACGCCAGGCGAGCGCGCCGCGCATGATCTCCGAAGGGGGATACCACTTGAACGGCAGCGCCACGACCTCGGCGTTGTAGCCCGCCTCAACGAGCGCGTCGCGCAGGCCGGCGACGTGCGACTCGGCCCCGCCCGCGGTGAAGGGAACCTGCGTCGTGCAGATGAGTATGTTGCGAATCGTCATCGAAGCGCGTCGAGACCGAAGAAGCGGGGAGTTATCAGAGCACTGACAACTTACCACGAAGGGGCGCGGCGACGAAAAGGCAAGGATGAAGGGTAAAGTGAAAGCAGGCGGCCGCACAGCCGCGCCTCATCCTT
>QHXN01000148.1 GCA_003222975.1 Acidobacteriota bacterium | reverse complement strand
GGGGTCGCGGTCGTAGTTCGAGTAGGCAACCGAAAAGGTGAACTCGCCACGCCGCAATGTGTCGCCGTCGTAGATGGTGAATAAACCCGTCGGGCCGCCCTCGGGCCCGCCCGTCCCCACCGATGGCGACTGGTTGCGCGGGTCGTTGCCCGGCCTCAGCGTCTGGGCCGTTACTGCGGCAACAAGCAGCAGTGCGGTGAGAGCGGCGAAGAGCGCTCTTCTCGCGAATCTCATTTGGCTTCCCTCCTCAGGTGTGGGAAAAATTCCGAAACGTCCTTTATTAAAGGCAACGTCCGGTCGTGACATCAATGTTCGCTACAAGTGCTCTTCGTGAGCAGATGACGACGAAATAGCATCAGGGCATTTGTGATCGCGCGTTAAAATATTACTCTGAGTTATAAATGTCAATGACTATCGGGATGTTTCATGGGATGTGTGGCTATTCGGGAGAATGATTTTTTGGGAGACGCGGAAGGGAAATGAGCGACACGCGCACAAGCGAGCAGGCGGCTGCGGCGCGGGCGGGCTATCGCGGGCGGCTCGCACCATCGCCGACCGGCTACCTTCACCTCGGCCACGCGCGCACGTTCTGGGTGGCCTCTGAGCGCGCTCGCTCGCGCGGCGGCACGCTCGTCCTGCGCGACGAAGACCTTGACCCGCGGCGCGCGCGCGCGGAGCTCGCCGCCGCGATGCTGGAGGATTTGCGCTGGCTCGGCATCACCTGGCAGGAGGGGCCGGACGTGGGCGGCCCCTTCGCGCCTTACTCGCAGAGCGGGCGGCGCGGGTTCTACCTCGAAGCATGGGCGCGCCTCGTCGCACGCGGCCTCATCTACCCTTGCGCGTGCTCGCGCCGCGACCTGGCGCGCGCCGCCGCCGCGCCGCACGAGGGGCCGCACGACCCGGAAGACGAGCCGCTCTATCCCGGCACGTGCCGCCCGCCCGCGGGCGCACCGCCCACGTCAGCCTCCCGCCCCGCCGGCTTGAACTGGCGCTTCCGCGTGCCCGACGGCGAGGAAATCGTTTTCCTTGACCTGAGAAGGGGGCGGCAATCCTTCGTGGCCGGGCGCGACTTCGGCGACTTCGTCGTGTGGCGGCGCGACGACGTTCCCGCCTATCAGCTCGCCGTCGTCGTGGACGACGCGTTGATGAAGATCACGGAGGTCGTCCGCGGCGAAGACCTGCTCAAGTCCGCCGCACGGCAGATGCTCCTCCAGCGCGCCCTCAGTCTGGCGACACCCGACTACTACCACTGCCGGCTCGTCCGCGGCGAGGCGGGCGCGCGACTCGCCAAGCGCCACGACTCTCTGTCGCTGCGCGCGCTGCGCGCCGCGGGCATCACGCCCGAACAGTTGCGCGTGCGCTTCGCGCGAGAGTCGGAGTGAGCGGGCTTCGTCCTCCCCGGAGTGGCTTTCTTGCGGGCACACTGGCGTAGGTGCTACCATCCGGCTTTAAGTAATCAGCACAAATTCAAATCGTTCGAACCGCGCCGAAGCACAGCCGGGGCGTGGCGCTGACACCGAGATGAGCGAAGAAAAGCCCACTTTCAAAATCACCGACCGCCGCCTCTTCAACCCCGACGGCACGCCGCGCGACATCCCGCGCGAAGAAGAGCCGCCGCCCGAAGCGCCAGCGCCTGCCGCGCCGCCAGCCGCGACGCAAGCGCCGGAGGGCGTCGGCGCGGCGTCGCGCGGCGTCGCTGGCGCGGGCCAGCCGGGGCGCGCGGAGCGTGAGAGGGAAGCGACGCCGCCGGAAACAGCCGCGGGCGGCGCTGAAGACTTCCTCATGCTCGTCGAGTTCATCGCCTCGTTCGCGGCGGACGCGCTCGGCATGGTCAACCACCCCGGCGGCGGGGGCGTGAACCTCCAGCTCGCCAAGCAGTGCATTGACATGCTCGGCACGCTGCACCGCAAGACGCGTGGCAACCTCAACGAAGAGGAGTTGCAGTTCCTCGACATGATCCTCTCGCAGCTACGCATGCAGTACGTCTCGCTCACCAGCGCCCCGCGCCCGCCGCAGGGGGGCCGCGGCTTCACCGGCGGCGACATCACGGGCGGGAGATAAAAGGCCGTAAACCGTGAACCGTAAACCGTGACAAGACAGAAATCACTTGTCAGGGTTTACGGTTCACGGTTTACGGTTCACGGCTTTTATGAAGTTTACTTTGCTCGGCACGGGCACTTCGACGGGCGTGCCTTCAATCGGCTGCGAGTGCGAGACCTGCACGTCCGACGACCCGCGCGACAAGCGCCTGCGCGTCTCCGTGCTCGTCGAGCACGGCGGGCAGACGGTCTTGATAGACACGTCCTCGGACTTCCGCCAGCAGGCTCTGCGCGTAGGTCTTCGACACCTCGACGCCGTCCTCGTCACGCACTGCCACGCCGACCACATCTTCGGCCTCGACGACATACGACCCTTGAACTTCCGCCATGGCGCTCTGGGCGTCTATGCCAACGAGCGCGCGTGGGTGGACATCCGCCGCATCTTCAAATACATCTTCGAGCCGTCGCACTTCGGCGGCGGACTCCCGCAAGTCGTCGCCCACACGGTCACGCACGGCGCTGCCTTCTGCCTCGGCCCAGACTTTCAAGTTACTCCCATCGAGGTCATCCACGGGCGGCTCCCCGTGATGGCGTACCGCCTCAACGACTTCGCCTACGCGACCGACCTGAGCGAGATTCCGCCCGCCTCTCTGGACATGCTGCGCGGCCTGGACGCTCTCGTGCTCGACTGCCTGCGCCTGCGCCCGCACCCGACACACCTCTGGCTCGAACGCTCGCTCGACTACGTCCGAGAGCTGCGACCGCGCCGCGCCTACTTCACGCACATCGCCCACGACATCAAGCACGCGCGCGACGCGGCGCTGCTGCCCGGCGGAGTCGAGTGGGGGTACGACGGACTCGAAATAAATGATGAATGATGAATGCGGAATGATGAATGAGAAGACGGCTCGCTCCTCTTCATTCATCACTCATCATTCCGCATTCATCATTTGATTCTTATGCGCCTCTTCCACGGATACGAGAACGCAGAGATCGCGCGCCCGACGGTTTTGACGCTGGGCGTGTTCGACGGGCTGCACCTCGGTCACCAGCTCATCATCAGCACGGTCGTCGGGCGCGCGCGCGCCGCCGGGGCCGTCCCCACGGTCATCACCTTCGACCCGCACCCGCGCGCCGTCCTGCACCCGGAGTCCGCGCCGCCGCTCCTTCAGACATTCGACCAGAAGATCGAGGCCTTCGGCGTGCTCGGCGTCGAGCAGGCGATAGTCATCCGCTTCACGCGCGAGTTCGCGCGGGTGCGCGCCGAGGAGTTTTTGCGCGATGTGGTGTGCGAGCGTCTGCAAGCGTCGGAGGTTTACCTGGGCCGCGGCTTCGCCTTCGGGCGCGGGCGCGAGGGTGACATCGAGCTCCTGCGGCGCGTGAGCCGCGAACTCGGCTTCACAGCCTCCGAAGTGCCGGAGGTGCGTCTGCGCGGCCAGCGCATCAGCTCAAGCCGCATCCGGCAGTTGCTCGCGAGGGGCCAAGTCAACCTCGCGCGGCGCATGCTCGGTCGCCCCTACGGCGTCGAGGGGCGCGTCGTGCGCGGCGCGGAACGAGGGCGGCTGGTAGGATTCCCGACGGCGAACCTGCGGCCCGCCAACCGCGTCATCCCGCGCGGCGGCGTTTACGTGACGGCGACCCTGATCGAAGGCGCCTGGCGTCGGAGCGTGACAAACGTCGGCGTGCGCCCGACGTTTGAGAGCGCGGGGGAACCTTCCGTCGAGACCTTCGTAATGGACTGGGGCGGCGATTTATACGGCGACGTGGTGCGCGTGCGCTTCCTCCGCCGCCTGCGCGACGAGCGGCGGTTCGCGTCCGTCGAGGAGTTGAAGCGGCAGATAGACGCCGACGCCGCGCGCGCACGAAAATATTTCGACCGGGCGGGCGTTCGGCGCTCACTCTCGGTCATCTAAGAATGGAGTTCAAAGTTCCAAGTTCAAGGTTCAAAGTTGGGACGCTGGCTCTGAACTTTGAACCTTGAACTTGGAACTTTGAACTGTTGACTTAATCATGGCAGCAATCGAACGCAAAGAGCTTACGCAGTCATACTCATCGAACAACGCGGCGCGCGGCGGCGCGGACAGCGGACAGAAGAGGACTCGTCTCGCGCTGGTGAAACCCGGCACTGGTAAGAGCGGCGCGACGGGCAACGGGCACGCACGCGCACTTCCAACGGCGCAGCAGCCTGAGTCGTCGCCCCCTCAACAGGTCGAAGCGGTCGGGGCCGACGAGTTCGAGGCGCGTGGCCTCGCCGCGTGGTGGCGTCTGGCGCAGATCGCTCGCGTGCTCGGCACGATGTCGCTCTACCTCTTCCTGAACGACTACGACATCCGCGCCGCCTTCAACCGCCGCGTCGCCGAACGCAGGCTCGAAGAGGCGCGCGCAGGGAAGCGCTTCGATTACTTCAAGGTCTGGGCGCGTGACCTCGTCCTGCGGCGCGCGCTCGACCGTGTGATCCGGCTCGTGCGCTTCCTGGTCTATCGAGGCGCGGAGGACGGCGGCGCGAAGGGGCGTCAGCTAGAACGGCAGGGCGTGTGGCTGAGGGATAACCTGATCGCACTCGGCCCGACCTTCATCAAGATCGGGCAGGCGCTCGGCACGCGCGCAGACCTCCTGCCGCTCGCATACGTCAAGGAACTCTCGACGCTGCAAGACCGCGTGCCGCCTTTTCCCACCTCGGAAGCGTTCGCGCGCGTTGAAGAAGAGTTAGGGCGCAAGTTGTCCGAAGCTTACGCCGAGATTGACGCCGAGCCGGTCGCGTCGGCCTCGCTCGGACAGGTTTACCGCGCGCGCCTGCACACGGGCCAGGAGGTCGCCGTCAAAGTCCAGCGCCCGCTCTTGCGCGAAACGGTTGGCTTCGACATCAGTGTGCTCGCGCGCATCACGCGCTTCCTCGCGCGCTTCCCCTCGGTCTCGGAGAACGCCGACTGGGAAGGGATGCTCGGCGAGTTCGACGCGACGATTCACGAGGAGATGGACTACGCGCGCGAGGCCCGCAACGCCGAACTCTTCCGCCGCAACTTCCGCGACTGGCGCGCGGTGCGCGTGCCGCACATCTACTGGACGCACACGACGACGCGGGTGCTGACGATGGAGTTCATCCGCGGCACTAAGGTCACGGACGTTGAAGCGTTGCGCGCGCGCCGCATCTCGCCCGTCAAGGTCAACCGGCTTCTGGTTCGCACCTACCTCAAGCAGCTCCTCGAAGACGGCTTCTTCCACGCCGACCCGCACCCCGGCAACCTCGTCGTGATGGACACGGGCCACCTCGCCTTCTTCGACTTCGGCATGGTGGGCCGGATCACGCCGCGCCTCCAGTCGCAGATGATTGATGCCTTCTTCCACGTCGTCGAGCGCGACACCGGCGGGCTGGCGCAAGACCTCATCAACCTCGACTTCCTCAAGCCCGGCGTTGACACGGAGCGCGTGCGCCCCGTCGTCGAGGGGCTGTTCAGCCACTACCTGAACCTCAAGCTCGGCGAGGTGAACTTCAAAGAGCTGACCTACGACCTGGCCGAGGTGATGTACGAGTACCCGTTCCGCCTGCCGTCGAACTTCACCTACATCATCCGCGCGCTGATGACCTTGGAAGGCATCGGCATCGTCACAGACCCCGGCTTCAGCTTCTTCGACACCGCGAAGCCCTACGCCAAAGAGTTCATGCTCCGCCGCGAGGGCAAGCAGTTCCGGCGCGTTTTGGTTGACAGGCTGACGGGCCGCGACGAGGGGCGCATCGAGTGGGGCCGCGTGTGGAAGCTCGCGAAGATGGCCGCGAAGATGTACCTGAAGAAATAAAGAAGGGGAAGAGGGGAAAAGGTTAAAAGGGGAAGGGGAAACGATCATCCCTTCCCCTTTTAACCTTTTCCCCTCTTCCCCTTCGCTATTGTTGGTTCCAGGTCAGAAACATCCCTACCGCCGCCGCGACCATGACGGCGGCGGCGGCCCAGCCGAGCGCATTGATGAGTTTGCCGTTGGTGTGCTCGCCCATGACCTCGCGGTTGTTCGAGACGAGCATGATGAGGATGAGGAGCGGCGGCGAAAGCAGGCCGTTGATGACCGCCGTCCAGAAGAGCGCGTTGATGGGGTTGATGCCCGTGAAGTTGATGAGCATGCCGAGGAGGGTCGAGAGGGCGATGACGGCGTAGAACTGTTTCGCCTGGCGCGGCTTCGTGTCGAGGCCGTACTTCCAGCCGAAGGTCTCGGCGACGGCGTAGGCGGCAGAGCCGGAGAGCACGGGCACGGCGAGGCAGCCCGCGCCGATGAGTCCGAAGGCGAAGAGGTATTTGGCCGCGGGGCCGGCGAAGGGTTCGAGGGCGCGCGCGGCGTCCGTAGCCGACTGCACGTCGGTCTGGTTGTGCGCGTGAAGCGTCGCGGCGGAGGCGAGGATGACGAAGTAGAAGACGACGTTGCAGAAGAGCATGCCGACGCCGGTGTCGAGCGCCGCGTGCTTCAACTCCTCGCGGGTCGCGCCCTCGCGCTCGCGCAGAGTCGTCCGGCCCATCTGCACCTCCTCCTCCACCTCCTCGCTCGCCTGCCAGAAGAAGAGGTAGGGCGAGATGGTCGTGCCGAGTATGGCGACGAGCGTGAGCAGGTATTGGCCGCCGAACTGTAGGCGCGGGACGAAGGTGTTGCTCAGCACCTCGCCCCAGTGCGGGCGGGCGAGGAAGGCCGCGGCGATGTAGGCGAAGAGCGTCAGCGAGAGCCACTTGAAGACCTTGGCGATCAGGCGGTACGAGCCGAGGATTTGCAGCACCACGATGAAGAGCGCGACGGGCACGATCATCACCTTGATGGGGAGCGCGGGCACGACGAGATTGACGGCGGCGGCGATTGCGCCGATGTCTGTGCCGACGTTGATCGTGTTGGCGACGACGAGCAGGAGCACCGCGAGGTAGAGCACCCAGGGCGGGTAGTAGCGGCGCAGCACGCCCGCCAAGCCCCGCCCCGTGACCATCCCGATCTTCGCGCAGACGAACTGCACCGCCGCCATCAGCGGCAGCGTGACGACGGCAGTCCAGAGCGTGGCGAAGCCGAGCGACGCGCCCGCCGACGTGTAAGTCCCTATCCCGGAAGGGTCGTCGTCCGAAGCGCCCGTGATGAGGCCGGGGCCGAGCAGGTCGATGAAGCGCCGGACGGGGCCTTCACCCTTCTCCGGCGGGGGCGAGACGCCGACCGGCTCCTCGTGCGGAATGGTTTCGGCGTCCGCGTCGTCTTCTTCCGGCTTGGACGTTTGGGCCTTCGCTTCGTCCATTATCTTTTCACCAGCCGATCTCTCTTCACCCGCCGAAAAGTTTAACGCCGAACAGCGCGAGCAGTTGGCCGCCGAGCATGACGGCGACCGCCGTCGTGATCAGCGCGAACGTCCCCCAGCCGAGCACGTTGTAGAGGCGCGTGTTCTTCAGCTCACCCGTCAGTCGCGTGTCGTTGATGAGCACGAGGATGAAGACGAGTATGACGGGCAGCAGCGCGCCGTTCAAGACCTGTATGGCGACGAGCAGGCGGATGACGGGCACGCCGGGGATGAGCGCGACGACAGCGCCGAAGACGACGAGCGCCGTAAACAGCGCGAAGAACTTCGGGGCGCGGCGGAAGTCGAGGTTGACGCCCTTCGGCAGCCCGAAGGCTTCGGCGATGGCATAGGAGGTCGCGAGCGGCAGCACCGCGCCCGCCAGCAGCGACGCGCCGAGCAGCCCCGTCCCGAAGAGAATCTTCGCGTAGTCGCCCATCAGCGGCGAGAGGGCCTTCGCCGCGTCCTCCGCCGTCTGAACTTGCGTCTGCCCGGCGACGTGAAGCGTGGCGGCGGTGGCGACGATCATCGCGATGGACATCAGGTTCGAGAAGATCGCGCCGGTGTAGGTGTCCACGCGCTCGGGGCCATAGTGTCGGCGCGCGACGCCCTTCTCGACGAGCGAGCTTTGCTGGAAGAGCTGCATGTAAGGCGTGATGGTCGTGCCGAGCAGGCCGACGAGGATGAAGATGTAGTCGGGGTCGTTCTTGATCGTCGGCACGAAGGCCCCGCGCGCGACCGCGTGCCAGTCGGGGTGGCCCATGATCGCCGCGATGGGGTAGGCGAAGAAGACGAGCGTCATCAGAAGGAAGATTTTCTCGACCCACTCGTAAGAGCCGAAGATGACGAGATACCAGAGCACCGCCGCGGCGAGCGGCACGACGACGTAGCGGCTCAAGCCGAGCAGCTCCGAGGCCGCGCCGATGCCGACGAACTCGCTGACGACCAGCCCGCCGTTGGCGACGAGGACGACCGTGATGGCGAAGAACGTCCAGCCGACGCCGAAGCGCTCGCGGATGAGGTCGAAGAGGCCGCGCCCCGTCGCCGCGCCCAGACGCGCGCACATCTCCTGCACGACCGAGAGTGAGA
>QHXN01000060.1 GCA_003222975.1 Acidobacteriota bacterium | reverse complement strand
ACACGCCGCTGCCCGAAGACACCGCAGCGCGCGAGCGCATCGCCCGCGAGACCTCCGGCCTCGCCGCACGTCTCGACGAGACGAAAGAGCGTATGCGCCGTCTCGCCGAAGAGATGGACGACGTGGTTGCCGACGGACTCGGCCTCGACGCGGACGAGCGCGACCTGATCCGCCGCCGCTGCCTTGAGTTCCCGCTCTCCGTCACGGTCGGGTCGCCGCGCTACGTCTGGAGCGCAGACCGCAAGCGGCAGGCACGCCGCACCTACCGGCCCGGCGAGCGTTTCAGGTAAGATGCGCGGCGCGCGCCGTCGCAGTCGCGCGAACCAACTGAAGGGGACACGAGCACGCATGAACAGAAAATACCTCTTCACCTCGGCGTCGCTGCTCGCGGTCGCGGTGGTCGTCGTCCTCGGATACCAGAAGCGCGTGCCGAAGTCACCCGAAGAAGACAAGAACGTGGCGGCGGTGCGCGCCGTCATCGAGTCGCAGGCGGCGGCCTGGAACCGCGGCGACATCGAGGGCTACATGGAGGGCTACGCGAAGGAGGACGCGACCGAGTTCGTCTCCGGCGACACGATCATGCGCGGCTGGCAGGCGGTTCTCGAACGCTACAAGGCGCGCTACGACTCGCGCGCGAAGATGGGCGCGCTCACGTTCTCCGAACTCGAAATCAAGCCCTTGAGCTACTACTACATCATGGCGACGGGCCGCTGGCAGCTCGCGCGCGACGCGGACGCGCCGCACGGTCGCTTCACGCTCATCTTCCGGCGCACCCCCGCGGGCTGGCGCATCGTCCACGACCACACGTCGTCAGCCTCATAAACTTCCGGCCCCGTTGGGGCGAAGGAGTTAAGAGCGTGGGAGAAACGGAACGCGCGAACGGCCTGGCCGAGGTCAGGCGCGAGGAGGAGCGGGTCGAGGAGCGGAGCGCCGTCTTCCGAAAGGAACTCGGCCTCACAGACCTCGTGCTGACGCAGATCGTCTTCGTCGTCGGGACGATCTGGGTGGGGACGGCGGCGAAGCTCGGCGACCAGCAGCTCTTCTTCTGGCTGCTGGCGATCATCACCTTCTACCTGCCGCTCGCGGCGGTCGTCATCTACCTCAACCGCCTGATGCCGCTCGAAGGGGGCTTGTACCAGTGGGCCAAACTCGGCTTCAATGAGTTCGTCGGCTTCATGGTGGCCTGGAACCTCTGGGTCTTCGCCATCCTCATCATGTCCGGCATCGGGCTGTCGGTCGTGACGAACCTCTCCTACACCTTCGAGGGCGGGCGCTGGATGGCGGGCAGCAAATGGTTCATCACGCTCTTCAGTTGCGCGTTGGTCGGGGCGATGGTGGCGGCCTCGACGCGGGGCCTCGGCCTCGGCAAGTGGGTGCACAACGCCGGGGGCGTGCTGCTGCTTTTGACTTTCCTCGCGCTCGTCGCGCTGCCGTTCGTCAGCCTCGCGCGCGGCACGATCCCCGCGTACCACCCGTTCACGTTCGCCGTCCCGGCCTTCTCCCTCGGCAACGCCGACCTCTTCAAGAAGAGCCTGAACATCTACAGCAAGATGGCTCTGGGCGCGCTCACGGGCTTCGAGTACGTCGCGATTCTGGCGGGCGAGTCGAAAGCGCCCGCGCGCAACATCGGTCGCTCCGTCCTGATCGCCGCGCCCGTCATCGCGCTAATGTTCATACTCGGCACGAGTTCCGTCCTCGCCTTCTTCCGCCCCGAAGAGGTTGACCTGATAAGCCCAATCGCGCAGGTCTTGAGCCGCGGTTTTGGCCTGCTCGGCGCGGCGGCGGCGAACATAGTCTCGCTCGTCATCCTCGCCGTCGTCGGGCGGCAGGTGGCGCTGATGAGCATCTACCTGACGGCGAACGCGCGCCTGCCGATGGTCGCCGGCTGGGACAACCTCCTGCCCGCGTGGTTCACGCGCCTGCACTCGAAGTACAAGACGCCCGTCAACTCGATTCTGCTGGTCGGCGTGATTGCGTTGGCGCTCGGTCTGCTGAGCCTCGTCGGCGTCGGGATGCAGGAGGCGAACCAACTGCTCGACAACGCCGGGGGCATCTTCTACGCGCTCACCTACGTGGTTCTGTTCGCCATCCCGCTCTTCGCGGCGCGGCGCATCGGCCTGCGCGCGCCGCCGTGGCTGAGAGTCGCATCCGCGTCGGGCCTCCTCGTCTCGCTCCTCTACATCGCGCTCACGGTCTTCCCCATCGTCGAGGTCGTCAGCCCCTTTGCCTTCGCCGCCAAGCTCATCGCCGTCACCGTCGTCTTCAACCTCGCGGGCGCGGGACTCTTTCACCTGGGCCGGCGGCGAGCGGCGCGCCGCGCGGGTCAACCCTTGAGCGCGTGAGTGAGGAGGCATGGCCGAAACGCTCGCCGTCGTCAACTGCTCGCAACTCGTCACGCTCGCCGGGCCGCGCCGCCCGCGCGCGGGCGCGGAGATGCGCGAACTCTCGATCATCGAGGACGGCGCGCTGCTCACGCGCGGCGGGCGGATTGAACGCGTGGGGAAACGCGCCGAAGTCGAGCCGCACGTCGGCGCGGACTGTGAAGTTGTTGACGCGGGCCGAAGGGTCGTCATGCCCGGCTTCGTTGACGCGCACGCGCACCCGGTCTTCGCGGGCAACCGCGCGGACGAGTTCGAGAAGCGCGCAGCGGGCGCGAGCTACCAGGAGATCGCCGCGGCGGGCGGCGGCATACGCTCGACCGTGCGTCGGACGCGCGCAGCAAGTGAAGAGGAACTGTTCGCGTCGGCCTTGCGGCGCGAGCGTTGGTTCCTGCGCACGGGCACGACGACCGTCGAGGCCAAGTCGGGCTACGGGCTTACCGTCGAGGACGAGTTGAAGATGCTGCGCGTCGTGCGTCGCCTGAACGGGGAGGGGAAGATCAGTTACGTCCCGACCTTCCTCGGCGCGCACGAAGTCCCAGAAGAGTACCGCGCGCGGCGCGGGCAGTACGTTGACCTCGTTATCAACGAGATGCTGCCGCGCGTCGCCGACGAGGAGCTTGCCGAGTTCTGCGACGTGTTCTGCGAGGAGCGCGTCTTCACGGTCGAGGAGTCGCGGCGCGTGCTCACGGCGGCGCGTAGTCACGGACTGGGTTTGCGCGTCCACGCCGATCAGTTGTCGCTTTCGGGCGGCGCGCTCGTCGCGGCGGAGCTGAAGGCGAAGACGGCAGACCACCTTGAGCACACGGACGCGGCGGGCATCGCGGCTTTGAAGTCGGCGGGCGTGCAACCTGTCTTGCTGCCCGGCTCGGCCTACACGCTCGGCTCCGGGCGCTACCCGGCGGCGCGCGCGATGATCGAGGCGGGCCTCGCCGTCGTCGTCGCCACAGACTTCAACCCCGGCTCGTCGCCCACGCCCTCGATGACGATGATCCTCTCGCTCGCCTCGACACAGTTACGGATGACGCCCGCCGAAAGCGTGACCGCCGCCACCGTCAACGCGGCCTACAGCCTTGACCGCGGCGACCGTGTCGGCTCGCTCGAAGCGGACAAGCGCGCGGACTTCGTGATTCACGACTGCGGCGACTACCGCGAGCTTTCCTACTTCTTCGGCGTCGAGCACGCGCGCACGGTCTTCGTCGCCGGGCGGGAGGTGTTCAGTCGCGTGCGCGTGGCCGGATAAAAATCGCGTCGAAAAAAAAATCGTTGACGCAAGTTGAGGCCGTCGTCTATCATGCGCGCCAACACTGGAAAGGAGGTGATCCAAAGAAAATATGAGTTCTCATCACAGTGAGGTGGCTGAAGTCTCCTGAACAGGGATTAGCTACAAGCAGAGCGCAAGCGTTCGCCTATGGTTGTAAGTCCCTGAGAGCCGACTTTCCGGCGGTGGCGACACGCTACCGACCGGGCCGGATTCAGAGAGGCTAATCCACACAGTCCACCGGGCCATAGGACAGAAACGAAAAGGCGGCACATTTCAGTGTCGCCTTTTCACTTTTTCCTCTCACTTTTCCTCTTTCTCTAACGGTTACACCTTCCGCCTGAAACCACCCGCCCTCCGGCACTCGCCTTGCCCCGCGCGTAGGCGAGGGGGAGGAAAGCCGATGATTTCGTTTCGTAAACATGCATTCGGGGATACAGGCTGCTCCATTTCATTTCTCGGCAGACGCCGGCCACGCTCGAATCCTTCCTCCCGTCTCGCCGCGTTGACGTTCATCTTATTGTTCACCGCCGCGAACGCCTGGGCGACGCCGCGGCAGAAGAGTTCAACTAAGGCACAGGGCGACAAACACCTGGCCGGTGCGCCGCAAAAATCGGCGCGTGAGTCGGCGGGCCGCGGCGAAGAACCCGTCGGTGACGCGAAGATTCCCGTGCACATCTCGCGCCTCGACACGCCGGACGGCCCCTACATCGTCGCCACGATAGGCGACTTCCCTTCAGACCTCGACGGGAGGAGGCAGGAGTTTCTTGGGGGCGAATTCTTCGAGCACTTCGCGAAGGACGTGCTCGAAATCGGCGACCCTGATTCGAGCGCGACGCTGAGGGTCTCGATGCTCCCGCAGGAAAAGGATAATCAGCGCGAGGGCGATTTCACCTCCGGCAAGCTTTCGGGGCACATGATCGTGCTGGTCGAGAAGCGCCGCGTGATGGTGGCGTGCTCTTTCGCGGAAGTCGAGGGCGAGGCGAAACTCCTGGCGGCCATCGAGAGACTGGCGGGCGCGCGTGCCGCGGACTAGAGGGTCTGGGCACTCCGGCGCGCGACGACACGGAAAAGTGACGATTCGGGGAAGACGGCGCGAATTTTTACCGGTAGTCTCCTCCCCGTACCAAGGGGGACGTAGCGTCGGCTTCGGGGGAACACCGATGCTACAACGGTAGTCATAAACCTTGTCTCATGCGTTTGGGGGAGCGCGGAGACAAGGTTTTTGACTTTTTGTGCGCGAAAAATCAGGCGGCTTGCAAGCGTTTCGCAACCCAGTCGAGGCTTCGGGCCGCTATCCTCTTTGGCAGGCGGCGTAGGCCGCGCCGTTAATTTTTCTCGCGGGAGGATTTCGATATGCCGATGCAGATGGTTGGGCAAGTGCCGGACGAGTTGAGGGTGAAATTGAGCGTCTGGCTGACCCTCTTCTCGCTCACGGCGGTCTCGTTCGCGCTGATGTATGCGGGCGCGCTCCTGGTGTCCGGGGCGATTTACAGTCTGGCCGAGGCGCTGACGGGTTACGCCTTCAGGGTCGAGACGCTCGACAGCATCAACTCCTGGGCGGGCGTCGGCTGCTTCGCGACCGGCGTGTTCGTCTTCGCGTGCCTGGTGCGCGGGAGTCTGGAGACGAAGAGGCGGCGCGCGTAAGACGCCCGCGCGCCGTCCGCGCAGCCGCCGAACATCCGTTACTTGCGTCACCCGCGCGACAGGTGTCGCTCGATGGCGTCGAGTAGCTGGTCGGAGTCCATCCCCTTCGACGCGATCACCCGCCGCCCCGCGACGACCCCGCCCCGCTCTTCAGACAGCAGACGGCTCACGACACGGCTCAACTCGTCCGCGCCGATGGTCTTGGCGACGAACTCGTCGCAGCCTGCGGCGAGGGCGGCCTCGCGGTGAGATTCCGGACTGTGCGCCGTTAGCGCCACGACGGGCACGTCGCGCATCTCAGGAATCTCTCGCAGGCGGCAGGTCGCCGAGAGTCCGTCGAGCGCGGGCATGCTCAAGTCCATGAGCACGAGGTCGGGGCGAACCTGACTCAACACCGCCAGCGCCTCGCCGCCGTCCGACGCCTCCAGGACTCTGTACCCATCCATCCGAAGCTGGAGCGCGAGGAGGTCGCGGGAATCGTCGTAGTCGTCAACCAAAAGGATGGTGGCTCGCGGGTTCTTTTCTTCAGACATGTCGGCCCTCCTGGTGAAGACGTGGGCAAGGTGGTTCTCGGTCTGGCAGGGGATACGAAAGTCTAAACGCGGGGGTGTCCGGCGTCAACCTGTTGGCGGGCCTGTTCATGCTGCCGTTCATGTTCCCGCCGGTCGAACTGTTCATGTTGCCGCCGGTGGTGCTGTTCATGTTGCCGCCGGTCGTCGAGCCGGCATTGCTGTTCGTCTGGATCGTCACGTTGGCGTTGGTGACGGTGACGTTGGCATTGCTGACGTTGGCGTTGGCGTTGCCGGCGTTGGTATTGTCACCGCCGCCGCATGCCGAGAGGCCCGCGACGCCGACCAACGCCAGAAGTGCTAAAGTCTTGCGCATAGATCGTTCTCCTGAATTACTTTGAATTGAGGTACCTCAAGCGGGGAAACTATACTTAAATCGGGGGTGGCTGTCTAGCCGTCATATGTTTTTTTTTCTTCGCGCCGGGGGCCGGGTCGTGTATAATGCGGGCCGTCGTTGTGGCGCTGAGCATGGCCGCATCTCAGCACTGGCTGACTCTCCTTCGGTCAGGTCAAGGCAGCCCACGGACAAACTGCCAGAAGTGCTAAAGGGAAAGGTGAGACCCGCTTTGGCGAAACGGGCCTCACCTTTTCTGCTTTCAACACCACCCCACGCCCTACACCGGGGCGCAATTTAATCCAGGAAATCACACGAAACGAGACGAAAGATGCCGTGGCTTCGTGTGATCTCGCGGGTTAAAATTCCCGCCGCAGGAAAATCCTGCCCGCCTCGCACACGTCTAAGGCTTCGCCGGCGGATTCGTCGTCGAGTCCACGCCGTTCGTGCGCTCGGAGGGCAGGAGGTTCGACTGGCTCGGATGGTCGGGCGAGGTGTGCGTGTGGACGATCTTCCAGTCTGCGCCGATCTTCTGAAAGACGAGTGTCAGGCGGCCTGTGGCGCGCGAGGGCTGGCCGTCGGCGGTCTGCGTCTGATCCCAGAGGCAGGTGACGAGCGCGGCTGCGGGGCCGAGCAGGCGGACGTGTACGTCGCGCACGTCGAGCTTCACGTCCTTGACCTTCGCGTAGAGGCTCTGGCGGTTGCTGCGCGCCTGCTCCCAGCTCTTCGTCACCGAGCCGTTGTTGTTGAAGAGGACGAGCTGCGGCGAGTTCCAGAAGAGCTTCATCACGGCGTCCGAGTCGGCGCGGCGGATGCCGTCAACGAGCGAGTCGAAGGCGTCGCGGACGGCGCGCGCCTCAGCCGAGTCCGCGGAAGTCTGTGCGCCCCTCTGAGCGTTCGTGCGGCGCGTGCGCGTGGTGGCCGCGCCGGTCGCGGACGGCTGCGACTGCGCGCCGCCCTGCGCTGGCGTGGGCGCGGCCTTCGGCTTTCTATCCGTCGCCCTGCCTTTGACCGAACTCGCCGGGGGCGTCGCGTTCGCGTTGGCGTTTTGCGCGAGCGCCGACGCCGGGAGCGCGAGGACGAGCGCCGTGATGAAGATTAACTTTTTGAACATTACCGGAAATACCTCTCTCTAAAATATGGCGGGCCGGTTCAGGCCGCGCTCCTTGAGATGAAGACGAGACTCAGACGAGTTGCGCCGCGTCGCGCAAACGCTTGACGGAGCGCGAGCGACCGAACACGTCGAACACGTCGAACATCGAAGGGCCGACCGCCTGGCCCGTGAGCGCGGTGCGCGAGGAGTTGATGAGCAGGCCGGCCTTGACGCCCGTCTCGTCGGCGAACGCGCGCAAGGCAGTCTCTACTGTTTCCGTCGTCCACGGCTCGACCCTTTCAAGATGGTCGGCGAGGCGGGGCAGAAGCTCTCTGAGACGCGGCTCCTTCTTCAGGTTCTTCGCCACGGCCTGCGGGTCGAACTCGAAGTCGTCGGACAGGTAAGCGCGCCCCTGGCCGGAGAAATCCTTGAGCGTGTAGAAGCGCTGGCGTATGAGGTCAATCGTGCGCTCGAACCACGCGCGCTCTTCGGCCACGTACTCCGGCCTCCACAGGCCGGCGGACTCAAGCTCGCTTCTGACCATCGGCACGAGTTCTTCGAGCGGCATCGTGCGGATGTACTCGGCATTCATCCAGAGGGCCTTCTGGTCAGTCCACTGGCGCGCGTCCCGTTCGTTGAAGTTGAAGACGGCGTTCGAGCGGTGGATGCCTTCGAGCGAGAACCTGGAGATCAGCTCTTCGAGCGACATAATCTCCCGGTCGTCGCCGGGCGACCAGCCGAGGAGCGCGAGGAAGTTTCGGAACGCCGCGGGGATGAAGCCGCGGTCGCGGTAGGTGGTCAGGGAGACGACCTCGCCGTGCTTGCGCTTCGAGAGCTTCGCCTTGTTGGGCGCGAGTATGAGCGGCAGGTGCGCGAACACGGGGACGGGTGTGCCGAGCGCCTGGTAGATAAGCACCTGCTTGTGCGTGTTCGTCAGGTGATCCTGGCCGCGTATGACGTGCGTGACGGCCATCTCGATGTCGTCCACGACGACCGAGAGGTTGTAGAGCGGCGAGAGGTCGCCGGAGCGCAGGAGCACGAGGTCTTCGATCTCGGAATAGTCGCGCACCTGTTCGCCGTACACCACGTCCTCGAAGCGCGAGCGGCCCTCGCGCGCGACTTTCAGGCGCACGGCGAAAGGCTCGCCCGCCGCGCCGCGCCGGTTCGACTCTTCGAGCGGCAAGTCCCGGTAAGGATTGCTCCGGTGGTCAACGCCTTCGACGGCGGCAGCGGTGCGCGCGCGCTCCGCTATCTCCCGCTTGACGTTCGCGTCCGCTCGGTCTTCCTTCGGCGTGAAGTCGCGGTAAGCCTTACCCTCTTCGATGAGGCGCAGCGCGGCGGCGCGGTGCTTGTCGGCGTTGCGGGACTGGAAGACGACCTCCTCGTCGTAGTCGCCGATGCCGAGCCACTCAAGCCCCTCAAGAATCGAGCGCGTTGACTCGTCGGTCGAGCGCTGAAGGTCTGTGTCCTCGATTCTTAAGAGGAATTTGCCGCCACATTTACGCGCGAACAGCCAGTTGAACAGCGCGGCGCGCGCCGCGCCGAGGTGCAGGTAGCCCGTGGGCGAAGGTGCGAAGCGGACGCGGACAGTCATGTAAAGCCGTGAACCGTGAACCGTGAACCGTGACAAGATTAAAATCGCTACCGGAGTCTCTCAATGTTTTCCGTCGAGGGTTTTCTCTTGTCACGGTTCACGGTTCACGGTTTACTCCCTTTCATTTCTTCTATCTGTTTGCTCAACTCCTCGATGCGTTCGAGGAGTTCCCGGTGGCGGCGCTCGTCAGGCTGGGGCGTGCGCCCCTCGATGAAGAACGTGCCGCCGGGTTCGAGCACGCAGGTCTGCACGTCGTCGAGGCGCGCGAACCCTTGCCGGTGCGCGACCGTCTGGAGTTCCGCCGCGGTCAGAAGTTCGCGCGAGAGTCCTTCGTTGCAGACCTTGCCGTTCTCGATGAGCGTGGTCGGCTCGCCTTCGAGCAGTTGGTCGAGCCGGCGGTGCTTGAACATGAAGCGCACGACGACGTAGTTGGCCGCGAGCAGCGCGACCGCGCCGACGAGTCCGCCGGAGACGGTGTTGTCCTCGCCGATGATCGCGTTCTGCACCGTGTTCGAGAGCGAGAGCAGGACGACGAGGTCGAAGGGGTTGAGTTGCGCCAGCTCGCGCTTGCCGAAGACTCTCAGCAGCACGACGAGCGCGGCGTAAACGATGACGGGCCGCAGAATCTTCTCCGCCAGTGGAAGCCCCGGCCCCGCGAGAAGGTGCGAGAGAGTTCCGTCCCAAAGGAGTTCGGACATTGTGCGCTTCTCCTCGAAAACAGATTTTGAAAGAGCGGCGGACGGCGACGCTCGGCGCGGCGGCGCTTCGGGCCGCGAAAATAAATTAAGGTTACCTGAACTTTAAATCCAAGTAACCTGGGCCGGGGCGATCTTGATGGCGGAGATGGCAGGATTCGAACCTGCGATAGGCTTTTGACCTATAACGGTTTAGCAAACCGCCGCCTTCAGCCACTCGGCCACATCTCCGCGAAAGGCGAAACGATATTCTAGCCCGCCGACTTCGATTGTCAAGCCGGAGCGATTCGGTTGAAATCCGAGAGCAATATCCTGCTACCGTTTCGCTATCCAAACATCCAAGTTTTGGATGCTACAATGCAAAAGTAGGCGACACGTAGTTACGCTGAGGGCGGCGGCGCGCTGCCGATGAGGATGCGAACATGAGAATCAAGCAACTTAAAATCGAAGGATTCCGCTCACTCAAAAACGTGACGTGGAAACCCGGCGACCTCAACATCCTCATCGGCCCGAACGGCAGCGGCAAGTCGAACCTACTACGCTTCCTCGAATTAATGACCGTTACCGCCAAAGGCGATCTTGGTAAGTATATTCAATCTCTTGGCGGCATGGGGGCCATTGTTTGGGATGGGCAGGCGGAAGAAATTTCTTTTTCTCTAATTTGTAAAGGGGCTGGTAATGAACCTGATTTCTACGAGCTACGGCTGTCACGCTTCGGGCATGGCAGTATTTATGGAATCAGCCAGGAGGTGTTTACCGAATCGGGAGATAGCTCAGAACTTTATGGATTTATCAAAAGAGAACGGCAAGTAGCCCGACTAAAGGAAGGAATGTTTGATGCCATACAAGAGATAAAGCCGGAGAATATCAATGAGCAAGAGACTATCCTGTCCGCTATCTCGACTTTCTATGCTGACATGGAGAATCTACCCGCGTTTAAGGCTTATTTATCTTCATTAGCCGTTTATCAAGATATTAAAGTTCATCAAGATTCCGAGATACGTAAGCCGTCTGTATCCCGATTAGAGAAGCGTGTTGATTCTGACGGTCAGAACTTAATTAATGTAATGCACACGCTCTACACAACCGACCGTGATTTTGAGCGGAGTATTGATACGGCAATGCGCGCCGCGTTCGGCGGTGATTACGAAAAGCTTGTCTTTCCGCCCGCCGCCGATCAGCTAATTCAACTGCGCGTGCGTTGGAAGACGCTGCAGCGCGAGCAGTCAGCCGCCAACCTTTCGGATGGCACGCTACGCTTCTTGTTTCTGCTGACGGTGCTGGCGAGTCCCGACCCGCCGCCCGTCATCGCGATTGACGAGCCGGAGACGGGGCTGCATCCGACGATGTTGCCGATTATCGCCGAGTACGCGGTCGAGGCTTCATTGCGCGCGCAGGTAATTCTTTCTACGCACTCGCCGCAACTGCTCGACGCCTTCACCGACAAGAACCCGACGACGACGGTAACAAAGTGGCAGGACGGCGAGACGGTCTTGCACAATCTGAGCGGCGACGACCTCGCCTACTGGCTCAAAGAGTACACGCTCGGCACGCTCTTCAAGTCCGGCGAACTGGAGAGCATGGCATGAGGTTCGTCCTCTTTGTCGAGGGGGACACAGAGAGGGCATTGCCCGCGTTTCTCAAGCGTTGGCTCGACCCGAAACTGCCGCGGCGCGTCGGTATCACGCCTGTTCGCTTCACCGGCTGGGCGGAACTGAGACGCGAGGTCAGGAAAAGGGCACACCTACACCTGAACGGCCCGCAGGCGGACGAAATCATCGCCGTCATCGCCTTGCTCGACCTCTACGGGCCGGATTTCTATCCGGCGCACCTCACAGACGCGGGCGAGCGTTACGACTGGGCCAAGAGCGAAATCGAAAGGGAAGTCGGCCACGCGAAGTTCCGGCAGTTCTTCGCCGTGCACGAGACCGAGGCATGGCTACTCAGTCAGCCAGAGTTATTCCCTGCCGAAGTGCGTCGTGGGTTCCCAAGTAGAGTAGATAAACCGGAGACGGTCAACTTCACAGAGCCACCAGCGCAACTCCTGGGTCGCCTCTACAGAGACGGGCTTCGCCGCGCTTACAAGAAGATAGTCAACGGCAAAGAACTATTCGACCGGACTGACCCGGACATTGCCTGCAACAAATGTCCCAGATTAAAAGAGCTGCTTGATGAGATGTTGCGTCTAGCGCAAGAGGCTTTGCAGTAAAGGGACGGAGGCCGACGGGTGAAGTCGTCACGTGAGGCGTGGAAACTGCCACGCGCGTCGTGCGAATCGTTGGGTGAGGGATGGGGATCGAGACGCGTGGGTGTTTGGGCGAGGCGGTGCGGCGCTCAGGTCGCCGGTGCGTGTGAATTCTGGCCGGTGCGCGTGTATGGCCTGCCGTGCGCGTGCTCGGACGAGGCGGTGCGCTGTTTTTATAGCCGGTGCGCGTGAAATATGAGAGCCGCACGTGTTCGGGAAGCCGGTGCGGGCGTTATTTCGGGCGGTGCGTGTGCAAGGCTTCCCGGTGCGCGGTTAATGATTGCCGGTGCGTGGAAAATTCGCGCCGTGCGGGAGTGAATCCGTGCGGCGATGGTTTGAAACGTGCCGCGCGCGTTTGAAAAAAGGAGTTGAATCGCGCGGGGCAAGGTGTAGCGGGGATTTTGTTCCGCGCGGCGACAGAGCGTAGGCCGGCGACGAGGCAAAGGCGAGACCCCCACTTGCTCGTGCGCGCCACCTTCCGAGATTTACATCCCGTTCTCAAGTCTCGTATAACAGCCGCATGAAAAAGGGAGCGAACACTCAAGAGGTGGCGGAGAAAATCGCGGAGATAGAGGACGAGATGAGGAGGATCGGGCTTTGGCGGGACGAGCCTTTGCGGGAAGAGCAGTACGAGTTCCGGCAGGCGTTCGCGATGGACACGATGACTTTGTCCCAGTGGTTGCAGTTCATATTCGTGCCGAAGGTGAAAGCAATAATCGCCGCCGGGGGTGAGTTCCCAGGCAAGAGTCAGGTCGGGGCGCATGCGTTAAGGGAGTTCGACGCCTGGAACGACGCGGAAAGATTGCTGGGCCTGCTCAGCGAGTTCGACGCACTGTTCGGGGCCGAGTGAGGTGGGTTTGAGTCTGACGCGGAGAGAGTTTTTGAAGTGGGCGGGCGCGGCTGCGGCGGTCGGCGTGGCTGGGGCGTCGGCGTATGGCGGACTGTTCGAAGCCTGGGACTACGAGTTGACGGAGACGGTCGTGCCCGTCAGGGATTTGCCGGAGAGGTTCGAGGGGTTTCGGATCGCGCAGGTGTCGGACGTGCACCACGGACGGCTCGTGCCGATTGAGGAGGTGCGGCGCGTCGTCGAGTTGGCGAACGCGGCGCGCGCCGACATGATCGCGCTGACGGGCGATTACACGACACAGTTTCGGCGCTACGTGGAGCCTTGCGCGGAGGCTCTGGCAGAGTTGAAAGCGCCAGAGGGCGTGTGGGCCGTGCTCGGCAACCACGACCACAACACGGACGGCGAGTTGACCAAGCGCGCACTTGTGCGGCGCGGCATCAGCGTGCTGACGAACGAGAACACTCTGTTGAGGCGCGGGGCGGACTCGTTGCAGTTGGCGGGCGCGGACGACTGGGGCTGGGGCTATGCGGACTTCAAGCGGGCGCTCGGCGGCGTTGACCTCGCGCGCCCTACGCTGCTGCTCTCGCACGAGCCGATTGCGTTCGACATGGAGGAGACGCGCGGCGTGTCGCTCATCTTGAGCGGGCACACGCACGGCGGGCAGGTCTGTCTGCCGGTCGTCGGCTCGCCCGTGAAGTACATCTGGGGAAAATACCTGCGCCACCTGAGCGGGATGTACGAGCAGGACGGCGCGCGGCTCTACGTCTCGCGCGGGACGGGGATGATCGGCGTGCCCTTGCGCATCGGCGCGAGGCCGGAGGTCGCCGTGCTGCGTTTGCAGCGCGCATAGCTTTGGAATTGCGGGATGCGGATTGCGGACTGCGGATTGGTGAGAGCCGGGCTGTTCTCAATCCGCAATCCGCAATCCGCATCCCGCAATTTAGTTGGTACGCCTGAGCGCCATGACGGTCAGGTCGTCGTGTTTGGGCGTCCCGGCGGAGAAGTCCGCGAGGTCGCGCAGGCATGCGCCGATCAGCTCGCCAGGCAGAAGCTCTTGGTGCTGGCAGAGGAGGCTGAGGAGTCGTTCGGTCGTGTACTCCTCGCCCGCGGGGTCGCGCGATTCGGAGAGGCCGTCGGTGAAGAGGAACAGCGTCTCGCCCGGCTGCATGCGAAAGCCGCTCGAAGTGAACTGCTCGTTGCAGAAGATGCCGACGGGCAGGCCCGTCGCCTCGATGAGCGTCGCGTCGCCGCGGCGCAGCAGGAGCGGGGGCAGGTGGCCCGCGTTGCAGATTTCGACCGCGCCCGACTCATCGGCCCTGCCGCAGACGAGCGTCGCGTAGTGCGTCGAAAGCGTGCTCTCGCAGAAGACGCGGCTGGCGCGCTCGACGAGTTGGTTCAGGGGCAGGCCCACAGGGATGAGCGAGCGGAACATCGCGTGGAGCTGCGACATCAGGAGCGCGGCGGCGACGCCCTTGCCCGCCACGTCGCCGAGCATGAAGTAGAGCTGGCCGTCGTCGGCTGTGACGAGGTCGCAGTAGTCGCCGGAGACGAGCGACGCCGCCTCGTAATGATAAGAGACCTGCCAGCCGTCGTGCTTCGTGTCACGGCACGGCAAAAGTCCCGCCTGAATGCTCGCGGCCAGCTCCAGGTCTTGTTCGAGCGCGTGCACCTGCGCGGGCGTCATGCACCCCAAGCAGACGGAGACGAGCGGGTCGGCCAAGAGCCGCTCGGCCTCGACCGTGCCGCGGCAGACCTCGCACACGCCGAACGTGCCCTCGTCCATGCGCGCGAGCGCGGCGTCAACGTCTTCGAGAAGCTCGCGCAGTTGCGCCGCGTCGTCCCGCGCGCCGACGACCGATTCGAGCCTGTGGCGGCGCTCGACGAGTTGGCCGCGCATCGCTGCGTCAATCACTGTAGCCATCACGATCCCCTTTTCTGAAGTAGAAAAACTTACGACCGAAATGTTAGCGGCCCCACGCCGACTTCCCCCGCGCGCGCCGACCGGCACTCACACCGCCCGGAATTTTTAGGTCTGGATGACGGCGGGACGCGGCGCGCCCTGGAGCCGCACGGGAAGTCGCGGCGCGCAGCAGAAGTTCTCAAGGCGCACGCGGTCTTTCTGCATCTCGCGGTCTTCGCCGAGCCACTTCATAACTTCCGCGAAGACGCGCGCCGCGTGCTCGTCTTCCGGCGTCGCGACGCGGTAGTGCATCCACTTGCCCTCGCGCCGCGCGGCCACGACGCCCGCGCGCCGCAGGTAGGCGAGGTGACGCGAAATCTTCGGCTGGTTCGTGCCGAGCACTTCGACGAAGAAGCAGACGCAGACCTCGCCCGCGCCCATCAGGTTCAAAAGGCGCAGCCGCGTGCGGTCGGCCAGCGCCCTGAACAGGAGTTCCATCTGCGCTTCCTTCTTCGCCATCTTCAATCCCTCCCGACGACACGGCTTCGCCGCTCAAGCAGAACCGCGTCGCGCCAAACCCCTTTGAGCCGTCCGACGCGCTCGCGCCGGCCCACCTCCCGGAAGCCGCAGGCGAGGTGCAGCCCGACGCTCGCAACGTTTTCGGGAAAGATGCCCGCTTGCAGAGTCCAGACGCCGTTCGCCTCCGACTCTCGCACGAGCGCTTCGAGCAGCGCACGCCCCACGCCCTTGCCCCTGAACTCTCCGCCGACATAGATGCTGACCTCCGCGACGCCCTCGTAAACCTTCCTGCTCGAAACGGGGCCGAGCGCGGCCCATCCCGCGACCCTCCCGCTGCACGCGAGCGCGACGAGCCGCGCTAAGGCCAGGTGCGAGGCGTCCCAGCGCTCCCAGTCGGGGGCCTCGGTCTCGAACGTCGCGTGGCCCGTCCGAATGCCTTCGAGGTAGATCGAGCGCACCTGTTCCCAGTGCGCCCGGCTCATCTTTTCGATCACATACGTCATACGAATTTCGTGCCGACCGGGACACGACTTTTTCGGCTGCGACGGGTTCGACCGGCCCGACAAATTTTTCCACGCATGCGCCTTGACATATGTGTTAAGCGGGCGTATCGTGTCTCACACATTCGCCGAGGCGAATATGAATTGTAAAGGAGGAGCGAGATGGAAGGCAAGACCGTGGGAGTGCTGAAGGCGCACGTGGCGCTGAACGTGGGCGACGTGGAACGCAGCATCGAGTTCTACCGCAAGCTGTTGGGGCTGGAGCCTTGCAAGGTGCGGCGCGGCTACGCGAAGTTCGACGCGGCGGAGCCGCCGCTCAACCTGACGCTCAACGAGGGGGCGGGGGTCGTGCGCGGCGCACTCTCGCACCTGGGGATTCAGGTCGCCTCGACCGCGGACGTACTCGCCCTGCGCGAGCGCTGGCGCGCGGCGGGCTTAACGACCTTCGACGAGATGGGGACGAGCTGCTGCTACGCCGTGCAGGACAAGACCTGGGTTCGAGACCCGGACGGCAACGAGTGGGAGGCCTTCGTCGTGCTCGAAGACAACCTGCCGGAGAGCGCGCCGTGCGAGTGTGGGGGCAAGACGCAAGAGGCGCAGGCGTCCACATCCTGCCGTGCGGCGGAGGCTTCGGCTGAGGCGGCGCAGCCCGCGCAAGTCGAGGCCGCGGGCTGCTGCGCGCCGTCGCCGTTGTCGCTCACTCGATGAAACGCGACTTGGCGCGTCGAGTGACGGCGGAGGCAGTGGGCACTTGCTTTCTGCTGGCCGCGGTCGTCGGCTCCGGGATAATGGGCGAGCGTCTGTCGGGCGGCAACGTCGCCGTGGCTCTGCTGGCGAACACGTTCGCCACGGGCGCGGCACTCGTCGCCTTGATACTGACCTTCGGCCCCGTCTCCGGCGCGCACTTCAACCCGGCGGTGACGCTCTGTGACGCTTCGCAGGGGGGCCTCGCGTGGCGCGAAGCAACGGCCTACGTCGCGGCGCAAGTGTTCGGCGCGCTCGCCGGTGTGGCCGCGGCGCACTTGATGTTCGGGCTGCCGCTCGTCTCGGCCTCGCGCCACGCGCGCGCGGGACTGGCGCAACTCTTCAGCGAGTTCGTGGCGACATTCGGGTTGCTGGCGGTCGTCTGGGGGTGCGCGCGCACGCGCTCGGCGGCAGTTCCGTTCGCCGTGGCCGCGTACATCACCGCGGCCTACTGGTTCACGGCTTCAACTTCGTTCGCCAACCCGGCGGTCACGCTCGCGCGCGCGCTGAGCGACACGTTCGCAGGCATTCGCCCCGCGGACGCGCCCGGCTTCATCGCCGCACAGCTTTTGGGCGCGGCGGCGGCGACGGCGTTGCTGCGCTGGCTCGTGCCGGCGCTCGCGGAGGAGGCGGACGCCGTCATCGTCCCGCACGACGAGAGGGAGGGGCGCGAGCGAAGCCCGACGAAGGTGAAGGGTTGAGCGGGTGAACGACGAAGGGGAAGAGTATGGGCGATAAGAAGCGGGTCTTGATTCTCTGCACGGGGAACTCCGCGCGCAGCCAGATGGCCGAGGGACTTCTGCGTGAGCTGGGCGGCGGGCGCTTCAAGGTTTTTAGCGCGGGGACGCGGCCCAGCAACGTGCGACCCGAAGCGGTCGAGGCGATGCGCGAGGTCGGCATAGACATCGGCCAGCAACACTCGAAATCCGTGGACGAGTTCACGGGGCGCGAGTTCGACTACGTCATCACGGTCTGCGACAACGCGCGCGAGGAGTGTCCGGTCTTTCCGGGCCGCACAACCCGCGTCCACTGGAGCTTCGACGACCCTGCGGGGGCCGCGGGCGAATGGCCGGAGCGCCTGGCGGTCTTCCGACGCGTGCGCGACGAGATCGGCGCGCGTCTGCGCGAGTGGGCGGCGGCGGTCAGCTAGTTGCCTTGTGAGTCGTCTTCGTCGGAGTCGTCCCCTTGTTCGTCGGGGGGCGAGTTGTCGGGCGGGGGCGTGCCCTTCTGGTCGCGCATGCGGAGGATGGAGCAGTCGTCGTCGTGATAGACCTCGTCGAACCAGCCGCTGTCGAGGGCGTTGTTGTAGAAGTCCTGGTGCTCGTGGTCTGAGAAGGTGTAGCGGGCGCAGCGTTTGTGTTCGCCCTCGCCGACGCAGAAGTTGTCGCGGATGAGCGGGCCGAGGTTGGCGATCTCGTCGTCCTTGAGGTCTTTGCCGATGGTGATTTTGGCGTGCAGCTCGAACAGCCTCCGGTCGCGGTCGAGCAGGTAGGTCGGGTCGAGGCCGGAGACGTAGGCGAAGTCGGGGTTGTAGAAGAAGAGCTTGGGGAAGTCGTCCCAGTCGGTGTTAAAAATCAGCTCGCCTTTGTCGGCGTTCTTGCCGAGCCACTCCATGCCGCCGCGGTAGGAGTCGGGCGCGGCCATCCCGGCGATGTCCTGCGAGGTGACGCGCGCGTACCAGACCAACGGCGCGGCCAGCAGCACGAAGGCCGTGCCGACGAGCACGAACTCCCACGCGCGCGCTCGCTCGACCCTCGCCGGCGCGGGCGTTCGCGCGTCGTCGGTCGCGCCCGTCTCGCCGGTCGGCGCTCCTTCGTTCGTCGTGCCATCCGACTCGGCGGGTTCGCGCGCGGTGAAGCGCTCGCGCGCGCGTCGGACGAGCGGTTCGAGGGCGAAGGCGGCGAAGAGGACTGCGAAGGGCGGGAAGTATTCCGCGAAGCGACGCCAGCGCGCGTTGACGACCATCAAGAGCGTCGAGAAGAGCAGGAGGAAGAAGGCCCGGCGCTGCCCCTCCTTCGCCGAATTCCTGAAAGCGATGTAGCCCGCGGCCATCGCCGCGAGCGCGACGCCGCAGTTACCCAGGAACTCCCAGGTGGTGTAGGGATACCACTCCGAGCCGACTGAGGTCGTGAAGTCTCCGGCCCTGACCTTGATGACGAGGTGTTCGTAGAGCAGTTGAATGTTGTGTGGGAAGTACGGGTTGATGACGAAGCCGAGCGCCGTTCCCGCCAGCACCAGGCCGACCGCGACGAGCGCCCGCACGACCTCGCGGTTGAGTGTGCGCTCCTGCCACACGGTCACGAAGAGCCAGAAGAGCGCCGCCGCGCAGAGCAGGAAGACCATGTCGTATGTGAGCGCGAACAGGAAGGCGAGCGGCAGGAGCCAGACGTACTTGCGCTCAAACAGAAAGTGTATGCCAAGGACGAGCAGGACAATGGAGATGCTCATCGCCTTGCCCATGTTCATGCGGTAGAGGAAGGGCGCGGCGCTGCCGATGATGGCGACGAGCCAGACGAGCGGGTAGCTGAGGCGGCTGCGGATGACGAGCCAGTAGCACGAGAAGACGGCGAGGCAGGCGAAGAGCCACGTACCGATCTTCGCGCCGGTCTGGAAGTCTCGGAACCAAGTGAAGGGAATCTGTAGGACGTGGAAGAGGAGGTGGTGGTCAACGTAGTCCTTCGGGTTGAGCGTGGTGAGCGGCAGCGCGTCGAACGAGGGGGGAAAGTGGCCGGTGCGAATCCCCTGCCAGAGCATCTGGCTCCAGCGGAAGTGGTAGTAGGCGTCGTAGTCGCCGCAGCAGATCGAGGCGGTCGAGAACTGCAAGTACCAGAAGACCGCGCCGATCAGGAGCGCGCCCGCCACCAGCAGAACCCCTCGGCTCTTGAGCACCGCCGCCAGACTCCGACGCCGCGCGGGCCTGACCGCGACCCCAACCTCTCCGGCGGGCACGCCCCCGCCTGTGCTGATGTTCTCCATGACCTTCGTCGTCTCTCCCGCGCGGTTGTGCCCTGAAGAATCCACGGCGCTCGAATCGAGTCAATGAAAATAACATGAACGGGCACGCGCCTTAAAGCAAGGATGAAGGATGAGGACGGACGGGGGAGAAGGGGAGACTAAGAGACGGGGAGACAGGGAGAATGTCGCGATGTACTCCGCGCGTGCGGCCTCCATCTCACCCTGTCTCCCTGTCTCCCCGTCTGCTCGTCTGCTCGTCCTTCATCCTTTAACCACAGAGGCGCTTCACGATGTCGAGGAGGTCGGAGGGGCGGATGGGTTTGGTGAGGAAGCCGTCGAAGCCGGAGGCGTGCGCCCGCTCGCGGTCGTCGAACATGGTGAAGCCGGTGACGGCGACGAGCGGGACGTGCGCGTATTCGGGGAGCGCGCGCAGGGCCTCGGCGAGCTGGTAGCCGTTCATCCCCGGCATGCCGATGTCCGAGACGACCACGTCGAAGCGCTCGCGCCGCGCCGCGTCGAAGGCTTCGGGGGCCGAGAGCGCGGTCGCCACCTCGTAGCCCGCGAAGCGCATCATCATCGCGAGCATCTCGGTCACGTCGGGCGAGTCGTCAACGACGAGCGCGCGCGTCTTGCACTTCTTCAATTCGGAGTCGCCCCGCGCGGCGGGCGTGCTGTCGTCGGCCTCGCCGACAGCGTGGCCGGACGTGCGCCGGGGCGTCTGTCGCGGCCCGCGCCGGGGCGCGTCGCTGCGGTTCGTTTCTGTCGGGAACGTCATTTTGTTTACCCCCGGCGTCGGGCCGGAAACCACTGCCCTCATTCTGAATTTTAGATTTTTGATTTGCGATTTTTGATTTAAACTTTCGGCTTTCGGCTTAAAACTCCTTTGCGCCCTTCGCGGTTAAGAGAGACTTTCTTAACCGCAAAGGCGCAAAGGACTCGCGAAGGCGCGAAGGTTTTAGGTAAGCCGAGTGCCGGCGGCTCTCAAATCGCAAATCAAAAATCTAAAATCAAAAATTCTCCTGCTTCCGCTTGAGAAGCCGCACGACCTGCTCGGCGAGCGCGGACAGGTCAACGGGTTTCGGGACGTGCGCGTCGAAGCCCGCGGCGAGCGCGGCCTCGGCGTCCTTCGGCGCGGCGTAGCCCGTCAGCGCCAGCGCCGGGACTTCGCGCAGGTGCGGCAGTTGGCGCAGCCGTTCGAGCAACTCGTAACCGTCAATTCGTGGGAGACCGATGTCTGAGACGATTATATCAAACGGCGCGGACTCGGCAACGCGCAGCGCCTCCTCCGGGCTTTCGCAGGCCGTGGCGACATAGCCGCGCGCGGCGAAGGCGACCCGCAGCATTTCGAGCGTGTCGCGCGCGTCCTCGACGACGAGGACGCGGCACACCTCTTCCGCGCACGTCTCCAAGCCTTCCGGATTCAACTCGCCCGATGCGCTCCGCTCCGGCTCGGCCCGCACGGTGGGCAGTGTGACGGTGAAGCGGCTGCCGCGCCCCTCGCCGCCGCTCGCCGCCTCTACCCGCCCGCCGTGCGCCTCGACGAGACTCTTGACGAGCGCGAGGCCGAGGCCGAGGCCGCCGTGCTGGCGCGTCGTGCCCATGTCGGCCTGCCGGAAGCGCTCGAAGATGTGTGGCAGGAACTCCGGCGCGATCCCCTCGCCCTCGTCCTCCACCCGGACGCGCGCCGAGCCGTCCTCCGACGCCACGCGCACGCGCACGCGCCCGCCCTTGGGCGAGAACTTCACGGCGTTGTTGAGGAGGTTCCAGAAGATTTGGATGAGCCGCGTGCGGTCGCCGCTGACCACCGCGGGCGCGAGGCCGCCCGTCTCGACTTCGAGCGCGACGGAGCGCGCAGCGGCCTGCGTGCGGACGGTCTCGACCGCCTCGCGCACGACCGCGCCCAGCTCCACGTGGGCGCGCTCGATCCTCATCTTGCCGGAGAGGATCGAGGACATGTCGAGCAGGTCGTTGATGAGGCGCGAGAGCGCGTGCGAGTTCTTCTCGATAACGCGGAGGCCCGTCTCGGCTTCCGCCGCCCCAAGCTGGCCGGAGCGGATCATGTTGGCCCAGCCGATGATGGGCGTGAGCGGCGTCCGCAACTCGTGAGAGAGCGTGGCGAGAAACTCGTCCTTCACGCGGTTGACCTCCTGCGCGCGGCTGTAGAGGCGTGCGTTCTCGATGGCGAGGGCGGCGCGCGCCGCGATCTCCTGCGCGTAGGCCACGTCGTCGGGCGTGTACTCGTGCGGAGAGCGGGACGAGACGAAGGTGAGCGCGCCGATGGTGCGCTCGCGCGCGGAGAGCGGGACGATCAGTATGGACTTCACGCCGAGTTCGCGCGCGACTCGCAAGTGCTCTTCGTCGCGGACGAGCGAGCTGAGGACTTCGTCGGGCATGTCGCCGACAACTTCCGGTTGCCCCGTGCGCAGGACTTTCGCGACGCCGCCCGTGTGCGAAGGGTCGGGCGGGTACTCGCGCAGCCGCTCGACGAGCTGCTGCCGCGCGGGGTCTCGGTGTGAGGCCGCGACGCGGCGGACGCGACCATCGTCTTCGACCAGATCAATAATGCAGTAGTCGGCGAGCGCGGCGACGGCGAGTCGCACCATCTGTTCGAGCGTCGTCTCGTAGTCGAGCGTGGAGGCGAGGACGCGGCCCGCCTCGGCGATGAAGCGCAGACGCTCCTGCGCGCGCTTCTGCTCGGTGATGTCGCGCGCGATGGTCGAAGCGCCGACGAGTCGGCCCGACGAGTTGCGGACGGGCGAGACCGTGACCGACACGTCGCGGCGCTGGCCGTCCTTGCGCACGCGCACCGTCTCCAGGCGCTCGACGCGCTCGCCGCGCCTGAGCCGCGCCATGATCTCCTGAAGCTCGCCCGACAGCTCCGGCGGGACGACGAACGAGATGTGGCGGCCCACCGCCGCCTCCTCCGCGTAGCCGTACATCCGCTCGGCGGCCCGGTTCCAACTTGTGACGATGCCGTCGAGCGTCTTCGAGAGGATCGCGTCGTCGGACGACTCGACGAGGGCGGCCAGCATCGCGCGCTCCCCTTCGGCCTTGCGCCGCTCGCCGATGTCGTGGAAGACGAGGACGACGCCCGTCACGCGCCCCTGCTCGTCGCGGATGGGAGCGCCGCTGTCGTCAACGGGGACTTCCGCGCCGCCACGCGCGAGGAGGACGGTGTGGTTGGCGAGGCCGACGACCTTGCCCTCGCGCAAGACCTTCTCGACCGGACTTTCGACCGCGGCGCGCGTCTCCTCGTTGACTACGGGGAAGACCTCGGCGAGCGGGCGGCCCTTTGCTTCCGCGAGCGGCCAGCCGGTCAGACGCTCGGCCACCGGGTTCATGAACTCGACGCGCCCCGTTGCGTCCGTCGAGATGACGGCGTCGCCGATGCTCTTGAGCGTAGTCTCCAGCGACTCGCGGCTCAGGCGCGCCTCCGTTTCGGCGCGGCGGCTGCGCTCGATGAGAAGGACGGCGAGGAGCGAGATGCCGACGAAGAAGACGTTCGGCAGGAGGCCGGAGAGGTCGGGCGCGAAGAGGCCGGAGGGGAGGAAGAAGAGGTCGGCGACCGCCACGGAGAGGGCGACGGAGAACAGCCCCGGCCCGCGCCCGCTGAACCACACGGCGACGAAGACGGCCACGTAAAAGAAGGCGAAGAGGACGCGCGCATTCTGCGCGCTGGCCGCGAGGCGCAGCGCGGCGGTTAAAAGCGCCGCCGACGCGACCGACGCGACCGCCAGCCCGTAGCGCGCCCACGCGGACTTGTTCCACCGTTGATTGATTGTCTGAGCGCCGTGGGGACTGCGGGGACGGGGGTCGGGCATCGCTCTCCCTTTGCTTGCTCCGTTGCGTGCGGGGCGTGACTACTTCCAGCCGGCGGCCTCGCGCGGCGCAGGTGGCGCGCCAGGCAGCGCCGTTCAACGAACCGGTTCGGATGAGTCCAAAGTGTGCGGGCCGCGGGGCCGGACGCCGGCTCCGCGAGGACGTGCGAACTTCTCTTTGAAAGCTTTCGGCCTGCCGACTTGCCGGAAAAACGCGGACGCCGTGACAAAGATTTCTGCTGTAGTTGCTTGCAGCCACAAGCTACTGCTTTTCGGCGCGGCAAGTCAAGATTTAGAGGTCAGAGGTTAGAGGTCGGAGGCCAGTGAAAAAGCCAGGCGCGGCGGTTAAAAACTTCCGCGCTCGGTTGCTTTCACTAGCCTCTAACCTCTAACCTCTGACCTCCATGTACCCGGCTGGCAACCTCTTCATCCCCGCCCCGCATGGGCGCGTCGAGGCCATCTTGAAAGAGCCGAGTGGCGCGCGTCGCGGCGTCGCGCTCGTCCTGCACCCGCACCCCCTGCACGGCGGGACGATGCACAACAAGGTGGTCTTCCGCGCCGCGCGCGCCCTCGCCGACGCCGGCGCGACGACGCTCCGCATCAACTTCCGCGGAGTCGGCCTCTCCACGGGCGAGCACACCGGCGCGCAAGGCGGCGAGCAGGAAGACGCTTCGCTCGCCCTCGACTACATGAGCGCGAACTACCCCGGCCTGCCCGTCTTCCTCGCCGGCTTCTCCTTCGGCGCGCGCGTCGGCCTCGAAGTCGGCACGCGCGACGCGCGCGTTCGCTACCTCATCGGCATCGGCACGCCCGTCAGCATCAGGGAGCGCGACTACGACTTCTCGTTCCTCTCGGAGTGCCGCAAGCCGCTCCTCTTTGTTCACGGCGAGCGCGACGAGTTCGGCTCGGTCGCCGACCTGCGCGCGCTGGCCGCGCGCCTGCCCACGGAAGCACAGGTTCGAGTCCGCATCATCCCCGGCGCGGGCCACTTCTTCGACGAACAGTTGGAAGAGTTGCGGCGCGTCGTCGCGGGGTGGGCGGAGGAGATGCTAAAGCAAGGCAGAAGGCAGAAGGCAGAAGGATGAAAGCTCTGCTGTCGGGAATCTGCTTTCACTTCATCCTTCCGCCTTCTGCCTTCTGCCTTGCTCTGGTCGGGCTTCCGTCTCCGCCTCGGCGTAAATCCTTTCGATCACTTCACGGTACTTCTCGGCGATGACGCGGCGTTTGACTTTAAGCGTGGGCGTGAGTTCGCCGCCCTCGACGGTGAGTTCGTGTTCAATGAGGGCGACGCGCTTAACTTTCTCGAAGCGGGAGAGGTCTTGGGTGAGCGAGTCCACCTGCCGCCGGAAGAGGTCGAGGACGCGCGGGTGGCGGCAGAACTCCGCGGGGGTTTGGAGGTCGAGACCTTTCAGTTGGGCGTAGGAGCGCAGCATCTCCCAGTCGGGGACGATGAGGGCGGCGGGGAACTTGCGACCGTCGCCGACCAAGACGACCTGGTTGACGAAGCGCGAGCGCTTGATGCGCTGCTCCAGGGCTTGCGGGGCGACGTACTTGCCGCCCGAAGTCTTGAACAGATCCTTCTTGCGGTCGGTGATGCGCAAGAATCCTTCCGCGTCGAGCGCGCCGATGTCGCCGGTCTTGAACCAGCCGTCCGCGGTGAAGACCTCGCGCGTCGCTTCGGGCTTGTTGTAGTAGCCGAGCATGACGTTGGGGCCGCGCGTCTCGATCTCGCCGTCGGAGGCTGTGCGGACGGCGACGTTGCGGATGGGGCGGCCCACTGTGCCGACGCGGTTGTCGTCGGGGTCGTTGACGGCGATGACCGGCGAGGTCTCCGTCAGCCCGTAGCCCTCGACGATGGGGAGGCCCGCGCCGTAGAAGATGAGGCCGATCTCTTCGGGGAGCGCCGCGCCGCCCGCCGTGAAGAGGCGTATCCGACCGCCCAGCCCCGCGCGCCACTTCGAGAAGACGAGCCGCGACGCGAGCCGGTGTTGCGCCGCCAGAAGCGGGGGCACGCGCCGCTTCCCGACGGCGTGGCGCGCATGCCGCTTCGCCACGCCGACGGCCCACGCGAGCATGGCCGCCTTGACCCTGCCGCCCGCCGCCCGCTCCTCGATGCGCGCGAAGATTTTTTCGTAGAGGCGCGGCACGGCGGTGACGACCGTGGGCCTGACCTCGCGCATGTTGTCGCCGACCTTCTCGACCGACTCGGCGAAGAAGACCTCCGCGCCGTGGTGCAGGTACATGTACATCGCGCCGCGCTCGTAGATGTGCGAGAGCGGCAGCACCGAGAGCATCGTGTCTTGGGGGCGGAAGGCGAGGCGCGCCGACGTGTCAATTAAATTCGAGACGACGTTCGCGTGCGTGAGCATGACGCCTTTCGGCTCGCCCGTCGTCCCCGAAGTGTAGATGATCGTCGTCAGGTCTTCGGCGCGGACGGCGCGCGCGAGTTCGTCGCCGAGACGCGGGCGCTCGCCTTCGAGCGCGCGGCCCACGTCTTCGAGTCCGCCAAACGTCAGGGCGTCTTCTTCGCCCGCGGTCGCCTCGCCCGTCAGGAAAATAATGTGACGCAGCGCGGCGCAGCCGGCCAGAGACTCGCGGACGCGCTCGTAGGCTTCGCAGTTTTGTATGAAGAGGACGACAGCGCCGGAGTCTTCGAGGATGTAGCGAACCTGCGGCGGGGCGAGCGTCGGGTAGATGGGCACGCTGACCACGCCCGCGAACTGACAGCCCACGTCGGCCAAGACCCATTCGGGCGAGTTCTCCGAGAGGATCGCCGCGCGGTCGCCGCGCGCGAGGCCGAGCGCGTGGAGGCCGAGCGCGACGCAGCGCGCGCGCCGCGCGAACTCCGCGGAAGAGATCGAGCGCCACGCACCTTCGCGCTTGTAGTTGAGCACGCCTTCGCGCGCGTGGACGCGCATCGCGCGCTCGACAACCTCGACCAGAGTCGCCGGCTCGTCGGGCGGGAGAGCCGCGCGCGCAGACGCGACGCCCGCCTGCTCACTTGCAGACGATGGGACGCTCGCAGTCGTCTGCGCGTCGGTCGTGAGTTGTCCAGCCGCGTCCGCCTTCACGCGCTCACCCCTTCGAGGAAGATGTCGAGCACCTGGTCGGCCATCGGCGCGAGCTTGTAGCGACGGCGCGAGAGAATCCAGTTGGTCGCCATCTCGTCCAGAGCGCCGAAGAGGACTTTGGCGACGAGCTTCGCGTTCAAACCTTTTTTGAAGACGCCCGCCGCTTGCCCCTGCTCGAAGACCTCGCGGATGAGGCCGAGGTACTCGGCGAGGCCCGCGGCGGAGAACTCCTCCATGAACTTGGTCGTGCCGCGCAGCTCGACCTGGAAGACGACCGCTAGGTCGCGGTCGGCTCCGAGGCGTTCGAGGTGGTGGCGCGCGATTCTTCGCAGCTTCTCGCGCGGGTCTTTAATTTTGGCAAGCTCCTCGCGCCCGGCGGCGACGGCCTCGGTGGTGTTGCGGTCGAAGATGGAGCGCAGGATTTCCTCCTTGCTCTTGAAGTAGAGATAGACCGTGCCGTCGGCGACGCCCGCGGCTCGCGCGATGTCGGCGACCTTCGAGTTGAAGTAGCCGTTGCGTGCGAAGACCTTCGTGGCGGCGCGCATGATGGCCTCGCGCTTGTCGCCCGCGGCTGAGCGGCTCGGCGGCGGGGCGGGGAGTGAGCGGACGGAACGCATCGGGTAGTCTCCGTGCTGGTCTCGCGAGAGCGTTGCTGAATGGCTGTTCATTCAGTGTAGGACGCCTCTAGCCTAACCGCTCGGCGCGCGTTTGTGCAACAGGAGTTTCGGCCCGTGCCTCAGTGCTCGCGCGTGGCGACTTCACCGTCTCTTTGCGCTTCGGCGTCGTCACCCGCCGCGAGCAGGCCCGACTTCGGCTCGAAGCGGAGCGTGCCGCCGCGCAGGTTGATGTCGCGCTGCGGGGAGGGAATCTCGATGCCTTCTTCGAGAAAGAGGCGGCGGATTCGGTAATTGATCGCGCTCCTGATGACCTGGTGGCGGCGCGGGCGGTCAGTCCAGACGAGCAGGCGGAAGTTCAGGGACGAGTCGCCGAACTCGGTGAACTGCACGCTCGGCTTCGGCTCGTCGAGGAGGAACTGCACGCCCTCGGCGGCGCGCAAAAGCGTGCGCGTGACGTGGTCGGCGTCCGCGGCGTAGGAGACGCCGACGGGGACGCTGATGCGCGAGCGGCGCTCGCGGTACGACCAGTTGAGGAAGTTCTGGTTGGCGAACTTCGAGTTGGGGACGATTGCGGCGATGTGGTCGTTGGTCATCACGACCGTGGTGCGCAGGTTGATGCTCTGCACGCGCCCCTCGGTGAGTTTGCCGTCGGGGCCGGGGATGGTCACGAAGTCGCCGACCCGGACGGGGCGCTCGAAGAGGATGATGAAGCCGGCGGCGATGTCGCCCGCGATGAACTGGAGGCCGAAGCCGATGCCGACCGAGAGCGCCGTGAAGATGACGGCGAGCGAGGTGAAGTCGGCCTGCACGCCGATCTTGAGCGCCGTCACGACGCCGATTGTGATGACGACGTAGTGGACGAGTCGCAGGACTGTGAACTGGACGCCGGGGTCTATGAACTTGTGCCGCGCCATCCGCCCCTCGATGAACGCGCGCAGGTAGCGCGAGACGACGACGGCGAGGAGCATCACGAGAGCGCCGATCAACAGCGACGACGGCGAGAAGACGAAGTTGCCCAGCTTCCAGTCGAAATTGACGTAGTCGCGCAGCGGCGCAGTCCAGCGCCACAGTCTTTGCAGCACGTTCTCGTCCTGCTGCCAGAGCGCGAAGCCGAACGTCACCCGCGCCAAGCCCCCGACCATCTTCACTCAAACCCTCCTCTATCTCGTTCTGAAAAGTCGAAACCGCCCACGCCTCTTGCAGGGGGCGGGCGGCTTCGTTCGGAAACTTTTTGTGTTGACGGAGGGTGAGGGACTCGAACCCCCAAGCCCTTTCGGGCGCTGGTTTTCAAGACCAGTGCAATAGCCGATTCTGCCAACCCTCCGCGACTTCTCGGTGCGGAAAGAATATAACCCAGCGCCGAAACCGAAGGCAAAGCGCAGGCTGAACGCGGGGCCGGAGTTCACAAATAATCAACCGAGCTATCGAAGATAGCGGCAGAGGTCTGATGCCACGGGCCTGTCGCCCGCTCACGCGGGCTTGGACGTTTTACCGGCAACGTTACCCCGCGCTCACGCGCGGGGCTTTATGCTGCCGCCTGCTCCGCAGGCTGAAACCCAAGCCTCGCTTAACAGCAGTGACTAAGGCGGCGGCTGCTGGAACGGCGGCTGGTTGTTTCTCCTGCGCCGCTGCTCTTGCATCATCCGCTTCCTGAGCATGCGCGCGCGGTTCGGGTGCTGTTCTAACCAGCCGGGGTGCTGCGCCACCCAGCGCTGAATCTCTTCGTCGGTCGGCGGGTTGCGCGCCCAGTCGCGTTCGCGGAACGGATTTTCTTCGCCTGCATCGGCGGCGCGCTCCGGCGGCGCGAGCGGCTGGGGCTGAGGCGGGACGCTCTCCTCCGCGGGCCTGTTCTCTTCGCGCGGCTTCGCGCTCTTGTCCGACGCGGGCGTCGCGTGGCGCGGCTGCGCGGCGGCGTGCGCCGACTCGTTCGCGGGCGGAGCCTCCGACGCCTTCTGATTCTCGGCGGGCGCGTCGGCGGACGGCTGCGGCTGCGGCTCGGTCGTCTGCGCCGACGGCGCGGGCTGCCCGGCGGTCGGGGCTTGAGCGTCGGCGTCAACGCGTGGCGGGCGGCGCGCGAGCGAATAGACCGCCGCGGCGATGAGCGCGACGGCCACGACGCACAGCGCGGCGATGACCGCGCGGCGCGAACCCTTGCGCGCCGCGCCCGCGTCCTGGACAACCCTGACGCGCGTGACGACCGACTTCTCGTTGCGCCGCGCGGGGGCCGAAGTCTGCTCTTCGCCTTCGACGGCTGCCGTCTTTTCATTCCCGGCGGCCTCGGCGTTGACGAGCGTTGCGGCGTCATGCCTCGAAGCGACCGCGGTCTCTTCGAGCAGTTCCTCCGTCTCGGCCAGTGGAAGCCTGCTGGTGACGGGCGGATACATCAGCCGCGTCTCGTTCTCGGAAAGACTCGTTCGCTCGTCGGAAAGATTTGCCTGCCGCGCCGAAAGGTCGGGCGTCGTCGCCTCTCTGCCGGAAATAATTTTCTGTCCTGCCTGTCGCAGGGCGGCGCGCATCTCTTCGGCGGCGCGGAAGCGCCGCGCCGCGCTCTGGCTCATGGCGCGCGCAAGCACCTGGGCGACCTCGGCGGGCACGCGCGCGTTCACGTCACTCGCGGGCTTGAGCGGGTCTGTCTCGCCGTTGAGGACTGCCGTCGCTCGCGTGAGCGCGTCGGGCGGGGTCGTGGCCGTGAGGAGATGATAGAGGGTCGCGGCGAGCGAGTAGAGGTCGCTGCGCGGGTCTGTGCCCGCGCCCTGCATCTGCTCGATGGGCGCGTAGTTGAACGAGTAGCCGAAGACGCTGCCCGTCGCGGTGACGCGCGTCTGGAGGGGCGTGCCCTTGGCGAGTCCGAAGTCGAGGAGCACGACCTGGTTGCGCGGCAGGAGCTTGATGTTCTGCGGCTTGATGTCGCGGTGGATGACGGGCGGCTCCTGCGCGTGGAGGTATTCGAGCGCGTCGAGGAGTTGGTCGGCCCAGGCGAGCACGTCCGGCACGGGGAAGGCCGCGCCGCGCGCCTTCAACATGTCGGAGAGGTCTTCGCCCGGAATGTACTCCATGACGAGGAACTGCCCCTCGTCTTCCGCGAAGTGGTCGCTGACGCGCGGCAGCGCCGTGTGGCGCAGGCGGTTGAGAAGCCTCGCCTCGCGCTCGAACGCCTTGCGCAAAGACGGGTCGTCGAAGAAGGTTTCTTTCAGCGCGACGGTCGAGCCGAAGCGCTCGTCCGTGGCGACATAGACCGCGCCCATGCCGCCCTCGCCGATTTGCCGCTCGACGCGGTAGCGGTTCTGCAAGACTGTTCCGGGAGCGATCATCCGAGACTTCCTCTGCGACTTTCGGGGTGGACGCGTGCTGCGCGCTCTTTGACGTGAGTTTGACGCCCGAAACGTCCGGGGCGTCTGAATAAATATACAGATAAGAGCCGTGAACCGTAAACCGTGAACCGTGACAGGATAAAACCTGCTTCCTCTTGTCACGGTTCACGGTTTACGGTTCACGGCTCTTCCTTGTTACTGCTGTAGTACGGAGAGCATTGCGTCGTGGACGAGGCCGTTGCTGGCGGCGATGGGCGGCGTGTAGATGTGGAATGGCGTGGCGTCGTAGTGCGTGACGCGCCCGCCAGCCTCTTCGACCAGGAGGACGCCCGCGGCCACGTCCCAGGGGCGCAGGCCCTCTTCGTAGAAGCCGTCGAAGCGCCCGCAGGCGACGTATGCGAGGTCGAGCGCGGCAGCGCCGTCGCGGCGGACGGACTGTGCCCGCATGATGAAGTTTCGGAAGTGGCGCGCGAAGTCGCCGCGCTCGCGCACGTCGTAGGGGAAGCCCGTGCACAGGAGCGCGCGGTTGAGGTCGTCGGTTTCGGAGACGCGCGCGCGCCGACCGTTGAGCGTCGCGCCCTCGCCCCGCTCTGCCGCGAAAAGCTCGTCGCGCAGCGGGTCGTAAACGACGCCGATGACGACCGAGCCCAAGTGTTCGAGCGCGATGGAGACGCAGAAGACCGGGTAGCCGTGCGCGTAGTTGGTCGTGCCGTCGAGCGGGTCAACGATCCACTTGTATTCGCTCTCTGCGCCGCCGACGGCGACCACGTCGCCCGCCTCCTCGGTCAAGACGGCGTGGCGCGGGTGGTGGCTGCGGACGCGCTCGACGATGAGGCGCTCCGAGGCCAGGTCGGCGTCGGTCACGAGGTCTATGTCGCCCTTGTTCGTGACCTGAATCGCGCGCCCGAACTTCTCGGCGAGCACGCGGCCCGCGTCGCGCGCGGTCTGGATGGCGAAGTTAAGCATAGAAAGTAGCCAGTAGTCAGTAGCCGCTAGGCAAAGCCTTCATGCCGGCTACTGACTACTTGATTTTCAGTATCGGCACGATCTCGGTCTGAATCGGCTGGCCCGTCACCTCGGCGTCGCGCTCGCTGACATAGACGTTGATCTCGGAGCGGACGCCGAACTTGCCCTCAAGATAGATGCCCGGCTCGATGGAGAAGCACGTGCGCGGGATGATGCGGCGCGAGTCTCTCGTCTCGAAGTCGTCAATGTTCGCGCCGTTGCCGTGGCCCTCCTCGCCGATGGAGTGGCCTGTGCGGTGCGTGAACTGCTCGCCGTAGCCCGCGCGCTTAATCACGCCGCGCGCCACGTCGTCCACTTCTGCGCCGCGTATCACGCGCCCCTCGCGGAAGGCTTGGCGCACGAAGTCGGTCGCAGAGTCGCGCGCCTCTCGCACGATGTTGAAGACGCGCACGTACTCTTCGGGCACGCTGTCGCCGACGTAGCCCGTCCAGGTCTGGTCGGCGACGGTCGCGCCCGCGCGCCGCAGCTTCTCCGAGATGTCGAAGAGGACGAAGTCGCCGCGGCGTATGGGCGCGCTGTGAGTGGCGTCGGGCTGGTAGTGAGGGTTCGCGGTGTTCGCGCCCGCCGAGACGTTCGGCCCGTCGTTGGTCATCCCCTCTTCGGTGAGGCGGCGGACGATGAACTGCTGTATGTCGTACTCCGTGGTCGGCTCGTCGGCCCTGACGCGCCGGGCGATCTCGGCGAAGGCTTCATGGATTATGCGGTGGAGTTTGTCGGCGGCCTCGCGGTGCATGGCGAGCTGTTCGGGCGTCCACGCGGCCTCGAACTGCTGCACGAGGTCTGCGCTGGTGACGACCGAGACGCCCGCCGTCGAGCGCACAAGCTCGATTGTGCCCGCGTCAACGCGCGCGACGTAAGGGATGTCGTTCTCAGGCGAGTACTGCATCGCGACTTTGCGCAGCAGCACGCGCTTATTCTTCAACCCGCCGGAGACGAGCGCCGCGCGCACGGCGTCGTGAAGCTCCTGCCAGCTACGGTAGATGATCTTCCTGCCCGGCAGAAGGTCTAAGCGATACTGCTCAATCGAGTGGACTACTTTGACGGGGTCGCCGACGACGGGGATGTAGTAGAACCAGCGGCGTGTGGTGACGCCGCCCTCCGGGAGCCGGAGGATGCGGTAGGCGAGCGGGTCGCTGTGGCGGAAGTCGTAGAATAGCCAGCCGTCGAGTCCCGACGCGCTGAGCGCCGACTGAATCTCGCGGACGCGCGCGGACTGATCCGCGCCCGTCTGGACTCCCTGCGCGTGCGTGCGCGCCGGGACGGAGGCGACGAGTGCGAGTACGGCGAGCGCGATGGCGGCGCGCGTGGTGTGTTTGCGTCTCATGGTTACGTCCGTTGCCCGTCGGTCGTGAACTTCGGCGGTCGCCCGTGAACCGCCGCCTTATTCGTAGAGCTTGCGGAGCGTCGCACGCCAGCCCGCGTGCGAGATGAGGTCTGTGCTGTCGCTGAACTGGTCGAGGCTCCCGATGGGGCGGCGCGCGGCGACGCGGCGCACGCGCTCGTCCGTGATTCGCGACAGGAGCGCGTCGGTGAAGCCGTGAAGCGCGATGACCTTGAAGGGGCGACCGAAGAAGTCGCGCGGCTCGGTCGGGAGCGGGTCGGTGATGCCGAGCGCGTTGTGCATCTCGGCGACGCGCTCGTACCCGGCAGAGAAATGTTCTTCGCGCTCCCGCCACATCGCGGCGGAGAGCGCGGCGCGGCGTCTTGACCTCGACCTTGTGCGTGACCTCGCCCGCGTCGCGCGCGACGAGGTGCTGCACGCCCTTGTCCGTCGGGTCTGGCTCGGTGAAGCTCGTCGGGTAGCCGCGAAAGCGGTGCGGGAGCTTGCGGCTGAGCGCCGCGCGCACGGCCTCGCGCGCGCCCTCGTAATCATCCTCTCCGAAGAAGAGGTCAACGCGCGGCCCCAGTGGTGATCCGCGCTCATCTCCGTGTCGAAGCCGAGCACCTCCGAGCCTGTGCCGATGAGCGCCGCGCCGTAGCGCAGGCGCGGGAATTCCGCGTCGAGGACGGGCTTGACCGCCTCGAAGAAGAAGAGCCTGCTCAGCTCGATGCCGGGGATGAAGTCTGCCATGCGCCTTTGAAGCTCGCCATCGCCTGCGTGAAGCGTTGGCGAATTAGAGCACGCGGCACGCGCTTGCGGCAAACCCGTTGCGGGCCAGAGCGACAGTTAGTACAGCGAGCCGGGTCGTCTCTCGCCGAGCAGTTGATAGTTCTTCGAGGAGATGGCCGCCTGCGCGGTCGCACGGTCGGCGTAGAGAGAGACGCGCGGGAAGTTGTGCGCGGCTAACCCGGCGTGAAAGACGACGCCGCAGGCGAGGAAGGCTGCGGCGAACACGCGCCAGCCGCGCCTCGCGAGCAGCGAGTCCCAGCAGTAGAAGCCGTAGAGCGCGGCCAGAGGGAAGGTGACGTAGAACGTGTGTGAGGCCGGCGCTTTCGACGTGAAGAGAAAGAGGGCACAGAGCAGCAGCACGGTGAGGAGCGTCAGCCGTTTCAACGCGGGCCAATCCTCGCGCGCGGTCTTCTTTCTGAACCACAGGACGATCATCGCTGCCGGTTGAAGGATGCCGACCGCGCCGAGGAAGACGGCGAAGGGCGCGAGCCATAAATTCTCGCGCAGGAACGCGAGGCGCTCCGCCGTGTCGCGCCCCGTGAAGCGCGCCAGCTCGAAGCTCGCCAGCGAGAGGAAGCGCGCGGGCACGCCTTCGAAGGGGTTGAGCACGCGCGGCAGGTTCGCGGCGTCGGTCGCGAACATCCCCGCAGTCCCGCCCGCCCCGTTCGTCAGGCCGTACTTCAGAAGCGTGGGCGCGAGCAGGCAGCCTGAGAGCGCCGCGCCGCAGGCGAGCCAGGCGAGCGGCGCAAGCGCCTTCGTCCCGCGCTCGCGGAATTGAAAGTACAGGGAAGCCAGCAGGAACGGCACGAGCACGACCCACGAAAGGTGTAGCTGCATCACCCAGAAGAGCGCGAAGCCCATCATCAGGTTCGCGCAGGCGGTCGGCACGAGGCCCCTGCGCGTCGCCGGGTAAGTCTCAAGCGCGCCGACGAAGAAGAGGATGCCGCCCGGCAGGACGTATGAAGGGTTGACGACGTGCGTCGAAAAGTTGAGCGTCCACGGCGCGGTCAGAAGCCAGCCCCAGACGAACCAGGCGGGGCTTCCGGGCAGACGCCGCGTGCAGTACCAGGCGAACAGACACAGGCTGGCGAACGAGAGTAGATTCAGGAGCACGAAGGGCGCTTCCGGCAGCGGGGCGATGAACAAAGGCAGGCCGACGAGCAGACCCTGGAGCGCGCCCGGCACCTGCACGCCGCTCGAAACGTCCGGCCCGAAGTAGGGCCACGCGCCGGTCGTGTAGAACTTCAGCCCGATGAGGTAGATTTGCCGCTCGTCGTCCGCCCAAAACTGCGAGCACAGGCCGAACGAGAGGCGGAAGAGGAACGCGCAGAGCAGCAGCAGGACGAAGAACGACTGACGACGCCGCGCTTGATGCGCCGGTAGTGTAGCGCGTCGCGCATCTTGTGTCCCGGCGTCTGCCTGACTCACTCGCCTTCGATCCTTATCACTCGTCTTCGACCCTTAGCGGCGACTCGCGGCCTGCGCGTCCTGCGCGGGCGAGAGCTTCTGCGCCGCGAGTCTCAGAATCTCCCGCACCTGACGATCCCAGTAGGGCCAACTGTGCGTGCCGGGCAGCTCGCGGAACTCGTGCGGAATCTTCTTCTCGATGAGGAGAGCGGAGAAGTCGCGGCTGTTTGTGATGAGGCCGTCTTCCGTGCCGCAGTCGAGGTAGAAGTAGGGGAGCCGCGCGACTCTTTCGGGCGGCATCTCGCGGACGATTCGGAAGATGTCGTTGTCGCGGCGCGTCGCCGTGCCCATTGCACCGTAGGCGCGCGCGATTGACGGCCTCGCCCAGTCCGGCGTGGGCGCGTCGGGCGGCCACGAGGGCGCGGCCAGCGCGCCGCTCATCGAGGCGGCGAAGGCGAACAAGTCGGGATACTTCAGGCCGAACTTCAGAGAGCCGTAGCCGCCCATCGAGAGGCCCGCGACCGCGCGCGCCTCGCGCGAAGGGATGGTGCGGAAGCGTCGGTCAACGTCGGGTATCAACTCCTGTATAAGGTAGCTCTCGTATTTCTCGTTCGGCACCGTCGCGCTGTCCGTGTACCAGGCGTCGTGGCCTTCGGGGACGACGACGATGAAGGGGTAGCGGGCGGCGTAGTCCGCGAGGTGCGCGCGGTCGGAGACCCAATCACCTGCGCTCCCCTTGAGGCCGTGCAGGAGATAGATGACGGGGTAGCGCTTGTGCTTCGACGGGCCGCGGTTGTAGTCCGCGGGCAGGACGACGTTGTACGGCAGCGCCGCGCCGACGAGCTTGCTCTCGAACTGCACGGTCTCGTAACGCGGCTTGGCTTCGCCCGTCTTGCCGCCGTTTGCGGCACCCTGCGCGGGGGTCTGCGAGGGCGCTGCCGGAGTCTGAGCGACGCTCGGCGCGCGGTTTTGCACGTGAGCGCCAGCCGCGGCGAGTAGGGTTAGCAGGAGCAGGAAGAATAGTGAGCGCGTATGCTTCATCGGATTTCTTTCGGCTTGAGGGTTAGTGCCTTCGTGGCCTCTGTGGTTGAGCGAGGCCATCTTAACAACAGAATACACGAAGGAACCCACGGAGGTCACGAAGGATTTTTCTATTAACTCACCCTTCCCAGTGCCCCTGCGCGCGCTTCTTCTTCGGCGCGCTTGCGCTCAAGGCCCTCGCGCCCGTCGTAGCGCAGGAACGCGGGCAGAAGGAGCGACAGAAGCGCCGTGCCCGCGACGCAGAGCACGCCGCCGGAGACGACCGACGCGCGGACGCCGAAGAGTCCGGCGACTATCCCTGACTCGGCGTTGCCGAGCAGCGGGCCGGTAGTGTAGCTCACCATCTCGATTCCGGCGAGCCGCCCGCGCAGGTGGTCTGGGATGGTCTGGTTCCAGATGGTCGAGCGGAACAGGCCGCTCACCATGTCCGACGCGCCCGCCAGCGCGAGGCAGAGCAGAGCCGACGAAAGCGTCGGGGCGAAGCCGAAGGCGACAATTGCCAGCCCCCAGCTCGCGGCGGCGAGCGCTACGCACAGGCCGTGGCGGTTGACGCGCTTCGCCCAACCGGAAGTGAGCGTCACGCACAACGCGCCCGCGGCGGGCGCGGCGTAGAGCAGTCCGACCGACGCGCCGCCGAAGCCTTCGGCGATTGCGGGGAACAAGGCCATCGGCATCCCGAAGAACATCGCGTTGATGTCCACGAGGTACGTGCCGAGCAGTTCCGGGCGGCTGCGCGCGTAGCGCAGGCCCTCGGCGATTGAGCGGGGGCTTGGCCTGTCCGCGCCCGGCGGCGGCGGCGCGGCGCGCATCAGCCACAGCGCGGCGAGCGACGCGGCGAAGGTCGCCAGATCAATCGAGTAAGTGACGGCGGGGCCGAGCGCTGCGACGAGCAGTCCGCCGAGCGCCGGGCCGACGATCATGCCGACGGTCGCGCCCAGGAAGCGCAGGGCCATCGCCGCAGGCATCTGCTCCGCCGCAACGAGGCGCGGCAGGAGCGCGTCGAGCGAGGGACGCTGCAAGCCGTTTAAAGCCGCGAAGAGTGCCGCGCAAAAGTAGAGAACCCACACGCGCGGCTGCGCGAGCAGCGAGTTGAGAATGAGTAAGCCCGTGCCAACGGCGAGGAGCGCTTCAGTCGCCCGCACCATGCGCCGCCGGTCAACCGCGTCGGCGAGCGCGCCGCCGACGAAGGCCATCAGGAAGATGGGCACGAACTCCGTGACGCCGAGCAGGCCGACGGCGACGGACGAGCGCGTCAGCCCGTACATCTGCACGGGCAGCGCCACGAACGTCATCATCGAGCCGAAGAACGACACGGCCTGCCCCGCGAACAGCAGGCGGAAGTCGCGCGACTCTCTGAGCGGCGTCACGTCGAGCGCCAGCGCGCGCATGGCCTTCCACGCGCGCCCCCCTTCGTGGCGCGTGCCCGCCTCCGTCGCTTCGACGGGGTCGGGCGTCAGGTGCGTCGCGGCGTGTGAGGGCTTCTCTTCCACAGGGCTTACGATTGCTTACAGCGCGCCCGTGCGCTCCTCTTTCTTCGCCTGCTTCTCCGCCTTCTTGTCGGCCTCGGTGCGGTGTATCGCTTCCTCGGCCAAGTGCCCCGTGCGCGAGAAGCGAACGTAGAGCAGGTAGGCGACGATGAGGGCGTTGACGACGAGGACGCCGGCCCGGATGAGTGTCGCGCGCTCGAACAACTCGTACAGCTCGATGGGCAGGTAGATGCAGCCCGAAATGATCGCGAACCACTCGGCCCACGCGCGCATCCTCCAAAGCCCGTAAGCCTCCACGAAGCGCACGCACGAGTAGGCGAAGGCCAACGCCGCCAGAGTCCGCAGGCGCGCGTCGCTGGTGCGCGCCGCCGCCTCGACGAAGACGCGCGGGTAGTGGCTCGCGGGGTTTAAGTGAGAGTGGCTGACGAGCCGTTCGGCCAGGTCTTGCAAGTCGCGGTGCACGAGCGAGAGGAGGCCGAAGCCAGCGACCAGAACAAGCGCCCCCTTCAACGCCTCGAAGAAGGCGACGGCGCGCACGCCCGCGGCGATCTCCGTGACGACGCGCGGCGGGACTTCCGTCGTGTGCGTTTGAGCTTCCGCCATCTTCACCCGCCGCCCCCTCGCTCGTCGCCTTCGCGCAGCATCGGAATCTTCAAGCCCTTCTCGCGCGCGGTCTCTTCCGCTTCCTCGTAACCGGCGTCAACGTAGCGCGCGACGCCGAGGCCGGGGTCGTTCGTGAGCACACGGTTCAGACGCTTCGACGCCTCCGGCGTGCCGTCGGCGACCGAGACCTGGCCCGCGTGCAGAGAGTAACCTAGCCCCACGCCGCCGCCGTGGTGAAAGGAGACCCACGACGCGCCGCTCGCCGTGTTGAGCAGGGCGTTGAGGACGGGCCAGTCGGCGACGGCGTCCGTGCCGTCCTTCATGCCTTCGGTCTCGCGAAAAGGCGAGGCGACCGATCCCGTGTCGAGGTGGTCGCGGCCAATCGCAACTGGCGCTTTGAGGTCGCCGCGCCGGACGAGTTCGTTCAACGCCTCGCCCATCTCCGCGCGCTCGCCTAGCCCCAGCCAGCAGATGCGCGCCGGGAGTCCCTGGAACTGCACGCGCTCGCGCGCGAGTCGCATCCATCGTTCGAGCGTGTGGTCTTCGGGGAACAGTTCGAGCGCGAGGTCGTCCGTGCGTCGTATGTCTTCGGGGTCGCCGGAAAGAGCCACCCAGCGGAACGGCCCCTTGCCCTCGCAGAAGAGCGGGCGGATGTATTCGGGCACGAAGCCGGGAATCTCAAAAGCGTCTTTCACCCCGGCGTCGAAAGCCTGCTTGCGTATGTTGTTGCCGTAATCGAACGCCACCGCGCCCGCGCGCTTCAAGTCGAGCATCGCCTCGACGTGTCGCGCCATTGACGCGGTCGAACGCTCGACGTAAGCACGCGGGTCTCGTCGCCTGAGTTCTTCAGCCTCTTCGAGACTGAGACCGGCGGGCACGTAACCGTTCAGAGGGTCGTGCGCGCTCGTCTGGTCGGTCACGGCGTCAACGCGCGCGCCGCGCCGCACGATCTCCGGCAGAACTTCCGCGCAGTTGCCGACCAGACCGACGGAGACTGCGCGCTTCTGCCCGATGGCGTCTTCACAGATCGAGAGCGCCTCGTCCAAGTCCAAAGCGAGGCGGTCGCAGTAGCCCGTGCGCACGCGCCGCTCGACGTGCTCGCGGTCAACTTCCACGCCGAGGAAGACCGCGCCGTTCAAAGTCGCCGCGAGTGGCTGCGCGCCGCCCATGCCGCCCATGCCGCCCGACAGGATTAGCTTGCCGCTCAAGTCTCCGCCGAAGTGTTTGTCGGCAACGCCCGCGAAGGTCTCGAACGTGCCCTGCACGATCCCCTGAGAGCCGATATAAATCCAACTGCCCGCGGTCATCTGCCCGTACATCATCAGGCCGCGCCGCTCCAATTCGTGGAAGTGCTCCCAAGTGGCCCACGCGCCGACGAGGTTCGAGTTGGCGATGAGTACGCGCGGCGCGTACTCGTGCGTGCGAAAGACCGCGACAGGCTTGCCCGACTGGACGAGCAGCGTCTCGTCGTTCTCTAAACGCGTCAGCTCGCGCACAATCGCGTCGAACGCCCCCCAGTTGCGCGCGGCCTTGCCCGTCCCGCCATAGACGACCAATTCGTCGGGGCGCTCGGCCACCTCCGGGTCGAGGTTGTTCATCAGGCACCGAAGCGCCGCCTCCTGGTGCCAGCCCTTGCAGTTGAGCCGCGGGCCGCGCGGCGCACGGACGACTCTCGGTTGACTCATGACCTTCTTTCTTGAATCCTCCGCACGGCCTTCGTCACAAGCCCGCGCGGCATAAGGCCGACGGCGCGCGCTACGAAGGCGTTGCGCAAACCGGGGATGACGATTGTTTTGCCGTCGAGCATGCCGCGGTAGCCTGCTTCGGCCACGTCGCGCGCCGTCATCGCGTAGCGGTCGAAGAGTTTCGATTCCTCCATCTTGGCGGCGGCGACGAAGCCCGTCTCGGTCGGGCCGGGGCAGAGCACTGTGACGCGGACGCCCGTCCCTTCCGTTTCGTTCGCGAGCGCCTCGGAGAGCGAGAGCACGTAAGCCTTCGACGCGTAGTAGGCGGCCATGAGCGGGCCGGGTTGAAAGGCCGCGGTCGAGGCGACGTTCAGGACGTAGCCGCGGCGGCGCGCGATCATCGAGGGCAGGAGGAGCTTCGTCAGGTGCGTGAGCGCGACGACGTTGATTTGCAGCAGGTCGAGTTCCGACTTCAGGTCGGTCTCGGCGAACAGTCCGTAGCTGCCCACACCGGCGTTGTTGACGAGCGCGTCAACCGAGACGCCCTCGCGTTGCAGCTCGTCGAAGATTTCCCGCGGCGCTTCGGGCCGGGCGAGGTCGGCGCTCAGCACGCGGGCGCTGACGTTATGCTTGTCGCCCAGCTCTTCGGACAACTCCGAGAGCTTGTCCTTGCTTCTCGCGACGAGGACTAGACGGTGGCCGTCCGCGGCGAACAGGCGCGCAAGCTCAAGGCCGATGCCGCCGGACGCGCCCGTGACGAGCGCGGTCATCTTCAGCCCACCCGCAGTAACCTTCTGTTCGCTCATTGTGACCCACAAGAAGTGATGAATGCGGAATGATGAATGATGAATGAAAGACAGCTTGCCTTCAATTCATCACTCATCATTCCGCATTCATCACTTCTCATTCGTTCGTCCTGCCGGGCCAGAAGACTTTCGACCAGCGGCCCATTGCAGTCTCCTGGCTGATGATCTCTTCGAGCGCGCCGGCGTCGAGCCAGATGCCGCCGCAGGTGTCGCAGCGGTCAATGCTCACATCGTCGTAGGTCTCTTCGTGGAGCCTGCCGGTGCAGCGCGGGCAGTCCATCGTGACTGGCCCCTGGCCCCGCTCGCGCGCCTCCTCGCGCAGAGCCTCGCGCAGGCGCGAGAGCGACTCCTTGTCCTGACGACGGAAATACTCCTCTTCGAGTCCCCTCCGGCGTTCGTTGAAAATGTCTGCCACGGTCTTCCTCCTCCTGAGAATGTCGGCGCGGGGCGCGCGCGCCTCCCTCCCGCGCGCGCGCGCCGTCCGCGTTGCGTCTGCTTTGATGATGCTTTATCTAATAGCAGAAAAGTGCGGCGCAGCGCCACCCCTTCGCCCCGCCGCGACCCTTGCGCCGCCGCCACTTGTTCAATAAGCTTCCGGCGGACGGCTTCCGCCGAAGGACTGAAGCGAAAGGGATTTTGAATGCCACTCGGCCCGCGCACGCGCGTGCTCCTGATCGCGGCTGTGGTCTTCGCCGCGCTCGCCGCGCTCATCTGGTATCTGAGCTTCGCCTACTGGTCGCAGCCCGTCACGCCTCTGCCCACCCCGCGCCAGGCGGAAGAGGCAGCGACGCCCCAAGCGCCCGCCGCGACGCCTCCGCCGCAAGCGAATGCGACGCCCCCCGCGCAAACCACTACGACGCCCGCGGCTCAGCCGACGCCTTCGCCGACGCCCGCGCCGTCGCCGCAGGCGCAGAGCACTTCGGGCGACGCTGGTGCGGCGCTCGCCTCGATGCGTCTGCTCATCCCGGTCGCGGGCGTAAAGCCTTCGGAGCTTCGCGACACCTTCAGCGACGCGCGCAGCGAGGGCCGAGTCCACGACGCCATTGACATCCCGGCCCCGCGCAACACGCCCGTCGTCGCAGCCGCCGACGGTCGCGTCGTCAAGCTCTTCCACAGCGCGAAGGGCGGCACGACCGTCTATCAACTCGCCTCGGCGGACGAGCACTTCGTCTTTTACTACGCACACCTCGACCATTACGCCGACGGACTCGCCGAGGGACACGTCGCGCGCCGCGGCGAGGCCATCGGCTACGTCGGCGACACGGGCGACGCCGCGCCCGGCAACACGCACCTCCATTTTCAAATCTACCGCGTCGCCGACCCCAGACACTTCTGGACGGGCGAGAACATCAACCCGTATCCGCTCCTGCACGCGGCGCAATAGATGTCAGATGCCGGATGCTAGATGTTAGTAAAGACCCGCTCTTTACTAACATCTAGCATCCGGCATCTGACATCTGTTCTGTGAACCGTTTGCGGATGTCTTCCGCGTCCGCTTCTGGTGCGGGGCGTGTTCGCGGCGCGCACATTTTCAAGCGGAGTGTGGAAGGACACGAGCCGGAACGGGAGTTGCCACGTGGAGACGTGCGTGAATTCGCCCATACTCTCTCAGTGTTAAAATTGAAGCGCGGCGGGCCGGGCCGTGGCATGACGCCCGGTCGGCTGGCGCGCGCGTCGAAAACTTTTGAGGAGCGCCGAAAGAATGAAGAAGATTTCGCGAGTCTCCCTGGTTCTATCCCTCGCCTTGCTCGCCGCGGCTTCGGGCTGCACGACCAGCGCGCCGACCAACACGGCGACGACGAGCGCGAGCGCGCCTGCGGCCAACGCATCGCCGTCCGCTTCGGCCACGCCCGCGCCGAGCGCCACGCCGTCGCCCACGCCCGAAAGCGGCGCGGCGAGCCTGCCGGTGACGCTGCCCGTCCTGGACGCGATGTTCGCCGACTCGTCCTTCGCGGGCGCGTTAAAGGCGAAGCTGCAACTGACGGACGAACAGGTCGCGCGCCTGCGCCAGATCGCGCGCGAGGAGACGGCGAAGCTCTCCGAGAGCAAGGCCCAGACGGGCACGACCTCCGAGGCGACCCGGAGCGCCGCGGAGAAGATCAAGGGCATCGTCGGCGAAGAGAAGCTGGCGGCCTTCACGGCCTTCGTCGGCGAGCGCTGGTCGGGCGGCGGAGGCGCGCTGCCCGGCAAGCCGAACTCGGTTCCGACCGACACGCGCATCGTCGTCAACGCGCCTGCCTTCCGCATGGACGTGTTCGAGAACGGCCAGCTCACGAAGACCTATCGCATCGGCATCGGCTACCCGGAGTTCCCCCTGCCGCAGGGGATGCGCAAGGCCGAGCAGATCATCTTCAACCCGACGTGGACGCCGCCCGACGAGCCTTGGGTCAGGGGCAGGGTTCAGCCGGGGGAGGTGATCCCCGCCGGGAGCGGCATGAACCCGCTCGGCCCCTTGAAGATTCCCATCGGCCTGCCGTCGCTCATCCACGGCGGCAAGCAACCCGCGCGGCTCGGACAGTTCGCCTCGCACGGCTGCGTCGGCCTGACCAGCCCGGAGGTGCAGGACTTCGCCGCCGTGCTCGCAGAGGCTTCGGGGACGCGGCTCACGCCGCAGGACATCGCGGGCTACGCGCAGAAGCGCGACAGGACGCAGGTCGTCAAGCTCACGAACCCTGTGCCCGTCGAGTTGCGCTACGAGACCATCGTCGTCGAAGACGGGCGGCTCCACATCTACCGCGACGTGTACGACAAGGGCACGAACACGGAAGAGAACCTGCGCCGCGTGCTCGACGTGTACGGCGTCCGTCTTGAAGACCTGAGCGAGCAGGAGCGCGCGCAGGCGTCGAGCGCGCTTCAGGAGATGGCGCACGACGCGCACGGCAATCCGAGCCGCGACAGCTCCGCGCCCCCGCGTGGCAAGAGCCAGAGCGGGAACGTGACCTACAACGTCAAGGGGCAGAAGGAGGTCGTCATCGAAGTCGCCGCGCTCCGCGGCAAGGGCTACCCCGCGCCCGTCAACCTCACGCCGCCCGCCCCGCAGCCGACGCCGCAGAAGGCAGCGCCGAGGAAGAGGGGCAGGTGACGAAAGGATGAAGTAAGACGGGGAGACTTGGGGACGGGGAGACGGGGCGAATGCGAGCGACAAGACGCGCGGTATCTCGTTCACCCTCTCCCCGTCCCCCAATCTCCCCGTCATCATCTCCTGCCTTTTCATCCTTCATCCTTCCGCCTTCATCCTTCGTTTTATACACGGCGTGCCGCGGCGCGTGCTATCATTCCGTTCAAGTCGGCCTCCTCCCCGCCCGAAAGGCCGAGGCAACAGTTGAAGCGAGCGAGATGAAGACAGACCTGCGTCCCAGAACGAGCGAGCCGGCGGCTGGCGCGGCCAAGACGCTTCAGCCGACGCGCCCCGCGCCCCCCTCGGACGCGCCGGAGACGGCCCCAATCCATCAGACCATCACGCCGGAGCAGGCCGCGCTCGCCGCACAGGTGCCGCGCCCGCCGCGCCGGCCCGCGCCCACGCCGCAGGAGTTCAACACGGCGATGGCCCACTTCTACCGCGGCGAGATCACGCGCGCCAACACCTGGCGCAACCGCCTCGACACGACGACCAACTGGGCCGTGCTCACCACCGGCGCGACGCTCTCGTTCGCCTTCTCAAGCCCGACCAACCCGCACTTCGTCATCCTCATCAACACGGTGCTCGTCGGCTTCTTCCTCTTCATGGAGGCGCGGCGCTACCGCTACTACGAAATCTGGTCGAGCCGCGTGCGCCTCGTCGAGACCGGCTACTTCGCGCAGATTCTCACGCCCGACCCGGCGGCGGACGACGCGTGGATGAAGCTCCTCGTCGCCGACCTTCAGTCGCCGCACTTCAACATCAGCGAGTGGGAGGCGCTGGGACGCCGCCTGCGCCGCAACTACCTCTGGATTTTCGTCCTGCTCGCGGCCTGCTGGAACCTGAAGGTCTATATCCACCCTGTCCCGGCCTACGACTTCAACGCCTTCATAGACCGCGCGACCATCGGCGTCGTCCCCGGCGCGGTCGTCTTCATGATCGGCGTCTTCTTCAACGCCGGGCTGATCGCCTTCGCCGTCATCACGACCCGCCTGCGCGAGGCGACGGGCGAAGTCTTGACCGAGGGCAGCTTCCACCCCTTCCAGCGCATGACGGACTGGACGCGCGAGCGCGCCGCCAAGCGCCAGCCCGCCGCCACCCGCCGCGCCAAGCGCGCACGCGAGCGCGCACGCGCCCCCCGCTCCGGCCAGTTCAGCGGCGAGTGGCGACGCCCCGACATCCACCGCTCGCAAGCCCCCGAAGACATCCACCGCACGCAGTTCCCGAACAAAGAGCCGGTGATAAAATAGATGTTAGATGTCAGATGCTAGATGTCAGTTCAAAACTGCTAGCATCTAGCATCTGACATCTAACATCTGCTCTATGCTTGAACTCGACGGACAACAACTGACTCTCGAAGAGGTCGCGCGCGTGGCGCAGGGCGAGGAGCAAGTGTCGCTGGCGGCGTCGGCGCGCGAGAGGATGGAGGCGTCGCGGCGTGTGGTCGAGCGCATCGTCGCGGAGTCGCGCGTCGTGTACGGCGTGAACACGGGCTTCGGGAAACTCTCGGACGTGACCGTGCCGGCTGACGAGCTGCGGGAGTTGCAGTTGAACCTCGTGCGCAGCCACGCGTGCGGCGTCGGGCAGCCGCTCTCGGAAGAGGAGACGCGCGCGATGATGCTCTTGCGCGCAAACGTCCTCGCGCTCGGCTACAGCGGCGCGCGCTCGGTCGTCGTCGAGACGCTGCTCGCGTTGCTTGAGCGCGGCGTCCGTCCGGTCATCCCCGAAATCGGATCGGTCGGCGCGAGCGGAGACCTCGCGCCGCTCTCACACCTCGCGCTCTGCACGGTCGGCGAGGGCGAAGCCTTCTACGAGGGCGAGCGCCTGCCGGGCGGCGAAGCACTCCGGCGCGCGAGCGTTGAGCCGCTGACGCTTGAGGCGAAAGAGGGGCTGGCGCTCTTGAACGGCACGCAGGCCATGACCGCCGTGGGCGCGCTCGCGCTCGAACGTGCGGAGCGTCTTGCGCGCACGGCGGACGTTTCGGGCGCGATGTCTCTGGAAGCCTTGAAGGGCACGCCCGCTGCCTTCGACGAGCGCATACACCGCGCGCGACCGCACCGCGGGCAGGTCGAAGTGGCCGCGCACCTGAGAGAGCTTCTGCGCGACAGCGAGATTCGCGCCTCGCACGTCGAAGACGACCCGCGCGTGCAGGACGCCTACTCTTTGCGCTGCATGCCGCAGGTGCACGGCGCGTGCCGAGACGCGCTCGCGCACGCTCGCGCCGCCGTCGAGATAGAGACGGGCGCGGCCACCGACAACCCGCTCGTCTTCGCCGACACGGGCGAAGTCATCTCCGGCGGCAACTTCCACGGCGCGCCGCTCGCGCTCGCCTTCGACTACTGCTCAATCGCCCTCGTGCACCTCGGCAACATCGTCGAGCGAAGGGTTGACCGCCTCGTCAACCCCGACAAGAACGAGGGGCTGCCCGCCTTCCTCACGGCGCGCGCGGGCGTCGAGTCGGGCTACATGGTCACGCAGATCGTGGCCGTCGCGCTCCTGAACGAGTGCAAGGTGCTCGCGCACCCGGCATCAACCGACAACCTGCCGACCGACGGCGGCAAAGAGGATCACGTCTCGATGGGCATGACCGCCGCCGTGAAGCTGCGGCGCGTCGTCGAGAACTTGGAGAGCGTCGTCGCCGTCGAGCTGATGGCCGCCGCCGAAGGTCTTGAGTACCGCGCGCCGCTTCAACCGGGCCGCGGCGCGCGACGCGCCTACGAGACGCTGCGCTCGCACGTCCCGCGCCTCACGCGCGACCGGGCGCTCGCGACCGACATCGAGAAGACGGTCGGCGCGCTGCGCCGCGGCGAGTTCGACGTGTAGCGTCACCACGGCGCGGCCTCCTGTGAATCCGCCCTCTCCGGTCACAACTTTTACAAGAATTTCGTTGACTTGCCGCGGCGGCATGGCCTAGAAGTCTGCCGACAGCCTCGCGCCGCTTCGACCGCGGGCGTGTCCTGTCCCCCCACGACGCCGGAGGCAGACGATGTCACGAACCACGACCACGACTGCGACACACGCGGCGGAGTCCGAACTGAAGGCCGCCGACGAAGCGGGTCGCGCCCCCGAAGGCGGCACGAATCTTTTGGGCGAGCGGCTGGGCGCGCGCACGCGGCTCTACTCGGTTGACCTGCTGCGCGGCATCGTCATGGTCGTCATGGCGCTCGACCACGTGCGCGAGTTCTTCCACGTGAGCGCGACAACTTATGACCCGCTCGACCTGACAAAGACGAATACGCTGCTCTTCTTCACGCGCTGGGTGACGCACTTCTGTGCGCCGACGTTCGTCTTCCTCGCCGGGACGGGCGCGTTTCTTTCGACCTCGCGCGGGAAGACGAAGCCGGAGCTGGCGCGCTTTCTCGTGACGCGGGGCTTGTGGCTGATTCTTCTGGAGATGACGCTCGTCCGCTTCGGCTGGTTCTTCAACTTCGACTACAGCTTCATGTTCATGCAGGTCATCTGGGCGATAGGCTGTTCGATGATCGTGCTGGCCGGACTCATCTTCCTCCCCGTCCGCGCCATCGCGGCGGTCGGCCTCCTGTTGATCTTCGCGCACGACGCCTTCGACTCCGTCCGCGCCGAGAGCCTCGGCCCGACGAGGTGGCTCTGGGTCGTGCTCCACGAGACGAACGTGGTCGTGCCGCGCCCCGGCATGTTGGTGCTGATGGCCTACCCGCTCGTGCCCTGGGTCGGCGTGATGGCCGCGGGCTACGCGTTCGGGCGTCTGCTCCTGTTCGAGCGCGAGAGGCGGCGGAGGGTTCTGCTGCGACTCGGCGCGGCGTCGGTCGGGCTGTGCGTCGTCTTGCGCGCGGCGAACGTTTACGGCGACCCGCGCCCTTGGGCGGCGCAGGCGTCGGGCTGGTTCACCTTCCTCTCGTTCATCAACACCTCGAAGTACCCGCCGTCGCTCCTGTTCCTGCTGATGACGCTCGGCCCGGCGATACTAGCGCTGGCGCTCTTCGACCGCGCGCCCGGTCGTGAGCCGGGCCTGCTCGCCAGGCCCTTCGTCGTCTTCGGGCGCGTGCCGATGTTCTACTACCTCCTCCACGTCCCACTCATACACCTCGTCGCGCTCGCGTTCGCCTACGCCGGCGGCGGGCCGGTCGGCTGGCTCTTCAGGAACTGGATCGTCCCGACCACGCCGCCCACGCGGCCCGCCGAGTGGGGCTATGGCCTGCCGGTGGTTTACGCGGTCTGGACCGCCGTCGTCGTCGCGCTCTACCCGCTCTGCCGCTGGTTCGCGGGCGTTAAGGCGCGACGCCGCGACGCGTGGCTCGGCTACCTCTGACGACCACTTTTTGCTTGCATCTCATCTTTCGGAAGAGCACGGGCGCAGCCCCGCACATCCAAATTCGGTAGCGGTGTAATTCCAAATCCGGCTTGCTTGACACGCGCGCGGACGCGCCCCTATATTCGTTTTTTGTCCGTCGCTTCTTGAAAGCGTCCGTGAATACCGATGCAGGCGCGAGGAGAGTTTGAGGCGGCGTCCGCCGCCGACGAGCGCTGGATGCGCGAGGCGGTAGGCGCGGCGCGCGAGGCCGCCCGGCGCGGCGAGGTGCCCGTCGGCGCTTGCGTCGTCGGCGGGGACGGCGCGCTCCTCGCCCTGGCCGGCAACCGCACGCGCACCAACTGCGACCCGACGGCGCACGCCGAAGTCCTCGCCCTGCGCGAGGCCGCGAGAAAGGTCGGCAACTACCGTCTGACGGGCGCGGTCGTCTATTCGACGATTGAGCCGTGCGCGATGTGCGCGGGCGCGCTCGTCCAGGCGAGGGTCAAGCGCCTGGTCTATGGCGCGCGGGACGAGAAGGCGGGCGCGGTCGAGTCGGTCTTCCGCGTCTGCGACGCGAGTTCTTTGAACCACCGGATGGAGCTGACGCCGGGCGTGCTCGGCGAAGAATGCCGCGCGCTCGTGCAGGGGTTCTTCCAGGCAAGACGCTAAAAAAGTACTGAGTGCTGAGGACTGAGTGAAAACCATTTCTTTGATTCAGTCCTCAGTCCTCAGTCCTCATCACTTAGTTTTTGCGGAGAGGTCGCATAGTGGTTTAGTGCACCGGTCTCGAAAACCGGTGACCGCGTTCTTCGTGGCGACCGGAAGTCATCGGAATCCCCGGCATTTCAAGCATCGCGGCAGGTCAACCAGCTTGCCGCTTTTGCTTTTGTGACCAGATTGTGACCACTTTTCCGGCCTTGCGCTTTTGGCCGAGCGCAGCTACGGCTTTGCGCTTGCGCTCGTCCGTCGCATGCGTGTAACGCTTGGTCATCTCCAAGGTCGAGTGACCCATCAGTTCGGCGATGGTGAAGGCGTCAACGCCCACGTCCGCAAGGCGACTGGCGAAGGTGTGCCGCAGGTCGTGGAAGTGAAAGTTAAAGACCTTTGCGTCTTCACAAGCCTTTCCGAACCCGTTCCTCAAATTGCGTAGCCGCGCGCCGGTGCGCGGACTCACAAAGACGAACTCGCTTTGTGACCTCTCTTGTTGCTGGCGAAGCACGGCGCGGGTTGCGTCGTTGAGAGGAATGATGCGGCTCTTTCCGGTCTTGGTGTTGATGACGTGGATGAAGTTTCTCGACCAATCGACTTCAGTCCAGCGCAGGCCGAAGATTTCTCCACGCCTGAGTCCGGTGTTGAGCGCAAAGATGACCACCGACCGCAAAAGGTCACGACCACCGATCTGCTTCATCAATCGCGTCTCTTCGTCGTCGGCCAAGAACCTCACGCGCGCGTTGTCTTCCTTGAACCGTCTGACTCGGCGGCAGGGATTCTCGCCGATGTGACCGGCGTCAACTGCCAGAGCCAGTACGCGCGACAAGATGGTTAGCTCACGGTTGACCGTCGCGGGGCTTCGCGCCTCTTCATGCCGCGTCGGAGTATCGTGTCTCAACTTCTTGAACCGCTCGACATCCATCGGGCTGATGTCCGCAAGCCGCTTGCCCTTGAAGTGAGCTTTAATGACGTTACAGATCAACTCGTCATCCCGCCAGGACTTCTTATTGGTCTTCGCCCACGTCATGTACGTTTTGTCAATGAACTCGCTGAGCTTCGGCGTCTGCCTTTGCGCGCTGCCGTAAGCCGCGCCGAAACACTCAAGCCGTTTGTTGGCTTGGGCCTGTTCAGCCTGCGCCTTTGTGCGCGCCTCTCTCAGAGAAGCGCGATGTCTGGTTTTGTGGATGTTGCACCGGAAGTCGTACCACCAGTAACTACCTCGCTTTCTCACTGCCATGTCGGTTGCTCCTTCCGGTTGCAGCCGCTCGGAGCAGCGAAATAGTAGCACTTGCTATTGGATTGTTGAAGGTGTAAGCAGCACTCCACTTGGACATGCCTCCGCAGGCTCTCCCAAAGGTCGTATGATTGAAACCACGCACGCGTTTCGGCAGCGCGGTTAGTAGAGAAGGGCGCATAGGGAGAGGACTACGCGCTTTCACATTTCTGGCCTCTTCCTTCCGTCCACTGCAAGATTTTGTCTAGCCTGAATCGAAGGCTTCCGCCAGCGCGTTCCACAGGAATGCCGGTTTTTCTCTCGTTAGCTACCCAATCGTAAATGGTGCGCGGTTTAACGCGGAGTAGCTCGGCCAGTTCTTTCAACGTGAGGAATACGGGCGAGTCAGGCCGCGCGCTTGTTAGCTTGCTCATGATTTACCTCCTGCCGCTTCTATAGCGATCTATAGACAGATGTGTGTGGCTGCCTGGGATGAATAATCCGGCGCTGCATCCACGTATATAGAAATCCCTGACCGGCGCTCCACCCCATCCATACCAACATTCCAGCGCCACCAGTATCAGCAAAAATTACTCCGGCAGTCCCTCGCAGTCTTTTAGGACTACATTCTCCGACCTGCGCACGGGTTGAACCGCGCTTCACAATACGCCTAATAAATTCCTTGCAGACCGGACTGTCATGTCGCGCGCGACCCAGTGCCACAATCAAAAATCGATTTTGTGGGTTCTGAAGAATCTGCCAGCGTTGGCGCTCGTACCGCTCCAACAGAGGTTTCAGCCAGTGCGCTGTCGATGGTCGAAAATCCACCCGCACATCAGGTCGCCCGATAGCATGAGCACGACGAGAGGCATCCCGCTTGGGAATCAGCACATGATATGCCTCGGCGAGACCTTGGGAAGAGGGAAGTAATGCGTGCGCCAATTCCCACACGGTGAAAGCATGAAAGATGATTAGGTACAGTGTGAGGGCTTCCATCGGGTCTGCTTCTGGAGAGGCGATATATTGGCAGAGACGCAATATCACGTCGGGCGAATAGTGCCTGGCTTCGGGATCAGAAATTTCCACCTCACATTCGACAGGGTTGATTAACACCAATTTGTTGATTTGGGCCCAGTCAAAGAAACTGGATAGCGCTTTGCAATCCTTAACGACAGTATCGTGCGAGTGCCTTCTGATCTTTATCAAGGCATCCGGAGCATCGCATTTCGGGCAGGCGCCTGTATCCATCGCGGCATAAACATCAAAAGACTCGGCGTGATGACATTTTTGACAGACCCGTTTCCAGCTAAGGTGTTGAATATATCGATTGAAGACATCTTCATTCACTGCCGAGGGCGATTTGATGCCGAGATGATCACACCACCACCAGAATGGATTAATTGATATAAGCTTGAAGCGGATTGTGGACGGCGTATTTCTGCGTTGATAGAGCCAATCCACATAACGACGAAGATATTCTTGAATCTGAGCGGGGGCGCAGGTAATCAGATGCTGGACGATGCGCCTCGCCAAATACTCTTCTCGTTTTTCTAACACTCGCTTGGCTACCAAGAGATGACCCAGATCCAGCAGGCACGAGCGTACGTGTTTAAGATTTGTGTGGTTATTCGATACCAGAGGAGGCATCGCGGTTTGAATCTTCTCCCACGTTAATGGCTCTTCCAGTAGCGTGGTTTGCAGGAACTTACCGAATGCGCGGAAACGCCGATTGGTTCTCTCATCAACAGCGGACCAGTCAACGATAGCGGCGACCAAGTCATCAAAATATTTCTTATTGGAATGGTATGGTGTCTTGTAGTCATCAACGAACTTCCTGAGCGACACGGCGGCAATATGATCGCCGTAACAGTGCTTACACCATGGCCCCTTCTTCACCCAGATTAATTTTTCCAACCCACACCCTGCGCACAATTGGTAGCCGCTGACTTTCTCCATGTAGCACTGCTGGCAGATCTTCTCGTCCACGAGGACAGATCGTCGCAACTTTCCGCAACTCCCGCACGTGACTTTAATCTTGAGAATCTCTTTGCTGAGACGACAAAGCCTCCTGCTATGACACTTCCTGCATAGAAATCGGTCTTCATCGAAGATGATGTCAGACTTCGAGCATTCACTACATGTGCCTAAAGGGCGCGCCAGTTTCTTAGTGCAGCGGGAACAGAGGTTCGTAGACTCGTCTGCGCGATGTGTCTTCATCCCACAACTTTGACATGGGGTGCTGGGCTCCTTAGCGTAACAGCCCTGGCAGAGGTCGCCATGACTGCCAAGTCTTCTTCGGTGTCGGCGGCGCTGCCCGCACCCGTGACAGATAAACTCATAAGTGGGGATTGCATTCTTACGCTTCTCGCCCGGATGATTCATTAACCTCTTGCAACGAGGACACCAGCCGGTCGCTTCATCAACACAGTGTCTCTTGTATCCACAGTGAGCGCAGACGGCAGTTGGCTCCAAGCAATAGCAACGCAGGCAGATGTCTCGTGTCTTATGCTGCGTGCGACGAGATTTACCGCAATTCTCACAAACGATCCGACGTGATTT
>QHXN01000059.1 GCA_003222975.1 Acidobacteriota bacterium | reverse complement strand
GCCGGTCTTGATCTGCCCGACGCCCGTGGCGACGGCGAGGTCTGCGATGAAGGTGTCTTCGGTCTCGCCCGAACGGTGCGAGATGACGGCGGTGCGCCCGGCGCTGCGGGCCATCTCGATGCAGTCGAGCGTCTCTGTAAGCGTGCCGATCTGGTTGACCTTAATCAGAATCGAGTTGGCGACGCCGAGTTCTATCCCGCGGCGTAGGAACTCCGTGTTGGTGACGAACAGGTCGTCGCCGACGAGTTGCATGCGCGCGCCCAGCTCGTCCGTCATCAACTTCCAACCGTCCCAGTCGTTCTCGGCCATGCCGTCCTCAATCGAGATTATGGGATACTGCCCGGCCCAATTCTTCCAGTAGGCGACCATCTCGGCGCTCGAAAGCCGCCGACCGTCGGACTTTTTGAAGACGTAATTCTCGCCGTCGTAGAACTCGCTGGCCGCGGGGTCTAAGGCGAGCATAACGTTCACGCCCGCGTTGTAACCCGCCCGCGTGACGGCTTCGAGGATGGTCTCGACGGCCTCCTCGTTCGACTTGAGGTCGGGCGCGAAGCCGCCCTCGTCGCCGACGCCGGTCGAGTAGCCGCGCTTCTTCAGGACGCTCTTGAGCGAGTGGAAAATCTCAGCGCCCGCGCGCAGCGCCTCGGCGAAAGATTCAGCGCCGACGGGTACGATCATGAACTCCTGGAAGTCCACGTTGTTGTCGGCGTGCGCGCCGCCGTTGAGGATGTTCATCATCGGCACGGGGAGGGTGCGCGCGTTCGCGCCGCCGAGGTAGCGGTAGAGGGGGATTTCGAGGTAGGCGGCGGCGGCCCGCGCGCAGGCTAACGAGACGGCGAGCAGCGCGTTCGCGCCCAGGTTGGATTTCGTCGGCGTGCCGTCGAGCGCGACGAGCGCGGCGTCAAGCTCCGCCTGGTCGAGCGCGTCCATGCCTTCGACCTCGCGGGCGATTGTCTCGTTGATGTTTTGGACGGCGCGCGTGACGCCCTTGCCGCCGTAGCGAGCACGGTCGCCGTCGCGAAGCTCGACGGCCTCGTGCTCGCCGGTCGAAGCGCCCGAAGGGACGGCGGCGCGGCCCACGTCGCCGGTGACGAGTGCGACCTCGGCCTCGACGGTCGGGTTGCCGCGCGAGTCCAGAATCTCGCGCGCGTGCACGGAATCAATCAGGCTCATATGTGCGCTCCCGAAAATTTAATTGGTTTGAAGTGCAGTTGAGAATCTACCAATCCGCGGGCGCACACTCAAGGCGCGCGGCGTCGCAGCAGTTCGTCGAACGCTGTGTCGGGCAGCTCTTCGAGCGTGCGGACGACGATGTCGGCGCGAAGCTCCGCGTGCGACGAGAGCACGCCGATTGAGCGCATTCCGGCGCGGCGCGCGGCCTCCGTGCCGGCGGGCGCGTCCTCGATGACGACGCAGCGCGCGGGCGCGACGCCCACTTTGCGCGCGGCGGCGAGGAAGACCTGCGGGTCGGGCTTGCCAGCCGTCACGTCCTCGGCGGAGGCCACCGCCGCGAAATACTCTTCGAGTCCGAGCGCGGACATAATGGCGTCCAGGTTCAGGCGCGGCGCGGACGAGGCGACGGCCTGGAGCCAGCCTTCGCCGCGGAGTTTCCTCAGCCAGTGCCCGACGCCGGGCAGAAGAGTGATGCCACGCGCGCGTATGAGCGTGCGGTAAAGCTCCTCCTTCGCCTCGCCGACGCGCGCGATCTCTTCGGGCGCGCGGTCGGGGAAGTAGGCGCGCAGGATTTCGTCGTTGCGCTGGCCGAAGGTTGAGGCAAACTGCTCGCGCGTGATGGGGAAGTTCTCGGCAGCGAGCGCGTCGCGCCAGGAGAGCCAGTGGTACTCACTCGAATCTATCAGCGTGCCGTCCACGTCCCAGAGGGCCGCGCGCCGCTCGTTCGTCGCCGTCGTCGTCATGCGCGGGAGAGTTTAGCAGGCGTCGGCCTTCAGTTCCCAAACGTGCGGGCAAAACCGCGCCCGCCGCGCTATGATTGAAGGCAAGACTGCACACGAACGATCTTCGACGAACAGACTTCGACGGCCGCGGTAAAATTTTTGAAGAGCACCGTTGTCGAAAATATGGAAGCGGTCGAGGGCGCAGGCCGCTGGCGCGCTCTCGCGCTCCTGGGCGCGGCGGAACTGCTCGCGATGTCGCTGTGGTTCTCGGCCTCGGCGGTCGCGCCCGCGCTCCGCGCGGAGTGGCAACTGTCGGAGTCTCAGACGAGTTGGCTGACTCTGGCCGTGCAGCTCGGCTTCGTCGCGGGCACGCTCCTCTCCGCACTCTCGAACCTCCCCGACATCATCAGCACGCGCCGTCTCTTCGCGGTCGCGGCAATCGCGGGCGCTTCGGTGAACGCCTGCTTCGGTCTGTTCGCGCACAGTTTCGGCTTCGGCGTCGCGCTTCGTTTTCTGACGGGGATGTGTCTCGCGGGGGTGTATCCGCCGGGGATGAAGATCATGGCGACGTGGTTCAGGCGCGGGCGCGGGACAGCGCTGGGCGTGCTCGTGGGCGCGCTCACGCTGGGGAAAGCCTCGCCGTACCTCGTGAACGCCGTGGGCAGCGCCGACTGGCGCGCGAACGTCCTGTTCGTCTCGGCGCTCGCGACGATTGGCGGGCTGGTCGCGCTCGTCTTCGTCGGCGACGGGCCGCATGCGACCGCCGCGGCGAAGTTCGACGCGCAACAGGTCACGCGCGTCTTCCGCAACCGCGGCGTGCGGCTCGCCAACTTCGGATACTTCGGCCACATGTGGGAGCTTTACGCGATGTGGACCTGGGCGCCCGTGATGATTCGCGCCAGCCTCGCGGCTAATGGCGAGCCGCCTTCGCTCGCCGAGGCCGCGTCGTTTCTGGTCATCGGCGCGGGCGCGATTGGTTGCGTGGCGGCGGGGCTTCTGGCAGACCGCGTGGGGCGCACCGTCGTGACTTCCGCCGCGATGACGTTGAGCGGCGCGTGCTGCCTCGTGGTCGGCTTCCTTTTCGGCGCGCACCCGGCGCTGCTGCTCGCGGTGGCCGCCATTTGGGGCGCGAGCGTCGTGGCGGACTCGGCGCAGTTCTCGGCGTGCGTGACGGAGTTGGGCGACCCGCGCTACATGGGCACGGCACTGACCGTGCAGACGTGCTGCGGGTTCCTGCTGACGACCGTCTCGATTCAACTGATACCGCTTCTCGTGAACGCCGTCGGGTGGCGCTACGCCTTCGCCGCGCTCGCGCCGGGGCCCGCCCTCGGCGTGCTCTCGATGCTCGCCTTGCGCCGCCTGCCGGAGTCTTTGAAGATCGCGCACGGGAAACGATAAGAGGGGTAAAAAGGGGAAACGGGGAAGAGGGTAAAGGGTGTGAAAGAGAAGTGCTATATTTCCCTTCCCCTCTTCCCCGTTTCCCCTTTACCCCAGCTCGGGGGAGGCGTTTATGGAACGAAAGCATGGGCCTTACACGATTAAGTCGTCGGAGTGTTTGCACAGGGACGAGTTCGTGGAGATGTGGCTTGACGAGGTCGTCAAGCCGGACGGCGAGCCGGGGCGCTACGCGACGATGAAGATGAAGCCGGGCGTGGCGGTGCTCGCCCTCGACGGCGAAGGCTCCGTACACCTCGTCCGCATGTTCCGCTACGCCGTGGGCAAGGAGTGCGTCGAGGTCGTGCAGGGGATGATTGACGAGGGCGAGGAAGCTGTGGAGTCAGCGCGCCGCGAGCTGCGCGAAGAACTCGGCGTCGAGGCCGAGGAGTTGACAGACCTCGGACTCGTGGACGCCGTCACCTCGCAGGTCTTCTCGCCAGCGCGCGTCTTCCTCGCGCGCGGCCTCACGTTCGGCGAGCCGGACAGGGAAAGCACCGAGAGGATGCGCCCCTTCAAGGTCACGCTCGAAGAGGCCGTCCGCATGGTGTTGGACGGCGAGATCACGCAGGGGACGACGTGCGTGCTGATTCTGAAGGCGAGCAAGATGATTGCGGATTGCGAAATTCGGATTGCGGATTGAGAGCGGAATAACTCTCGTTCTCCAGCTTGGGTGATTGAGGAAGTGTGACCGAAGACGGCACGCCCCGCGTCAATTCCGCAATCCGAATTCCGCGATCTTCAGGCGCTGGCGGACTTCTGCTGCTGTTGCAGTTGTTTCTTCATCTCCTCCATCTGCGCGCCGAGCTGGTTGATCTCTTCCTCGGAGAGCACGTCGCGCGCCTTCTGGAACATCTCACCCTCTTCCTCCTCGACGTGGTGCTCGACGTTCTCCTGGAGCACCTTGACCTTGGCCGTCCACTGCTCGGTGTCCACGGGCATCGCTTCGAGTTCCTTCAGAAGCATCTTGATGACGTGGTGCTCCTCGAAGCCTTCGAGCACGACATCGCGCGTCTCCGCCGCCTTCTTAATCGAGGGGTAGAAGATCGCCTCCTCGATGCGCGCGTGGATGTCGAGTTCCTCTTTGAGCTTCGCGAACAACTCCGTGCGCGTCTTCTCGGCGCGCTCGGTCGTCGGCTCGATCTGTTGGAATATGCCGGAGACCTTCTGGTGGTCTTCCTTCAGCAGTTGAAAAGCGTTCATTGTGTCCTCCTCCTGACCTTCGGTTCTGGCAGTCCTTGAACGGTATCCATACGTGAAATCAGCGTCACGGGGGTGAACAGTCAATCTCAGTGCCAGCGCGTAAGCAAATTTTAAGGGGAAGAAAAATCGAGCCAACGAAGTCAGCTCCTTCATTTTCGACTTTTCACTTCTGCTTTCAGCTTCTCCTATTGCTTTTCCTCTGTGGCTGATCGGTGTGGCTTGCAGTAAACTTATCTTCATTCGGAGCACAGCATGGGCACACGGAAAGACACGCAACGGGACGACTCCGCCGCGCGCGGGCGTGCCGCCGAAGAATCTTCCGCCGTGCAGCCGACGCACTATCACTCGCGCATGGAGAGTTCGGCGAGTGAAGGGCTGGCGAGCGAATCGGGCGGCACGCGCGGCGGGAGGGGCGTTCGCGGCGACGAGCGGCGGGGCGTGCGCGCGCAGCCGCCGGAGGAGTTCACGGGCGGCGAGATCAAAGACGCGAAAGAGGTGGCGGGCGGGCTGCCTGCCGTGTGGGAGGCTTTGAAGCACACGTCGCGCGAGATGGGCTTGGTGCGCGGCGCGCGGACGCTCCTGCGCTTGAACCAGAAGGACGGGTTCGACTGTCCGGGCTGCGCGTGGCCCGACCCCGAAGGCGAGCGCTCGCACGCAGAGTTCTGCGAGAACGGGGCGAAGGCCGTCGCCGAGGAGGCGACCACGCGGCGCGTCACGCCGGAGTTCTTCCGCGAGTGGAGCGTCGCAGACCTCTCGCAGAAGTCCGACTACTGGCTCGGCAAGCAGGGGCGCGTCACGCAGCCCGCAGTCCTTCGCCGCGGCGCGACGCACTACGAGCCGATTGATTGGGACGAGGCTTTCGAGATGATTGCCGAAGAGTTGAACGCGCTCGGCTCGCCCGACGAGGCCGCGTTCTACACTTCGGGGCGCACGTCGAACGAGGCCGCGTTCCTTTATCAACTCTTCGTCCGGCAGTTCGGCACGAACAACCTGCCCGACTGCTCGAACATGTGCCACGAATCATCTGGCCGCGCGCTCACAGAGACCATCGGCGTCGGCAAGGGCACGGTCACGCTCGACGACTTCCAGTTAGCGGAAGCGATCTTCGTCGTCGGCCAGAATCCGGGCACGTGCCACCCGCGCATGCTCACGTCACTACAGGCGGCGAAGAAGCGCGGCTGCCGTGTCGTTCACATCAACCCGCTGCCCGAAACCGGCCTCAACCGCTTCAAGCACCCGCAACACCCGCTCGACCTCCTCGGCCCAGGGACACAACTCTCCGACCTCTTCCTGCAAGTTCGGGTCAACGGCGACGTGCCGCTCCTGAAAGGAATCATGAAAGAGGTGTTGGAGGAAGAAGAGAGGCGGCCCGGCGAAGTGCTCGACCGCGAGTTCATCGAGGAGAAGACGCACGGCTTCGCTGATTTCGCGCGCGCGCTCGTTGAAGTGGGCTGGGACGAGTTGGTCGAGCAGAGCGGAGTGGCGCGCGAGGAGATGCGCGAGGCCGCGCGAATCTATGTTCAGTCGTCGCGCACAATCGTCTGCTGGGCGATGGGGCTGACGCAGCACAAGAACGCGGTCGCCAACATTCAGGAGATCGTGAACCTCCTTCTGCTGCGCGGGCAGATCGGCAAGCCCGGCGCGGGCGCGTGCCCCGTGCGCGGCCACTCGAACGTGCAGGGCGACCGCACGATGGGCATCTGGGAGCGACCGGCGGAAGCTCTCTTAGACGCGCTCGCGCGCGAGTTCGACTTCGAGCCGCCGCGCCGCCACGGCCTCGACACCGTCGAGACGATCAAGGCGATGTACGAGCGGCGCGTGCGTATCTTCTTCGCGCTCGGCGGAAACTTTCTTTCGGCGACGCCCGACACCGAGTTCACCGCGGAAGCTTTGCGACGCTGCCGCCTGACCGCGCACGTCTCGACGAAGATGAACCGCGCGCACCTCGTCACGGGCGAGCAGGCTTTAATCCTTCCGTGCCTCGGTCGCACCGAGCGCGACGTGCAAAAATCGGGCGAGCAGTTCGTCAGCGTGGAGAACTCGATGGGCGTGGTTCACTCTTCGCGCGGCTCTTTAGAGCCTGCATCGCCGCACCTTTTGAGCGAGCCGGCCATCGTGACTCGTCTCGCGCGCGCGACGCTCGGGCGTCGGGGCGCAGTCGAGTGGGAGCGTCTGGTCGAGGACTACGACCGCATACGCGATTTTGTAGAGCGAGTCATCCCCGGCTTCGACGACTACAACCGGCGCGTGCGCGTGCCCGGCGGCTTTTATCTTCCGAACCTCGCGCGCGAAGGTGTGTTCAAGACTTCGACCGGCAAGGCCAACTTCACCGTCCACCCTCTGCCGCGGCACGAACTCGCGCCCGGTCAGTTAATGTTGATGACCATGCGCAGCCACGACCAGTTCAACACGACCATCTACGGACTCGACGACCGCTACCGCGGCGTCATGGGCGAGCGCCGCGTCGTCTTCCTCAACCCGGAGGACGTGCGCGAGCAGGGCCTGTCTGCCGGGCAGGTCGTTGACCTCTTCGGCCACTTCGAGGGCGAGACGCGCGTGGCCCGCCGCTTCATCGTCGTGCCTTATAAAATCCCGCGCCGCTGCGCCGCGACCTACTTCCCCGAAGCCAACGTGCTCGTGCCCGTCCGCGCCGTCGCCGACAAGAGCAACACGCCCGCGTCGAAGTCGGTGGTCATCTCCCTGCGCCCCTCGGACGCGCCGCTTCGGTTCGACTACGACCAAGCGGACGGGCGATGACACCGGGAGCGGGGGCGTTGGGTGAATCTAAATTCGACGGAGACGAACGGAGGGTGAATGCGTGGCGTTGACGGGTGCGAACGAGCTGAGGCGGCGGATGATGATTAAGGTGGACGGCGAGCCTTACGCGGTCGTCGAGGTCTTTTTCGCGTCGCCGTCGGCGCGCGGGGCGGCGACGATGGTGCGGACGCGCCTGAGACATCTGCTGACGGGCGCGGTTTTGGAGAAAAGCTTCCGCTCCGGCGAGAAGTTCGAGGAGCCGGACGTGGCCTACGCGCCCGCGTCCTTCATGTATTCGGACGCCGAGGGCTTTCACTTCATGGACGAGGCGACGTTCGAGCAGTTCATGCTGCCCGCCGAACAGGTCGGCGACGACCGCGGCTATATGACGGACGGGCTGGTCGTGCAGGTCTTAAAGTACAACGGCGAGGCCGTGGCGCTCGAACTCCCGCAGTTCGTCGAACTCGCCGTGGCCGAGACCGAGCCGGGCGTCAAAGGCGACACGGCGGGCGGGGGCCGCGACACCAAGCCCGCGACCCTTGAGACAGGCATGCAGGTGCGCGTCCCGCTCTTCATCAAGGAGGGCGAGCGCGTCCGCGTCAACACGCAAACGGGCGAGGTCGCAGGCAGAGCCTGAAGGCGCGGGGAAAAGGGGAAGAGGTTAAGGGGGAAAAGGGAGAAAGAGATGGTTGCTTCTTACCTTTTACCCCTTTACCCCCTTCCCCTTTTCCCCTTCCGCCTGGTCTCTTTCTGGTGTAACCTAGCGGGCACTGTCGGGCCGGGAAGCAATCTTAAAAAAAAGAGGAGTTGGGAGATGAAGTTCAGAATTCTTTCGGCGTGTGCGCTCGCGTGTGTCTGCGCACTGGCCGGGGCGGGCGTCGCGTCGGCGCAGGACAGCAAGCCGGCGGACGTGAAGGTCTCAGGCGGCGAGCGCGACGCGGCGGCGAAGATTGATAAGGCGAAGGGGACAGAGGCCAGGTTGCAGGCCGCCTCGGAGTTCGTCAAGAAGTACCCGAAGAGTAGCTTGCGCCCGCAGGTCGCCCAGAAGCTCGCCGACGAGATCGCCGCCACGCAGGACGCCCAGTTGAAAATTTCGCTGGCGCAGACCTACCTCGACTTCTTCAAAGAGCCGTCCGAGGCCGCGCTGGTCAACGACATCCTGCTCAACGCCTACATCAACGCCGGTCGCACCGACGACGCCTTCAAGATGGCCTCGGCGCGGCTCGCGAAAAACCCAGACGACGTTGACCTGCTGCGCAGCCTCGCCGTCCTCGCCTCGAACGAGGTCATCAAGGGTAACAACACTTACGCCGCGCAGGGTCAGCAGTACGGCGCGAAGGCCATCGAGCTGTTGGAGGCCGACAAGAAGCCTGCGGGCGTGGACGACGCGAAGTGGGCGACCTACAAGGCCGACTCGCTGCCCGCCCTCTACCGCGCGACCGGCATCATCGCCTACAAGGCGAACGACCCGGCCACGGCCACCGCGCGCCTGGAGAAGGCCGCCGCGCTCAAGTCCGCTGACCCCGGCGTCTATCTGCTGCTGAGCGACCTCAACTACTCGCAGTACGAACAGCTCGCGAAGCAGTACCAGGTCATGCCCGCCGGGGCCGACAAGCAGGCCGCGCTCAAGCGAGTCGAGGCGCAGATGGACAAGACCATCGAGGCCTACGCGCAGGCGATAGCCATCACCGAGGGCAACGCGCAGTACCAGGCCGCGCACGACCAGATGAGGCAAGACCTGGAGGGCCTCTACAAGTATCGCCACGGCTCGACCCAGGGGCTTCAGCAGGCCATTGACAAGTACAAGAAGCAGTAACGGAAAATGATGAATGCGGAATGATGAGTGATGAATGCGAAGGCACAAGCCCGTCTTCATTCATCACTCATCATTCCGCATTCATCATTCTGCTTTCCTTCCCCGGCGCGCTGCGCTATACTCCGACGCCTCCGACAATCCTTCACCACTTTTCGCCCCGGTCGGAGTTCGCGCCCTTGAACCTCGCCCGACCGTCACCGGCGTTCGCCGAACGCCCTTCAAGAGGGAATATCCCGGAGGAGTCTTCACCATGCGCAGCCCGTCACGTCACGCCTTCTTCGCCACGCTTCTCGTTCTCTTCGTCGCGCTCGCGCCCGTCGCGACCCGCGCGGCGGACTTCAAGCGCGAGGTCATCTACCAGATCATCACCGACCGCTTCTTCGACGGCTCGACCGCCAACAACAATCCCCCGCAGTCCGCCGGACTCTACGACTCGACACAGACGAACTGGCGCGAATACTGGGGCGGCGACCTCGCCGGCATCCAGCAGAAGATGTCGTATCTGGCCGGCCTCGGCGTCACGGCCATCTGGATTTCGCCGCCCGTTGATAACCTCAACACCAACATCCCCGACGGCCAGGGAAATCCGACGGCTTCTTATCACGGCTATCAAGGCCGCGACTTCAAACGCGTCGAGGAGCACTTCGGCAACGCCTCGAACACCTGGACTGATTTCGACAACCTCGTCACCGCTGCGCACGCCGCCGGCATCAAGGTCGTCATAGACTTCGCGCCCAACCACACCACCCAGGACAACGCCGGAGAGTTCGGCGCGTTCTACGACAACGGAGCTTTCGTCGGCAACTACACCAGCGACACGAACGGCTACTTCCACCACAACGCGAACATTTCGGGGACGGGCTGGGACGACCGCTACCAGGTCGAATACTTCACCCTCTTCGATCTCGCGGACTTGAATCAGGAGAACGCGACCGTTGACAACTATCTCAAGTCCGCCGCGCAACAGTTCCAACAGCACGGCGTTGACGGCTTCCGCATAGACGCCGTCAAGCATGTCACCTGGGGCTGGGAGTACAGCTTCGCCAACTCCATCTACACCTTCGGCGACAGCTTCCTCTTCGGTGAGTGGTATCAGGGGAACACGAGCGATCCGCTCTACCACGACTCCTACAAGTTCGCCAACAAGAGCGGCATCTCGCTTCTGGACTTCCCCTTGAACACGGCCATCCGCAACGTCTTCGCCTCGAACACGAACTTCTCCGACATTGACAGCGTCATCTCGCAGGAAGGCTCGAACTTCACCTGGAAGGAAGACCTCGTCACCTTCATTGACAACCACGACATGGCGCGCTTCCTCTCCGTCAACAACAACAACAATCGTCTGCACGAGGCGATGGCCTTCGTCCTCACCTCGCGCGGCATCCCCTGCATCTACTACGGGACGGAGCAGTACCTGCACAACGACACGTCGGGCGGCACAGACCCCTACAACCGCCCGATGATGCCCGGCTTCTCGACGACGACCACCGCCTACGCTCTCACGGGCAAGCTCTCGACGCTGCGCCACACCAACCCCGCGATTCCATACGGTTCGATGTCGCAGCGGTGGATGAACTCGGACGTGTACATCTACGAGCGCAAGTTCTTCGGCTCGGTCGCCCTCGTCGCCATCAACAAGAACGACACGACCGCATATAGCATCAGCGGCCTCAACACGAGCTTGCCCGCCGGCACATACTCAGATTATTTGACGGGATTGCTCGGCGGCTCCTCGATCACGGTCAGCACGGGGACGGGCGGCAACAACCCCGTCGCCGCCTTCAGTCTTCCCGCGCACACGGTCGCCGTCTGGCAGTTCAACGAAGGCGCGGCCCCGCCCGAAGTCGGATCAATCGGGCCGACCTCGGCGCAGCCCGGAGTTAAAGTCACCATCGCGGGCCGAAACTTCGGCGCGACGCAAGGCGCGGGCAGCGTGAAGTTCGGGACGACCGCCGCCGCCGTCAACTCCTGGTCGGACACGAAGATCGTCGCGACCGTGCCGGGCGTGGCGAACGGCAGCTACAGCGTGACGGTCACAAACAACGGCGGCGCGGTCTCGAACGGCATCCAGTTCACGGTCTTGACGGCCAAACTCATCCCCGTCACCTTCACCGTCTTCAACGCGACGCCCACCGTGACGGGCGACTACATCTTCCTCACCGGCAACACCGTCGAGTTGGGCAACTGGGCGACGACCTGGGACGGCGCTACGGGGCCGATGCTCACGCCCAATTACCCGAACTGGTTTTTGAACGTGAGCGTGCCGGCAGGCCAGACCATCCAATTCAAGTTCATCAAGATCGCCGCGAACGGCGCGGTCACATGGGAGGCCGGCGCGAACCACACCTACACCGTCCCGACGAGCGGCGTCGGTTTCGTCAACGTCAACTGGCAGTATTGAAGCCGGGCGCGGCTCACTTGCGCGAAGGCGGAGGGACGGGCAAGAATGTTCGTCCCTCCGCCTTAAATTTTATCCGGTCGGAGAAATTAAAAGACGATGAGCACGACCCCGAACAAAATCATCTACTCGATGGTCGGCGTCAGCCGCCACTACGACAAGCGCGCCGTCCTCAAGGACATCTACCTCTCCTACTTCTACGGAGCGAAGATCGGCGTCATCGGCCTCAACGGATCGGGGAAGTCCTCGCTCCTGCGAATCATCGCGGGCGCTGACAAGGGCTTCACCGGCGAGACGGTTCTGTCGCCCGGCTACACCGTCGGCTATTTGGAGCAGGAGCCGAGGCTCGACGAGTCGAAGACCGTGCGCGAGACGGTCGAGGAGGCCGTCGCCGGGACTGTGAATCTTTTGAAAGAGTTCGACGAGATCAACGCGCGCTTCGGCGAGGAGCTGTCTGAAGAGGAGATGTCGGAGCTACTCGAACGCCAGGGCGAGGTGCAGGAGAAGCTCGACGCCGCGGACGCGTGGGACTTGGACTCGCGCCTTGAGATGGCCCTAGACGCGCTGCGCTGCCCGCCGGGCGACACGCCCGTGCGCGTTCTTTCGGGCGGAGAACAAAGACGGGTCGCGCTCTGCCGCCTGCTCCTCCAGAAGCCGGACATACTCCTCTTAGACGAGCCGACGAACCACCTCGACGCCGAGTCGGTCGCATGGCTCGAACAACACCTGCGGCAGTACGCGGGCACGGTCATCGCCGTCACGCACGACCGCTACTTCCTCGACAACGTCGCCGGGTGGATTCTCGAACTCGACCGCGGCGAGGGAATACCTTGGAAGGGAAATTATTCGTCCTGGCTCGAACAGAAGCAGGAACGACTGCGCCGCGAAGAGAAGCAGGAGTCGGAGAGGCAGAAGACGCTCGAACGAGAGCTTGAGTGGATTCGCATGGCCCCGAAGGCGCGGCGCGCGAAGGGCAAGGCGCGCATCAACTCTTACGAGGCCCTGCTCACAGAGCAGACCGAAGCTCGCGCGCGCGAGCTGGAGATTTACATCCCGCCAGGGCCCCGCCTCGGCCAGGTCGTCATCGAGGCCGAGGGCGTGTCGAAAGCTTACGGCGAACGCCTGCTCGTCGAGGGGATGTCGTTCCGTCTGCCGCCCGGCGGCATCGTCGGCGTCATCGGCCCGAACGGCGCAGGCAAGACCACACTCTTCCGCATGATAAACGGCGAGGAGCAGCCCGACGCCGGCACGATCCGCGTCGGCGAGACCGTGCAGCTCGGCTACGTTGACCAGAGCCGCACGCTCTCGCCCGACAAGACCATCTGGGAAGAAATCTCCGGCGGGCACGACACCGTCCGCTTAGGCCCGCGCGAGGTGAACTCGCGCGCCTACGTCGGGCGCTTCAACTTCTCCGGCTCCGACCAGCAGAAGAAAGTCGGCGCTCTTTCGGGCGGCGAGCGCAACCGCGTCCACCTCGCCAAGATGCTGAAGGAGGGCGCGAACGTTTTGCTTCTGGACGAGCCGACCAACGACCTCGACGTGAACACGATGCGCGCTCTGGAGGAGGCGCTTGAGAACTTCGCGGGCTGCGCCGTCGTCATCAGCCACGACCGCTGGTTCCTCGACCGCATCAGTACGCACATCCTGGCGTTCGAGGGCGACAGCCGCGTCGTCTGGTTCGAGGGCAACTTCTCCGACTACGAGGAGGACAAGCGCGCGCGTTTGGGCGACGCCGCCGCGCAGCCGCACCGCATCAAGTACCGGCAGTTGACGCGAAGTTAATGCTGAGAAGGAGAACGTAAAGATGAAAGCGACGTGGAAAGGCGCGGTGCTGGCGGAGAGTGACGACACGGTGGTCGTCGAGGGTAATCATTATTTCCCGCCCGATTCAATCAAGCGCGAGCACTTCCGCGAGAGCGAGACGCACACGGTCTGCCCCTGGAAGGGAACGGCGAGCTACTACGACGTGGTCGTGGGCGGCGAAGTGAACAGCGACGCCGCCTGGTACTATCCGCAGCCGAAGGACGCGGCCAAAGAGATCAAAGACCGCGTCGCCTTCTGGCGCGGCGTGGAGGTCGAATGAAGGGGAGACGTAAAGGGATGAAGACACGGACGAGAACGGCGCTCGCGCTCTTCCTGCTGTGCCTGGCCGCGGCGACCGCGCCGGCGCAGACGGCTACGCCCGCGACAGCCGCGCGAAAGGCCGCGGCGCAGAAGGCTGCGGGGCAGAGCGCGCCCGCGCAGAAGGCAGCCGTCCCCGCCGGGTGGCGCGCGGCGCTCGAACAGATCAGCGCCGACTCGATGCGCGGCCACCTCTCTTTTCTCTCCTCCGACCTGCTCGAAGGCCGCAACACTCCCTCTCGCGGACTCGACATCGCCGCCGAGTACATCGCCGCGCAGTTCCGCCGCGCCGGACTCGAACCCGCGGGCGACGACGGATACTTTCAGACCGCGAACTGGATGCTCGCGGGGCGCGAAATCAGCGGCTTTCAAATGACGTTCACGGGCGGCGGCAACAACCTGAACGTGAGGCCGGAGCAGTCGAGCCTCGGTTTCAGCATCGGCGGCTTCAGCTTCTGGATGCCCGACGCCGGCCTCTCGCTCAAGGGCGCGGGCGTCTTGAAGGTCGAGTACGCGAACTCTTCGACGCTCACGCGTGAGCAGGCCGCGGGCAAGGTCGTCGTGACGGAGTTGCCGGAGTTTCCGCGCGCCGACCGCGCGCGAGCCTTCCAGGTCTTGCGCGAGGAGAACGACTTCCTCGCTCGCATGCGCTCGCTGGGCGTGCCGCTCGTCGTCGCGTTCGACCCCGCGGCGGCGCGCGGACGCGGCGCGGGGCCGCTCCGTCTCGTTGACCCGGAAAGCGCCGGGCGCGAATCGCCCCTGGGGCCGCAGCCCGTCGCGCCGCTCGTCACGGTTCACGGGGCCGAGGCCGCCAGGCTTTACGATTCTCTGCCCGCGGGCGCGACCCCGGCGACTCTCGACTTCAACGCGCCGGCGCTATTGCAGACGCCCGTCAAGGTTCGCAACGTCGCGGGCATCCTTCGCGGCTCCGACCCGGCGCTGAAAGACACCTACGTCATCGTCTCGGCGCACTACGACCACCTCGGCGTGCGCGAGAACTGCGACAGTTCAAAGGAGGACTGCATCTACAATGGCGCGAACGACGACGGCAGCGGAACCGTCTCCGTCATCGAACTCGCCTCCGCACTCTCGACGCTCAAAACGAGGCCGAAGCGCAGCATCCTTTTTCTGACCTTCTTCGGCGAGGAGAAGGGCCTGCTCGGCTCGCGCTACTACGGTCGCCACCCGCTCGTGCCGCTCGCGAAGACCGTGGCGCAAGTGAACCTCGAACAGGTCGGGCGCACCGACGACAGCGAGGGGCCGCAGGTCGGAACGATGGCCGTCACGGGCTTCGACTATTCGGACGTGGGCACGGCACTCAAAGAGGCGGGCGACCTGACCGGCGTGAAAGTTTACAAGCACCCGAGCAACAGCGACGCGTACTTCTCGCGCAGCGACAATCAGGCGCTCGCCGATGTCGGCGTGCCGGCGCACACCCTGAGCGTCGCCTACGAGTATCCGGACTATCACGCCGTCGGCGACGAGTGGCCGAAGATTGACTACGCCAACATGGCGAAGGTTGACCGTATGGTCGGGGCCGCGCTCCTGCTCATCGCCGACGGCGCGCGGGAGCCGCGCTGGAACGAACAGAACCCGAAGGCCGCGCACTACGTCGAGGCCTGGAAGAAACTTCACGCGCGATAGAAGGAACAGAACCGCGAGCGGCACTGTTTTCGTCACGCGTCGCGGCCCGCTCGCCCTTTGAATCGGGCGGCTCGTCACAAACTTGGGGCGCTTTTGGCAAAAGGCGCGCGCGTGTGCGAAACTAAAGCTCCCGGTCTGCCGTATTTGAGTCTCCGGCTCACAATCAGCGCGATTTGAGTTTCTCTCGGACGGCCAGTCAAACAACTTTTTCGTTGAGGAGTGTATATTGTATGCGATTTATGAACATCAGAGTCGCTGGCGCTGCGCTGCTGGCGTGCGCGCTCGGCCTGGCCGCGCTCGCGCAAAACGGCGGCCACGGCTTCGACACTTCACGCATGGACACGAGCACGTCAGCCTGCAAGGACTTCTACCAGTTCGCCAACGGCAACTGGCTCAAGGCGACCGAAATCCCGGCGGCTTTCTCCACCTGGGGTAGCTTTAACGTGCTGGCCGAGAACAACCGCAAGACCCTGCACGAGATTCTCGATGAGGCGTCGAAGAACGCGGCGGCCAAGGCGGGCACGACCGAGCAGAAGATCGGCGACTTCTACGCCACCTGCACCGACGAACAGAAGCGCGAGGCCGAGGGCGCGAAGCCGCTCGCCCCGTACCTCGCGCGCATAGACAAGATCAAAGACTTGAAGGGTCTCGAATCCGAGATCGCCTACGCGCACCGCGAGGGCATCCCCGCGCTCTTCGGCTTCGGCTCCGGGCCGGACTTCAAGAACAGCTCGATGGAGATCGGAAACGCCGGCCAGGGCGGACTCTCGCTTCCGAACAGAGACTACTACACGAAGACCGACGAGCACTCCGCCAAGCTGCGCGAGGCGTTCGTCCAGCACGTGGCGAGCATGTTCCAACTGCTCGGCGACGACCCCGACCGGGCGGCGAAGGAAGCGCAGACCGTGATGTCAATCGAGACGCGGCTCGCGCAGAACTCGCGCGGGCCGGTCGAGCTGCGCGACGTGGAGAAGCAGTATCACATCATGGGCGCGGCAGACCTCGACAAGCTCACGCCACACTTCTCGTGGGAGGACTACTTCGCGGGCTTGGGCCTGCCGAAGACCCTCCAGATCAACATGGCGCACCCGGAGTTCTTCCAGGCCGCCGACAAGCTGCTCGTCGAAGTGCCGGTCGAGGACTGGAAGACCTACCTGCGCTGGAACCTCGTCAACGCCGCGGCGGACGCGCTCTCGTCGAAGTTCGAGACCGAGAACTTCAACTTCTACGGCAAGACCCTTTCTGGACGCAAAGAGCAGTTCCCGCTCTGGCGTCGCTGCGTCTCGGCGACGGACTCGAACCTCGGCGAGGCGCTCGGACAGGAGTATGTCAGGCGCGCGTTCACGCCCGAGGCGAAGGCGCGCATGCAGACGATGGTCAACAACCTGCTCGCGGCCTTCCACGACCGCCTCGCCGCCGCCGACTGGATGAGCGACGAGACGCGCAGGGCCGCCCTCGTCAAGCTCGCCGCCTTCGGCCAGAAGATCGGCTACCCCGAAAAGTGGATTGACTACTCGCGCCTGAGCGTTGCGCGCGACTCCTACGCGGCGAACATCATCCGCGCCAGCGAGTTCCAGCAGTGGCGCGACTTCAACAAGATCGGCAAGCCCGTGGACAAGACCGAGTGGGGCATGACGCCCCCCACGGTCAATGCCTACAACAACTGGCTCCGCAACGAGATCGTCTTCCCTGCGGGAATCTTGCAGCCGCCCTTCTTCAACCCCGCGGCGGACGACGCCATCAACTACGGCTCAATCGGCGCGGTCATCGGCCACGAGATCACGCACGGCTTCGACGACGAGGGCGCGAAGTTCGACCCCGCCGGCAACCTGAAAGACTGGTGGACGCCCGCCGACTTGAAGAACTTCGAGTCGCGCTCCGACTGCATCGTCAAGCAGTTCGACGCCTTCCAGGTCGAGCCGGGGCTGAACATGACGGGCAAGCTCGTCGCGGGCGAATCAATCGCCGACTTCGGCGGCCTGACCGTGGCCTATCACGCCTTCGAGAAGTCTCTGGAAGGCAAGCCGCGCCCGGCCAGCATTGACGGCTTCACGCCGGAGCAGCGCTTCTTCTTGGGGTGGGCGCAGGTCTGGGCCGAGAAGTACACGCCGGAGGCGGCGCGCCTCCAGGCGCAGTCAGACCCGCACCCGCTCTCGCGCTTCCGCGTCAACGGCCCGCTCTCGAACATGCCGGAGTTCGCCGAGGCGTTCCAGTGCAAGGTCGGCGACGCGATGGTGCGCCCGCCCGAACAGCGCTGCCAGATTTGGTAGGGCGAAAGTAAAAAGACAAAAGGCAGAAGTTAAGACGGAAGACGGCGCGCCTCTCATCGGTAAGGATGAGAGGCGCGCCGTTTACCATTCGCCTCTTTCGCCTTTTTGCTTTTGCCTTACTTCAGCGCGCGGGCGCGGAAAGGCGGACTCGCCCGAAAGGATGGGGAGCGATCCTCTTCAGGAGGTGTTGATTGGCGGGGCTGCTCGGTCAGTGGCCGGCGACGGCACCGGCGGCGACGCGCGCGCGTGCCGGGGGGCGGTCGTGGCGCGCACAGGCGCGCGCCAGCGCCTCCTCGACGCGCGGCTCGACGCTGCATTCGGGCTGGCGGCAGACGGCGGCGAGTTCGGAGATGACGAGGTAGCGCGCGCGCTCCAGCATCCGCTGCTCACGGAAGGATAGAGACTTAAGATGGCTCAGGTACGTCAGGTTCTTGAGCACGTCAGCGACCTCGAAGATGTCGCCCGTGCGCATCTTCTCGGTGAACTCCTTGAAGCGATCCTTCCAGTCGCTCGCGGCCCCGCGGAAGTCGTCCGCCAGGTGGCGGACGAGCATCTCACACTCGCCGGAAGAGATGGGGGAGCGCAAGCCCACTTCCGATGCGTTGGCGACGGGGACGAGGACGACTGAGTTGGTCGAGGCAAGGCGGAGCGTGTAGAAGGGAAGTGACGTTGCTCCGATCTGTTTCTGTTCTATCTGCTCGATGGTGCCGATGCCATGATTGGGGTAAATAACTTTCTGGCCGACTTTGAAGCCCACTACACACCTCCTGTGCTGCAAAAAACAAAGCCGCGTTCGCGAGTCGGGGTTTGGGACTCCCTTGAGGGTTCGCCGCGACGCGGCAAGCGTCGAGTTAAATTCTAACGAAAGTGTAACAAGCCGCGCGCGCGAGCGTCAAGGTTCAGGCTTTCGCCAATAAAATCGGGAAAATTTTCTTGTCGAAATTGCAACAGCACACGCGAAACCGCCGCGAGAAAACGTTCGGCGCGCGTTCGCCGCGGCGACTCGGCGCGCGTCTCGCGCGGGCCGTCGCCGAAGGCGGGCGACCGTCTCGGAGACGGCTCGAAGCGACTAACGCGCGGGCGTTGAAGGGCGGCGCTCGCCGCCAGTTTTTTTGTTCAGCCGCTCGGCGTCTCCGCGATAGACGGCGGCGAGCGCTACGATCCTTTGCAAACGGTCTTCGAGGCGTGTGGCGGCGGCGCGCACGTGCGCGTCGTCCGCGGCGGCGAGTCGCGCGAAGGCGTCGGCGTTGAAGTTCGGGCTGCCGTTCTCGGAGGTGATGCGGGCCTTGCCGGCACACTCGACGAGCGAGTCTAAAACGTCGAGCGCCGTCTGCTTGCCGACCGGCTCGACGGCGAGCGCCATCTCGCTCAACGCGACGAGGGCGCGCGACTGCTTGAAGACTCTGATGGAGGAGGCGACCGGGGCCAGAAGGCTCGGCACGTAGGTGTCGTTGGCGGCGTCCTTCTCCGCCGATGTCTTGAGCCGCTGCACGGCCTCGTAGGTGAGGAACTGCGCCGAGGCCGTGTCCTTGTCTTTGGCGAGCTGGCGGATGAGCGACGGGTAGGCGCGCAGGATCGAATCGGAGCGCGTCAACTGGCGCGCAAGCCTCTCCGCGCCCGCGAGGTCGCCTTTGTTCGCGAGGTAGAGCGCCTCCTTCTCGTCCGCCATCTCCGCGAGCTGCGCCTTGAGGCGCTCGTCCTTCAGCATGTCGAGGAGCTTGCGCGCCTCGTCGAAATCGTTGCGGCTCATCGCCGACGTGGCGGCCATTTCGAGGTTGAGCGGGTCTTTCGTCTCCTGCGCCGTCTTGATCTGCTCTTCGTACCTCTTGTCCCCGCTCTTCTTCATGTCGGCGAAGCTGTTGAAGACGGGCGCGCGTGCGCCGGGCGGGCGGCTGGCGCGTTCCAGCTCGTTGAACTGCGCGGCGAGTTCCGGGGCCTGCTCGGCGACATGTGGCCCGAGCATGGCGAGCATGGCCCACATACGCGTGACGTCGGCGTGTTCCTGTTGGGCGCGGCTCATCGTGTCCATGACGAAGTTGATGTACGCCCTGACGACCTCGCGCCCGGCGGGCTGCGCCGCGTTCGGCGCGCCGAAGAAGGGGTAGTCGGCGGGGCGAAGCATTATGGCGAAGCTGATGGGGAGTCGAAGTCCGGTGTGGTTTTGCCCGGTGAAGACCGAGAGCGGGAGCGCGCGCAACGACTCGATGTAACTCAGCATGAGCCGGTCGGCCTCGGCGCGGTCACGCGCGGCGACCGCGTTGATGGCCGACCCGATTTCCATGAGCGTCGGCTCGGCCTCGATGGCGCGGCGGATGAGGTCGCCCGCCTCGTCGAGACGGCCCTCGCTGGCGGCGGCGCTGGCGAGTTGCGTGTACTGCCCGACTTCCTGCACTGCGCCTAGTTCGCGCGCCGTCGTGTCCGCAAGCTCGCGCGCGAAGGCCGGGTCGGCTGCGGCGATCTTGAGGATGCGCCCGCGCACGATGCCGCGCGCCACATCTTCCAGCGGCCCCATGCTGAGCGGCGCGCCGACGGCGTGCTCGCGCAGCTTCGGGCGGTAGGCTTCTTCGGGGAAGGTCAGCACGAGCGCGTCACGCAGGAGTTGTTTCGCCCACTCGCGGTCGAGCGTCCAGGCGGCGGCGGCGATCTCGGCCTTCGCCGCCGCCGCGTCGAGCGGCTTCAACAGCTCCTTCGACTCGGCTTCGAGCGCGCGCACGTCCGCAAGCAGCGCCTCCTTCCGCTCGGCGACCGACGCGGCCTCCTGCATCGCGGCGGAAACGGCCTCCTGCTGCGCAGTGCCTACGGCCCCCTGCCGTTCCACGTCTTCCCGCTGTTGTGAAGTGCCCGCGGCCTGATGTTGTGCGGCTGCCGTCTCATCTCGACGCGCGGCGTTGTCGCCCTTGTCTGCCGGTTGCCGGGGCGTCGCCGACTGCGCGGGGCAGCGGGACGCGAGCGCGAGGAGCATAACGAAGGAGAGAAAGGTCTTCAGCATACTGCGACCTCAGTGCGCGTGAGTCAGTTGAACGTTCGTGCGACGGCGGGCGGCGTCGGGCGCGTCGAAGCGTCGTTCGCCTCGAATCTTACACCCGAAGTGGCGCGCTTGACCACGCGCGCCGCGCCGCACGGCTTGATCCTCTGCGCGCCGCTGGGATAAAAGCGGCGCGCACACGTCAAGCCTCGCGCCGACCGAATCCAAGCATGAGAGGAGACCGAAACGCATGCCCACTTACGTCACGCTGTTCCGCTGGACGCAGCTCGGCATTGAGAACATCAAGGTGAGTCCGACCCGTCTCGACGCCGCCAGAGAACTCTTCAAACAGTTGGGTGGGGAGTTGAAGTCGTTCCACATCCTGATGGGGCAGTACGACGCCGTCATCGTCGGCGAAGCGCCGGACGACGAGACGATGGCGCGCATCATGCTGACCGCCACCGCGCACGGAGCGATACGCTCCGAGACGATGCGCGCCTTCACGGAGGAGGAGTACCGGAAGATCGTCTCCGGGCTGCCGTAGGCCGTTGACAAGGATGAAGGATGAAGGCGGAAGGATGAAGTGAAGGCAGAAGACCGTGCAACCGCGCTTTCATCCTTCATCCTTCCGCCTTCATCCTTTCCAGGACTCCTGCCTGGCGGGCAACTCGATGGTGAAGGCGGAGCCTTCGCCGGGCGTGGAGCGGACGGTGGCCTCGCCGCCGTGCGCGCGCGCGAGGTGCTTGACGATGGCGAGGCCGAGGCCCGTGCCGCCCAGCGCGCGCGAGCGTGCGCGGTCAACGCGGTAGAAGCGCTCGAAGATGCGCGGCAGGTGTTCGGGCGCGATGCCTTCGCCCGTGTCGTGGACGGTGACGCGGTCGCGACCCCCGCCGCGCTCGTAGGCGACGACGACCTCGCCGCCCTCGCGGTTGAACTTGACGGCGTTGTCCACGAGATTCGTCAGCATCTGTTCGAGCCGTCGCGCGTCCGCGCGGACGAGCACCTCCGGCCCGACCTCGTTGCGCAAGGAGACGCGCCGCTCCCCGGCGCGCGACGCGAGCGCCGTGAAGCACTCAGCGACGAGCGACGCGAGGCGCACGTCTCTGGTCTCGACCGCCACGGTGCCGGCCTCGATGGCCGACAGCTCCAGGATGTCGTTGATGAGGACGTGCATGCGCTCGGCGTTGCGGCGGATGACGGAGAGGAAGCGGCGGCTATTCGCGGCGTCTTCGTCAGCGCCGCCTTCGAGCGTCTCGACGAAGGTGATGATGGCGGTCAGGGGCGTGCGCAGCTCGTGCGAGACGTTGGAGAGAAACTCCTGGCGGACTCGTTCGAGACGTTCGAGCCGCGTGATGTCGAAGAAGACGCCGACCGCGCCGCGCACGTCGCTGCCGTAAACGACCTCGCGCTGTCGCAAAGGCGCGACGTGCAGGTCATAGACCCTGCGGTCAGTCCCGCGCGCCGTCTCGACCTTGACCTCGGCGCGCACCCCGCGCGCGACCGCCGCCGCGAAGGCCGAGTAGATGGCCGGGTTGCGCGTCAGGTCGCTCAGACGGCGCGCGCCGAGCGAGTCCGCGCCGTCGGCGTGGAACACGTCGCGCGCCGAGTTGTTCAGGGCCACCACGCGCATCGCGCTGTCAATGACGACGACGCCCTCGCGCATGCTGTCCATCGTCACTTCCAGGAGCGCCGCCGCCGGCACTTCGCCCGCCGCGACCGCCGCGGCCACATTCGGCGTCGTCGCCTCCGGCGGTCGCGTCTCGGAGAGCGCACGCTCCGCCTCTTCAGACGCCCTCGCCGGGCGGAGCAGGCGCGCTGCGAGAAAGCCGGCCAGCGCCGAGCCGAGCGAGCAGAGCGCGACCGCCGGACTCCACGCGTAGAGCGCCGCGCACGCGGCCAGCAGCGCGACGCCGAGCGCAACGATGATGGTGAGACGTGGCCGCATAAAAGCAATGACGAGTGACGAGTGACGAGCTCAGGCAATTTAACTCGTCACCCGTCACTTGTCACTCGTCACTGCTTTCGTGCCGGAGCAGCCGGTGAAGCGGTAGCCGACGCCGACGACCGTCTCGATTACGTCGCCGCAGGGGCCGAGCTTCTGGCGCAGGCGGCGGATGTGCACGTCGAGCGTGCGCGTGTCGCCGTAGTAGTCGTAGCCCCAGACGTTGTCGAGGAGCTGCTGGCGCGTGGCGACGCGGCCCGCGGCGCGCACGAGCGTCGTGAGCAGGGCGAACTCCTTGCGCGTGAGCCTGACACCTGCGCCGTCGCAGGTCACGCGCATGTCGTCGAAGTCTATCGAGAGGCGGCTGTCATCGTAGCGCGGCGACGAAGACTCGTCGGCGCGGCGGAGCACGGCGCGCACGCGCGCCAGCAGCTCGCGCACCGAGAAGGGCTTCGAGATGTAGTCGTCCGCGCCGAGGTCGAGGCCAGCGACGCGCTCGGCCTCACTCGTGCGCGCCGTGAGCATGATGATCGGCGTGCGACGCGTCTGCGGCTCGCGGCGGAGCCGTCGGCACAGCTCCGTGCCCGACATGCCAGGCAGCATCAGGTCGAGGATGATGAGCGCGGGCGGGTTCTTCGGGTCGAGCGCGGCCTGCAAGCCCTGCTCGCCCGTCGGGGCCACGCGCGTCTCCAAGCCCTCGCGCTCCAGGTTGTACTTCAGCCCTTCGGCGATGTCCGGGTCGTCTTCGACGATCAGCACCGGTCTGGTCATAAGAGTCGGGCCGACGGCCCGTCGGATGTTGAGAGTTCGGGCCGTCGTCGGCTGTAAGGCTATCACAACTGCGCCCCGCGCGTGGATGCTTGGGCTGTGGGCCGGGGGCCGGTAGCCGATGTTGGCCGTCGTCTCTGCTCCGCGCTTTAGAAACTCAGACGCAGCGCGAACTGAATCTGTCGGTTCGTGCCGAGGCCGACCACGCGCTCGACCGTCTGGCGCAGAAGGCCGAAGGACGCGCCCGCCGCCGACTGCGTGTAGCCCTGGCCGGGCTGCTGCCCCGCGCCGAGCACGAACGCATTGGCCGCCGTGTTGAAGTTAAGCGACGGCAGCGCGACGTTCAGAGTCGAGGAAGGGTTGGCGAAGTTCGCGTGGTTGAAGACGTTGAAAATCTCCGCGCGGAATTCGAGTCTGACCGTCTCGGTGACGGGGACGCGCTTGCTGAGGATCAGGTCTGCCTGCCAGAAGCCGGGGCCGTGCAGGGCGTTGCGCGCGAGGTTGCCGAACGTGCCGGGCGCGGGCGCGGCGAAGGCCGCCGGGTTGAGAAGGTTTCGGTCGTTGTTCAGGAACGGGTTGACGCCCGCAATCAAGTCGGGCCGGCGCACATTTCTGGAAGCGCCTCCGCCGGGGACATTCACGACCGCCGCGAAGCCCAAGGGAAGCGGCTGCGAGCCGCTCACCGTCGGCAGTTGCGCAGTGAAGCCTTGCGGCACGGTCGTCGTCGCCGTCGCGCTCGTGTTGACAACGCAGCCGGCGGCGTTAACGCACTCGACGGCCACGTCGGGCCGGACAATGCCGACCTCAATGGGCACGCCGGAGCGCGCGTTGAAGATCGTGCCGACCTGCCAGTTGCCGAAGACCGCGTTGCCGGCGCGGCCCCAGTCGTAAGCCTTGCCGCGGCCCACGGGCAGTTCGTAAACCGCCGAGACGTTGAAGGTGTGGCGGATGTCGAAGTTGTTCGCGCCGCGGTCGTACTCGAACTCAGACGGAGTGCGCGCGTTGTTAGCGGCGGTGCGTGCCTCGTTCGAGCCGGAGGTCGTGCCCACAGACTTGCCGAAGGTGTACTGGGCGTTCAACGTCACGCCCGTGTTGAAGCGGCGCGAGAGCTGAGTCTGCAAGGCGTTGTAGCTGTCGTCGCCGCCGCTCGTCTTGAAGTCAACTTCGGCGAAGGGGTTCTGAACGGTCGTCCCGTTGACGATTGAGAACTCGCGCACGGTGCGGACTGCGACGACCTGTCCGGCGGCGTTCGTGATGTTGACGACGCCCGCGCCCGCGGGGAGCGACGTGGCCGCTGGGCCGATGGTCGCCTGCCCGCGCAAGATTTGGTTGGCGACGCTGCGGAGGAAGAGGTTGCGCCCACGGCTCCCGACGTAGGCGACTGTCGCGACGAGGTGGCCGGGAAGTTCCTGCTGATAGGAGACGCTGTACTGATAGACGCGCTCCGGTATCTCGTAGTCGGGCGCGTAGGCGCGCGGCTGGTACGAGCGGTTCGTCGGGTTGTTGACGAAGAAGTCTGTGAAGAGGGCCGTGTTCGTCGGGAAGGCGAAGAGTTGCGTGCCGTTGACGACGGTTGAGCCGGTGATGGTCGCCGCGATGCGGTCACTCTCGATGGGCTGAATCTGGTCTTCGGTCTGGCCCGGCCCGTAGTAGATGCCGAAGCCTGCGCGCAGGACGCTTCGGCCCCCGGCGAAGAAGCCCGCACCCGACGCGTTCGGCGACCAAGTGATGGCGACGCGCGGGCCGAAATTATTCTTCGACGATTTATAGGGTTCCTGGCTCGGATCGCGCAGAGTTCCGTTGGTGATGTCGAAGAGAATCTGCGCGCCGCTGCGCTCGCGCAGGCGCGTGTAGTATTCGTAGCGCAGGCCGTAGTTCAAGGTCAGGCCGGGTCGAATCTGCCACTGGTCTTGCGCGTAGGCGATTGCATACTCCTGCTTCGCCTCGCGGACGCCGGAGACGCCGGTGAAGGGACTTGTGGCCGAGAGGTCGCCGAGATACTGGATTGACTGGAGGTTGCCGGCGAGGAAGTTCTGAAGGCTGGCGAACGTGTAGGTCGTGCCGCCCTGCCGGTCTGTGTAGAGGCGTATGGCGCGTACCTCGCCGCCCGCACGGAAGTTATGGCTCCCTCGCGTGTAGTTCAGGTTGTCAATGAAGGAGAGCGAGAAGGGCGTGTAGGGCTGGCCGCGCCCGTTGGTCGCGGAGTTGGCGCGCACGAGTCCGCCGGGCGTCGCCGTGCCGGCTGAGCTTCCCTGGCCCGGCAGGTTGAAGTTGGCGGTGTTGCCGCTGACGTTGATGGTGATCGCCGAGAGGTCGAGGCCGTTGACCGTCGGCGCTTGACCGTTGATGCGCGACTTCGCGCCGTTGTAGCCGAACTTGAACTCGTTCAAGACGCGCGGCGAGAAGACGGTCTGCAAGGAGGCGACGGCGTTCTGCGGGTTGTCAGTTATGGCGATGATGCGACCCGTCACGCCTTCGGGCTGCGTGTTCCGCCCGTCGTCGCGGAAGAAGCGGAAGTATGCCGAGTTCGCCGCGTTGATCTTCCAGTCGAAGCGCGCGGACTCGGCGTTCTCGTTGACGACCGCGTTGGCCTGAAGTTGGGCCACGTCGAAGATGTTCGTGCCCGCGCCGCGCGAGATGACGACAGCGCCGGGCGCGCGGAAGGCCGCGAGGAACGGAACCTGCGACGCGAGGCACGTCACCACCGCGCAGATGCGCGACGCGTCGCCGGGCACGGCCTCGACCGCGTTGACGCCGGCGCGCAGGCGGTAGCCCTCGAAGGAGCCGAAGAAAAAGAGCTTGTCACGCTTGACGGGGCCGCCGAGTGAGCCGCCGAACTGGTTGAGCTTGAGCGGCGACTTCTGGCCGACGATCTGGTCGAAGAAGTTCGCGGCGTCGAGCGCGCTGTTGCGCAGGTACTCGAAGCCGGAGCCGTGGAAGAGGTTTCCGCCCGACTTGGTGACGACGCTGATCTGCCCGCCCGTGCCCGTGCCGTACTCAGCCGGGTAATTGTTCGAGTCCACGCGGAACTCCTGCACGTTCTCCAGGCTGGACTGCAAGCGGAAGGGCGTGGCGATCTCGCCGTTCAGGTTGCCGGGGCTTGTGTCAATGATGGCCGAGCCTTCGACGCCGTCATAGCGGACGATGTTCTGTTGGCTGGCGCGGCCCGAAAAACGGATGTCGCCGAACGTGCCGGAGCCTGAGTTGACCGAGCCGGGCGCTTGCAGGTAGAGCTGCGAAAGCTGGCGACCGTTCAAGGGCAGCCCCTCGACCTCGCGCTGGTTGACGGTCGCGCCCATCCGGGCCGAGCCGGTGTCAATGGCGGCCTCGGTCGCGCCCGACACGACGGTGACGTTTTCACTCAGGCCCTGCGCATTGAGCGTCAGGTCGAGCTTCTGCTCCTGCCCGACGTTGACCTGCACGCCGGTGATCGTGCCCGCGGCGAAGTTCTTCGCCGTGACCGTGACTGAATAGGTCGAGGCGTGCAGTGCCGGAACCTGATAGATGCCGCCCGCGTCGGTCGTCGCCGAGCGCTCCTCGCCGGTGCGCTCGTTCCTGACGACGACGGTCGCGCCGGGTACGACGGCGTTGTCGGGGTCGTGCACCGTCCCCGCGACGCGGCCCGTGTCGGTCTGCGCGTGCGCGGCCAACTGGAGGGCGGCGAGCGCCAGGGAAATCACGAAGAGGCGCACGCGCAGCGTCGCCCTCCTCTCTTCAAAGTGGGACATAAAATTCTCCTGTGGAAGCTGGCATGTGCTTGTGAAATCTCTGGGGCGGACTGCGCGTCCGCCGCGCGGACGGATGACCGCGTCATGCGTGGTCGTCCGAGTGTCCTCAACGTACACGTGCGCGAGAGCGGCTTGGTGTTTCAAGCTACGAGGCTAGAGCGGGCGGGTTAAGACGGAGTGAAGACGGCCTTAAATGTTTGTTAACCGAAGTCCAGCACGGAGGGCGTATGTTGTAAACGACTTACATCACTCGCCCGTCAACGCCCTTTTCGCTTCCGACCAGGACGCATAATTCGCGCGCGACTGTCAGCGGGCTGTCCGTGCAAATCTGTTCCGACCGACGTGGCTCAAAGCCCTCGGACTAGCAGTTGCCTTATCCGCCGGCATTCTTGAAGAATTGGTGTTCCGCAAGCTGTTGATGAACTATTTATCCGCGGTGGGAGTCGGCCCGCTTTCGCAGATTGTTTTGTCGAGACTCGCATTCGGGATGGCGCACGGAATCTGGGGATTAATGGGTCGGAGCATCCGAGCAGCTTTGGGGGCGACAGTAGCGACGGGCATCTTAGGTGCTGCGCTCGCGCTCGTATTTATAGTCTCCGGTCGCAGTCTGGCACCCTGCGTCGTGGCGCATTTTCTAATCAATGCGCTCGTCGAGCCGGGCTTAGTGCTGGCCGCCACGCGAGGTGAAATGAGCAGACGCCAATCCGCCTGACACGTCGTCGGACAGGAGCGCGGATAGCGCCTTCTTCAACTTGTTCTTTGGGCTTTCGCGTCGTTCACGTAGGTCGGGGCTGCCCCTTTCTGTTTGAAGCACGCCCTTTCACATTCCCATCAGGCATTAGCCCGTTTAATGCGCCGCATCGAAACATTTACGGCGAATCATAACAACTTTGACATACTACGTTCGTAGTCTATTTGTGCCGGGCGGGCGAAAGGCACACGCCCGGCGGTAAACAGTTTTTCTGGAGGTCTGAAATTATTATGGAAGCTTTTATGCCGACACCGTCCGTGTCTTTCGTCGTCAAAGAGGTCGTCTCTCGATACTTGAACAGCCGGAGGCGCGCCATTAGAAGGCTGGCCGGGGTGAAGTTGTCCGAGTCGGAGGCGCAGGCCGCGTGGCCGCGCGTGCTCGAACATAAGTGGTATCTCGGAGAACGACTGGGCCGTGACGTGGGGCTGCGCGTCGCCGCGGTTGACTATTTCGAGAACATCGAGCCGCCGCGCCCGCGCGTGCTGCGCCGGGCGAACGGGGGTGCGCTTCCGCCCCGGCTGCCGATGATGATGCCGTTCGGCGAGCGGCCCTAGCACGGTCGCCGTTGGCCGGAGATGGGCCGGGGTGTTGAGGCCGGCCCTCGAAGCCTGCCCCTTGAAGTGGCGAGTGTTAATAGAGAGGGGCGGCGAAGCTTGGCACTTCGCCGCCCCTCTTCTCACGCGCTCGCCGTCGGGCCGCGCTCAGGAAACCGTAAAGCTGGCCGCCTTCTGATCCTTCTGCTCGCCGTCTTCGTTCAGCATCAGGACTTCCAGCTTAGGTAGTGGCTCAATGGCGTGAGAGGCGGTAAACTCTCACGCATGGTCAAACTTCAATGTTATCACTGCGGCAGCGATCGCCTCGCTCGCAACGGCCTGACCCAAAATGGGAAA
>QHXN01000147.1 GCA_003222975.1 Acidobacteriota bacterium | reverse complement strand
CTTCCGTGTACGTCAAGTTCCCGCTCTCCGAGGACTCGGTCGAGGCGAAGGCTTTCAAGCGCGAGCTGCTCGGCGACGAGGACGACCCGCGCAAGGTTTACTTCCTTATCTGGACGACGACGCCGTGGACGCTCCCGGCCAACCTCGGCATCGCCGTCAACCCGCAGTTCGAGTATGCCGCCGTCGAGGCCGGAGGCGAGGTCTATGTCGTCGCGGGCGAACTCGTCGAGACGGTCGCCGCGAAACTATCCCTGAATGAGCCGCACATCGTCGCGCGCTTTCCAGGCTCGCGGCTCGACCTTTTGGAAGCGCGCCACGCGTGGCTCGACCGCCCCAGCTTGCTGATGCTCGGCGATCACGTCACGCTCGGCGGCGAGGCCGACGCCGAGACGGAGCTTGACGTGAGCGAAGCACGCGACCGACGGGCGACCGGCAAGGCGGGCACGGGGCTGGTGCACACGGCTCCGGGCCACGGCCACGACGACTTCGTCATCGGTAAGACCTACGGCCTCGACATCTACTGCCCCGTGGACAACGCAGGCCGCTTCACCGCGGAGGTCGAGCACTTCGCGGGCGAGGGCGTCTTCGAGGCGAACCCGCACATCGTCGCTTTCCTGCGCGAGCGCGGCGTGCTGCTCTTCGACGAGCCTTACGCGCACCGCTACCCGCACTGCTGGCGCTGCAAGAACCCCGTCATCTTCCGCGCCACGCCGCAGTGGTTCATCTCGCTCGACGCCGCGGCGCGCGACGCGGTCGAAGTCGAACGCGACGAGGACGGGCGCGACCTGACGAACTACACAGACAACGAGGAGGCCGCGCCGGAGTCTTTGCGCGCGATGGCGCTGCGCGAGATCAAAAACGTCGAGTGGGTTCCCGCGTGGGGCGAGGAGCGCATGCGCAACATGCAGAAGGGCCGTCCCGACTGGTGCGTCTCGCGCCAGAGGGTTTGGGGCGTGCCCATCCCCGTCTTCTACTGCTCTGCTTGTGGCGAGGCGGTCGCCGACCGCGCCACCATCAACCACGTCGCCGACATCTTCGAGCGCGAGACGACGGACGCCTGGTACTCGCGCCCCGCGTCGAGCCTGCTGCCCGAAGGGTTCAAGTGTCCGAAGTGCGGAAGCAGTGAGTTCACGAAAGAGACCGACATCCTCGACGTTTGGTTCGACAGCGGCGCGTCTTCCGTCGCCGTGTTGGAGAGCGAACGTTACGAGGGCCTGCGCTGGCCGGCGGACGTGTACCTCGAAGGCGGCGACCAGTTCCGCGGCTGGTTCAACTCCAGTTTGATGGTGGGACTGGCGGCGCACGACCGCGCGCCCTACCGCACAGTCGTCACGCACGGCTGGACTCTGGACGCGCAGGGGCGCGCGATGCACAAGTCTGCCGGCAACGCCGTCGCGCCCGAAGAGTTCGTCAAAGACTCCGGCGCGGACATACTGCGTCTCTGGGTGGTCTCCTCAGACTTCAAAGAGGACATGCGCTGCTCGGACGAAATCTTGCAGCGCGTCTCCGAGACCTACCGCAAGATACGAAACACGGTGCGCTTCGCCCTCGGCAACCTCGACGGCTTCGACCCGGCGACGGACGCCGTCGGCCTGAACGAGATGCAGGAGATAGACCGCTGGGCGCTCGCCGAACTCGATGTCGTCATCACGCGCGTGCTCGAAGCGTACAGGACTTACGAATACCACGCGGTTTACCACGCCCTCTACAACTTCTGCACGGTGACGCTGTCGGCGCGCTACTTCGACATCATCAAGGACAGGCTCTACACCTCCGCGCCGAAGTCGCACGCGCGCCGCTCGGCGCAGACGGCCCTGAACTACATCGCCGACGCGCTCGCGCGCATGCTCGCGCCCATTCTGGTCTTCACGGCGGACGAAATCTGGGAGAACTTGCCGGGGGTCAAGGGCAGGAGGGGGGGCGCAGACGCAGGCGCGGCGGATGAGGGCGGCGCTGTCACGGCGTCCGTCCACCTCGCGGAGTTTCCGGTCGCCGGGGTCGGGCACGACGCACGCTTGCGCGAGCGCTGGGTGCGACTCTTTGAGGCGCGGGAAGTGGTCTTGCGCGCGCTCGAAGAGGCGCGCACGTCGAAGCTCATCGGCAGCGGACTCGAAGCGCGCGTGCGCATCGCGGCGAAGCGGAAGACCTACGAGCTGCTCGAACACTACCGCGAAGAACTGCGCTACGTCTTCATCGTCTCGCAGGTCTCTTTGACGCTGCTCGAAGAAGCAGACGCGGAGGAGTTGCGCGTCCGCGTCGAGCGCGCCGACGGTCGGAAGTGCGAGCGCTGCTGGAACTACTCCGTGCGCGTCGGCGAGTTCACGCGTTACCCCGCGGTGTGCGAGCGATGCGTCGAGGCGCTCGGAGAGATCGAGGCCGAGGGGGGAGAGGCGGAGTGAGCGAGCGCGCGACGCGTTTAGGCTGGCGCGCGGCCTACCTCTTGGCCGCCGCGGGCATCTACCTGGCGGATCAGGCGACGAAGGCGTGGGCCGTCCGTCGCCTCCGCTCCGGCCAAGTCGTGCACGTCTTTGGCGACTCGGTGCGACTCGCCTACGCGGAGAACCCAGGCATTGCCTTCGGTCGCTTGCAGGAGGGCGGGCAGTTCGGTCGCTGGATGCTGGCGGCGCTCGCCGCGGCGGCGGTCGTCGGCCTGCTCGCGTACCTCTTCCGCACGCGGCGCACGGACGACCGCCTGCTCGGCGCGATAGCGCTCTTGCTCGCGGGCGTCGCCGGCAACCTGACAGACCGCGTGCGGCTCAGCTTCGTCATCGACTTCATAGAGGTCTTCATCGGCTCTTACCAGTGGCCGACCTTCAACGTCGCCGACGCGGCCATCTGCACGGGCGCGGCCCTGCTCGCGCTCGACCTGTTTTTAGAAGGAAGGGAAAAAGAGGAAAAGGGGAAAGGGAAAAGGGAAGAGCCGAAGGCGGAGGGCGTCGCGCCGTGACCTCTACACCCTTTGCCCTTTTCCCCTTTCCCCTTTTGCCCTGAGTTGAGATGTATCCAGAGCTTTTTCACATCGGCAGTTTCCCCGTCAACACCTACGGCGTGCTTCTGGCGCTGGCGTTTCTGGCGGCGCTCTTCGTGGCGGCGCGCCTCGGCGCGCGCGACGGGTTGGCGCGCGAACGCGTCTTCGATTTGGGTTTGTGGATGCTTCTGGGCGGGCTGGTCGGCTCGAAGCTGCTGCTGATGTTGGCCGAGCCGGAGTACGCGTCGAACCCCTGGCAACTCGTCTCGCTCGACTTCCTGCGCTCAGGCGGCGTGTGGTACGGCGGCTTCCTCGGCGGGCTTCTGACGGGAGTGATTTTGATCCGGCGCTACAGGCTGCCGTTCTGGAAGGTGACGGACGCGTTCGCGCCGGGCGTGGCGCTCGGCCAGGCCGTAGGCCGCCAGGGGTGCTTCGCCGCCGGATGCTGCTGGGGCAAGCCCACCAACTTGCCGTGGGGCGTGGAGTTCGGCGAGCTGGCGCACCGCATCACGGGCGTGCCCGTCGGCGTCCACCTCCACCCGACACAGCTCTACGAGTCGGCGGCCTGCGCCGTCATCTTCCTCCTGCTGTTCCGCCTGCACCGGCGCAAGCGCTTCGACGGCGAGGTCATCGCTGCCTACGCCGTGCTCTACGGGCTAACGCGCTTCCTCATCGAGTTCGTCCGCGACGACCCGCGCGGCGACATCGCGGGCCTGACCACGCTGACCGGCCTCTCGACCTCGCAACTCGTCAGCATCATCGTCGTCATCGCCGGCATCGTCTTCCTCTTCCTGCGCCGACGCCGCGCGAACCGCGAACGCGCGGCGTCGGGCGATGAAGCACAGGCCGCTGACACCGCCAGCGCATGAGCGGCGAGCGCGCCAACGTCGAGGGCGAAGGCTTGAGCGACAAAGCGTTCGCCGGGCCGGAAGCCGAAGCGCTCGTGTTCGACGTTTCGGAGGCTGACGAGGGCGCGCGGCTCGACGCCTTCCTCGCCGCGCGTGTCGAGAGCGTGAGCCGCACGACGCTCAAGCGCGCGATTGAAGACGGCGACGTACTCGTCGGCGGTCGCGCGGCGAAGCCCTCGCACAAGCTGAGGGCGGGCGAGCGCGTCGAGGTCGAGCTGCCCGCGCCGCCCGTCACCGAACTCACGCCCGAAGACATCCCGCTCGACATCGTCCACGAAGACGACGAGGTGGTCGTCGTCAACAAGCCCGCCGGGATGGTCGTCCACCCGGCGGCGGGGGTTCACTCAGGCACGCTCGCCAACGCTCTCGCCTTCCACTTCAAACAACTCTCCGAACACGCGGGCGCTCTGCGGCCAGGGCTAGTCCACCGCCTCGACCGCGACACTTCGGGCCTCGTCGTCGTCGCCAAGACCGCGCAGGCCCACGAGAACCTGTCAGAACAGTTCCGCGCGCGCACGGTCTTCAAGTCTTACGTCGCGCTCGTCCACGGCGTCGTGAGGGAGGAGAAGGGGAGGATCGAGCAGCCCGTCGCGCGCGACCCGCGCAACCGCACGCGCATGGCTGTGGTGCGGGGCGGGCGCGCGGCCCTTTCGCTGTGGCGCGTGCGCCGCCGCTTCGAGCGCTTCACGCTGCTCGACGTGGAGATCAAGACCGGACGCACGCACCAGATTCGCGTCCACCTCGCCTGGATGAAGCACCCGGTGGTCGGCGACGAGACCTACGGCGGCGGTCGAGACAAGACCGTGCCCGCCCCCGCCTTGCGTGCGGCCATCGCCTCGCTCGGTCGCCAGTTCCTGCACGCCGCGCGCCTCGGCTTCCACCATCCGGCGACGAGAGAGTGGATGAGCTTCACCGCGCCTCTGCCGCGCGAGCTGCAAGACCTACTCGACGTTCTTTAGGACGGCTGTTCGATGCGTTGGATGAGTTTGGTGAGGCGCGGGTCGCGCCGGAGCGGGTCGAAGCGCGGGTCGTATTTGAGGAGGATCATGCCGGGGTGGCGATCCTGGTAGGCGCGCTCCAGGGAGTCGAAGGCGTGCTCGCGGTCACCGAGGCCCGCGTAGATTACGGCGAGCCAGTAGGGCGAGACGTAGCTGTGCTGAGAGCGCTCGCGCAGTTGGTCGAGAACCTTCTGCGCGTCGGCGCGCCGGCCCGCGGCGGCGTAGGCGTTGCCGAGGGCGGCTAGTGTTTCGGGGTCGTCGCCCATATAGGCTTGCGCTTTCTGAAACTCGGCGACGGCGTCGGAGGCGTGACCGGGCTGTTGCAGGAAGACGTAGCCGAGGTAGAGGTGCGCGACGCCGAACTGGTCGTTCACTTCCAGAGTCTTGTGGAGCTGCGCGGTCGCCTGTTCGTACTGGTGCGCGTAGTAGAGGAAGAGTCCGGCGTTGGCGCTGATGATCGAGGAGAGCGGGTCGAGTTCCTGCGCGTGCCTGATCTCGGAGAGCGACTCGCCGAAGCGACCGACCTGCACGAGATAAGAGGCGTACCACTGGTGGGCGGTCGCGTAGTTCGGGTTCAGCTCGATGGCGCGCCGGAAGTCCTCGCCCGCCTCGTCCCACTTCCAGTCGTAGGCCATGCGAACGAAGGCGAGCGAGGTGTGCGCCTCGGCGAGCGTGTCGTCGAGGGCGAGGGCGCGCTCGGCGGCGGCGCGTGCCTTGGGCATCGCCTCGTTCGGCGGCAGGATGCTGTAGTCGCTCATCAGGGCGTAGGTGTCGGCCAGTCCTGAGTAGGCGAGCGCGTAGTTGGGGTCGCGCTCGATGGCCTGGTTGAAGTAGCCCACCGCCTTGCGGAAGCCGTCCTCGGTGCGCTTGTTCCAGAAGTAGCGGCCCCGCAGATAATCCTGGTAAGCCTCGCCGTCGTGCGTGTAGGTCTTCGGCTCCGCCGCGCCGGGCTGGAGCCGCGCTCTCAGGCGCGAGGCGATCTCGCGCGCGATCTGCTGCTGCACGCCGAGCACGTCCGAGAGCTTGCGGTTGTACTGCTCGCCCCAGATGTGCGAGTCGTCGCGCGCGTCAATCAGCTCGACGCTCACGAGGAGGTCTTCGCCGCGCTGCTCGACCCGGCCCGTCAGGACGGCGCTCACGCCCAGCTCGCGCGCGACCTGCGCGGGGTCAACGTCCTTGCCCTTGTAGCGGAAGACGGAGTTGCGCGACATCACCTTGAGGCCGGGCGAGGGCGAGAGGCTGTTGATAAGGCTCTCCGTGATGCCGTCGGAGAGCCACTCGGTCGAGGGGTCGCCGCCAGCGTTTCGGAAGGGCATGACGGCGATGGCGTTGATGCCGCGCGCGGAAGTGAGCCTCGTGTAGAGGACGTAAGCGCCGACGAGCAGGACGGCGGCGACGACCGCCGCGACGAGCGCGGTCGTCCCGCGGCGGCGCGCGGGCCGGAGCACCGAGGTGTCGAAGCGCAGTTCCTGCGTGGCGCGCGCGTGCGCGCCGGTGCGCGAGGCCGGGTCGTCGCCGGTGACGGCGGTCGCGTGCGCGCCGCGGCTGCCCGCGGTCGCGCCCACACCGCGCGCCGCGGCGGTCTCGTGGATGAGGCGCGAAGGGGCCGCGCGCGAAGCGCCGCTCGCGCCGAGCGACTGGCGGAGCGCGAGCAGGTCTTCGAGCATCTCGCGCATCGAGGGGTAGCGCGCGTCGCGGTCTTTCGCCAGCGCCTTCGTCAAGATGTGTTCGAGACGGGGCGGCGCGTCGGGCAGGAAGTTGTCGAGCGGCGGCGGCTCGCGTTCGAGGATGGAGACGATGACGTGGCTCGAAGTTGAGCCGACGAAGGGCGGGCGGCCCGCGAGCATCTCGTAGAGGACGACGCCGAGCGACCACACGTCGGTGCGCGCGTCCACCTGAAGGCCGCGCGCCTGCTCCGGCGACATGTACCAGGTCGTGCCCATCACCGCGCCGGGGTTCGTCTCGGCCATCTGCGTCTCGGCCTCGCCGTCCGCACCGCGCCGCTCGACGAGCTTGGCGAGTCCGAAGTCGAGGACTTTGACGTAGCCGTCGGGCCGGAGCATGACGTTTTCGGGCTTGATGTCGCGGTGGACTATGCCGGCGGCGTGCGCGGCTGAGAGAGCCTCGGCGGCCTGAGCGGCGATGTCGGCGGCCTCGCCGACGGAGAGCGGCGCGCGCTTGATCTTCCGGCGCAGCGTCTCGCCCTCGACGTACTCGGTGGCGATGTAGTGGCGCTCGCCGGCCTCGCCGACCTCGTAGATGGTGAGGATGTTCGGGTGGTTGAGGGCGGAGGCGGCGCGCGCCTCCTGCTCGAAGCGGCGCAGGCGCGCGGCGTCTCGCGTGTACTCGGCGAGCAGGAGCTTGAGCGCGAGCGGGCGACCGAGCCTCGTGTCCTCCGCCAGATACACTTCGCCCATGCCGCCGCGGTCGAGCCTGCGGATGATGCGGTAGTGCGAGATGGTTTCGGAGGCCAAGTCGGGATTCATCTCGAAGGGGCGCGGGCCGAAATGTCCGCCGCCGTGACGCCGGCGCGTTTGGCGGCCTGAGAAGGAGCACGTGGCGATGTGACAGCGCGGGATTATAGCAGAAAGCAGTGCTATACTGTCGCCAAAAGGGAAGCAACGACCGCGCGCCGGGCGGGCATCGAAAGACGTGCCGAGGCGGCTCTGAAAACTCCGAAGGTTTTGTCCCGCGCTCCCTTCTTCCGTTTATGAAAATCGTTAGGCTCTGGACTCCGTTCGTTATCCTCGTCTGCGGCCTCTGCGCCGCGGCCACGCCCGCGCGCACGCCGCGGCAGCAGCCGGGCGCTCAGACGCCCGCGCAGGCGCAGCAGACGCCGCCCGCGCCGCGCGCGACCCCCGCGCCGCAGGACGAGGTTCAGGAAGGGGTGACGGCGCGCGTCGTCCGCGTCCCCGTCACCGTGCTCGACAAGAAGGGGCAGCCCGTCACGGGCCTGACCAGAAACGACTTTCAGGTCTTTGAGGACAAGCGGCCCGTGCAGTTCGACTTCCTCGGCGAGAGCGCGGAGATCGAGAAGCAGCCCGTCTTCATCGGCGTGCTGATGGACACTTCGAGTTCAACCGCCGGCAAGCTCGGCTTCGAGAAGGAGGCCGCCAAGAACTTCCTCTACACCGTGACGCGCACGCGCAAAGATCAGGCCGCCTTCGTCACCTTCGACGACGACGTGACGCTCCGTCAGGACTTCACGAAGAACCTGAATTTGTTGGAGAAGGCGATTGACAACGTGAAGAAGCCGGGGACGCAGACCGCGCTCTTCGACGCCGTCTGGCAGTTCTGCGACGAGAAGATGCGCAGCGCCGCCAGCACGCGCCGCGCGCTCGTCGTCATCACCGACGGCGACGACACCTACAGCCGCGCCCGCATCGAGGACGCCATCCAGATCGCCCAGAAGACCGACACCATCATCTTCGCCATCTCGACGAAGGGCGGGTTCACGGGCAGCGCCGTCCCCGGCGTCGAGGCCGGCACGGTCAAGGACAGCGGCGACAAGGAACTCGACAGGCTCGCGGACGCGACGGGCGGGCGGCGGCTACAAGGTCAGCGCCAAGCGCGGCTACACGGCTGACAGGGACATGATGAGGAGTGATAAGTGATGAGTGATAAGTGATAAGAAAGAGCAGCCGGATTTTCTCATCACTCATCACTCATCACTCATCACTGCTTTTGAGGTTGAAGATGCTACGTCACAAGACATTCGCGCGTGCTCTGGCGCTCACGCTGGCCGCTTCGTTCCTGTGTGCGGTCGTCGGGCGCGCGCGTGTGAGTGCGCGGCAGGCGGTGAGCGGCGGCGCGTCGGGTCAGGAGCAGCAAGACCCGGCCAGCCGACCGCGCCGCGCGGGCGACGAGCCGGCGCAGACCGCCGCGGCGACGCCGCAGCAGACGGGCGCGCAGCAGCAGCCCTCGCGGACTCAGAAGCCCGCGCGACCCGACGAGACGATTGACGAGGACGACGTGGAGCGCGTCGAGTCTGACCTGACGAACGTCCTCTTCACCGCCGTGGACAGGGACAAGCGCTTCGTCACGACGATCAAGCAGGAGGACGTGCGCGTCCTCGAAGACGGCGTCGAGCAGAAGGTCTTCACCTTCCAGCGCGAGACGGCCCGCCCGCTCTCGCTCGCCATCCTCATAGATACCTCCGCCTCCGAGGAGCGGACGCTCCCCGAAGAGAAGAGCGCCGCGCAGCGCTTCGTTGACTCCGTCATCCGCCAGACCAAAGACGAGGTGGCCGTCTTGAGCTTCACGGGCGACGCCACCCTCGAACAGGGGTTGACAGGCAACGCCTCGCGCGTGCGCCGCGCCATTGACCGCGTCGAGTTCCAGCCGCCGTCGGGCTACATCGGCGGGGGCGTGATGGTCGGCACCCCGCCCATCAACGGCGACTCGCGCGCCGGCTCGACCGCCATCTGGGACGCCATCTGGGTCACCTCCTACGAGGTTCTCTCCGAGACCTCGGACAAGACGCGCCGCGCCATCATCCTCCTCACCGACGGCGAGGACACGAGCAGCCGCAAGCATCTCTCCGAGGCCGTGGACGCCGCGCTCAAGGCCGACGCCATCATCTACGCCATCGGCATCGGCGACAACTACTTCGACGGCGTGGACAAAGGCTCGCTCAACAAGATCAGCGAGCGCACGGGAGGCCGCGCCTACTTCCCGCGCAACGAGGAAGACCTCCGCTCGGCCTTCGCGCAGATTCAGGACGAGCTGCGCTCGCAGTACCTCGTCGCCTACTCGCCCACGAACAAGGCGAAGGACGGCACGTTCCGCCAGGTCAAGATCGAGGTCGTCAACCCCGAACTGAGCAAACAGAAACTGCGCCTTACCTACCGCCAGGGCTACTTCGCCCGCAGCGCCGTGGACGCGAGGGTGAAGGCGAAGCCGTAAAGCCGAGACGGGGAGAAGCGGGGACGGGGTGACGGGGAGACAAGACGCGTCGCGTGATGCGCATTCCATTTCTCGCCCCGTCGTCCCCGCCTCTTTGTCTCCCCGTCACCCCTCGCCCAGTCTCCCAGTCTCCTTATCTCCCCATCACCCCGTCCCCCTTCTCCCCGTCGTAACTTCCTTTCCTGGTGACAGACGCGCAAACGCTTTGTTATACTCAAACTTGCCCCGCGCCGCGCCGTCTCACCGGCTGGCCGCGGGCGTGACCGAAGAGCGCCCCGCTCTCGCTGAGGAACATTCGTCGGCCCCTCCTCTCGAACATCTTTCCGGCGACGCTCGCCGAAAAAATAGAACCGAAGCAATCGAAGCCGCGGGCGCGTGTGTGCGGCCTGCACTCCGAGAAAAAGCCATGCCCCTGTCCGAAATCTACCGCGACCAGCTTGCGGAGTCCGGCGAGCATCTGAGCGCCAGCGTCCGCCAGCTTGAGGCGCTGACGGCCTTGGCCGCCGCGCCTCGCGAAGGGCGCGAGCTGGAAGAGCTATTCGCCGGCCTTGCCGACACCATCACGGGGCTGACCGACTACCGCTCGTGCCTCGTCGTCCTCTTCAACGACGAAGCGCCGTACCACCGCCGCGTCCTCTCCCACTCCTCGAACGTCCCGCGCGAATACCTGGAGGAGAAGTCCGCCAGGCCGTACCGCCGCGAGGACGTGGCGCGGGTCGTCGAACTCGGCGTCCGCATCGAGGTCGGCGGACTCGGCTTCGCCGCCTACTACCCGCCGAGCCGCTACCACGTGCTCGACGCCTTCTCGCCCACCCGCTTCAAGGCCGGGCTGCCGCGCCCGCTGCCCCGCTACGGCTGTGAGCCTTGGCACGACGGCGACGAGTTGTTCGTGCCGCTCGTCACGAACGACGGCGAGTTCATCGGCATCATCGCGCTCGACGACCCGCGCTCGGGCCGCGCGCCCGACCGACAGAGCGTGCTGCCCGCGGTCGCGTTCGCCCGCCAGACGGCGCAGCTCGTCGCGCGACAGCGCGACGCCGAGAAGCTCGCGGCGCAGGCCCGGCGCGAGGCGCTCATCAACCGCATCACGCGCGCCGTCCGCCAGTCGCTCGACACCACTGAAGTCTTCCGCGCGGCCACCAGCGAACTCGGTCTCCACCTCGGCGTTGACCGCTGCGTCATCTTCATGCTCGATCCGTCGGCGGGAGTGGCGCGCGCCGCCGCCGAGTACACCGCGCCGGGCGTCGCGCCCGCCGGGCGCGAGTACGAAATCCCGGTCATCGCCGGACTCGTCGAGAAGATACGCGAGCGCGGCGTGCTCGCCTTCGAGGACGTTTCGTCAGACCCGGCGATCCGCCCCGTTTACGAAAGCATACTCAGGCACCTCGGCACGCGCTCGATCATGTACGTGGCGATCCGCGTGGGCGACGAGCTGCCCGGCTGCTTCGCCATCTCCACCGTCGGCGACGTGCGGCGCTGGCGCTCGGAGGACATCGCGCTCGCCCGCGCCGTCGCCGACCAGACCGGCATCGCGGTGCGCCAGGCCGAACTCTACCAGCGCGCCGAGGCGACCTCGACGCGCGAGGCGCTCGTCAATCGCCTCGGCCACCGGATACGCGCCTCCTTGAACCTCCCCGAAGTGCTGCGCGCCGCGACGCACGAACTCGGCCAGGCGCTCGGCGCGTCGCGCGTCTTCATACGCCCCTACGACCCGGCCCGCCCCGGCGACACGTCCGTCCTGCACGAGTACCTCGCGCCCGGCTGCGAGAGCGCTGGCGCGCTCGGCCTCGGCTACGACACGCCGGTCGGGCGGCATTTGATCGAGGCGCAACGCACCATCGTCATCGCCGACGTGCTCGACTACGACGGCGGCACGCCCGAACTGAACGCCCACGTGCGCGAACTCGCGCGGCGGCACGGCGGCGGCCTCTCGAAGATCATCTGCCCGCTCGTCGTGCAGGGACGCTTCCGCGGCGCGCTCTGCATACACCAGGCCGACCGCGTGCGCCGCTGGACGCGCGACGAGGTCGCGCTCGTCGAGTCGGTCGCCGCCCAGCTCGCCACCGGCATCGCGCAGGCCGAGCTGTTCGAGATGGTCGAGCGCGCCAAGCGCACCTGGGAAGTCACCTTCGACGCGATGAGTGACGGCATCTTCATCTTCTCGAACGACCGCCGCCTGATGAGGGTCAACCGCGCGGGCGCTTCACTTGAGTCGTCCTCGCCGCAGGAGCTTCTGGGCCGGTGCTGCTGCGACATCCTGCGCGCGGGCCGCGGCGAGGGCTGCATCATCGAGCGCGCGACCGCCGAGGGGCGCGCAGTCACACTGGAGTACACGCCGGAGCGTCTGAACCGCACGCTCCTCGTGACAGCCGAGCCGGTCGTCGAGGGTGCGGGCCAGGTCGGCACGGTCTGCACGGTGCGCGACCTCTCGGAGCTTCGGCAGATCGAGGCCGTCGCCCGCGAGCGGCAGTCGCTCCTGACGAACATCATCGAATGCGCGCGCGAGGCCATCTACTCCTGCGGCCTCGACGGTCGCTACCAGTGGTGCAACAGCGCGCTGGCCTCGGCCACCGGCTACGAGGTCGGGGAGTTGATCGGGCAGCACTTTTTCAAGGTGGTGCACGAGGACGACCGCGAGAAGGTGCTGGAATATTCGGAGCGGGCGCTACGCGGCGAGCCGCAGACTTACGAGATGCGCTACGTAACCAAGGGCGGGCAGGTTCGCTACGCGATGATTGACAACGCGCCGCTGGTCGTTGACGGTCGCACGACCGGAGTGCTCGGCATCGCGCGCGACGTGACCGAGCAGCGGCAGGAGCGCGAGCGCGCCGCGCAGGCCGACAAGCTGCGCGCACTCGGACAGCTCGCCTCCGGCGTCGCGCACGACTTCAACAACTCGCTCGCCGCCATCCTCGGTCGCGCGCAACTGCTGCGCCGCGCGGCCCGCGACGCCGAGACCACGCGCGGCCTCGACATCATCCAGACCGCCGCCGAGGACGCCGCCGCCACCGTCCGCCGCATCCGCTCTTTCGCGCACCAGCTACCCGGCGACGACCTCGCGAGCGTGGAGGTGCACGAACTTTTGCGCGACGCCGTCGAGATCACGCGCACGCGCTGGGAGAACGACGCCCGCGCGCGCGGCCTGCGCTACGACGTGAGTCTCGACGCCCCCGGCGCGCTCAACGCGCGCGGCAGCGCGTCGGAGCTGCGCGAGGTCTTCGTCAACCTCATCGTCAACGCCATAGACGCGATGCCCGCGGGCGGCAGGCTCGACATCAGTTGCCGCTGCCGCGGCGGGCGCATACGGCTCCTCTTCACAGACACGGGCGTGGGGATGGCGGAGGAGGTGCGCGCGCGCATCTTCGAGCCGTTCTTCACGACGAAGGGCGCGCAGGGGACTGGCCTCGGGCTGTTCGTCTCCTACGGCATCGTCGAGCGGCACGCGGGCAGCATCTCCGCCGCCTCCGAGCGCGGGCGCGGGACGACCTTCACCGTCGAGCTGCCTTACGCCGAGCCTGCGATGCAGGCAACGGACGCAGACTTGCGCCGCGAGTCGGCGCGCGGCGGCGGCGCGCTCTCGGTGCTCGTCGTTGACGACGAGGAGCAGGTGCGCGGGACTCTGGCCGCAATGGTCAGGGCGCTCGGCCACGCGGTGACGGTCGCCGACGGCGGGCGCGCTGCGCTCTCGGCGCTCGACGCCGCGTCGTTCGACCTCGTCTTCACAGACCTCTCGATGCCGGAGATGGACGGCTGGGAGTTGGCGCGCGAAGTCCGCCGCCGCTCGCCCCAAACGCGCGTCGCCGTCGTCACGGGCTACGGCAAGGAGGCCGCGCGCACGCAACGGGACGCGCCCGCCGACCTAGTCATCGGTAAGCCCTTCGACTTCGCGCAGGTCGAGGAAGTTCTGGCGCGGCTCGGCGGCTAACCATCCCGCAAGCGACCGTAGGTCGCCGTCATCTCGCGCAGCCGCCCGCGCAGCTCGTCCGTGAGCGCGCCCTCCCGGAAACGCCAGGCCCAGTTGCCCTCCGCGCTCGCGGGCGTGTTCATGCGCGCCTCCGACCCGAGGCCGAGCACGTCCTGTAGTTGCGCGACGGCGATGTCGGCCACGGACATCTGGGCGGCGCGGATGAAGTCCCAGTTGATTTCGCGCCCTTCGCTGGCGAGGTACTTCAGGCAGTTCTCGCGCTCGCGCTTCTCATCCTCGCTCGCCTCCTCGCGCGAGCGCTGTCGGAACCAGCCGACGACGGTGTCGTTGTCGTGCGTGCCGGTGTAGGCGACCGTGCTGCGCGTGTACTCGTGCGGCAGGTGCGTGTCGTGCGGGTCTCCGCAGAAGGCGAACTGAAGCACGCGCATGCCCGGAAGCCCGAACTCGTCGCGCAATCGGTGAACGTCGGGCGTGATCGTGCCGAGGTCTTCGGCGATGATGGGCAGATCGCCGCCGAGCGCGCCCTTCAACGCGCCGAAGAGGTCGCGGCCCGGCGCTTCCACCCAGCGCCCTCGCTCGGCGGTCTCGTGCCCGGCGGGCACTTCCCAGAAGGCCGCGAAGCCGCGGAAGTGGTCGAGCCGGACAACGTCCACGAGCTTCAGAGTCTCGCGCACGCGTTCAGTCCACCAACGGAAGCCGTCCGCGCGCATCCGCTCCCATTCGTAAACGGGGTTGCCCCAGAGCTGCCCCGTCTCGCTGAAGGCGTCGGGCGGGACTCCGGCGACGAACGCGGGAGCGCCGTCGTCCTTGAGCTTGAACATCTCCGGGCGCGACCAAACGTCCGCCGAGTCGTGCGCGACGAAGATGGGCATGTCGCCGACAACGCGCACGCCGCGCTCGTTCGCGTACTTTTTCAGCTTGAGCCACTGCTGGAAGAAGGCGTACTGAAAAAACCTGTGCGCCTCGATTCGTTCTGCGAAGCCACGGCGCGCGCCCTCGACCGCGGCGGGTTCACGCTTCGCCAGACCCGCCCCCCAACCGTTCCACCCCGCGCCCTTGTGCTCGTCCCTGAGCGCGGCGAAGAGCGCGTAGTCGTCGAGCCAGACCGACGCGAAACCGTGGAAGCCTTCATAGTCGCGGCGCAAGCCCTCGTCCGTCGGAAGCTTCCGTTTGAAATTCTGAAACGCCTTCTCTAAAAGGCCGCGCTTGTGCCCGATGACCCTGCCGTAATCCACGCGCGCAGGCGGAAGCTCGGGCGCGTCCTGTACGTCCGCGTCGGCGAGCAGGCCCGACTCGACGAGCTTCTCCGGGCTGACGAGGTTCGTGTTGCCGGCGAAGGCGGAGAGGGAAGAGTAGGGCGAGTCGCCGTAGCCGGTGGGGCCGAGCGGCATGACCTGCCAGTAAACTTGACCCGCGGCGGCGAGCCAGTCAACGAACCTGTAAGCCTCGTGGCCCAAGTCGCCGACGCCGAAGCGACCGGGAAGGCTTGTGGGGTGGAGAAGGATGCCGCTCGATCTTTTGAATTTCATTACCGGCCCTCGTTCGTCAGGAGTAACCCGGTCATAGCTCGTCGGCCCAAGGGTGGCGCGCAAAAACTTTATCGAGCGCGCCCCTCAGCCACGCGCGGCTCTCTCCGGGGAGCGACCCGGCTGCGTTGCGGAAGTCAGCAGCGTACTCTTCGGGGCGGCTCGACTTGTAGAGCAGCACGATCTCCGGGGCGAGAACCGGCAGGCCGTTGGAAGACACAAAGGACATACGCCCCCGCGCCAGCGTGATCTTCCGGTCGCGCCTGAACCTGAAACGTTCGTCGTCAATCTCGTCGAGCAGTAGCTCGACGAAGCCGGGGTCGTGCGCGTCGTTCCGACACCAGACGGTGTGAACCGGCAGGGCCAGCGTCTTGCCGTCCTCCCAGGGACTCAGCACGCCGTCAACCGCTTTTTCGAGTTCCCACCCGCGACGCATAAGGTAATCGCGCACTTCGGTCTGATCCCTGCGGGCGATTGCGATGTCAACGTCACTGTGGACGCGCGTCGCG